>JBBPID010000009.1:0-98824 GCA_038040505.1 Acidobacteriota bacterium | reverse complement strand
TGACTGCAGTGCTCTTCTTCGGCGTCAACCAAACCGCCTCGCGGGTGTCAGAGCCCGGCTCTTCAAGGATGTTAAAGGTCTCGTCGACACTGCCGCCTCCGATTCCGTGAAAGGTAATCTGCGCCCAAACTTCCAGAACATTGCCGGTGTAAGACAATGCGATGCCACCCCATCGATGGCGCCCGCGCAAGGCCTCGGGCATCAGTTGTTCGACCGGAACAAATCGAATTTCGGCAGGTTGGAGCGTGATCGGATTCCCAACCACGGCGTTCCCATTGATTGTGTAAAACGTTGGCGTCACCTCGATAGGATTTGCGCTGCGACTGTTCAGAACTATTTCGCATCTTTCGGCTTCCCGCAACTCGATTGCCGGCGCGTAGATTCTCTTCGGAGATGGCGGCGGACAGCTGTTACATGGCGTGGGTTTGGGTCGTTGACCCTGAGGAGTAACCGCCTTCGCCGGAACAGAGTGAGCACTAATAAGATTACCGGTAAAGGCCCGAAGGTCCCCGATTATGGTTGCGACACTCGAAGGAGTTGCCAGAGCAAGACATCCAAGTAAAGAGGCGCACAGAATAAAAGCTCTTCGCTGTCGCGTTCGGAGCGATGGGCGGGATGAATTGATACCAGGGCGCATGGGAGACTCCTCTCATGATGTGCAGCCTGGGTTTGCACACCAAAAAAGCTACAGTCAAAGGGAAATCGTTCTCGGGAGGCTTACGCCGTGTGAGTCCCTCGGGAGCGAACGCTTAATTCGCCGCGAATATATTCCCGCCTGACGACGCTGTCAATAGAGAGGTTTGCTACCGTTTGCTGCTTTACAGATTTCTTTGCAAGGGGGGAGCTAAGACCCGCCGTTGACGTTTACTTCCTCAACGAAGGTTACGCGATTGATTTCATGCAGCGTGGTCACGCCCGAAAAGATCTTCTTCAAGGCGGATTCGCGCAGGCTGGTTAACCCTTCCGCTTCCGCGGCGCGACGCACTTCGGAACCGGGACGGCGCTCGACAATCATCTCGCGCACGTTGTCGCTGAGGTCGAGCAATTCGTGGATTGCGGTGCGGCCGCGATAGCCCGTGTGATTGCACGCGTCGCAGCCGACGTTGGTGTAAAAAAGGCGCTCGCGATGTTCCTCAGGCCGCAGGCCGGATTCGATCAGCTCAACATCGGTCGGATGAAAAGCTCTGCGGCAAACCGTGCACAGTATGCGCACCAAACGTTGCGCAAGCACGCAGTTCAACGACGAGACAAAGTTATAGGGCTCGACGCCCATGTTAAGAAAGCGGCCAATTACGTCGATAACGTTGTTGGCGTGGACGGTGGTGAAAACCAGATGGCCCGTTAGCGCCGACTGGATGGCAATCTGGGCCGTTTCTTCGTCGCGGATTTCGCCAACCATTATCTTGTCCGGATCGTGACGCAGGATCGAGCGCAGGCCGCGCGCAAAGGTCAGGCCCTTCTTTTCGTTTACCGGAATCTGAGTAATGCCGTGCAGCTGGTATTCGACCGGATCTTCGATCGTGATGATCTTGTCTTCTTCGTTGCGAATCTCGTTGAGCGCGGCGTACAGCGTGGTGGTCTTACCTGAGCCGGTGGGCCCGGTCACCAGCACCATGCCGTAAGGCTCGGCGATATACCGGCGAAACTTGCGCAGGTCCTCCAGATCAAAACCAACCACATTCAAATCCAGATTGCGAAACTCTTCGTTGATCTGTTCCTTGTCCAGGATACGGATCACGGCGTCTTCGCCGTGCACGGTCGGCATGATCGACACGCGGAAGTCGACGTTGCGGCCCTTATAGCGGACCCGGAAACGTCCGTCCTGCGGCACGCGGCGCTCAGCAATGTCCAGTTCGGACATCACTTTGATTCGGGAGATCAGCGTCTGGTGGTAAGCGAGATCGATTGGATCGACTTTGGCATAGAGCGCTCCGTCAATCCGGTACTTGACCTGGACTTCGGTGTCACGGGTTTCGATGTGGATATCCGAAGCGCGCGATTCCATCGCGTTGTAAATAATCGTGTCGACCAGTTTGATGATCGGCGACATTTCGCTGTCGGTCGCCAGCCGATCGAGATCGAGCACTTCTTCGCCGGTTTCGGTTTCGCGCACCAGCGAGATGCGAAAACCGGAAGCTGCTTCGGCCAGAACGCGTTGGGTGGCGTCGCCTTTGCGCAGCACCACATCAATCGCGCCGGCGGTGGCCACGTACGGAACCAGGCGAGTGCGCAGCGCGCCGGCCAGATCATCCAGCCGATCCAAATCGGTGGGATCGGCCATGGCGATATGCAATTTCCCGTTTTCTCGTCGCAACGGCACGAACTGGTTGCGCACCATTAAGTCGACCGGAATCTCGCCGAGCAGCGAGTAATCGATGGGAGATTCACCTTCGGTCGGTAGCAGGTTTACGAACGGCAGCCGGTAACGACTCGCCAACTCGCGGGCGGCGCGTATCTCGGGCGGTTCAGCCGCATCGGGCAAGGGCAGAGTCTCGGTCTGCGCGCGACTCTGAATCGCGTCCGCCTCCGTGCCTTCAATCTGTTCGTCAGTGAACTGCTTCATAAAGTAAGGTCCGTCAATGGCCCCGCATTGGTCCGACGGAAATCGACTCGATGATGGGCAGGTAAATCGCCAGCAGAATTACCACCACGATTCCTCCCATCACCACAAGGATCGCAGGCTCAAGCGTGGTCGTCAACTGCTCTAATCTTACCTCTCCTTCGGCGTCATAAAACGTCGCCACCTCGTCGAGCATCTCGCGCAGACTGCCCGAACGCTCACCGATTCCGATCATGTCGATGGCCAAATCCGGCATCCATTTCGCGGCTTCCAAACTTTCGGTAAAAGATTGACCTTCGCGAATCATGGGCAAGATCGCGGAACTGCGGCGGCGCAACTCGAGATTGGTGATTGATTCGGCCGCAATCTCCCACGACTCAACCAGGGTGATTCCGCCGGCCAACAACGTGGCCAGTGATCTCGAAGCCTGGGCCACGGCCAGCTGCACCAGAAGCTTTCCGGCCAAAGGAATTCTGAGCATAAACGCGTCGATCGTCAGACGTCCCGACGGCGTACGCGACCAAATCACGAGCGCAATCGAGCCGACAATCACTAAAGGCGCGAGCCAGAAAGCATTTCCGGTTAACCAGCCTGAGATGCCGAGCACAATCTGCGTGACCATCGGAAGTTTGCCGCCAAAGCCGGCAAACAACTCTGACATTCGCGGCACGACATAGACTGTCAGAAAAATCACCATGCCCAGCGAAGCCAGTAACAGAAAAGAGGGATAAGCGAGCGCACCGCGGATCTTTCGCCGCAACGCCACCGACCGTCGCATGTAAGTCACATAGCGCGAGAGCACTTCATCCAGCGCGCCGGATCGTTCACCGGCCAATATCGAAGCCGTGTAGATGCGCGGGAACGTGTCGCCCTGAGCGGCAAAGGCTTGTGAGAGCGCAGCCCCTCCACGAATGCCGTCTTCAACCTCTTCCAAAACGGCGCGCAGCCGCACGGAGGTGGCGCGGCGGCGCAGCATCGAGATCGCCTGGAGTATGGGAATGCCTGCTCGCAAAAGCGCGGCGAGCTGCTGGTTGAAAAGCAGAAAGTCGTTGGGCTTGACGCGCGCCCCGCGCCGACCCCCCGTCTGTTTCGTAAATGCCGTGAGGCCTTCAGCCCGGGGTGGGGTGACGGCAAAAACCTTGAATCCTTCGCGCTCCAGCCGGGCACGCACTTCATGGACGGCGGCGGCTTCAACCGTGCGCGTTACGATCTCACCTGCGGGTGTTCCTAAACGACAAACAAATTCAGCCATAAGACGAGTCGGATTATAACATGCGTGATAACGCTCGCCGCTGACCAATGGTTGCAGAAAGCCACGCTCTGACTATTGATCTTTGGTTAGAGTTGGCATATTGTCCGCGCGTTCTGCCCAGCCTGCGTTAATGACAACCCAATCCGAGGGACAAGTCCACATGAGTTCTTCGACTAATTCCACCAAAGCGCCCCCGCTCGGCGGAGTGGCCCATCTGGTTCAGGGGCTGGGTCTGCTCGACGCGACGATGATTGTGATTGGATCGATGATCGGATCCGGCATCTTCATCGTCTCGGCAAAGTCCTCAGCTTTAGTTGGCTCGCCCGGTTGGTTGCTGGCGACCTGGGCGATTGCCGGAGTGCTGACCATCACCGGCGCCCTCTGCTGTGCTGAGCTGGCCGCGATGATGCCCCGCGCCGGCGGCCAATATGTTTTCCTGCGCGAAGCTTACGGAAGTTCCATCGGGTTCCTCTTTGGCTGGACCCTTTTCTTTGTCGTGCAGACCGGCACAATTGCCGCGGTCGCGGTCGCCTTTGCCAATTTCATGGGCGTGTTGACGCCGCTGGTATCAGAAAACGTTTATCTCATCCGCCCCATTCATCTCGGCAGCTATGCCCTCAGCCTCTCAACTCAACAGCTGGTTGCGATTTTTTTGATTCTCCTCCTGACGTTCACAAACACGCGGGGACTGAAGACCGGCAAGCTGATTCAAAATACCTTCACCTTTACCAAGACGGCTGCGCTCTTTGGCTTAATTGTCATTGGTCTGTTGCTCGGCCGGAATAGCGGCGCTGCCGCTTTTACTTCTTCATGGTGGAATCCCTGGCTGAACAGCGGATGGAACCCGGCGGCAGTTCAACCCGGATTAGAAACCAGCAGCATGCTCTGGCTGGTGATGCTGGTGGGCGTGGCGATGGTCGGGCCGCTGTTTGCGCAGTCGGCCTGGAACAACGTCACCTTCACGGGCAGCGAGATTCGCGATCCCGGACGCAACCTGCCGCGCGCCCTGCTGATTGGTTGCGGTGCGGTGGTGGCCCTGTATCTGCTCGCCAATGTTGCTTATGTGGTGACGTTGCCGCTCAGCGCCTTTCCGGCTCTGCAAAAACCGCCAAATACGGTGGCGACGGAAACGATGAAAGCCGCGCTGGGCCCGACCGGCATGATTCTGATGGCCATCGCCATCATGATTTCCACGTTCGGTTGTAATAACGGATTGATTCTGGCGGGTGCGCGCATTTACTACGCGATGGCCCGGGACGGTCTGTTCTTCAAGCGCGCCGGCGCTCTCAGCGCGCGTCACGTTCCAGTGTTTGCGTTAATTGCGCAGGGAGTGTGGACGTGTCTGTTGACGCTGCCGCGAACGGTAACGGCTGGAGCAAACCCGGGAGAGTTTAAGTACGGCAACGTCTATCTACAATTGCTCGACTATGTAGTCTCGGCAGATCTGGTTTTTTATGCATTGATGGTGGGAGCCGTAATCGTGATGAGGCGCAAAGCACCGAATCTCAATCGGCCGTATCGGACTTTCGGTTATCCGGTGGTGCCAATCATTTACATTGTGATTGCGCTGTTGCTGATAATTGACCTCGCCTACCTGACCCCCAAGACCTCGGGAATTGGCTATCTCCTGGTGCTGACCGGGATTCCGGTTTACTTCTTATGGAAAAGGCAGGCCAAAGCTTCCTGAGCTCGCGGCCTGCCGTCTTTTGGTTCTTACTCACCGCTTACATGAAGGGTTCGTTTTCCGGTCGGTTCGGTGGCGGACCACCCGGGCCAGGTCCCGGTCCGCCCGGTCCTGGGCCACGACCTGGTCCGGGGCCATCGGGTCCGTGCCCAGGTCCGTGCCTCATGCGCATCATTTCCTGAAGTTTGGTCTGCTGATCAGGCGTCAGCTTGTTCTTGAGGTTAATAGCCAAGCCAAAATGAAGCCGCTTGATTTCGCGTTCAGTGTCGAGAACTTTGTCCAGCTGACCCAGCGCCAGCTGCTCGTTGACTGGATTCGCTTTCATTGTTGCGTGCAGCGCTTCCATCGCATCTTGCAACTGCCACTGTAATTCATTAAAGCGCGAGGTGGTCTTTTGAATCTCGCCACGCATGTAGGTCTTCTGCTCATCCGTTAATCCGAGGTCGCGCGTATGTCCCATGATTAGTTCAGGCGGAAACATGGTGTCTCCAAATGGATCATTCATGCGACCGGGAGGATGTGGTTGACGCGGCTGTCCCTGTGGTGGCGGCCCTTGCGGCTGTTGAGGAGGTTCCTGCGCCGAAACCAGCCCAGCGCCCAACAGGCCTATTAACATGACCGTAACCGTGAAGGCGATTTTTTTCGTCATGATTGCTCCTCTTATTTCGGTTTATTCGGTAAGAATGATTTCAGTTCGTCTGAGTTTTCGTTCAACTGTGGAATAGACTTGAGCAGTTCGTCGTTCTGAGATTTCAAAAGTGCGAAGGTCGGCGATTGCCAGGTCGAGATCGCCGCGGCATCCTGCGCAGCTTTGCGGTTTTCGGCGAGCACCAGGGCATGTCTCTGTGCCGCTAATCTCCCGGCGCGAGAGAGCGAAGGCCGGCGATCCGGCTTTTGTTCGGGCGGCGAAATCACCGCAGCCTCTTTTACAGGTGAGCTGGGAACGGTAGCCGGTTCTGTAGAAACTGTCGCCACGAAACCGTTTCGCGGCGCCGTTCGCTGCGAATACTTCGACCACAACGCCAGCGAAACTAAGGCGCAGACCAGCAGCGCCGTGGCCGCGACGAACGAGAGGTTGAACGCGCGCGCCGGCCGAATGGTGCGCGCTTCAGCCCGGTGCCATACGGTCGTGAAGCGCGGTACGGTCTGTTCGTCGGCGAACTTCAGCTCGCTAAACAGCGCCTGGATTCTCTTTTGCTCTCCAACCAATTCCATAAGCAGTATCAGTCTGGCCTAAAGATTCGCGTAACCGTTTCTTGCCCCGCTCGTAATGTTGCCGCGCACTGCCGATCGAGACTCGCATTACTTCAGCAGCCTCGCGCAAACTCAAATCTTCATAGAAGACCAGGTGCAGCGCCTCTCTTTGACGTGCCGGCAAACTCTTAAGCGCGTTCTGAAACCTTAATTGCGTTTCAGATCTTTCCAGGCTGGCCGGCGGCGCCTCCTGCTGAGAGGGTTGCTCAATCGCCAGCTCGCGATCCGACGTCAGTCTCAGACGCCGCAACAAGCTGCGGCGACGTTCCGAAAGAGCAGTGTTTCGGATCACGGCAAAGAGCCACGTCTTCAAACTTGCCTCGCCCCGGAACCGGGCTTTGCCTTCAAGGATCTTCAAATAGACCGTCTGCAAAACTTCTTCAGCTTCGGCGCGGTCGCGACCGCAACAACTCAAGGCCCAGCCAAAACTGGCGCTGTGGAGCTTTTCCAGTTCCTCCTTGAGCTCCGAAATATCCATTATTTGCGGGTCTAGTCTCACGGATTTCCATTCCGTGTTCAGAGTATTAGTCGCGCGAGCGGTCGCATTATATGACTCAGATGCCGGAAATCCACAGATTACGCAGATAGGTGAGACAAAGTTCGGGCTGCCAGCCTGACTGGTTCCCTGTTCCCGCAATTTCATTTCGGAGAATCTGCGCAATCTGTGGATGAACCTGACTATATGCCCTGCTCGACAGCCCGTTTCACGTTTTTCAACATTAGCCGCCGAATCAATCCACTGAAGGGCCGGACCAGGAGCCAGTACGCACGGAACTTTCGCCGGCTGCCGGGGTCGCCACAGATAACGCGGGTCTCTGTCGACAGAGTCGTTTGCTGCGGCGCTGTTTCCTCGACGCGAAAATTCCAAATGCCCCGTGCCATACCGGTCGGCACCGGCTGGTCAAAGTCTCTTCGTGCAAACGGCGACAGATTGCCGGTCGGCCGCCAGAATCTTCCGGTTACGCCGAGGACTATTTCCTGCCCTGGCTTTTCCGACAACAACCCAAAGCCCGAATCAATCAGTGTCTGAAGAGTCAGTTTTTGATTGCGCGGTGGCGATCGCTGGAGCAGAAATGTTGGCAGGGATCGTAAGGCCAGCAAGAACTTGATCAGAAACGAGCTGCCGAGGTCGGCAGTCCAAAGCGCGCGGTACACCACGTCCGGCGACGCTGCGATGCCGATGCGGTGAGTTTCAGTTGCGTCGAAGTTCGGCGCGAACAGATCTATTTGACTGGTTCCGCGCATGACTAAAGCTACACCACGTCATTCAACCTCCAGCGACGGCTCGCACAGGACCGGGAAGTTTACTGAGTTGGCAATGAAGCAAAGATGATGCGCGCGCTCGTGAAGCCGAGCGGCAAGTTCGCGATCGACTTTACCGGCGACCTTAACAACCGGCCGCAAAGTAACCTGCGTAAAGTGACCGCCTCTGTCATCCGTCTCCAACATTGCTCCCGTGGCGTCATCGTGATAATCCGTCACGACGATGCCGGCCTCAGCGCTGAGATGGAGGTACCAAAGCATATGACACGCCGAAAGCGAAGCTACCAACAGCTCTTCCGGGTTGTATCGTGTCCTGTCGCCACGAAAGGTGGGATCGGATGAAGCGGGTATGGACGGCTTTCCGGCGATAGAGATTTCGTGATCGCGTTTGTAGCCGCGGAAATCGGTCGTTCCGGTTCCGGTGTTTCCCGTCCAACGTATGTTTACCGAATAGGAATGCTCATGAGTCATTAGCGACCTCTTCCGGCTTGATCGCCGCCCTCCTACTTTGTCCACTCGCCGGCGATTGCGGTTTCCACTTTCACCGGAACCGTTTGCAGGTATTCCTCACCAGCGGCGCTCATCGTTCGCTCGACTGTCTGGGCGACTTCCTGAGCTTCATCATCATCTACTTCGACAACGATCTCGTCATGAATGATGTTCACAATCTTCGCCGAGGTATTACGCAATTCGTCACTTAAGAGTCTGAGCGCGCGCTTGAGGATGTCGGCGCTGGTGCCCTGGATGGGCGCGTTCTTGCCGTTGCGTTGGGTCATCGAAACCTGCTGCCGATCCGCCGCGTCGAAATTGAACCGCACCAGCCGCCCGGAAGCCGTGCGCGCCTGCTTCTCGTCGACTGCCCGGTTGGCCGATTCGCGCAGGTAAATATCGAGCTTTCGATAAGTCGCAAAGTAACGGCGCAAGACATCTTCCGCTTCCGTTACGCTCAATCCGGTCATCATAGAAAATCTTTGCGCACCGATGCCGTAAACCACGCCAAAGTTCAGCCGCTTGGCAAAGTCGCGCTGCTCCCGGCTTACCTGATCGAGCGCGACACTGAAGACCTGGGCCGCGGTAACACGGTGCAGGTCGGCGCCCGAATTAAATGCCTTGATAAAGCCGTCGTCGTTGGAAAACTCGGCCAGAATGCGGAGCTCGATCTGCGAATAATCGGCGATTACCAGCTTTCTACCCTCAGGATTGCCCATGAAGCAGCGGCGATACTCCGGCGCGTGCGGCACCTGCTGAATATTGGGATTCGTGCACGCAAAGCGGCCCGTGGGCGCACCAATCTGCCGAAAGTCCGCGTGCAGACGGGCCGTCCTGGGATTGATGAATTCAATCATGTTCTGGCCATAACTGGTTAGAGCCTTTTGCATCGTCCGGTATTCAAGGAGCTTGCCCACAACCGGATACTGAACAGCCAGCGGTTGCAGCTTCCAATTCCGAGTCGAGTCGGGCAGCGGAATGCCCATGCGATTCAAAGCTTCGCTCACCTGCTGTTGCGAATCGAGATTGATGTTGGCGCGCGGCGGGCCAAACAATGAAGCCTGCGCGACGCCTTCACCCATCATCTCTTGTAGTTCGTTGGCCAGCTCCCCGCGTCGGGTCTCGACGATGCGAAGCTGTTCCAGCCAACGCTCTTTATTCATGTAAAAACCAGTGAGTTCTATGTCGACCACCGGCATCACACATTCGAATTCGAGCTGCGCACACCGAATCAGATCCAGCGATTTAATTCTTTCAATCAGCCTTTCACGCAGCGGCAGCAACACGGCCGCGTCGCGCGCCGCGTACTGCAATTGAGCCTCGGAAAGCTCAAACTCCCAGTTGCTCAAACGCTCGCTCTTGTCCACGGCCTCGCTGAGATAGCGCTCGGCAATCGCGTTCAGACCGTGGCGATCTTCCAGGCCGCCGGCCGAAACAATCTGACTTGCCAACAGGGTGTCAAAGATGCCGGTGAGATCGACGCCGAGATTGTGCTTGATGAATTTTGCGTCGAACTTTGAGTTGTGCGCGATTTTGATGGGACGGGGCGAGGTTAGCAATCGGCGCAACGGTTCCAGTTCGGGGCCCTGCTTCAGGTCCGCGTCCGCGAAACGATTGAGATCGACGATCGAAACTCCATCAGCGGAAGCAAGTTGAATCAGACGCAGGCGTCCGATGTAAGGATCAAGCTCGGTGGTTTCGGTGTCGAGGCCGATGGCGTGCTGTTTAAGCAGATTATCGACGGCCAGGCGCAGCTCCTCAGCCGTGTTTACCATTTGATACTGCGTGTTCATTGCGGAAATGATTTAGCCACAGAACGACGTGAACGCATAACCGCGAAGAAGTGTCAGAAGCCCGAGCGTAAGGGAGTCCCGACAAGTCGGGATTGCTTACGCGCAGGCTTCTGAAACATCTCTCTAGTGCTTCGAGCCGATTAGGTAAGTCACCGGCTGATCTCCGAGGACAAAGGCCGAGTGCAGTGTGTTAGCGGGAAGGAAATCTCGGTCACCGGCGCGCAGCACGTAGGTTTCATAACCAACGCGCAGTTCCAGCTCGCCGGAAAGGATCCAGTGCGATTGATCTTCGGCGTGCGCGTGCGGCCCATACCTGGTGCCCGGCGCATCGCTCCACTGAAAGACACTGTAGCCTTCCTGGCTCAGACGTGTTTTCAACTCCTGCGTGTCTGGCGCAGCCGGCTCACTCCAACGTTCTACTTCAATGTTCATGAATTACACTTTGCCATAAAACTACGGAAGGCGCACGACGGGGTTGGACGTTGGCGTGGTTCGAAAGACTTCGCTTTGGGCAAAACGATCCACGTATCTGTGTAATCTGCGGATTGAATTATTCGTGCGTTTCGTGTGATTCGTGAATCGCTTTCTTCAAACGAATAGAAATCGAATCAGCGTGCAGGTTTGCGGTTTGAGTTTGCTTTCTGGTTTGTTTCGGCTGGTTTCCGATCGTTTCGGGACGACGAACCAAACCATCCGCGCCACCAACCAAACGACGCGCCGGCGACCAGCAGAATGATCAGCACGCCCACAAGTGCGAGTTTTATCGCGAGCCGCAAGGCGCGCCGCGCTACCAAAAGAAACAGCACAACTGCCACAAAAGCAATCACGCCGGTTGCAATAGCTATCTTCATGCTGGGGTCTGAATGTCCTGCCGCGTTTGCGATCCTTGCCCGGCGGGGTTAATTGTCTGCTTTCCGGTATTTGGCCTTGACGGTCGTCTTGATATTTCCGCGCACGTTAAAGTCCCCTTCTATTTCCACCTCAATGGGATCGCAGGCCTTCACGAAATCCTCGAGGATCATGTTGATTACATGCTCGTGAAAAACCTTCACCTCGCGAAATGAATTGATGTAGAGCTTCAGACTCTTCAACTCAATACAGCGTTCATTGGGAACGTACTCAACCCTAATGGTGGCAAAGTCGGGAAAGTCCGAGAACGGGCAGATGCAAGTGAATTCGGGAATGTCGAACTTGATCTTGATCTCGCGGCCGGGAAACTCATAGGGAAAAGTATCGAGCGGATAAAGCTTCGTTTCCGCGCGGGGCGTCGATTTAATGTCGAGGCCCTGCTGGTTCGGCGGCGCAATTTCGGTCTTAGGAGCTGACATGATTATTTCAACCCGACTATTTTATCCGTGACACGGGAAACGGCAAGGAGCCACGACAGGGTGAATCTAATTCATTGTTTTGATTGACCGATTGGTCGAGAAACGATCCACGAAATAACACGAATTTTCACTAACAGAAACGTTCGTGTCGTTTGGTGTGATTTGGTGGATCGGTTTTGTTGCGGGCTGAGGATTATTTATCCTAGGTTCCTGGGGCTTACGCCCCAGGCTTTATGCTTTCGTGCGCTCCGCGCATTCTAAACTTTGCGACGGTTTTTGCTCGACCGGCTCGTTACGAGTTACGCCCCAGGCTTTTTGCTGCCGTGGCTCCGCGCACTTCCAGCTCAACTGGGCACGTAACCCGCTGGCGGTCTGCCAATCTCAAAGACTTTAATCAGCGCCAGCCCAGCGACAAAGCCGCCGATATGTGCGGCGTAAGCGACGCCACCTGCCTGCGAGCCGCCGCCCAGCATGCCCAGTCCGCTGATCAACTGGAAGACAAACCAAAGACCGATGGCGATGAAAGCCGGAACCTGCGTCACGAAATACGACAGCAGCACAGTCACTCGGCGAGTTGGGAACAATAAGATGTACCCGCCCAGCACTCCGGAGATCGCGCCCGATGCACCCAAGCTCGGGATGAGCAGACTGGCCTGATTGTCACCGGCGAAAACGACAGTTGAAATTACATGCGCGAGCCCGGCCAGAATCCCGCACACCAGATAGAAGATGGCGTAGCGAAGATGGCCCAGTCGATGTTCGATGTTGTCGCCAAATATCCAAAGGAACAGCATGTTCCCGAAAATGTGCGCGATGCCGCCATGCATGAACATCGAGGTGATTAAGGTGAGGTAAACCGGAATCGGCGTCGGTTGCAGGCCCGGCATCTCGATCTCCTGGCCGGTCACTGGCTGCACCACAACACGATTATCCGTGGCGATGTCCCGGCCGGTGACGATTTCCGCGGGAACGGTGGAGAAAGCGTAGGTGAACTTATCGTTCGAACCCAGTCCTTGGAGAAACACAAACACCAGCACGTTCAGCAGAATGATGACGTAGTTAACGATCGGGGCCCCGGTTCGATCGGTGTTATCGTCTGCAATCGGAAACAGCATATTCGAAGGACCTTAGTTCAAACCTGTCCCTTGATTGTCTCGCCCGTGTTTCTAAACTTTCTTTACGGACTCAATCATTAGGCATCGCGACGCCTGCCTGAACGATTGCCGGCTGGTGCGGCCGCAGCAACTCGTACCCTTCCGAACGCGCGACGTAAGTAGCGGCAGTGATGTCGCCCGTGACGTTCAAAGTCGTCCGGCACATGTCGAGGATTCGATCGACACCAAGAATGATCGCGATCAGCGCCGGGTTCACGCCAATCGTGACCAGAACGCCAATGATGAAGGGAATCGAGCCCGAGGGAACTCCCGCAGTGCCGATGCCGCCGAGAATCGCCAGATAGACGACCATCAATTGCTGCCCCAGAGACAAATCAACGCCCGCCAGTTGCGCCAGAAACAAGACCGTCACGCCTTCATATAAAGCGGTCCCGTTCTGATTGGCAGTCGCCCCAACCGTTAGCACGAAGCTGTTGATCTCCTGCGGCACGCCCAGGTTTTCTTCAGAAATTCGCAGCGCGGTCGGCAGAGTCGCATTCGATGACGAGGTGGAAAACGCCGTTAGAATCACCGTCTTGATTCTTCGGAAAAACTCCAGCGGTTTGATGCGTGACAGGAAATAAATCGAAATCGAATAAACGCCGAACATGTGCAGCGACAAGCCCAATAAAACGGTGACGATGAACCAAGCGAGCGCTTGCAGCAAATCCAGACCGAAGCGGGCGGTGTTGTTAAAGAGCAGGCAGGCTACCGCATAGGGCGCAAACTTCATGATCATCTCGATGATCTTGGCGGTGATTTCATACAAAGACTCGAGTCCACGCAGCAGGGGCGCGGTGACTTTGACGGGAATAAGCGTGATCGCGATTCCGATAATCAAAGCGAAGAACATGAGGTGAAGCATGTTCGGATTGTAGTCAGGAGCCGTCCCGACGATCGCCGCCACCGGATTCGAGGGCACGATTGATTTCACGACCTGCATTAAGGCGGAATCGGACGGAGGCGCGGGAACGGTGGCCGTAATCAAGTTGGACGATTCGAATTTCGAAGTCGCTTTCAATCCGTTGAATTTGACCGTCGTGTCCGCCGTGAGGTTCGTTCCCGAGACAGCGACGGTGCTGCCAACCGGCGCCGAAGCCGGAGAGATTCCGGTGATAGTCGGCGCCGCGTCGCGCTGCGCGTCAATCGCGAGCGTGAAATTGCCGGTGCTGTTTGGAGTAAACGAGGTAACCTCGACCACGTATTGTCCGTTCTCAGCCAACCGATAGAATCCGTCGCCTGCGGGTATCCGGGCTCCGGCATCACCAGCGCCGTCATCGTTTCGCGCTATGACGGATCCGCTGGGGCTGATCAGATATACGGAAGAGTTGAAGTTCGCCGCGGTAACCGAGATCGCGACCTGTTGACCCGTGCCGGCGGTGAAGGAATATCGCGCCGCATTAAACGCGCTCTCCTTGAATAGCGATCGACAGGCATTATCAAGAGCAGAACTCGCGCTCTGGCCGATCTGGATTGACTTAGGGGCGCACGGATCTTTCGCCGCCGAGGCAGTCTTAGCTGAAGTCTCCGTCCCCGGCGCGATGACCGTAAAATTAATCGGACTATTCGCGGTGGCTTTAGAATTTGTGATAGTGACCGGTCCGCTGGCCGTGGCCCCGATTGCGTCGCTGACTCGCTTCTTTGCATCTCCTTCAAAGCGCGGATCCTCTTTGATTTTTTTGGCTGTCTCAGGATTAACGCGTTTGCCGGGCTTAATCGTGTTCGCCAGGGTCAGGCCGATCACGACTGAGATTGCTGAAACGACGAGGCAATACCCAAACGACTTCAAGCCGACCCGCCCCAGTTTGCGTATGTCGCCAATTCCGGCAACGCCCACCACTAAAGACGAAAAGACCAGCGGCACCACGATCATCAGCAAGAGCCGCAGGAAAACCTGGCCCACGGGATTGGTGAGGTTTTCGACGATCCAGATAACACGCGGGTGATCGCCGCCAAACTTCCAGTTCACCGCCACGCCGGCAATCACGCCAACCGCAAGACCGATCAGAATTCGCGTATGCAAAGCGAAGCCTTTCGGCTTATCCGGCGTTTCTTCGTCGAGGTCCGTGGTAACCTCGCGCTCAAACGCGTCGGCATCGATGTGTGGTTGCGGTTTTTTCGGGTCGTCTTCAGGCATGATCGTATGTCCCGACCTTCGCGATTAGATTTTGGCTATCTTCCCCACTTGAGTTTGTCCCGCAGGACGTCAAAGTAATTTCGGTTTTCCGGCTGCACCAGATTGAAAGTGGTTTTGCTCTTACGGATCACGGCCCGGTCGCCGGCCTGCAAGGGAAAACCAACCTGGCCGTCGAGGGTTAAGGCGACTTCTTCATTCTTGGTCATCAAGCGGACCTGGATCAGTGAATCATCGGGCACCACGATGGGCCGGTTAGACAGGGTGAACGGACAAATCGGGGTGATTACCACCGCGTTCATCGTCGGGTAAATCACCGGGCCGCCCGCGGATAGGTTGTAAGCAGTTGAGCCCGTCGGCGTCGCTACAATTAGTCCGTCGGCGCGAAACAGATTCACGAACTGATCGTTCAGATAAGCTTCGATCTCGATGATCCGGGCGAGGGCGGACTTGTTGATAACGACGTCGTTGAGCGCGCGATTCCGCGTCACCAGGGTTTCGCCCCGCCATAACTCAGCCGTCAGCATCACCCGAGTTTCCACCTTGAACTCGCCGGCGAGGATCGACTCCAGCGCTGGAAAAAGTTCACCGATCGGAAACTCAGCCAGATAGCCGAGGCCGCCATAATTAACGCCGATCACCGGGACCTCGACGTCGCCCATCAACCGGGCAGTGGCAATCATGGTTCCGTCACCGCCGAGCACCAGCATCAAATCGACGCCGTGCGCGAGTTTTTCCGAGGGCACAGAGGCGATGGTGCAACCGGTCTGATGTTCGACGCGTTCGCGCTCGATTTCGGGCCCGCCGACGAGCGAAATCTCGCGCTGCGTCAGCCATTCCGTCAAGCGGCACAGCGTCTCAAGCGCATCCGCGTGATGCGGCTTGACGACAACGCCGATGCGTTTGATTGAAGTCATAGGTCTGGAGGGGTACTAATTAACCACAAAGACACAAAGACCACCAAGCAGAAAAGGGCAGCCGCATTAGCCTGACGCTGGGAGCCTGTCTGGGTTGTCAGTCTCTGCCTGGTGGCCTTTGTGTCTTTGTGGTTTTCAGCTCTTCATCCTGAACATACAAGGCGAGAAACTCAACATTTCCATCCGCGCCCTGTAGCGG
Source organism: Acidobacteriota bacterium (assembly GCA_038040505.1). Lineage (GTDB taxonomy): Bacteria > Acidobacteriota > Blastocatellia > Pyrinomonadales > Pyrinomonadaceae > UBA11740. The sequence continues at coordinate 82,797 of JBBPID010000009.1, read as the reverse complement.
CGATTCAATTAGTCCAGCGACTTTCAGTCCGAGAGTTTGCGCCGCGTTATTTACTTCTTCGACTACGCGTTGATGTTTTGCCGGATCTTTAACAATCCCACCTTTGCCGACTTCACCCTTACCCACTTCAAACTGTGGCTTGATGAGTGTGACGATGCGGCCGCGTGGCGCCAGGAGCGGGACAACGGCGGGGAGAATCTTTGTGGCTGAAATGAAAGCGACGTCGATGGCAGCCAGGTCGAATTTGTGAGGGAAGTCTTCCGGTTTCAGGTAGCGAGCGTTGACGCCTTCGCGCAAATCAACTCGAGGGTCGTTTCGTAAACGCCAATCGAACTGGTTGTGACCGACATCGATGGAAACGACATGGCTGGCGCCGTGCTGCAAGAGACAATCAGTGAATCCGCCGGTCGAGGCGCCTACATCGAGGCAGCTGAGGCCGCTCACTTCAATTCCAAACTCGCGCAGCGCCGCTTCCAGCTTCAATCCACCACGGCTGACATAGCGCGCCGCCGGATCGTCACCGCCTTTGAGACGAATCGCGGCCTGAAGGTCGAATTCTTCTGAAGATTTATTAACGAGTTGATTGTTGACGAGGACCCGGCCGGCCATCACCAGAGCCTGTGCCCTGGTTCGCGACGGGGCCAGCCCGCGATTAACGATCAGGGTATCGATGCGCTCGCGCGGCATCTGGCCACTCTAACGCAAAAGGGGCAGGGGGCGCAGTCCGATCGTGGGGGAAGGCTTCCGAGCCAAGACTTCCCTTACGTTCGGGCTCTTTCAGACTCAACGTCGCGCGCTTTGCACGACAGCGCGGGGAGCATCGCTGACATGCAACTCAGCGGCGCAGTCTTTGCAGAGCCAGACTATTACCCGGGGAGCGTCTACCCAATAAAAGGGGGTAATCTTCTGGGCCATCTTCACTGCCTCGTTGCCCTGCAGTCGCTGGAGCGCCTGGATGAAGAACACTCCGTTGTAGAAGTCTCCATCCGCGGCTTCATCGCGATGCACACATTCGCGTTCATAAAAAAGCTGCTTCTTCATAAAGCCTGACCCTTCCCCTCGCGCCGCACCGCGCGAGCTTCGATGTCTAGACAGAAAAATGGGATCCTTAACGTCGGGTTCTTAGCTGGAGGAGATTGAAGGGCAGGGCATCAAGAAGGAATTAGTTTCTCTTGTACGCCTCAGGCGCATGATGCCACGGCTGAGCAACGGAGGTCAACAATCTTTTCTGACTGGTTCGCCAAACGTAGATTTGTCTTTAGTTTGAACACTCAGTCGGGGTTTGGGCCCGAGAATATTTCCTGAATTTTACCCGCCCCACGCTTGTCTTTGGGCGGATTCTCAGGTTTTCCGTTGTTTGCAGGCGCGGGCGCCAGGACGCGGCGTTTTCGTATCAACTTGCCGGGCTCAGTTGAGTTGCTGTCGGTTGCTTTGGAGCCGGAGTCAGTAGGCACGGTCGATTTTGCCGGGGCGTTCGAATCGGCGGCAGGTGGGGCTGTAGCAGAATCATTTTTCGTCTCCGGCGAGCCTTCCGGGAAAGGCGATGGGGAGGCGGAGGATGCCAGAGCACCGGCGGCCGACTCAGAAGCTGAATTCGTCGATGTCTCGACCTGGGGTTGCGACGCCGGCGGCCGACCTAACGGCTGGCTCGTTTCGGATTTGGGAGTCGAAACCAACCTACCCCGTTGCCGACCTTCGTAATAGTTAACCGCGAGAGCTCCGAGAGCGCCGAAAACTGCCGCGGCCATCAAAATGGGAATAACCGACAAGACCGCGCGCGACCGTTGGGCAACTTTAGCCTGGGCAATGGGAACAACCTGACGCGCCGAGACGATAGTCGACTCGTCGTCAAAATGAGGCGGCGGTAACTCCTGGGGAATGGTCGCGATTTCGATTCGGGTTCTGTTCATGACAACTCAAGGAGAGACTCACATGCCTTAGATGCGCGCTCAAGGCTTTGCGTTTCTCTTTCATTCCGCCTAATTGTTGTTACTAATCACGGCTCTGTAGGAGCCCAATCTTATAGGCACCACAACCATAAAATAGAAGTGCTCCGCAAAGCGCATCTTGCGCTTTGCGGAGCAGCTACGAAAGAAAACGGCCCCGGGTCTATAAACTTTTCGCTCTCGGCGGAGCGAAGGCCGTTTGCCTTTTCTATGCCAGTACCTTGGAATGCTGGGTACGACGGTCGTCCATAACTTCTACGGCTTCCTTAACCCGCGTGTAGATGCCGTCGGTGTCCAGTCCATACTTGGCTAACAAGAGTTGAGGATCGCCATGAGTAACGATCCGGTCGGGCACCCCCATGCGCACAACTTTGACCTTGTCCTGCAGACCGTTTTCTTCCAGCAACTCGAGCACGGCGGCGCCAAAACCTCCGGCGAGGTAAGCTTCTTCCACCGTAACGATCAGACGTTTGGTGCGCGCCAGAGCCAGCAACAGTCCGCTGTCCAGCGGCTTTACGAAGCGTGCGTTTATGACGGTGGTTTCGATCCCGACTTTCGCCAGATTATCGGCGGCCTGCAATGAAGGATAAACCATCGAGCCGTAAGCGACGATGGCGACTTCACCGCCGTCACGCAGCAATTCGGCTTTTCCGATTTCGAGAACCTGCGGCTCGACATCGATCGGAACGCCGATGCCGTTGCCTCGTGGATAACGCATGGCTGCCGGGCCCACGTACTCGGTCATCGTCAGCAGCATGTTGCGCATTTCGCCTTCATCTTTCGGCGCCATCAGAATCAGGTTGGGAACGCCGCGCAGGTAGGCGATGTCGAGCAGGCCGTGATGCGTCGGGCCATCACCACCCGCGATTCCGCCGCGATCCAGACAGAACTTTACGTTCAGGTCCTGAATACAAACATCATGGACCAGTTGATCAAAGGCGCGCTGCAGGAACGTTGAATAGATCGCGCAAACCGGCTTTAAGCCTTCCACCGATAAGCCCGCCGCGAAGGTTACGCAATGCTGTTCGGCAATGCCTACATCGAACGACCGCTCGGGAAACTTCTGCAGAGCTTCACAGACGCCGGTTCCATCCGGCATGGCGGCTGTTAAGGCGACCACCTTTTCGTCTTTCGCCATTATTTCGCAGAGGGTGTCGCCAAACACTTTGGTGTAAGTCGGGGCCTTGGCTGCGGACTTGATCGGCTTACCAGTCTTCAGATCGAACGGGCCCGTCGCGTGCCACTTGTAATAGTCGCTCTCTGCCGCAGGATGGCCTTTCCCTTTGGTGGTCAAGGCGTGGACGATAACGGGGCCATCCTTGATTTGCTGCGCTTCTCGCAGCGCCGCTACCAGCGCGCGCACGTTGTGACCGTCAACATAGCCGATATATTTGAAGCCCAGTTCGTTAACCAGAGCTCCAGGAAGAACTGCCGCGGCAATCGCGTCTTTCATGGCTTTCGCGGCATGATGCAGCCGTTCGCCCACCGAAGGAATCGCGAGCAGGGTTTCTTCAACCTCATCTTTGAACCGGTGATAGGTGTGCGCTTCGCGAATGCGATTGAGATAGCCGGTCAGCGCGCCGACCGCGGGAGCGATCGACATTTCATTATCGTTCAGCACGACGATCAGGCGGGTCTTCAAATGACCGGCCTGGTTGACTGCTTCCATCGCCATGCCGCCGGCCAGTGACGCATCGCCGATCAGAGCGACCACATTGTGGTCTTCGCCTTTCCGATCGCGCGCAATCGCCATACCCAGCGCCGCCGACAACGAAGTCGAAGCATGGCCGGCGCCGAAGGTGTCGTACTCAGATTCATCACGCCGCAGAAAGCCGCTGATGCCGCCATACTGTTTGACCGTCGGCAGCAAATCGCGGCGGCCGGTCAAAATCTTGTGCGCGTAGGCCTGGTGACCAACATCCCACACCAGCCGATCCTGAGGCGTGTCAAAGGCGTAATGAAGAGCCACCGCCAGTTCGACCGCCCCGAGCGAAGCGCCGGTGTGGCCCCCCACTCGAGACATGGTTTCCAGAATGTATTGCCGAATCTCTTCGGCTACTTCCGGCAGTTGTTCAAGTTTTAATTGCCGCAGATCCGCGGGCGAATTGATGCTCTGAAGAAGTGTCATGCGTGCGCCATTTTAACCGGAGACGTGCTCTTTGCTATATCACAAAAGATTCACATTAGCGATCTCACTGCCTGGAATCACCGGCGAATCGCTCCTGCTTTGCCAGGCAAAGTAGTTTGTAGCTCAAGCGGGCCCTGGAGTCAAGACTTCTTTTAAGACCAGACAGACCGGCGGCGCGTCTAAACCGGCACCAATGAAGGAGCCAACTTTTCCGAATTCAAATTACGGCCTAAATAAAGAAGGAGAAATACTAAGTATGTTTTCACGAACTAAACTCACACTAGCCGGTTTGGCCCTGACTCTCGTGGCAGCTTCCGTGGCCGGCGCGCAGACTCAAAAACCGCAATCCTCGACCCAGGATCCGGCGGCTGGAGCCGAGACTCAGCGCCGCTTTGGCCGCGGCGAAGGACGGCGGGGCCGAGCGAGATTTGGCCACGCGCCTCTGGCGGGATTACGCGAGCTGAACTTGACTGCCGACCAGCAGCAGCAGGTTCGCAGCATCATGGAGCGGAATCTCAACAGCACTAAGACCCTGCGCGAGGAACTGAGGACCCTGGGTCAGAAACGCTCTGAGGGAACGCTGACTCCTGAGGACCAGGCCCGAGCGAAGGAGCTTCATCAGCAGATGGCGCACTCAAGGCGGGGCGTTATGGCTGAGGTACAGGGGATCCTGACGACCGAACAAAGAGCGCAACTCGAAGAGTTCAAAAAAGACCGAGCCGAGAAAGGCGAGAGATTCGGACGCCGCCGTGGCGGATCTCAGGGACCGGGCCAAAAGCCCACAACTCCACCGCAGCAATAATTGAGCGAGTACCAGTTTGGAACTCAGCGGCGTCGTCGTCAGGCGGCGCCGTTTTTCTTTGGAGCGCGTCAATCCGAAGCTAATTCGCTGGCGACGAACGCTTTGATTCTGTTTTGTAATTCGTCGCGCGCCGCCCGAAACTTCTCTGAAGCTTGTTCACCACTGAACCCCGCTGGATCCTCAATACTCCAGTGAATCCGCTTAACCGCGCCCGCAAAAATCGGACAGTGGGCCTTCGCGTGATCGCAAACCGTAATCACATAATCAAACGAATCGTTTGCGAACTCCGTGACGGACTTTGACCGTTGGGTCGAGATATCGATTCCGGCTTCTGCCATCACCTCGATGGCTTCCGGGCGTACCAAGCTTGGGTCGATTCCGGCACTGAAGACTTCAACCTTCTCGCCGGCTAGAGAGCGCAGCAGGCCCTCAGCCATCTGGCTGCGGGCGGAATTGCCGGTGCAGAGAATCAAGATACGTTTCCGAAAACTCATTTTTGTTCTTTAAGAAGCCAGCGAGCCAGAAGTGTTGCGGCGGTTGCTCCCACTAATTGGGCAGCCACAAAAGCCGGGACATCAAGCGGACGTATCCCGGTGAACGAATCACTCAATGACCGCGCCAGGGTGACCGCCGGATTGGCGAACGACGTGGACGCGGTGAACCAGTAAGCGGCGGCAATATAAGCTCCCACTGCGAACGCGATTAATCGAGGTTGGAACTTTGCGCAACAACTAATCACCAATATCAAACCAAAGGTAGCGATTACTTCACTGAGTATAACGGCCCCGCCGCTACGTTCATGACGAGAAAGAAATATCGGCGGCAGGCTAAACATCAGGTTCGCCAACACTGTTCCAGTCACTGCGCCCATGATTTGAGCGACGATGTAACCGAGCGCCTGGCTCCAGTTCAACTCGTCGCGAAACTTTAGACTCAGAGTCACTACCGGATTCAGGTGCGCACCTGAGATTTCGCCGAAGCTCAAGATCAACGCCACCAACGCAGCGCCCGTCGCGATAGTGTTCGCCAGCAGTGCGAGCGCGATGTTACCGCCTGCCAGCCGTTCCGCCATGATGCCGGAACCGACTACTGCAGCCAGCAACATCGCGGTTCCTATCGCCTCCGCGACCAATCTTCGCGCCAGACTGGGCTTCACCTGCCGATTTCCACCGGCGCCGGCGCGCAACAGGAAGTTGAGGCCTCGCTGATGACTTGTGGCGCAGCATCCGTAACTTTGTCGCCGCACGCGCACGGCTCAGTCTCCGCAAGATTGTCCTGAAGCACGACAAAGACTTCCCATTCGTTTCCATCGGGATCACGAACCCAGGTCTTATCCTGCACGGCGTAACAGCAGCTCGTCTGCATCTCGTCGCGCGTAATCAGCCCGGCCTCGCTCCATTTCTGCCGGATCGCGAGCACGTCATTGGTCGAAGCGACCTGGATCCCGAGGTGCGAAAGTGCGCCCTTTGAAGTTACCGCCGACTGATTGAGCGTCAGATTCAATGGCGGGTTCTGCACGTCGAATTTTGCATATCCGTTCCGGACTTTAGACGGTTCAATGCCCAGCATTTTTCGATACCAGTCTATGCTGCGGTCAACCTGGCTAACGTTCAGCGCCAGATGCGCCTTCAAAGCGTTTACTTCGGTGTTCGATAGGGTCTTGCTTTCCATTTTGGTTCTCCTTTAGAATACATTCGTCAACGCGAATATGACGGAGGATAGCAACGACTCTCATATCTGTCAAGGCGCATACGTTAAGTTCGGAAGATTTTTTTGGCGCGGGGCGAAATGAGTATTTCTATTGAGGAAATGCGGCCCTCTGATTGGCCGCGGGTGCGCGAAATCTATCTGCAGGGAATTGCCGGTGGGGAAGCTACCTTTGAGACTGAGGCGCCTTCCTGGGAAACCTGGGACGCAAATCACCTCTCGTATGGACGTTTGGTGGCCGGAGCGGCTGGAAAAGTAATTGGCTGGGCGGCGCTGAGTCCGGTTTCCTCGCGACTGGCCTATGCGGGCGTTGCCGAAACCAGTGTTTATGTCGAGTTAGATACGCGCGGGTCAGGCGTTGGACGGCAGTTGCTCGAAGCTTTGATTTCCGCGTCTGAACAAAACGGAATATGGACGCTGCAAGCCGTGATGTTTCCTCAGAATATCGCGAGTCTGTTACTGCATCAGGGCTGCGGTTTTCTTGAAGTTGGCAGGCGTGAGCGAATCAGCAAACTAAACGACGTGTGGCGCGACACCATTCTGCTGGAGCGGCGCAGCGCACACGTAGGAGTAGATTAAGTATGTCCGGAACAAGTTACGATATCGAGAACCTTTTCAAAGCGTTGGCCGACCGCACCCGTTTGCGCCTAATCAGCCTGATTGGCGATTCAGAGGTTTGCGTCTGCTTTTTCGTTTCGATCCTGAAAACCAGTCAGCCAAAGATTTCCCGACATCTCGCTTACCTGCGGCGAGCGGGCATCGTCACGGCGCGGAGGGAAGGTAAATGGATGCACTATCGGCTGGCGGAACCACCCGACGAACACGCCGCCAAAATCTTTCGCGAAGTGCGTGCGTCCCTGACGGAGCACCCCGAATTTCAACGAGACCGCGAGAAACTCATGCAGGTTTGTTGCGCGACTCGGCTGCCGGTGCAATTGCGTGGTGCGCCGCGGCCTTTGGCTTTATCGGCCTAACTGCGTTCGCCTTGACTTTGCTCACTCGCGGCTTAGAATAACTTTTCGACATTGTCGCGGAGATGTGGCCGAGTGGCTGAAGGCGGCGGTTTGCTAAACCGTTAAGGGTCAAAAGCCCTTCACAGGTTCGAATCCTGTCATCTCCGCCAGAAAACCAGGGAGGTCAGAGGTCGGAAGTCAGAGGTCAGAAGTGACGCGCGGCGTTCCTTTTTACTGACCTGTGACATCTGATCTCTGACCTCTAATTCTATGACTCGAGTTCGTTTCGCTCCTTCACCGACCGGTTATCTGCACATCGGCGCAGCGCGTTCCGCGCTGTTCAATTGGCTTTTCGCCCGCAAGGTAGGCGGAACGTTTCTCTTGCGCATTGAAGATACCGACCTGCAACGCTCGACCGATGAGTCGACGCGCTCAATCATCGAAGGCCTCGAGTGGCTCGGCCTGGATTACGATGAGGAGATCGTGTTTCAGTCCGACAACGCTGAGAAACATCGCGTGGCCGCGCGCCGGCTGGTCGAGGAAGGCAAGGCTTATCGCGATTTCACTCCCAAAGAACAGCGGGAAGACAAGTCCATCAAACAGAACATTGCCGATCGCGCACGGGCGCACGCCGCCGAAGGAATCGATCATCGCAATAATCCTTTTCGCGATTTGTCCCAGGATGAATCGGAGCGGCGCGCCGCGGCCGGCGAGCCGTTTGCGATTCGTTTGAAAGTTGCGCCGGAAGGGGTTTCACACTTTGCAGATATCGCCTATGGCGAACAGGAGCGCGCGTTTTCTGAGATTGAGGACCTGGTGCTTTTGCGTTCTGACGGACATCCGCTTTACAACCTTTCGGTGGTGCTGGATGACATCGAGATGGGCATCACTCACGTCATTCGCGGCCAGGACCACCTGACGAACACTCACAAACAGATCCTGTTGTATCAGGCTTTAGGCGCCGCAATTCCGCAGTTCGCGCATCTGCCGCTGATCCTGGCGCCGAACAAGGCGAAACTTTCCAAACGCAAACACGGCGAAGTCGTCTCGTTAACGACTTATCGCGATCGTGGGTTTGTGCCCGCGGCATTTCGAAACTTTCTGGCTCTCTTGGGCTGGTCACCGCCGGAAGGGCGCGAAATTCTTTCGCGTGATGAGTTGATCAACGAGTTTTCGCTGGAAGGCATTGGCCGCGCTAACGCCGTATTCAATTTTCATGAAAACGATCCGCGGCATTGGACCGACGACAAAGCTTTGTGGATGAATGCCGAGTACATCCGCACCATGCCGTTGACTGATTTGCTGCCGATGGTAAAGGCCGAGCTGCGGTCTGAGAAACTTTGGCGCGAAGAGTACGACGATGACGAACGAGCGTGGTTTGAGAAAGCAGTCGAGCTAATTCGTCAGCGCTTTTTTACTCTCAAAGACTTTTCTGCCCAGGGCCGCGCCTACTTTTCAGAAGACTTTGATTTGGAAGAAGCCGCGGTGCGCAAAAACATTCTCAAGGAACCGAAGCTTAAAGAGCTGTTGCCGGCGCTCGCCGACCGGCTGGAAGCTGTCGAGCTTTTCACGGCGACTACAGCAGAAGCAGCGTTGCGCGCGTTCGCGGATGAGGCAGCAGTAAAAGCTGGACTTTTTATTAACGCATCGCGCACCATGTTGACTGGCCAGGCCGTGGGACCGTCGATGTTTGAAGTGTTTGAGATCATTGGCCGCGAACGTTCGGCGATGCGCTTGCGCAGCCAACGTCCGTGGCATGAATTTGCCGGATAAAAACTTGCCACAGAGACACAAAGACACGGAGATCAAGACAGTGAAGCAAGGGCAGATATACGAAGTGGGCTTTCTTGTTTTGTCGATCTCTCGGGCCTCCGTGCCTCTGTGGCAAAAACTGAGGAGCTGACCTTATGTTGAAAAGATTTCTGACCGTCGCTTTCGTCGCGCTCGCGAGCGCTGGTTTTGCCGTAGCTCAGAACAGCAATTCATCAACCACTGAATCCACGCGGACGCGCACCATGGCGCCCAAGCCAACCCCCATTCCACCAAAGGTCACTACCAAAACCGACACCGAACAGTCGCCGACAACGCCGCCGACCATGACCCGGCCAAAGAGCGCGGGGACCTCAAATCAGGCTTCGCCGTCGACCGCCGTGGTCGCCGCGTTTAATAGTTTGCTGGATGGCATCCGGCATGCCGACGTGAAAGCGTCAACCGGCGCTTACCAGAACACGCCGCGATTGGTGCTGTTCAATTACAACGGGACGGTCACACGGGGTTGGGACCAGATGAAGGAGAATCGCGAAGCTTCCTATCCGCAGATGAAAGATGTGAAGCTTGAGGTGAGAGATTTGCGAGTGACCATGCTGGGCCGCGATGCAGCTTTGATTACTTGTCTCTGGACCCAGTCGATGACTTTTCGGGGAACGCCGGAAACCGATACGGGCCGGATGACAATCATCTTTCGCAGGGTCGGGAAAGATTGGAAGGCGATTCATCTGCATACTTCAAACGACAATCCGGATCCTTCGCGTATTCCGGCGTCAGAACAAACACCAGTGAAGCCTTAAGGGTCTGGCTCAAAGAACTAATCAGCCACAGATCAACGCGGATTCATACGGATAGGAGGACTACCATCAGCCTTATCAGTGAGAACCTGTTTTCATCTGTGGCTTAAGAAATCCAGGCACACCCGCAATGGCGATTCCTCCCAGAATCGAAAGAAAGGGAAAGAACTCAACCAGGTAACGCGGCTCAGGATTCTCCATTGCCGAGAACAAAATCAGACGCAGCAAAATAGCAATCACCGTCAAAAGCAAAAAGATCCGCCCCGCTGACAATCGCGAGATCCACAACAGCCAACCGCCCGCCAAAGCTAAAAGCGTGAAGACCGCGGTCAACGCGGCGAACAGTGGCAGCCAGATCTGCTGCCGGTGTTCGTAGTCCAAATCTTCAAACGGCAGCAAGTTGCCTTCGAACGGCCAATACTGCGAATGCGTGTCGAACCACATGGTGTGGGCGCGTTTGAGCGGCAGCCAAACATAGAAGCGAAACGGATGACGCGCGACGCGCTCGCGCGCTATCTGCGCAAAGCCGGCATCGGTCTCCGGAGTCATCGCTACCGACCCGGGTTCATCAGGCTGATCCGTCTCTTCGGAATCGCCGTTATCACTCTCGTCGCCCTGGTCGCCACTGCTGTTGTCGTTTTCCTCATTTTCCTCGCCGGTCTCTTCGGCGTCGGTTTTCGCGGTCGGCGACGGCTTGGCGGGCGAGGGTTTGTTTAATTGCTCAGGCTCGCCCGGCATGGCCGGAATTATTTTCGAAGTTGACGGGACCACGCTCGGCGAGGATTGCGGGGTCGGACTCGGGCCGGGCTGAGAGACTGACTGATTTTGATCATTCGTCGCCGGCGACCCATCGGGATGATTGTATTTGTCGAGCAAGGCCGCCACGCGATTCTTCTCTTCCGCCGAGTCAAAAGCCGACGCCGGCATTTCTTTGATGTCGATGGTTTGAGAGTCCATGGACCAGAGAAAAGGTGCGATATAGCGTTCGTCGTCAAGCCAGGTGCGCAGCCAGAGTAAATATCCGCGCGGCACGAATTCACCGGGCATCTCGGCATGCGCGGGCGCCAGCGGTTGAAACAGATGAAAGACGCGCCAGTTCCGAATGGTCCACGGTGCCAGAACGAGAACGAAGGCGAGGGAAAAGAGCGAACCCGCCGCAACGGTGCGCGTAAATTTGGAGTGCGCCGGCAGAGCCAAGCGGCGACGGCGCTTTGGATCCTCGGCCGCTTGCGAGTCTTCAACTAATCCAAAGCGGTGTCGCGCTGCGCTTGCCACCGCACTCCAAAACAGTCGGAGCCCGCTGATCACCAGCGTGATGCCCACCGCTGCGACAAACAGTCCGCTGTCAGGACGAAAGAGGACCGCGACTCCGCCGATTACGCCGGTGACTATCCACCACCTCAACGAAGCTTTGAACCCTTCGTCCGCTGACATTGAACTCTTTCGCCAGGCAATCGTCGCCGCCAGCATCATCGCCATCAAAAGAAAGTTTGTCGGCACCTCGGTTAGAATCGTGGCTGAATAAATTGTCGTAAAGGGACAGATTGCGGCGAGAGCCAAGGCGGCGATCGCAGTCACCCGCTTTTTCCTTTCATCCGGCTGCCAATAGAACGCCAGCAGCGCGATCAGCGCGCACGTCGCCGTATCGATCAAGGCCTGCACAATCCTTACGGCGCCATTGCTCGTGTGGCCGAAGATTGAGTAGACCGCAGCGACAAACAGCGGATAGCCGGGCAAGCGGATTAATGTGGAATCGTACGGCGGCTGCGCCTCTATCGAGTAAACATGCTGCTCGAGAACATTCCGCGCAATCTGGGCATAAACCCGTCCATCGTCAGGCGTATCATTTGGCAGCCAATGCGCCACGGCGATGCGAAATGTAGCCGCGACCACAAGCAAGGCAATTACCCACACGAGTTCTCGCCGGCTGAGAGATGAAATTGGATTGTTCACTTGTGCGAAGGAGAGTTTACACCGCCGGTCAGGCGACCACGAAAACACACGAAACCTCACTAAGAAAAGCTCTTTGTGTCCCACTGGTGTTGGAGATTGTCTGCCTGGCCACGCTATGGTTGAGCTTCGACCGTAGCCTTTCGTTCCAGCTTGCCCCAGCCCACGACCGCGCCGCGCACAGCGGTCGCCACTGACTTGACCATCACGTAGTACATCACCTGGCGATAGCAGAAGCGCTGCAGAAATAACCACCACAGCAAACTCCAGCGTTCTTTTCGTTCCAGCATGAAGGCAAAGCCGGCGGCGAGCCAGTCCACGGCCAGGAACAACGCGTAATAAAAAAGAACTTGCTGCATGTTGGTAAAGCGATAGCCGGTGGGCTGCTGCAACCAATCGAGCCCGTTCGAGATGAGCGTGTAAACCAGAATCAGATCCATGATCGGAGAGATCAGTGGGAACAGTACCTGAAAGATCCAGACGTTAGGCATGGCCACGAATCCGAGCGCGCCGTAGCGCGGGCGAAACAACGCGTCGCGATGTTTCCAGAGACACTGCAACGTGCCGTACGCCCAGCGAAAGCGTTGGCGCGCCAGCATTCGCAAAGTTTGCGGCGCTTCGGTCCAACCGATGGCAGCTTCTTCATAGCCGATCTTGTAACCGAGTTTGCGTATGCGCAGCGTCAAATCCTGGTCTTCCGCGAGAGTATCGTCGCTGAAGCCTCCGCACTTTTCGATTAATTCCTTTCGCCATGCTCCCACCGCGCCCGGAACCACCGTGATGCAGTTCAAGCTGGCAAAGGCCCGTCGATCCATATTCTGAGAAGTGACGTATTCCAGGGCCTGCCAGCGGGTGACGATATTGATGCGGTTACCGACTTTGGCATTGCCGGCCATGGCGCCGATTTCGGGATCGACAAATCGCCGGGCGAGCGCGCGAATTGTTTCTGGGGGAAATTGTGTGTCGGCATCGAGCGCCACGATCACATCGCCTTTAGCATGACGCAGACCGAAGTTAAGCGCCGCGGCTTTACCCGCGTTAGGTTCGGTGAAGAGCCGGACCGCCGGTTCCCCTCCGAAACGTTCGCGCACAACCTCGCTGGTGCGATCGGCCGAGCCGTCATCGACCACGATGATTTCAAAGTTCCCATAGTCTGAATTCAAGAGGCTGCGAATCGTAGCTTCAATCACGAACTCTTCGTTGTAGGCGGGGACGATGATTGAAACCAGCGGCTCGTAGTCTTCGTCCGTGTGTTCTCGCTGCCGTCGTCGTGAACGTAACCATTGGGCAAAAGCGAGCGCGCCGATCACAGCTAGCCTGCCTAACCCCAGCACTATGCCGATGATGAAAGTCCACTCCAGCAGCCAGCCGCCGGTCGAAAGGAAAAAAAAGGTGAAGGTGTCGGTGCGGGTGTAGAAGGCCTGCCCCGGTGGCAGCGGCGGCATCACCTGGTCGCGGGTCCAGCCGGCCAGATCGGAAACCAGCACGAACTTGTATCCGCGCGCGCGCAACTCATGAATCACGCGCGGCAGGGCCGCCACGGTAGCGCTGCGCTCACCGCCGGAATCGTGGAGTAACACGACTTGACCGCGCGTTTCCGGGTTTTTGTCCGCAGCCTTATCGACGATGCGTTGCACGATTTCATCTGCCGTGACGTCAGGCTTCCAATCACTCGGATCGATGCGCAGGCCGACCATGACGTAACCCAACTTTTGTGCGCGTATCGCCGGCGCAACTTCTTCGGGTTTGTCAGCTTCGGCATCACCGAAGTAGGGAGGACGAAAGAGCACGGTCGAACGCCCGGTGATCGATTCAATCAAACGCTGGGTGGCATTTAGCTCGAGGTCGGTAATCCGTCCGGGAATCTCCCCAAGGTTCGGATGCGTGAAAGTATGATTACCGAGCTCGTGCCCGTCGCTCACAATCCGGCGCAGCAAATCGGGGTGAGCTTGCCCATTCTTTCCGATCACAAAAAAGGTGGCCGGCACGTTTTCGTTCTTGAGTATGTCGAGGATCGCCGGCGTGTATTTCGGATCCGGACCGTCGTCAAAGGTAAGCGCGATCATCCCAGGGTGATCTCCGGTGCGTTCGATCACGTACGACGACGGGATCTTGTTGTTGTCGTAACTCTCGGTACTGATGAATCCAGTCTTTGGATCGACCGTAATTCCGCGCTCGCCGTCGTGCGGTTCAGCCTGGACTCGCAGTAATTCGCCAGTGCCTTCAAAGTCGACTTCGTAACCATAGACAATTCGCTTAAGTGAATCCGGTGACGGGTTCGGATCGTCAGTGCCGAACACCGACCAGATCGAAGGGTCTTCTGACCCGAGCCGCCAAAGCGCAAAGCCGGCCGGACGATAACCGCTGGCCGCGCGCATTTGGTTAAAGGCGGTCACGCCATCCAGGAACCAGACGGTGTGGTGCGAGTCATCTTCTTCGTCGTATTCGTAATGCGGATTGCGCGAATTCGGGTCGTATTCGATCTGAGCTTCCGAGTCTCTGGCTGAGATTACGGCCTCCTGAAAACTGAGTTCCTTTCCGTTGCCCGGCCCGCCGATCCATTCGTATCCATAGTTTCCGAGGGCAATGATGGTTTTCGCCGGATCGAGCTCGCGCATTCGCTTAGCGAGATTGGTTTCGTACCAGGATTGGCCTGCCACCGAGCCCATCGTGTCACCGGTCGACCAGTGTTCGTCATAGGCCATCAGCATCAGATAATCGCTGGCCGCGGCATACTCGCGATAATTCCACGCAGCATCGTCAAAAGGCACCGCCTGAGTCAGAATCCAACCGCGCGGCTGAAACGCCACGTGAAGCTCTTGCATGAAGCGGAGCAGATTCGCTTGCGCTTCCGGCGCGGGCTCTTCAAAGTCCACACAAAGGCCGCTGAATTTGTTGTCGGCGACGAATTGAGACAAAGCTGAAATCAATCTCTGTCTTGAGTCTTCGTCGCCAACCGCGCGCGAGAGCAATTCCTTTTCCCACTTTTCATCGCTCAGATTCTGGACCATCGGCAGGATGGAAATCTGCGGCCGCTTTTCGCGAATCAAATTCAGCGCCGGCACGTCGAGATCCACCTCGATTGGACTACTGCCATTCCTGGGATCCACCAGATGGACCCACTGGGGCACGACCCAATCGAGATGATCGAGATTTCGGTCAAGTGAGGCGTAACTGGATTCGTCCCAGTTTATGTAAAAGCCGATCGATAATTCTTTGGCGCCAAAACTGGCCGGGGCCGGCAGAGGGGTGGTGGCCGGCGCGGGCACGATGGGCATCAATTCTGAGCGGCGGGCCGGGACCACTCGAGTCTGCGACAGGGCCTTTTGCAATTCAGCCTGAGCTTTGCGGGCTTTAGCCTCACGTGGCTTGGAGGGACGCAGATTGAACGATGGAAGTTGAGGTTTGGCCAGGACGCTGGCGATAAAAATCGCGGCGACCGCGGTGGCGACGACTCCGAGCGCGAGATAGGTTCGGCGCACATGCCGCCAGCGGCGGCCGCGCGGGTCGTAGAAGACTGGGGAACCTGCTGACTTCTCAGGCACTGAAACTCCATTTCCTGCAACCAGGAAAGTTTTTTGCGTTCCGGGAAGGTCTTGGATGTCTATAAGCGTGCGTGGGTTAATAGTCAAGAAGGGGCCTCCCTTCTCCCAAAGGGTGTTGAATATCAAGTCGTAGGTAACCCCTCGGGAGAAGGGCCGCGGAGGAGGGCCTTACGCGCGCACTTCTATTTCTTGTTTGTGCTCCGTGAGCGGCGAGTGGCATTCAAAGACAAAAAGCATCAAGTAGGGTCGACGCGCCAGTAAATCCTCACCCCAACCCTCTCCCAAAAGGGAGAGGGTGAAAGAAGAAAAGCCGCTCGCGATCGCTCGCGAACGGCTTTCCGGTGAACTGTTGGGATTGACCTGTGTGCTGGCTGTGACCTTCGGAAAGAAGGTGTCACAGTGAACCTCTCAGGAAGACAATCCTAACAACTACTCTGAATGGATTATCAATCCTGAGGCTAGGTCTCAGCCACCTCACTGTGATTTGAACTCATATATTTTTAGATCACCTCCTTTCCAGTGTTGAGGTGATGATAAAAGAGAAGTGCGAACTCGTCAATTGGTTTTTTTGTGGCAGCGTATCAGAAGCCCGACCGTGAGGGAGGGCACCTCTCGCAAGGGTCGCTTGCAGATCAAAATACTTGCCCTCTCCTTACGGTCGGGCTCCTGATCCGTTGCGATCAAAAACGAGTTGCCCGCTACAGTAAACTCGGCTCGCGGGCTCAATTCCGAAGAAGTACGCCAACTCGCGATAGTCTTCGCAATCGTGGATCACGAAATCCGCGCGTTTACCTTTTTCCAGCGAACCAATCTCATCGCCACGGCCGAGTGAATACGCGGCATTGATAGTAGCGGCGCTCAAGGCTTCGGCGGGCGTCATCTTCATCTGCGTGCAAGCGAGCGAAAGAATCATCGGCATTGAAGGCGTGGGTGAAGAGCCGGGATTGAAGTCGGTGGCGAGCACCACGGCAAGTCCCGCGTCGATCATTTCGCGAGCCGCCGGATACTGGCGTGACCCGAGCGCGTAGACCGAGCCGGGCAAGAGCACGGGCTGCACCCTGGCCGCGCTCAAAGCCGCAATGCCGGCGGCGTCCGTGTGTTCCAAATGATCGGCAGTGGTCGCGTTAAGTTCTGCGGCCAGCTTCGCTCCACCAGAAAGCGTTAATTGGTCCGCGTGCAGGCGCAGCCCGAGACCGTGGCAACGAGCGGCCGAAAGAATCTGCCGGCTCTCGTCGATGGTGAACACGTCTGTCTCGCAGAAAACATCGCAGTATTCGGCCAGCTTTTCTTCGGCTACCCGCGGCAGCATTTCACTAATGATGAGATTGATGTAAGTCTCTCGGCGGGACCTGTACTCAGAAGGAATGTCGTGCGCGCCCAGAAAAGTCGGCACATAGTTCAGCGGCGTCTCCTGTTCGAGTTGCCGGATCGCTCGCAGGATTTTCAGCTCGTCTTCGACTGTCAATCCATAACCGGATTTAGCCTCGACGGTGGTGGTGCCGCAGCGAAGAAACCAATCCGCGTATCGTCTGCTGGATTTGACCAGATCACTTAACGAAGAATTGCGCGTGACCCGGACGGTGGATCGAATGCCGCCGCCGCGCGCGGCGATCTCGCGATAGCTGGCGCCGCTGGCTCGCTGTTCGAATTCATTAGCGCGCAATCCGGCGAACACCGGGTGCGTGTGGGCGTCCACGAAACCCGGCATTACCACGCGGCGGCCGGCGTCAATCACTTCACAATCGGCCGTGATCAGACGCTCAATCTCGCGACGGCGGTCAGCGGCCTCGATTCGATCGCCGCGAATAAGGAGGGCGCCATCTTCGACGATTGCAAGCTGGCGCAAATCGCCACCGGCACGCGGGCGCCTGGCGCCGGCTAGCGTCACGAGTTGCGAGCAATTTATTACAGCAAGAGAACCCGGCAAAAGAATTTCACTGGTCAGGATTCGTTGTACAAGGCCGCACCTGCCAGGGTTGCGATAATGTATTCAACCAGTCCCCACGCCAAAGCTATGATCAAAAGCCGCAGGGGAACGATTCCCAGCCCAAAGCCGATCAGGTTCTGATAAAGATAGACGCAGAACCAGGCAAGAATTGCCGCGATGACGGCCGTCTTGGGGCCGGGGCCAAACCGGGGTCGAATTGCTGCGTAGCCGAAGACGATGACGATGCCGAGTACGAAGGTGATCGTGACGGCAATCACCATGAAAGTGGGACCTGGTTCCGGCAGGTTGCACTTGGCAAAGAAGTCCTTCATCTCGCTGGCCAGGATGACGCCGTTGAGCACCCACTCGCCGATATTCAGAATCAGACCGGTGACCAAGCCTCCGATCAGCACTCGACCCATATTGATCTTCATTTGTTTCTCCTTCCGGGGGTAAAGAGTAAGACGTGCGCCTGTTGGTTCCAGTTCTTATCACAAGGACTAGAGGAAAACCAGTTTTTCCTATAAGGCATCGCATCAGTGGCACTGGGCAGTTAGTACCGGCGCAGTAGCGACCGGTCTCAATTAACGTGACACTCGACTTTTTCGGCACGATAACCCGGTCGATATCGCTCCCGGTACTGACCTCATAACTTAACTCCCTGCGCGATGGCACTGGCTGACCCCTATGCACCCAAGACAGACCAACATTGCTCTGATACCGATGACCTATGTAGAAACAGAGGTGGCCGCTGATTTCTTCGCGCGGTTTCGACCAAAAGTGAATAGCAAGATCCCGACGGCGTTGGCGATTACGACCACCACAATGATCTTGAGGGCAAAGATCCGCGGCTGATCGACGTGCGTAATCGGAATCATGGTGTAGAAAGCGGCAATGACCGCGACGATGAAACCGGAAGCTGACGCAATCTTCAGCCAGAGAGGCGACCTGGTCCCGAAACGCTTAATTGCAATCAAAGGAATTGCGAATAGAACCATGTAGATCAGCGCATATAGGATCGTGGCGGCGTTGTCCTGAATCTGGAATGCCTCCTGCTCTTTCACTCCAATCAAACTCACCAGGCTGAACGCCAGAGTAATCATGCCGACGAACAGAATCGAATTCACCGGGGTGCGATAGCGTTTATGCAGACGAGCAAACCACGCCGGCAAGAGGTCGTCCCATCCGGCAACCATCGGCAGACGCGTATTGCCGGCAAAATAAATACTCATCAAAGCGATTTGCCTCGCGGCAATTCCAAAAATAGTCAGCGAAACCAGGGTCGAGACCCAGCCATAGGAACTGAAGGCGCGACTGAGCACTTGGGGAATCGGACCAATCAAGTCGACTTGCGCAGGCGTGACAAAAGCCAGCACTGACGCGGTGCCGAGAATGAACATCAGGGCAATGATGGGGGCCGAGATCAAAACTGAGCGGCTGATATTTCGCGCCGGCGCGCGGCACTCGCCAGCCAGAATGGCGACGTACTCAAATCCCGAGAGCGCGCCCACGGCGAGTTTGCTGAAGACGTTAATGTTGTAGCTGCTAAATTCAGGAAAGCTGGTCGAGAAGGGATGATAGTTTGCGAGTGTGCCCCGGCCGGCGGTAATAAACGGCAGCAGGATCAGCGTGGCAAAGGTCACCAACAGGAACAATCCGCCTACGTTCTGCACCCACTTGCCCAAACCTAGACCAAGTCTCGAGGCCGCGACCACGCTGGTCATTAAGGCCACGCAGATGACCGTTGTCATCCATTTGTTCTCGAGCATCCACGCGGCGCGGGGTCCGATGGCATAAGCGATGGTCCGCTTGATAATCAAGCCGATGCCGGACATCACCATGATGCCGAACACCCAGAGGTTCCAGGCCACCATAAAAGCGACGAAATCATTGAAGGCGAGCTTGGCCCATTGATACACGCCGCCCTCGAGCGGCATGCGGCTGTTCAGAAAAATGACTACGGCCGCCAGCGGCAAATAGAAAGTAATTATGGCCAACACCCAGAAGGCCATCTGGTTGTTGCCCAGCTTGGCTGCCCAACCAACCCAGATGGTGCCGACTACAAAGACGATCTGGGTGAGGACCAGATCAAACAGGCCAAGCTCTTTCTTGAAGACGGCGCTGCGCGATTCAACCTCGCGCTCGATGGCAGCGAGCTCGGAGGTAGGCGTTTGATTTGGTTCAGCCATCGAGCTGAGTTCCCAGGTTCAATACCGAAATCTCAAGGTCAGGAAGGGGGCTAGCCCCCCGCATCACGTTGGCCTTCTGATCGGAAAGCGGGGGCAAGCCCCCTTCCCAACCTTGAGGCCTTCATAGTAGAGCTCGAATACGCAGTTCAAGCTGAAGAGCTATGGTCGTGAACGATCCGCCATCCTGCTTTCGTCTTGCGAAACAATAAAGTAAAGACTCCATGCGGTTCATCCTTCGCGCGCTTTAAACGCCAGCGCCCCAAAACCAGCGCCGTGTCTTTGCCCAGCAACTTGATATCGATTTCCGAGAAGGACAAGGTCCCCATTTTCTCGCGCGTGTCGTATTTCTTCTTATAGCGGTCAAGGACGGTCTGCCAGCCACGGCTGATCTCGTCCCCGCCGACGAACTCAGTTTTTGGTGAGCGATCATAGCCGTCCATGTAGGCTTCGATGTCACCGCGATTCCACGCATCGCGCTGGGCGTCGAGCACGGCCTGAATGGCGGCTTGGGCGCTGGCGTCGCTCTTCTTTGTTTGTGCTGACGTCGATGTCGCTTTCAGACAGCTGGTAATAATTGCGAGGCTTAACAAGGCCACCAGGAGATACTTCATTTCTTCACCTCTCACTTCGAAGGTTGAGCGAGCGATCCGGTCACTAACGATCCCGCTTCGGTATCAACGGCGCGGCAATTTATCATGACCGGAGTCTTAGCACTAGGATAATGGTGAAGCGCGTCCTGGTTTCACGGCGTTTAGAGTACCAACTTTAGTTTGGGTCCTTTGTCGCTTAACAAAAAGCCCGACTAAAGTCGGTACTCTGAACACCGCTTATTAACGAAGAATGATTGGGTTTAGAAGTAGCGGTAGTGTCCGGTGATCTTCCACGAGAACAAAACATCTTCCATGCGCGTGCCGGCGCCGATGTTGTGGACGATCAGGTAACGCTGCGAGGCCTTGAACCAAATGTTTGTGACGATGCCGACATGATCCACGCCGCCGCCCAGGTCCCAGGTCACTACGTCCCCCGGAAGAAAGCTTTCACTGCCCGCGGTGCTGGCTTGCGACTTGCCCTTGCGCGTGAAGTAGGTCTGCAGGTTCGGGACCCGGCGATGGTCAATATTGGAGTCCGTGCTGCTTAATCCCCACTTGGTGGGGTAGGCCGAGAAGTTTCCCTTCATGTCCTCGTGAACTTGCTTCTGTAGATCCACTCCGCCTTTGCGAAAGGCGCGCACAATCACGTCAGAACAAACTCCGGTTTCGATCGGCACGTCGCCATTCGGATAGTCGAGCTTCTGGTAAGAAGGATCGTAGGTGACCGTCTTTCCCACCTGATCGTTGGCGCCGTCAATGATCAGCTTGAGGTTCGGCGAGCTGTTGGCAGGTAACGCGCGGATTTCGGTCTGTTGTTCGGGGGGCTTGACCGGATGCAGAGTTCTGGCGGCCTGCTGCTGGCAGGACAAAGCAAAAAGCAGCGATGCCAGGAATAAGATCGAAAGCAGGAATTTCATAGGCAGTTCGGTTTTAGACGCCAGACCTGGAGGGAGAGTTCCCTGGACGCCGAACGAGACCGAGTCTCATCCAACAATAGACTCTATTTTCAAGCTTTTTTTGCCAACCAGGACCGGATATCTTCGCGCATGGGCTGAACAAACTCGTGCCCCGCGTCATAACTTCGATGTTCCACGTCGTTGGCTCTGAGGCGGAGGCTGGCGGCGTAGTTGCCCGTGCGTGAGGGCGTATAAAACTCGTCACGTTCGCCGCTGAGATGAAAGACTGAGGCCGCAGTTTGCTGGTAGAGGTCGCTCGATTCCCAATCGCCCGGCAGCCCGCCGCAGATTCCGATCACGCCGCGCAAGACGTCCACATGCGTGAAGGCAAAACGGTAGTTGAGGGCGCAGGTTTGCGAAAAGCCGAGCAGGAAAACGCGCGCGGGGTCGACGCCGCCCTGTTCGATCGCTGACGCGATCATCTGCAACAGCGCCCGATGATGCAAAGCTACAGATTCTTCGGGATGAAAGTTTGTCAGCCAGCCAAAGCCAAAACGGAGCGGCCCGCCTACCACTTTCGGATCTTTGAGATGCTGATGCGGTCCCTGCAACGCGGCAATTGCGAAACCGTCAGGCGCCATCAAACGGGCTTCGCGCATCATCTGATTCTTGTTAGCGCCATAACCATGAAGAGCCAGCAGCAAAGGCGCGGGTGTGCTCTCGGGAGTCTGCAAATCGTAATACAGCTTGATCTCGGCGGTGAGTGTTTTTTCGTTCGCCGGCTTCTTATTCGTGTCTTCCACTATTGTTAGGTGTCTTAACGACGCCTCTCGAAGCAAGAAATCGCGAGATAACGAGACCAAGATAGCAGATCAGAATTGGTATGAAGAGCGAAATGGAGAGCCACGACAGCCAAACCAGGATTTCGTAAGAGGCATCGTTGGGAGATCTCTCCCTTACGCCGCTCATTATGTCAAAGACCACCCGATCAAGATTCAGGATCGTCAGCGTTACTACAATCAATGTCAGCGGCAGCAAAGTGGCGATAACAATCGAAAACCAGTTCAGCTTGCCTAGTCGCCTGAGAAAGAAAACCAGGAGAACCACGCGCCAGCCGGCGACCACAACGAGAAACCAGACATTAATTGAGTTCGAGGTGTCGAGGCTGAACACTTTTTCTACGGGGACTGAGTACAAGGCGGCTGGAGCAGATACTAGCGAAACAAATGTGAGGACTCTGAAGTAGGACCAGTGCTTCGGGCGTAACGGCAGGATTATCAGCCACAGAAATAGCGAGAGAATGAAGACATAAATCACTGAGCCCACGCCCAGATGTTGAAACAGCCCAACCCTGGGATTGTCCCAGTAACGGCCCATGCCCACCAGCCAGGCACAGAACAGCCCGAAGGCCAGGTGCTTCCTGCCGAGATTAATCAATTCGGTCTGCGAGATCCGAAAAGAAATCAAACGCAGAGTTGCTCTTAGCGCGTCACCCCAACCTACCCTGGGCTCAGTTTCGGTGTTTGCACCAGTCATGCTTGCGGAGGCTTATAACACGTTCGAAATTTCTAAACTATTGCTGAGACCTGCATTGCATTCGAGCCGATTGGCAGTTACGATGCTCGCAACGAACGACTCAAAACTATTATCAAGTCAAAAGCGAGGTTGACGATGAAATTTCCCGGTGGGCTCAACATTCAGGGCATGATGAAGCAGGCGCAACAGATGCAGGAAAAGATGGCGCGCGAAATGGAAGAATTACGCGTCGATGCTTCGGCCGGCGGTGGGGTTGTGACAGTCCAGATGAAGGGCGATCACGAAATTATTTCGCTGAAAGTTGACCCTGAGATAGTCAAAGAAAACGATATTGAGATGCTGCAGGATATGATCGTAGCGGCGGTCAACGAAGGCAACCGCAAGGTCAATGAAGCGATGAAGAGCAAACTCGGATCGATGCTGCCACCGGGACTGGGGAATCTTTTTTAATTGCCGATTTCCGATTGCCAATTTCCAATTGGCAGTTCGCCAACATAACTCGGCAATTGGCAATTGGAAATTGAAAATGTTAACCGGCCCCTGATTCCCGACCCCTAATTCAAATGCTTGATTACGCCGAACCCGTCACCAAACTAATAGATGAATTCAAACGTCTGCCCAGTATTGGGCAGAAGTCTGCGCAACGCCTCGCGTTTCATATCCTGCGCTCGCCCGAGGCCGATGTGGAACGCCTGATTGAAGCGCTGCACGAAGTAAAGCAGCGCATCACCGAATGTTCTGTCTGTAACAATCTTACCGATGTGAATCCCTGCCGGTTCTGTGCTTCACCCTCGCGCGACCGCTCGCTGCTCTGTGTAATTGAACAACCTTACGACCTGGTGGCCGTTGAAAAGACACGCAGTTACAAAGGCTTGTATCACGTTTTGCATGGAAGTTTGTCGCCGATCCGTGGGATTCGTCCCAGCGATCTACGCCTCGACAACTTACTAACTCGCTTGAAGCCGGAGAACAATGAAGGGACGGAAGTGAGTGAAGTAATCCTGGCTACGAATCCGAACACCGAGGGCGAAGCAACGGCGAACTATATTAGCCGTTTGCTGAAGCCGCTGGGTCTGCGCGTGACTCGCCTCGCGATGGGCATGCCGGTAGGCAGCGATCTGGAATACGTAGATGAAGTGACGATGGATAAGGCTTTGTCGAACCGTCACGAAATGTAGCCCGTGTCCAGAGGTCCAACTTGCGTGGAAGTCCCCACTAAACACTTCCGAGCCAGAAGCTCCTTGCAAGCTGCATTGGATTGCCAACCTTTCAGGAATTGCTAGAATACAATCATGGTTACTCCGCTGGCGATCGACAAAATGACTATCGAAGAGAAACTCCAAACCATGGAAGCGTTGTGGAACGATCTCTGCCAACATGAAGAGGCTTTGCCGGTTCACGAATGGCAAAAGGAGATTCTCGACGAGCGAGAGCGTCAAATCGAGGAAGGCGAGGCACACTTCGTTGATTGGGAGGAAGCTAAGAAGCGCATAGCCAATGAAATCTCATGAAAATTGAGATTCTGGATACTGCTCAGCGCGACTTAGTGGGAGGCTTTCGTTTTTACGAGGAGCAAGGAGTTGGTTTGGGCTCGTATTTCCTGACGAGTCTCTACTCAGACATTGAATCATTAAGCGTTTATGGGGGAATTCACAACAAACCTTACAAACACTATTACCGCCTTCTATCCCGACGCTTCCCTTTCGCTATCTTTTATACAATTCAGGAAGACATAGTTTTCATCCGTGCGGTCTTGGACTGTCGGCGGAATCCCGCGTGGATTCGTGGACGACTCCCGTGATGTCGCTTAATCACTCCTAAAAACGCACGTGTTCCTCAGGCGCTCCGGTGTTGCATTCGCCGCAGGCTTCAGCGGACTCATAAAACTTCTCGTCAAACTCAAGCAAAGATTTTATGGACACGCCTTCAATGGTATCGGGCGCTGAGGTGAAGCGGACGATGGCGCCGCAGCCGATGATGGGGGCGCCGAGGCTGCGCACGAGGGCGACCGTCTCTTCGATGGCGGCTCCGCTGCGCATGATGTCGTCGACGATGATGCAGGGATTGATATCGCCCTGGTTCACGTACTGGCGAAACATGCGCGTGCCGCCTTCCTGTTCGGCCCAGTAGATCTGTTGCGCACTGAGCGCATCGCGCACGCCGAAGGCGACGGGAATGCCGCCGGAGCTGGGACTGATGATCGAGACCTTCGGCAACTGGCTGGCGATATCTCGATCGACGCGAAACTTACGGCTCAAAGCTACGGCCAGTACTCTCGCTGTGTCGTAATAACGAAAAGCCAGCGGCATTTGAAAATAATGTGCAGTGTGTTTGCCGTTCGGGTAAACAAAGTGACCTTCGCGAAACGCTCCCGTGCGTTTCAGGACCTGCATGATTTCTTCGGGTGATGGAATCAGTTGCACGCCTTGGGCTGCCATAGAATCTCCTTAAGTTGTCGAGTCGAGTTCTGAGTAAGTTGCCGGTTAGCTGTCGACCGCAGCGCTGGCTGCGGATCCCTCTTTTTTGACCACCAGTTTTCTTATTGAGCGCGCGTAGGATACATCATCGGCCGGACTTTTCTCCAACGCCGAGCGCCCGCTGAATCAGGCGGCGCTGATCTTTCGAGAGTTGAGCGGGCAGACTATCGAGCGGAAACCACTCTGCCTTTCTAATTTCAAAGCTGCGGGGTTCGGGAATGCCGATCGCTTTCGCTCTAAAATAGACTTCCACTTGCCGCTGTTTCGGCAGAGTGCGGGCAAACAGCATTTCGACATCCTCCAGGTCCACGCCAATTTCTTCGCGCAGTTCGCGGCGCAAAGCCGCCTCGGGCTGCTCGCCTTTATTCAGAAATCCGCCGGGCATGCCCCAGCCGCTGTCGGGGCGAAACACATGTTCGAGCAAAAGAAGTCTCTGCTCGTCATCAAAAATGATTGCGCCCGCGGTCACTGTGAAGCGCCGCTGGCCGATGCGCACCAGACGGCGACGCAAAGCGCCAGGAAGGTTGCGCCAAATAGCGCCGAGTAATTCCGTCAGCATCGGACCGGAAGAATATCATGGAGCCGCTGCTTAAGATTGACCGCGTCTGCCGATCGTCGCTAATATCCGTGGTGCTCGTAACAATCAGCGACGCGAAAGCGAATCATGTCAGCTAACATCGAAGCTAAACCGGCGGCGCCCGAAGCCACCCCCGCCCGAACCGCCCCGGTTCTCAAACCGATTACCAACGCGCAAACGGTCTGCAACGAGCGCAACGAAAAGAACAAGCTCTGTAATGGCCATCTCAAGCAGCTAAAGACGGCGGGCGAAGCTTCTGAAGTCCACCTGCGCGGCGATGACGTGCTGTTCAAGTGCCAAATCTGCGGCACGCTCTACACCGGGCCGCCGCTGGGGCACGTGCGCGATCTGGAAAAGCAAAGCCGTTTTGTTGAAGCTGAGCTGTCCGCGCTCCTGCAGGCCGCGGGTGGGACGCTGCCGGTAATTCAGAAGAACGAAAAAGGCGTCTATGTAATCGTCGAAGGCGCCGGCGCGCAGGAACACGCTCCCGCTGCAAAAGCGGCCCCGGTCAAGGCTTCGGCGGCGGCTCCGGCCAAACCTGCGCCCGCAGCAGCACCGGGAGCGTCGGTTGCCGCTCCTCCGGCCGGCCCGAAAGCCGCCGCGGAACCGAACCGCCAATTGAATCGCAGATCTACTTACGCGGGAGTTGTCGATACCGGCCCGGTTCCCGGCGAGACGAAAGAGCAGAAGATCGAGCGCTTATCGAAGGTCGTTGCGGGAGCGAAACAGCGAAGCGAAGAAGGTGGCGGAGAGGCCGTAACGATGGTCGATTCTTCCCCGTCCGCTGAAGCGCAAGCTGAGACTGGCGCGGCTTCGGCCGCAGCGGACGCTCCAGCGACCACACCAACACCCACAACTTCGCATGCCTCGAGTGGCGAAGCTGATCGGAGCTTGATGAAGCGATCAACCTATGCGGGTGTAGTTGATACGGGTCCGATACCGGGCGAGACTCACGAACAGAAGATCGAGCGGCTTACCAAAGTGGCCGCCGCCGCCAAACAGCACGCCGATGAAGGTGGGTGAGGCGCATTGCAGCGTTTTTTGGAGGCCCCTTTTCCCCCAACGTAACCTTCGGCAACGTTGCGTTTGAACCCAACCGCTCGGGGTTAATCGTTGTCAGCTCTCTTTAATTACCAAACCTTCGCGCGCAACTTCCCAATTCAAAATCTCGGCTCCCTTTTCTTTGGCCAGAGCTTGTTTGAGCTCCTCGGTGCGATCTTTGGCGCAGAGGAAAGCGATGCAACCACCGCCGCCGGCGCCGCATACCTTGGCGGCCACCGCGCCATTCGCCAGAGCCTTCTCAACCAGTCGATCCATTTGCGGCGTGGTGATGTTGGGCGCCAGCCGCTTACGATTCGGATAAGCGACTCGCATTACCTCAGCCACGGCGTCCCAGTCGTTGCTTAAAAGCGCTGAGCGCATCGCGACTGCCGCGTCACGAATGCTCTCGAAGATTGCGAACACGTCGCGGTCACCGTCGATGTGTCGCTTGAATACTTCCCAATTATTGATTCCCGACAGGCGCGGCTCGCCGGTGTAACAGATCACACAACGTTCCTCGAGTTCGCCTTCGTCGATGTCCAGGTGCTCGCGCTCGACACCGTCGCCGCGCAAATGAATACAGGAGGTCGAGCCATAAAACGCCGGATAGTAATCCTGGATTCCGGCAGGGACTTTTATTACTCGGGTCTCAATGTTCGCCGCGATGCCGATGAAGTCGCGGTCTTCATAACGCTCTTCGACCAGCCGGTTAAGGGCGCCGATCAAAGCAATGGCCAGGGCTGACGAGCCAGAAATACCGGCGCCTGCCGGCGCCTCGCTGTGGGCCACTAAATGAAAACCGGTTTCGGGCCGGAAAAAGTGAACCATCTTTGAAACCAGTTCGAGCTGCTGATCTGAGGCCAGCTCGTCGATTCGATCGAGGGTGCTTTCGAATCGAACACCGCGGTCACGGGACTCGAGGATGAGTCGGTTATCTTTGCGGGTTTCGATGCGGACGTGCGCGCGCAAAGACAATGCAAAGTTGACGGTCATTGCGCCGGGATGAAAGAGATAGAGGGGCCAGATATCGACGGTGCCCCCGGCCAGATCGACGCGGGTTGGGGCGGATGATTCGATGATCACAGTGTTAGATTAGCGGATTCCAAATCCCAGATTCCAGATTCAAAGACTTAAGATCAACCTTGCCAATTTGAAATCTCAAATCTCAGATTTCAAAAACAGAACGCAAAACAGATTTCAAAACCGAACTTTAGAATCGCAAAAGGCCGAAGAAACGCTAAGGGCCATTAGAAACGCAAAAGGCCAGAAGAAACGCTTAAGGCCCAGAAGCCACGCTATTTCAAGTGCAGCTTGCCGCGAATATCTTCCTTTAATTCTTTCAAGCCGCCGATTGCCTTCTGTTCGATCTCTTGAAGATATTCGGGGGCGGCCTCTTCAACTTTCGGGGAAATCCACATCCGTTTCACCAGATAGAAAAATACGACTCCGCCAATTACGATTCCCAAAAGAATTTTTCCGACGTGCCGAAAATCGCCGATCAGTCCCACCACGGCGCTGCTGAAAAAATAGCCTACCCCACTCAGGATGAAAACCCACATGAAGCAGCTGGCGATCGATAACAAAAGAAAACGCAGAAATGGCATGCGCGCGGCGCCATAAAAAGTGCACGACGCCCAACGCAAACCGTAAATGTATTTTGAAAGAAAAATCGAAAGTATGCCGAAGCGTTTAGTTAGCCGTTCAATGCGGGCCTGGGCGCCGCGGTAGAAACGAAAGTTACGGACGGTCTTGCCAAACACTCGTCCGGCCAGGAAAGCGAGGTTGTCGCTGGTCACTCCACCAAGTGTGCCCCACAAAAGCACGCGCCCGAAACTATATTCACCGAAGAAACTGCTGTGCGCCAGCACGCCTGCTAACAAAAGGGTGAGGTCGCCCTCGAGCACAACGAGGAAGAACACGGCATAGAGGCCGAACTGTTCAATCAGGTGAGACAGGAACTGAAGACTGGTCATAAAGAAAGTAAGCAGCAAGCAACCATCAGTAAGCATGGAAACGGCCACGCTAACGCGGGCCGAAAGCAGCGAGCGGCTAGCACATGCGCTCGGCTACTTTCTACTGCTCACTGATCCGAAGCCTCCTCCTGTGGGGGTTTTACAACCAGCACGGGGCAGCTGGCATGGCGTACAACCGCTTCTGCAGTCGAGCCGAAGATCATCCGGCCCAACCCGGTCCGGCCGTGAGACGAAATCACAATCAAGTCCGCCTCGTTTTCGCCGGCCACGCGTACTATCTCAGCCGCGGCATCGCCGTGGACGATTATTTCCTCAACGTCGAGGCCGGTCAGTTCGTCGCAGTCAGTTAGACGCGGAAATTCGCGCTCGGCCGAGTCTTCCAACTGCTCACTGATGTCCGCAATCGGCATTGGATCGGCCAGACCCGTGTAACCTACCGCGGGGACCAGTGGCTCGACTACGTGTACACAGAGGATTCGCGCGTGGGTCGCGCGCGCAATCGCGGCGGCATAAGGTAACGCGTAATTTGCGCAGCCACTGAAATCAGTTGGTAACAGAATTTGCCGCAAGCGCGGCAGATTCGCGTCGTTTTCATTACTCTCAGGCATGGCTCGATGCGGGGGCATTCTACACGAGAAGGCCCGGTTTGACAGCCCCCCGGCCCTTTAATAAGATGACGACGAAATCCCTGCCCTGTAACCCCGTAGCTCAATGTGAAAGGCTTTCGCATGCCAGATAACTCTGAAAACAACTTTGCCGGGATTGATATTGCCGCCAGGATGATGCGCGCGGTGGTTGTCTCAGCAAAGGGGGAAGTGTTGGGAAAGCGCGAGGTGGCATATCAGCCCGAAAATCTGTTCGGGGAATTCAGGGATTTAGTAGCCGGGCTTCCCGAAAGTGGAACGATTGAGAAAGTCGGTGTAGGCATCCCCGGATTGGTCAATCGCGAAACTGATCGCGTTCTGATTTCGACAGGATTGCCCTCGATGGTGCGGGACGACCTGCATTCTGAGCTGATGAACGCGACCGGTTTGCGGATCGAGTTGGAAAACGATGCCAACGCGGCGGCTTACGGAGAATACAAGACCGGGGCGGCCCGTGGGGCCAGCGATCTTTTTTATATAGGCATTGGCGACGCGATTGGCGGCGCCCTCATCCTGAACGGGAAACTGTGGGTGGGCGCTTCAGGCTGCGCCGGCGAAATCGGTCACATAACAATTGATACCGAGGGCAATGAATGCGAATGCGGGAACACTGGATGTCTCGAAACGGTGGCTTCCGGCCCCAACATCGTGCGGCGCGCACTTGATCGCCTCAACCGGGATTCCACGTCCTCTCTTTCACGGCTGAAGCTGGAGGATAGTTTTACCGCCGGCGACCTGGCGGTTGAAGCCAACAATGGCGACGATTTTTCCGTGATGATGATTCAGCGCACCGGAAAGTACATCGGCACCGCCGTCGGCAGCATTATCAACTTGCTGAGTATTGAGCGAATTGTTTTGGGCGGCGCAATTATGGACGCGGGTGATCTGATTCTGAAGCCGATCGTTGAGGAAGCTCGCAAGCGTTCGTTTCAACCTTGCTTTGAAGCTACCAGCATTGTGGCTTCGGCGTTGGGCGCGGACGGCGTGGCCATCGGCGCAGCGCTGCTCGCGCGTGATTCACCAGGTTGAGGATAAAACCAAGTGGTCGCGACCTGAGCGATAGCTTCTAATCCAACTTGGTCTCTCTAATCTTCTTTTCCTGCTCGGCGCGAAACTGGCCGAGCTTTTTCTTAAGTTCAGGCCGGCTGTTAGCCAGAATCGCGACTGCCAGTAGTGCGGCATTGGTCGCGCCGGGTTTTCCAATCGCCAGAGTTCCGACGGGAATTCCGGCGGGCATTTGCACGGTTGAAAGCAATGAATCCAAACCGTTGAGCGCATCACTCTTCATTGGAACTCCCAGCACCGGCAGCGTGGTATGTGCGGCGATGACACCGGCCAGGTGCGCGGCTCCTCCAGCGGCGGCGATGATCACTTCGATGCCGCGCGATTCCGCTTTGCCGGCAAAGTCAGTTGCGAGCGAAGGGCTGCGATGCGCTGACATAACCCGGCTCACGTGAGCGACTCCGAACTTCTCCAAAGTATCGGCCGCCGCGCGCATCGTCTCCCAGTCCGATTTGCTGCCCATAATGACAGCTACGAGAGATTTCGAATTGCTAGTCTCGGATTTCGAATTCTTAGAATGATGTTTGTTTGCCATGTTTGTTTGGATTGTAAAGGTGACTGAGGTATTGCTGGTTCGCAATTCGAATTTCGCAATCCGAAATTTTTATTCGCCCTGATCGAGTGAATACCCACGCTCACCGTCAAAGTTGCAAAGATTCTCCGTCTTAATGAAATCAAATCCCGCCCCGTGAACGCGGCCTAGGAGATCGATTATTTGCTTGTGCGAAATGGGCGCACCCTTGTCATGCGACATGAACCGGCAGCGCCATTGATCTGAACAGAAAGTTTCGGGTTGCCCCCCGGGCCAGACCTTCACGCCGCGGTTACTGATCATCACGAGCTGCAATTCTTCAGGCGTGAGTTTGGTCAAGGCGTTACCCAAATTGTCGGGAGAGCCCTTTAGCCAGTCGAGAAACACATCCACTCCGACCAGATCCTTCTTTGTGTCTGAGCGCTCTTTGACGATTGTCTCGCCATAAACGCCTTCGACATCTTCCTGCTTATAAGCCGCGGCTTTTAGCGTCTTCGGCTTCTTGCCCAAACGGTCAATCACCGCGCGCGCAAACTCTTTCGTTCCCACCTTTTGATTACTGACGCCTTCTTTGAAGATGTCATAAGTGTGAACGCCATCTTCGATCGTGCGCAGCCAGGCATTGTGAACTCGTTCCGCGTTGTTGGTCTGGCCGATGTGAACCAGCATCATGATGGCCCCCAGCAGCAGGCCGGATGGATTTGCCAGGTTCTGTCCCGCCCGGCGCGGAGCTGAGCCGTGGATCGCCTCGAACATAGCGATGTTCTCGCCGATGTTCGCGGAACCGGCCAAGCCGACCGAACCGGCGATCTGGGCCGCCACGTCGGACAAAATATCGCCATAAAGATTGGGCATGACAATCACGTCAAAGGCGTTGGGAGTGTCGGCCATCTTGGCTGCGCCGATGTCCACAATCCAATGCTCGTTTTGGATGTCAGGATACTCGCCGGCAATTTCGTTAAAGACTTTGTGAAACAGACCATCGGTCAATTTCATGATGTTGTCTTTGGTAAAGCAGGTGACCTTTTTGCGATTGTGACGGCGAGCGAACTCAAATGCGTAGCGAACGATCTTTTCCGAGCCGGGGCGCGAAATAATCTTTAAGCACTGCATTACCTGATCGGTCTGGCGATATTCGATTCCGGCGTACAGGTCCTCTTCGTTCTCACGCACAATTACCACGTCCATGCCGGGATGCTTGGTCTCGATAAACGGATGATAAGAAACACAGGGCCGCACGTTGGCATAAAGTCCGAGGGTCTTGCGGACCGTGACGTTGAGGCTCTTGTACCCGCCGCCCTGGGGCGTGGTAATCGGGGCCTTAAGAAAAACCTTGGTGCTGCGCAGCGAATCCCAGGCGCTTGCGTCGATTCCCGAAGTATTTCCGGCGAGATAAACTTTTTCGCCGATCTCGATCTTGTCGAGGTCCAGTTTGGCGCCCGCTTCTTTCAGGATCTGCAGGGTGGCTTCCATGATTTCGGGGCCGATGCCGTCGCCGTAAGCGACTGTGATAGGTACGGAGGCCATAAAAAGATGCCTTTCTTTCTGGTTTGAGAAGTTGACGAATATAAGCCAAAAGCGCGGAGTGAGCAAAGTGAGAGGCCAGACTAGGACCGCGGGTGTTTAGAGTAGCGACTTCAGTGGGGTTCTGGTTGCCTGGGAAAAGGCCCAACTAAAGTTGGTACTCTAAACGCGAGTTACCTGAAGCGTTAGTGTTAAGATTAAATCTTCCGAAATGAACAATCAGGCTTTTGGCATTCTGGAGTTCGATCTGCTGCGAGCGTTTCTGCGCCGCGGCGCGCAGACTGATACGGGGCGAGTTCGCTTTGATTCACTGGCGCCGATCGATGATGCAGCTGAGCTGCACCGTGTCCTCCGTCTCGTCGCCGAGTACCTCGACTTGCGGCGGCGTGGGATTCGTTTGTCATTTGAGGGTATTGCCGACGCCGGTGAATCCATCTCACGTCTGCGGATCGCCGGGACGGCGCTCGATGCGCTGGCCATCCTCGATCTGGCGCGGCTCTGCGAACGCGCCATTGATGCTCGGGCCGGAATTCTGACCGAACGCGAAACGTGTCCGACTTTGTTTGAAGTGGTCGCAGCCCTGACTCCTGAATTAGGGAAGCTGGCAGCCCGGCTTCACAAGAAAATACTGCCGAGTGGCGAGCTGGACGATCGCGCCAGCCCGCAACTGGCCGCGATTAGACACGACATTGCCCGCGCCCGTTCGCGGATAACTCGCTCGCTTGAAAACCTGATGCGCCGATCGAGTGAGGCGATCCAGGAAGAGCTGGTAACAATTCGGAACGATCGCTTTGTGATTCCGGTGCGGGCGGATCACCAGGGACGGATCAAGGGCGTAGCTCACGGCTCCTCGTCGTCCGGCGCCACAGTTTTTGTCGAACCGCTGGAAACCATCGACGCGAATAACGAGCTGCAAACCTTACGCGAAGCGGAACAGCGAGAGATCGCGGAGATTCTTTTTGCGCTCTCAGAGGATCTGCGGAGAGAGTTGCCGGGAATCGAACAGGCTGCTAGCGCGCTCACGGAACTTGATTTCATCAGCGCCAAGGCGGCCTTTGCCGAAAGGTTCAACTGCGTCGTTCCGGAAGTAGCTGGGAGCGCGGCCGTCCCGTCCGCACTGAGTGCCGAGAGCGCGAACGGCCATCCGTCGGGGGAACAGAATACTTTGGAATTCGTGGACGCTCGCCATCCGTTACTCGAAGAGAGTCTGCGAGCCTCTGGCGGAGTCGTTGTTCCAGTTTCCTTTAAGCTGGATAGTGACGATTCTGTCATGGTCATTTCCGGCGCCAACGCCGGCGGCAAAACCGTAGTCCTGAAAACGGCGGGTTTGCTTTCGCTAATGGCGCTTTCCGGCCTGCCGGTGCCGGCCAAACGCGCGCTGGTGCCTTTCTACCGTTCCGTGCTCGCGGACATCGGCGATCATCAATCGCTGGCAGCTAACCTTTCAACCTTCACTTCGCATGTCGCGAACATTGGAAGAATGATTGAGTCGTGCGAGTCGCCGGCACTGGTGCTGCTGGATGAAGTCGGAACCGGAACCGATCCCGAGGAAGGTTCGGCTCTCGGCGTCGCGGTCGTGGATCACTTCCGCCGGCGTGGAGCACACGTACTCGCCACTACTCATTACTCCGGTTTGAAAATGTACGCAGGTAACGAACCGGGCGTGCTGAATGCGAGTGTGGAATTTGACGAAAAGACTCTGCGGCCGACTTATCGTTTGCTGGTAGGTGTTGCGGGCTCGTCTTCAGGTCTGGAGATTGCGCAACGCTTTGGTATTCCAAAAGAAGTAATCAGCAAAGCCAGTGAGCAGGTCAAACAATCGACTCAGGACGCCGTTGAGTATCTGCGCCGAATTAAGCGTGAGGCCGAAGCGGCTGAAGGACTACGGCAGGCACTGGAAGAAGAGCGGGCAGCGGTGGCGGAGAAGTTTGCGGCACTGGATGAGCTGGCTGCTAAACGTGAATCTGAACGCCAGGCTGAATTTAAAAATGAGATGTCGAGGGCGATCAAGGAATTTGAAGAGCGTAGCCGAGAGTTCGCGGCCAGGATTGAAGACCGCGCTTCGCGTCTGAAAGTGGATCGCGAAGCTGCGCGGCGAACCGCAGAATTGAAACGCGAGGCGCAACGGGTGGCGCCAACATTGAGCAAGACTCAAGGCCCTCGACCTGCTGCGTCTCAGCGTTCGGGGCCGGAGCTCCGTGGCGTTCGCGTAATTCGTGATGGCCAGGTATTGAGTGATCCTGAGTCTGAGTCAGAAAAAACAGAACCGACTCAAGAGCGGGTTGCACGCCCGGCCCGCCAGGATATCCGTGGTCCCCAACGCGACCTGAAGGTTGGAGACCGGGTGCGTCTGCCTTCGTTCGGTTCAGTCGGAGTAGTCAACCACATTAAGGACGATGAAGCCGAAGTGCGTGTCGGCTCGCTGCGGATGCGCGAGAAACTCGAGAATCTTGAGTTGGTGTTTGAGGTTAGCGCCCGTGGCGCTAATGAAGTCAATACACCCGCGGCTCGGAGTGGACGGGTAAAGCCTTCGCTTGAGGGTCTCCGAAGAAAAGCTGCCACGACGGAGCTTCATTTGCACTCGGGTTCTGACTCAAAGACTAATCCCGAACTTAACCTAATCGGCAAGAAAACCGACGAAGCGGTTGAACTTACGGATAAGTTTCTTGACGAATCTTTCTTGAACGGCTTAAGTGAAGTTCGCATAATTCATGGACACGGCACGGGCGCCCTGCGGCGCACGATCGCTGAGATGCTCGCTGAACATCCGCACGTCGAGCGGTTCGCAGCCGCTTCGCCGGATCACGGTGGCACGGGCGCTACTGTCGTGCAGTTGAAGTCCTAGGTTCTTGGTGGTGTTATGATCCAGGCAATTCGTACCGCAATCTTTATTTCGATCTTAATCAGCTCGTCCGCTTTCGCGCAGCGCCCAAATAAAACAGCGGCGTTGGATTTTTTCGTTGACATCACCGCCCGCCGAACGGTTTTCTACACCGACGAGAACATTGATTTTAGAGTGGCCCGGAGAGCTAACAAGCAGGAGTCACCGAACTGTCACTTTGGCTCTTCCGGAACTGTCGAAGTCCTGCGGAGTGGAAATGTAATCCATACTTTTGAGGCGGGCCCAGTATCAATGCTTGGTCACGGCCTCGTACGCGGTGTTCCCTATAACAGCTGGGGCTGGGGTCTTGGCGCTTATAACTTTCTCCACAATGTTAGCCCTCTTCAAAAGATCGAGATCGACCAGAGCGACAACTTTCAGTTTCAGGCAACTTGCGGCGATGAAGTGTCAGAAGCGAGCAAACCTTTTCACATCAGTGAATGGCTGGCGCCTGTCGACGGGCTCCAGGTCTTCGTGACTCCCTTGCAGAAGACCTTCAAAGTCGGAGAGCCGGTCAGAGTCCAGGTCACTATGCGAAACATCGGCATGAGATCGAAGCGCTGTCCGGTTCCGTTTCCGGATGACGGCTATCTCAGGAGTTTCTGGGCCTTGAAACCGCATTGGCAAGATCCGCGCCCGGCGTTAGACGACGAGCTTATTTATGCGAAGAGGCTGGGAACACTGAAACCAGGAGAATCGCGCAGTGGCGTCTTTGTGCTGAATGGTTTTCACGGTACTGGTCAAAACAAGACGCGAAGTCTCGGCAGCGAACCCGGGAGATACCTGGTTTGGTTTTCCGTGTTCTTTGAACAGGATGATGACGACGTCCCGCCAAAGTACCGAAAGAATCTTTGGCGCGATCAAGAGCTGACTACCAACAACTTCGAGATTGTGGTCGAATAACCGTGCGCTTCCCGCAAACTTTCATCGAGGATCTCAAACGCCAGGCGGACATCGTCCGCATCGTGCAGGACTATGTCACCCTCAAGAAGGCCGGCGCCAATTGGGTAGCTCCGTGCCCGTTCCATAAGGAAACCAAGCCTTCATTTTCGGTCAACCCGGCCAAGGAGATGTTTTTCTGCTTTGGTTGTCACAAAGGCGGATCAGTTTTCACCTTTGTGATGGAAATCGAAAGAGTAGCTTTCCCGGAGGCGATCAAAATCGTCGCCGAGAAATCGGGCATGCCGCTGCCAAAGATGGAAGATGACGGGCGCTTTGAGGCGCGCCAGCGCGATAGCGATCGCGTCATTGAAATGAACCAGTGGGCGCTGGTCTGGTGGGAGGATCAACTGCAGAGCAAGTCCGCGCCGGCTCAGGCAGCGCGCGAGTATCTCAAGGAGCGCGGGCTCAGTGAGGAAACGATTAAGACTTTTCGGCTGGGATTTGCTCCCGACACGTGGGAGGCGCTGTCGACTCATCTTCGCCAAAAAGGCGCGACTCAGGAGCAGCTTGAAAAGAGCGGGCTGGTCGTTAAGAAAGACGAAGGCGGGTCGTACGATCGGTTTCGGGGCCGGTTGGTTTTTCCGGTGTTTGACGCTCAGGGGAAACCCATCGCATTTGGCGGCCGCACCTTGGAACCCGAGGGCGAACCAAAGTATCTAAACTCGCCGGAAACCTCGGCCTACACCAAGGGCCGGCACTTGTTCGGCCTTAATTTGAGCCGGGATGAAATTCGCCGGCACGGCTTTGCCATTCTGGTCGAGGGATATCTGGATTTAATTGTTCCTTATCAATTTGGCGTCCGAAACGTAGTCGCGAGCCTGGGTACCGCGCTGACACCCGAGCAAGTGAAACTGATCGGCCGGTTTGCGCGTAAAGTTGTGGTGAACTATGATGGTGACCGCGCGGGCGTGCAGGCAGCCAAACGAGCGATCGAAACGATTCTGGCAGAAGATCTCGAAGTTAAGGTTCTGGTCCTCCCGGATAACGCCGATCCGGACGATTTCATCAGAAAATACGGCGTTACGGAGTATCAACAACGCCGAGGCGAGGCACAGCCCCATATACAATTTGTGATCGATCAAGCGGTACGGGATCGTAACCTTCACAGCCCGGCTGACAAGGCCGCGGCCGTTGAGGAGACGCTCCCGTTTGTTCGCGCTGTTCGCAGCCGGATCCAGAAGCGCGAATACTTTGACATCGCCATGGATGGCTTGCGGGTGCAACCTGATCAGCGCCGCGAGCTCTGGCAGAGGATTCGCAGCGGCGCAAGCACGGACGCGGCCTCCGTTCAGGAAATGGTAAGACGCAGCCCTGCGAGCCGGCCCACGGTGGCGGAAGAGCGGCTTTTGCAGCTTTTGCTGGCTAACGAGGAATTGCGAAAGATTGTACTTCCCCGGCTCGAACCGTCGGACTATGAAGGGCTGGCGACCTCGGCAATTTTTCGGGCTTTGGTCAGTCTTGATCAGGACGACAAGGAAATCAGTTTTGATTCCTTGAGCGAAGCGACCGCGGGTGATGTTCACGCGAGCGAGTTCCTGGCCCGTTTGATGATGGCCGAGAGTCTTGAGTCGTTCGACGACGCGCTGGCCGCGGCTGATAGCTGTATGGACGCGCTGCGTTTATTGAAGATCGATCGGCGGATTGACGAATTAAGTTCTGAGGTGGCTGAAGCCGAGCGCGCTGGCGAGGCTGAACGCCGCGACCGCCTGGCGCTGGAGCTCTTGCAGTTATCGAAACAGCGCAGCGACTTTTTGCCTCAGGCGCAAACAAGTAAGTCAGTTCATTAGAGACTTGAGAATGAACCGCCCGAGCGGTAAACAGGAAAATAACTTTGGCTATTGAAGAAAAAGACCGAGACGACGTAATGGATCGACTCCTGCAATTAGGCGGAGACAAGAAATTTCTATCCTACGATGACTTGAATCGCGAGCTGCCTGAGAATGTGGTTTCGCCGGATGATATCGAAGATGTGCTCCAAAAGTTGGACGCCTCGAACATTCATGTGGCGGATTCCGACGAGCGGCTGATCGAGCAGGCGGCCGCGATTGCCACCGACGACGAGGATTCCGGTGACGATGATTTGGAGCTGGATCTCTCGGCCGGCGCGCTGGAGAAAACCAACGACCCGGTCAGGCTTTACCTGCGCGAAATGGGCGTGGTGCCGCTACTGACTCGCGAGGGGGAAGTAGCGATTGCCAAGCGCATCGAGCGCGGCCAGATCAAAACTCAAAAAGCCATCGCGCGCTCGCCGATTGCCGTGGCTGAGCTCCTCAAGATCGGCGAGGAACTAACCGCGCACACCATCAACATTCGCGAAGTGGTTAATTTTTCTGAGCAGGCCGAGCTGGCTGGTGAAGAAGACAAGGCCGAAGAGTATCGCGAATGGACGATTGAAGGGATTGAAAATATCCGCCGGTTGTTCAAGAACGTGCTCAAAGAATGGGTCAAGTTGCGGTCGGAGCAGAAGATAACCCGCGGCAAGAAGACAAAGAAGCTCCTGCGACTGCGGCGCCGGGTCGCCCGCCTTCGGATTGAGATTGCCGACGAAATCGGGCGCTTGAACATGACCGAGCGCTCGCGGCAGCGGCTGATCAATGCAATTCGAAACGTCCAGAAGGAAGTCCGTTCGGCTGAACGCGAAGTTGATACCTACAGTGACCGGCTGACCAAGAAGCGACTCAAAGCGGACGACATTAAGGCTTATAAGAAACACGTCTCAAACGGTAAAAAGCGTTTGCAGACGGTCGAGCAAGATCATCATCTGCCGCCGATCGAAATCAAACGTTCGCTTCAGGCCATCGTTACCGGTGAACACCAGACCGGCCAGGCCAAACGCGAGCTGGTTGAGGCCAACCTGCGCCTGGTAGTTTCAATCGCCAAGAAATATACCAACCGCGGTTTGCAGTTCCTCGATCTGATTCAGGAAGGCAACATCGGCTTGATGAAAGCCGTGGACAAGTTTGAATGGCGGCGTGGCTATAAGTTTTCGACCTATGCGACGTGGTGGATTCGCCAGGCGATCACCCGCGCGATTGCAGACCAAGCCCGGACGATCAGAATTCCGGTGCACATGATCGAGACGATTAATAAGCTGATTCGCACGTCCCGCGCGCTGGTGCAGGAGCTGGGCCGCGAGCCAACCAGCGAAGAGATTGCCAAGAAGATGGACATTCCGGTCTCGAAGGTGCGCAAAGTCCTGAAAATTGCGCAGGAGCCCATCTCGCTGGAAACGCCGATTGGCGAAGAAGAGGATTCGCATCTGGGAGACTTTATCGAAGACAAGTCGATTCTGAATCCTTCAGATGCGGTAGTCGCTTCGAACCTGCGTGAGATCACTGACGAAGTGCTGGCCACGCTGACGCCGCGCGAAGAGAAAGTGATCAAGATGCGTTTCGGTTTGGGCACTACCGGTTCAGAGCACACTTTGGAAGAAGTAGGCCAGCACTTTGCTGTAACCCGCGAACGTATCCGGCAAATTGAAGCCAAGGCGCTGCGGAAGCTGCGCCATCCCTCACGCTCGCGAAAGCTCAAAGCGTTTCTGGAAACAGTTCAGCACGGATAGAACAACGTACTTCGAGCTTAGTGCTTTGTACTTGGTTCGGCGGCGCGAGCACCTCGCTTCGATTAAGCTGCGAACAAAGTACAAAGGACGAAGTACAAAGGACAAATGCGAAGCATTATTGAAAGCTATAAGCGGAAACTCGCCAGCGAAGAGGGCTGGGTGTTGAAACGCGGCGCGAACCTCCGGATTGCGCTCTGCTATCCGAACACCTACGCGATCGGCATGGCCAACCTGGGGTTTCACGCGATGTATGAGCTGTTCAATCGAATTCCCGAAGTCTCTTGTGAACGAGCCTTTTTACCTGACATTCAGGAGCTGAAGGAGTACGAGCGGACGCGCACGTCGCTACTTTCGCTCGAATCACAAACTCGGCTTCGCGACTTTGACGTGATCGCTTTTTCAATTTCATTTGAAACCGATTACGTGAATCTGGCGCGCATGCTGCAAATGAGCGGCGTGCCGATCTGGGCCAAAGACCGGACCAAACACGATCCACTGATCGTCATGGGCGGCGCCGCATCGTTTCTGAATCCCGAGCCAATCGCGGAATTCACCGACGTTATCGGCGTCGGCGAAGGCGAAATCCTCGGACCAAAACTGGTCGATGTAATTCTGGAAAAAGAAACAAAGGAAGAAGTGCTCCTGGCGTTGGCGCAACAAGGCCGCGGATTCTATGTGCCTTCGCTGTACCACGTCAGCTACCAGGAAGACGGAACCATCGCTGCCTACACGCCGCTGGCCGAAGGTGTTCCGGCGCGAGTGGGCCGGGCAATTTCAGCTGAGAGCCCAAAAGAGGGCAGCCTCAGGCGGGCCATCCGGCGCGGACAAAAAGACATTGTTGAGCAGTTAAAGCGCGACGAAATTTTCGCTCCGTCCACAACTATCTGGGCGCCGCAGGCAGAGATGGGAGATCGCTTTCTGATCGAAATTTCGCGCGGCTGTTCCCAGGGTTGCCGCTTCTGCTGGGCAGGTTATAACTACTGGCCGCCGCGGGTGGTGCCGGCGCGCGACATTCTGGCTAAGGCGGCCGAGTGGCGCGGGCGAACCGACAAGATTGGTTTGGTTTCAACGGCCGTCTGCGATCATCCCGAGATTAGCGAGATTCTTCAGGGCCTGCGGGCGATGGATTATCGTATTTCCGTTTCGTCCCTGCGGCTTGATCAGATTTCAGAAGAGCTTCTGGATGCGCTGGTGGAATCTCGCGATCAGCAAATCGCCGTCGCGCCTGAGACAGGTTCGGATCGTCTGCGCCGCGTCATCAACAAGAATCTGACCAATGATGAAATCGTCGATATCTGCGGCGCTGTTTTTGATCGGGGCATGCTGACTGTAAAGCTTTATATGATGGTTGGCTTGCCGACTGAAACCGACGAAGACCTGGCGGAAATGATCACTCTGGTCGAGCGCATCAAAGACCGAATGCTGGAGGCAGGCCGCCGTTTCGGCCGCGCCGGCAAGATAATTCCCTCGCTTAATGGTCTGGTGCCTAAACCGAACACTCCGTTTCAGTGGGAAGCCATCTGTGACGAAAAGGAATTGAAGCGGCGTCTGAAGTGGGTTTCAAAAAACCTGGCGCGGATTCCCAACGTCGAGGTGCGCGCGATGTCGGCCCGCATTGCTCACGAGCAGGCACTCTTTTCTTCTGGAGATCGGCGGATTGGGCGGGTCATCGAAGCAATGGGCCGTCTGAAGGGCGACTTGAACGCCGCTCTCCGCGAGACGGGCATCGATCCCCATTTCCACACCAGCCGGCGGCGCGGTTACGAAGAGATCCTTCCGTGGGAAATCGTCGACTCGGGTCTCTCGCGCGAGTTCATGCAGCAAGAAGACGAGCGTGCTCACGAGGCCCGCTCGACAGCACCCTGTCCTTCCGTCAATCAATGCACGCGCTGCGGAGTTTGCCCGACGACCTGGCTGGCTGAGGCGCCCGCTGGCCTGGTGCAGTTGACAGCCTTCGCAACGGCTGCTCCACCTGCCGCTTAAAGTATTTCTACTTCACAGTCAGAAATGCCGTGCTCTTGGCGGTGTGATCAAATTCGTAGTTGTAAGTGTAGCCGGGGAATGAAATCGGGCGCTTGAACTGCACCCGCACCTCGATACGATTGTCCTTCGACGTTGGGAAGATTACCGCGTCTTCCGGCACATGGTATTCACGCCCGCCCTTCTTCAGTTGGTCAGTGACCCAGGAGACGTCGTAGCCCTGGGTGGCGGCCGTGTCGACCTTGATCTGCATTATGTCTTTGAAATAGTACGCGTCGAGCGCGACGGGGATGTACATATATCCCAGATAAACTACGATCGCAAAAACTGCCATAAAGATGATGAATTTGGCTCTGGCCCCGCCTTGCTCGTTCCGCTTCGA
This sequence comes from Acidobacteriota bacterium, assembly GCA_038040505.1. Lineage (GTDB taxonomy): Bacteria > Acidobacteriota > Blastocatellia > Pyrinomonadales > Pyrinomonadaceae > UBA11740. The sequence continues at coordinate 40,487 of JBBPID010000009.1, read as the reverse complement.
TAAAACCATTTCTTGATTCATCGTTCTTACCTCAAGGGAGTGATTTTAGGCCCGCGCGCAGCGAAGCACGCAGAACTCTCGCCGAAATTTCTCGCGCATCAGTGATACGCGCCCGGCCGAGGCGTTCCAGCAAAACCCATTTGGTTGAGCCGGCGACCATCTTCTTATCGGTTGCCATCGCCCTCATTATTGAGTCGATGGCGAGATCGTCTGCACGGGGCAGCTTTCCACAGAGGGCCACTGCCTCGCGCAGCAATTCTACCGCGTCGGGGCTGAGCATGCCTAGATTTTTTGATATTTCGGCGGCGACGAGCATTCCATAGCCAACGGCTTCGCCATGACGAAAGCGGCGATAACCGGTCACGCTTTCCAGCGCATGTCCGGTGGTGTGGCCAAAATTCAGGATCCGGCGGGATCTATGGTCGGTTCGCCGCGCGTCCTCGCGTTCATCGCCGGCAACCACGGTGACTTTAAACCGGCATTGAGCAGCGATCGTAGCCGAGAGTTCAGTCTGTGCTTTTACTCTTTCTGAGATGGGAGTTAATTCCGGCCCATTTCGGCGCAACAGTCGAACAGTCCGATCAAACAACTTCCGGTCCCCCGCAGCTCCTTGTTTAACTGCTTCGCACCACCCCGCGGTCAACTCCCGAACCGGGAGAGTTCTCAACGTGTCCGTGTCAACTAGTACTAGCCGCGGCTGATGAAAAGCGCCAACCATATTCTTACCAGCAGGAAGATTGACGGCCGTCTTGCCGCCCACCGACGCATCGATTTGCGCCAGCAGCGTGGTGGGCGCCTGGACCAAAGCAATGCCGCGCATATAGGTGGCGGCCGCCAATCCGGCGAGATCGCCAACCACACCGCCACCGAGGGCGACCACTGCGTCACTTCGTTCCAACCCGAGCGTGCTAAGAAAAGTGAGCGCCTGTTCGAGCGAGCGTATGGACTTGTAACGCTCGCCGTCTTTCATCAACCAATGGGCCGGCAGAAAGCCCGCGCGGCGCAGGCTCGTCATTACTTTCGCGCCGAAGAGATCGAACACCGTCTTGTTTGAGATCACTGCCACCCGGCGCGCGCCTGACGTCATAACCGCGCGCAGGTGAGGGCCGAGCTCCGGCAACAAGCCGGATCCAATCTTGATTTCGTAATCATGCGGACGCGCGGGCAGGCGCACCCTGAGCGGTTTCATAGCCAGACTGTAACGTGGATTGTATCGATTAGGTCAAGTATCATCCGACTTTGCCATGATCATCACGAGTGCGTTCGGGGAAATTCGGCCGTCCAGGCCCTCTGAGCGGTCGTCGATCTCTTCGTCAAAGGCAATGGAAACCGGACAGTATTGGCCCTTTTACTTCCTTGTTGTCTCTGGATTGTCAGAGGGGCCGGGAGCATAGACTTCCGGGAAAACGCGCACGGAGCTGCCGGTTTGCCCCGGGCCGCCCAATAAGAAAGGGTAAATAATGATGCCTCGAAAGAGTTTTTGGTTTGGCCTCGTCCTTGCGACGGTCTCGGTATTGTTAATTGCGTCGGTCGACGCCAGTGCCCAGAAAAAGCAACAGCCGCGCTCGGTGAGCGGGCCGCCCGCGCTTTCACTGGTGGCTGATCCTGTGTCGGTGCGAGCCTGTGCAGACGAAACCTCGCGAGTCGGTTTGCTGGCTACGGCGAGTTCGCCGGTGGGTGGCGCCTTGCGTTACAAGTGGACCACCAACGGTGGCCGGCTCACGGGAGACGGGGCGAACCCAACCTGGGATTTGGCCGGTGTGGCGCCTGGTGTTTACCAGGCAGTGGTCGAGGTTGACGACGGACGCGAGTTGAATTGCGTCGCGTTTTCATCCGTTTCGATCGTCGTAACTGATTGCCCGCCGCCACCTCCAGAGATTGTTTGTCCGACCGTCAGTATCACTTGTCCTGAACGCGGCAGCGAAGAGGCGCCGATCACCTTTACGGCGAATTTGACCGGGGGTACGGCGACGATCAAACCGAGCTACCACTGGACGGTTTCCGCAGGCCAAATCATTAGCGGTCAGGGAACCCCGAGCATCACCGTTGATACAAAAGGTGTCGGCGGTCAGAGCATCCGCGCCGATCTTGATATAGGCGGATTCGGTACGCCTTGCCCGGCAAGTTGCGCCACCGCTATCGAAACCATCATCAAAGCGCGCAAGTTTGACGAATACTACGACATTGCGCGCAACGATGAAAAAGCGCGGTTGGACAATTACGCAATTCAATTGCAGAGCGAACCCGGCACGCAGGGCTACATCATCGTTTATCCGTCGCGTCGCGCGCGGGCCAACGATGCCCAGGCCCGGGCCACTCGCATCTCAGACTATCTGGTGAATTCGCGGGGCATCGATGCCAGCCGATTTACTATCACAATCGCGTCACCGCGCGAGGATTGGCTCTTCGAACTCTGGATCGTACCCCAGGGCGCAGTTTTGCCAACTCCGCAGCGTTAAGTCGCAAGCTTAAACCTGGTGTTGCCTCAACCGGTGCGATCTCAAATGATCGCGCCGGTTTTTTTGTGCTGGTGTGAGAAGGCTCACTGACTCGGTCGCTCAACCGGGAGCTTTACGATCGTCTTGGTCTGCACGAATACAACAAAGCGTTTTCCCTGAGGCAGAACGGCATCATCGCCGCGTTTGAAACCGCTCATCAACGCCAGCGGTGAAACGGGAAAGAGTAGCGCGCCAAAAACAATTGTCCTGGTGGCGACCTCAGCGCCGTGACTGGTTCCTTTAACTCCGTGCTCGCCCGGCCCACCATCCTGGTATGCCAGCAACGGCACGCGAGTCAGGTCAGTTGCCACTACGTCCTGCATGATCCAGGTTAGCTTCCCGGCTTTGCCCCAGTGCCCGCCTCGCTTTGCCATTACAACTCGGCCGGTAACCAGCGAGTACTTGTCGATCACGGTGACGCCGTCGATTCTCACGGGGATCAGGACGTGAAAACTCATAAGGTCGCCGGGTTTCATGTCGCGTGAGCTAACTGTGTAAACAGCCTCTATTTCTAAAGGTGTCCCGCCCGGGATGGCAATTTCGCGAAGCGCTGGAATTGGCGGCGCAGTGTCCGCCGCCGATTGCGCCGGTTGGAGGGATTTTGCTGCGTCTGCCTGGACTGCGACCGACTGCCCAAAAGTGGTTGCAGGAAGGATTAGCACAGCTAGTGTTAAGAAAAGGAAGGTTTTCAAAGGGATTCGTCTCCGGTTCACGAGGTCGGCGATATATTTCATGGCAAGCTGGATGCCGTAGATAAGGATTTGGCAAAGGCCATGAAACGCTATTCTTACTACTGCATGGGGCGCTCAGTAGTGAAGGTGCTTGCCTGGAGTGATAGACTCGTGCATATGGCAACCCGAAGACCGCGTTCAAACGGTAATAATTCTCTAGAAAAGGCGATGGTTCTGCTTATTAACAACCAAGCCGCCTTTGTGGGACAAATCGCGAGAAACGATCAAGAGCGGCTGGTGCTTCAACGCAAAAGCGACGAATGGCAACTGAAGAGTGATGAGCGATGGCGTAAGACTGAAGAGTGGCAGCGTAAGAGCGAAGAAAGATTCGAGCGGATTGAAGAGCGGCTCTCACGCTTGGAAACCATCTTGCTTCAGCTACCGAAGGCAATTAAGAAAGAGATCGGATTTAAGCCTTAGGGCCGTGCGCTAATGGTCTCAAGAAAAAATGCGTGGCAATCAAATGCCACGCATTTTTAGGTTCCGCACTATCAACAATGACTCAGGCCCGAAGGCCCACCGGGTATTGTTATTTCATTCCGGATTCAGCCGCGCGGATTGCTTGCTAAATTTGGCCGGATCCAAAGGTGTGTCCGCGGCTACGTATGCCGTAACCTCGGTTCCCTTCGGAATGGTTATGTCTTTGCCGTGCATGAAAAGGAACAATGGAGCCGCCGGAAAGAACACGATGCTCGTAGCAACCATCGCGCCCGTCATGGCCGCGATATGGTTTCCACCGCTACCGCCTTTCACCGCGCGCAGCAAAACCTTCTCTCCGTTGGCCAGCCGAACGTAGTCAATGTTTATGTTTAGCTTTCCTGAGCGCCCCATTCTTCGTTTGGGATGTGCTTCGGTAACTGTGGCAATCGCCATCGCCCCGCGTTCAACAACTACAACGTTACCCACCTTGATGTCCTCAAGGACCTCGAAATCCACTCTCTCGTCAACCCTGGCATCCTTCGAAGACATGGTCCGAGCCAACCTGATTCTTATCGGCGTGTCTTCGGTCAAGCCAAAAGCCAGCGGTGGTTTCGGTGCCGGAGCTGGCGCAGAGGTCTGCACCTGATCCAACTTCTTATTATCTTTCGTGGTCGCTTTCTGTTGCGCGAGCGCTGATAACGAAAGAACCAAACAGAACACGACCCCTGTGGTAATTCGCACGACTGTTTTCATTGTTTCTCCTTCTAGTTGAGACGGAGAGAGAGAAAAAGCAGAGGAGAGAACGGGGTTTAGCGCACTTGCTAAACCCTGATGGAGTTACTTCGGGAAAGCGATAGGAAACCTTGGATCGTGATTAGACGGTTAGAATCTGTTCATCTTGCTCTTCAATCAGATACGGAGAAACAGGCACGGGTTGTCCGTCGCTGTCTTCTTCGATGATCGCATTAATGACCGGCAAACTCAGGGAGTGCTTTTTCTCGATTCCGGGAACATTGTGTCCGGCGGCATAAACCGCGTGACGGCCGTGCTCTTCATACCACTCGCCAAGATTGGCGGTCTTGTGCATGTTTTCGATGATCTGGCGCCAGCCCACGCCGGTGTTGTAGGCGCAGAAGGAAATCTCGCCTTCCTGGGTGCCGTAGGGAATGACACACATCTCAGTACGGCGAAAATCATAGTTGAATAGATCCTGAAACCACATGCCTTCGACGCATAGCACGCGCCAAACGTCATTTGGATCTTCCGACGTCGTGGTCTTCATGCGGTCGTTACGATCGGAATTCGAGCTGGTCGAAGACGGCTTGAACAGGTTTATGATCTGCGAAATCGGAAAGCCTTCCGGAGCGCGCGCGGCGTCAAAGTTACGCATTATCGCCATCCCAAGCTGCGCGTAAGAAAGTTTCTTGCCTCTCGCTGTGTCGGTGATTACGCCGACGTCCTTCATGAACTGCTCGTAATCAAAGAAGTCGAAGAGAGATTTGAATTCCCCGGTCTTTCTATTCACGACCGCCAGAGTAAAGATGCCGCAGTTGGGATGGCAATTACAGGACGACCAACCCCAGGGCGCGTCGGCCCCTTGCAGCATGTCCATCACGCTGGTGAATGCCGAGTAAGACGAGAGCGGAAACCAGTCGCGCAGCGGCTGCATGCGCCCGTCGAGCTGGTCCTTCAGGTCATGCGTCATGCCGGCTAGCGTATATCGCTGTTTGATGCGGACGTCATCCGGTACGTCTTCGTCGCGCCCGGTGAACGAAACAGGCTGGAAAGCGATCGTCTGGACCTTGTCGATGTTTTTGGCGGCGAATTCAACGATCTGGCCAATCCCGTCGTTGTTGATCGTATTAACGATCGTGGTCACCAGGGTGACCTTAATGCCGACGCTGGCCAGGTTTTCAATCGCGCGGACCTTTACATCAAACAGGTTGCCGACGCCGCGATGCTTGTTCTTCTCTTCGCCGACACCGTCGAACTGCAAATAGACGCCATGTTGGCCGGCAGCCTTGGCCGCTTTACAAAACTCAATGTCTTCGGCAAACCGGATTCCGTTGGTCGCGGCCAGGATGCGATAGAAGCCGACCTTCTTCGCATAAGCTACGGCTTCCAGGTAATACGGCGAGAGCGTCGGCTCACCGCCAGAGAAGAGGATGATGACCTGGCGCTTGGGTTTGAACGAGACGGCGCGATCCAAAATGGCTTTGGTGTCTTCAAAGGTTGGTTCGTGAACATAGCCAACCTGGTTCGCATCCATGAAGCACGGATTGCACATCATGTTGCACCGGTTGGTTAGATCCACGGTCAGCACCGCGCCACGACCGAACTTTATGTTCGAGGTCCCGTGCTTATGCACGTGCGTATCTTCGGCCGCTTTAAAGTCACGCCCAAAAAACAGCGACTCAATTCTCTCCAGAAACGCCGGATCGGTGGCCATCACGTCGACAAACTCGCCGTGCTTGGGACACGTCTTGCGCATTACGACCTGGCCGTTCTCTTCCAGAATCTGGGCTTTGATTTCGCCCGGATGCTCGTTCATAAGAGACTCGAGCGGCGTGGTACCGTCGATGACGGCGGTGCGTACTTCTTTGACGCAGCGCGGGCAAAGGGAATCGGTTTCTCTTGGGAAACCGAGCGGCGGCGCGGACCGTTCGTAGGACTTGAGCAGCGGTCCCGGGGCCCAGGTGGGGCGAATGGCCTCGCCTTCAGGTAGCCGCTGGTTGACGGACTGAAACGCTTTCCAGGCAACATCTGAAAGGGTCGAGACGATTTTCGACCCGGTTACTCCGGACAACTTAGTCTTATCTGATTCGCCTCGGCGGAATTGATCGCTAAACAATAAAGCCTCTCTTCTGGGGCACGGTTGACGCAATAAGACGCGCCGGGAATATCAAAAGCTCAACAAAAAGCTAAATAATCTGCTACCCGCAGGATCGTGATGCGCTCAAAAACTTGCAAGCATCGTCATGATAGTTTGGCCAGACAGTCAAAGGCAAGGCAAAAAGCTGTCTGAATGAGCTGTTGAGCGACCAACAGTAATGTTTTCAGCTACTTTGACTGTTCTTCGTTCGCCAACCGCCCGCGTGCCGTTGTACTATCTGACCTCGCTTTCGGGAGATCAATAGGCTCGTTATTGTTTGGCGAATGAGCGACCAGTCGCGCAAAACCGTCGATGAGTTGGCCGCCAGCGTTGGCGGACAAGTGTTCGGCGACGGGGGAGTTCAAATCGAGCGGGTAAACGACCTCGAGACCGCCTGTGAAGGCGAGATCGCTTACGTCGAGGACGAAAAACTGTTCGAAGCGGCAAAAACCAGTCGCGCGTCGTGTCTCATTGTGCCCGCCCACGCCGCAGTCGATTCACCCTGCCGAATTGAGGTCCCGAAACCGAAACTAGCCTTTGCGCTGATTGCGGAAATCCTCCATCCGCCCAGACGTCGCGACCCTGTGGTTGACGTAACGGCGGTAGTCGCCGCCACCGCCGACGTAGCTTTGACGGCCTTTGTCGGACCACACGTAACCATCGGCGACAACAGTAGCGTTGGAGTTAACACCCAACTCCTGGCCGGCGTTAGTATTGGCGACAACGTCATCGTCGGCAACGATTGCACCATCCATCCTAACGTAGTGATTTATGACAATGTGACGATCGGCGATCGGGTGATTCTGCATGCCGGGGTGGTCATCGGCGCGGACGGTTTTGGCTATGTTCGTGACGCGGAGAGTCATCATAAGTTTCCGCAAATCGGGACAGTAGTAATCGAAGACGACGTCGAATTAGGGGCAAACACCTGTGTGGATCGGGCGGCGCTGGGGCGCACGCGAATCGGCCGCGGGACGAAGCTCGACAACATGGTTCACGTCGGCCATAACTGCGACATCGGTGAGCGGGTCGTCATTGCCGCCCAGACCGGGATCAGCGGCAGTGTGACTATCGAAGACGACTGCGTGATCGGCGGCCAGGTCGGTTTTGGAGATCATATCCTCGTGCAAAGTGGAGCCGTGATCGGCTCAAAGGCCGGGGTGCTGCCGGGCAAGATTGTGCGGCCCGGGGTTTGGTGGGGAATCCCGATTCAACCGCTGGACGAATATAAGCGGCTCAATGCGCATTTTGGCCGCTTGCCGCAAATCCGCGCTGATTTGAAAGAGTTGAGAGAGCGAATGAAGAAGTTGGAGGACGAGTTGCTGCTGAAAGATTAAGATTTCTTGAAAGCTGCTTTGCCTAGAGACTCTTTGGAGGTCCGGCTGCGCCGTCTGATGTGCGGAAGGCCTCTGGCCTTCCGGTCAGTTCCATATGGAATTTCGGGCTACGCCCAGTTTTGGGGCGCAGCCCCAAGGTGGATGTGCCAATCCACGGAAGCGCGGAGCGCTTCCGCACATCAGGCGGCATAGCCGAATCCGAGTGGCTGAACTGATAAGTCAACGTCGCTGAAAGCAGACCTCCCAAGTCGTAAATGCCCCTGACCCCTTTTAACTTGCGAAATAGTGGTTGACAACCCAGAGATGTTTGCGCGAATCTGATTTCAGGCTTTGCATCTCGCAGAGTCTATCCCCCCCCGTTGTTAACATCATGAAAGTACCCTTCAGGATCACCCTCTTGGCGCTGAGTGTTTTTGCTCTCGCCGGAAGTCTGGCCGCCCAATCGCGCAAATCGAGTGACCCAATTACGCGTCCACGCTCAGTGGCCGCGCTAAAGGCAACGACCGCCGCGAAGTCGAAGCTTCAGGACCCGCCCAGCCAAACCCAGACGCCGGCAAAGCCCGCCGAAACTGGTAATAAGTCTCAGCAACCTGCCGAGGTAAAACCTCAGCCACGGGAAGACAACGCTGCGCGTCGTCTATCACCCAATCGGATTCGCGCCCGGATTAACGAGGCCACTCGGCTGATGAAAGTTCGTCCATTGCCGACCGCGTTTTCGGTGCCGGCAATTGATTATGTAACGCTCGCTGCCTTGTTGCCTGAGACTTCTCAGATTCATCTGATTCGAATTTCCAAGACGACCTTCCTGGAAAAAGGCGCCACGTTCTCGCCGACGACTTCGCTGGGACTGCCGGTTGAGGTTCGCATCCTGCGAGCGAATGGCGTCAACACGGCCGTGACGGTTTTTGACGACAAGAATCGCGCGCTGCTGCCGCTGGTGGTGGAATTTCCAATTGAACGTCGCGGTGTCTTTCGGGAAATGGCTTATTACACCTCAGCGCACCCGGGCTTGCTGTCCAGCGATCTTACGAAGGCGGGCCAAACCTACGTGAATTCAATGGTCGACCTGGCGGCGAAACGTCTGCACGACAAAGGGGTGTCGATTCCGCAGAACATCATCGAAGTAGCCAAACGTCTCTGCATTGTCGAACACGTCGATCACGATCGCTTTAGAAACGAAAACCGCATCGCGCTGTACGAAGAGATCTATTCACTCTATGCGCTGAACCTTTTGGAGACTTATCGTTATTCAGTCAGTTCGGCCGGAGCGGGCGGCATGGTACAGATGATTCCCTGGACGTATGCGCTGATGCGAAAGCGGCATCCGGGCGTTGGCCTGAATCCGGATTTTGTGGCCGGCATGCGGAACCACGGAAATGCTTTGGAAGCAATGTTGCTCTACATGCAGGACACCTGGGGTGATTTGCTCGCCAACGAAGACATTCAGGCGGCGCTGGCGGCGAAACAGGCTACGACTACCGACCTGATGGCGGCGGCGTACAATTCAAACGCCGCGAAACTGCCGGGCTATATTCGGCGGGGTGGCTCCGGCTGGCGCACGCTGATTCCGCGCGAAACTCAAATGTACCTGCAAATCTATCAATCGTTCGACAGCCTGATGAAGGCTAGAGAAAATCACGCGCGCCTGAAGAAAAGCTAAGTAAGCTGATCTAACGTTCGTGAACTCCTCACACCCGGTTTTGCCGGGTGTTTTTGTTTCAAGAAGCCCGCGCGTCAGCAGGGGCCAGTTTCGCATGGGGCCCTCCCTGACGGTCGGGCTTCTGACACCAGTCGCTAGACAGCGCTTGGGACGCCTCGCCATAATCCGCTTATGGCCAGCAAAACAATCCGCATCGGAATCCTCGGGGCGGGGTTTGCCCGCACCACGCAGATTCCCGGGTTCAAAAACTCTGAGGGCGCGCGCATCGTAGCGATCGCCAGTGCGCATCGCGAAAACGCCGCCCAAGTCGCCCGCGAATTCGAAATCGAAAACGTTGAAAGCGACTGGCGCGCACTGGTCGCTCGCGACGACCTTGATTTAATCAGCATCGTCACGCCGGTCGTTACGCACTGCGAGATGGCTTTGGCCGCGTTGGAACGCGGGTGCGCGGTGCTCTGTGAAAAACCCATGGCCATGAATGCCGGCGAAGCGCTGCGCATGGTAGAAAAGGCGCGAGCGAGGGAGGTGTTGGCTTTGATCGATCATGAGCTGCGCTTTCTGTCCGGCCGGATCAAGCTGCGGGAGCTGCTGCGACGCGGCGACATCGGCAAAGTGCGACACGGTAGGTTGATCCTTCGCTCGGATACGCGCGCGGATGTTAACCGGCCATGGAACTGGTGGTCAGACGAGAAGCAAGGCGGTGGCGCGCTGGGAGCCATCGGATCGCATGTGGTCGACGGTTTTCGCTGGTTGCTGGGCACGGAGGTCAATGAGGTGGCTTGCAATCTGGCGACTCATATTAGTGAACGCAAAGATGAAAGCGGCGCGATGCGGCAGGTAACGACCGATGACGAAGCGAACCTGCTCCTGCGCTTTGCGGATGGCGAGCTTACTGAGGGCGCGACCGGAAATGTCTCGACTTCGATGGTCGAAGCGGGAAAGCCTGAGCACCGCCTCGAGGTCTTTGGCACGCGCGGCGCTTACATGATCGAGGACAACGCACTTTGGCAGTCACGTGTTGGCGACGGCGAGTGGAAGAGAGTTGAAACTGATCCTGGCGACCTGGCCCCGGGAATGCGTGACAACGACTGGTCGCGCGGCTTCACTAACTTCTCGCGCCGGATAGTTGAGGCCTTACAAGCAGGTCGCACTTCAGTAGAAGGCGCGGCGACCTTCGAAGATGGATATCAAACTCAACTGGTTCTGGACGCGGCGCGACGTTCGCAGGAAAGCGGGCGTTGGGAGAAGTCAGAACCGCCTGCGGTAGCGGGCGGTTGATCTCTCGTAACGAAAGGCTTCAGTGATTCAGGATCAACCCCAAGCGGTTCTGACACACTCTTATTGCTTCGTCGCTTTTTCAGTTCCTGTTTTCTCTGAGCCATAACCACCCCAGATTCCATCCAGGGTTCCGTCGGACTGAATCTCGTAAGTGACAAACCCACAGCGGGAGCCGCCGATTCCCACGGCAACGTTCTCGCCGCGCTTTATTCCAAGGCCTTCCGTGTTGTTGCTCCAAAGGAAGCGGTAGAGATTGACGGCCGGTTCGACCGTAAGCTTGGCTGTGTATTCTTTGCCGTCGGGATTCTTGCCGCTGGCATCGTACTGGCCGACCAATCCTGAGCCGCTGGTCCGCGTGGCCTTCTCAGTCCCACCTTCGTTCACTCCCCAGGAGCCCCATTTGCCATCCAGCGTGCCATCGCTCTGGATCGCATAGTCGATCACGCCACAGCCTTTACCATCCGCGCCGTTAGCGAAAGCCACCGCCACGATGTTGCCGTTGGCGACACCCACGCCGTCGTATTGCTCGCCGGCATTCCAACGAAACTGATATACGTCGCCGCGCTTGATCACCTGGAGCGTGCCCGCGTATTCGGTTCCAGTGGGATTGGCGCCGGTGACGTTGTACTTGCCGGCGATATCAGGCGTGACGGTGGTTGGATTAGTAGTATTCGCGGTCTCAGCAACGGTTGAAGTGTTGCTGTTCTTCGACGCTTCGTTGCTTCCGGTATTGCTGTTGTTAGCGGTTTTGGCAGTCTTGCAACCACTCAGACAAGTTACTACCAGAAGAAGAAAGAGCGCAGCGTTAGTTGGTTTCATGGGGTTACCTCAGTCGTTTTCGGTGGTCACGAGCGCGGATCATATAGGCCAGTCGCGACCTTCTTGTCAACGAAAGAAGCAGTGTCTATAGTTGGCTGCTCTCGAACACGCAGCCTGCAAACATTCGCGCATAGTGACGAAAAAAAACACCACAGGTAATCAGCGCGTCCGCGTAGGTGTCGACACCGGCGGCACCTTTACTGATTTTGTTTTTGAAGCTGATAAAGACCTGCGGGTTTTCAAACTCGCTTCCACGCCCGACGATCCTTCGCGCGCCATTAGCGAAGGTCTGAGGCGAATCGTCGCCGAAACTGGAGTCTCGCTCGCCGCCATCGAAGTGGTCCACGGCACAACGGTAGGCACCAACGCACTATTGCAGCGAAAAGGCGCGCGCGTCGCTCTGGTCACAACAGCCGGGTTTGAAGATGTGATCGAGATTGGCCGCCAGGCGCGACCAGAACTCTACAATCTGGACGCGGTAAAGCCCGTGTCGCTGGTTGAGAGCGAATTAAGATTTGGCGTCGAAGAACGTGTCACCGCTTCCGGCGAGGTGCTCGAACCTCTAAGAAAAGACCGGATCGCGGCGCTGGTCGATAAGCTAAGAAAAGCGCAGCCGGAATCCGTCGCCGTCTCTCTGCTGTTTTCGTTTGTCGATCCTGAACATGAAAAGCTAATCGAAACAGCGCTCGTCGCGCTCGGGGTGCCGCTCTCGATTTCTCATCAGATTCTTCCCGAATACCGTGAATTCGAGCGCACGTCGACCGTCGCCGTTAATGCCTATCTACAACCACTGATGGGCCGGTATCTGACTCGTTTGAGCAGCAGCGGCTTCGAACCCGAGCCGGCATCGACTAACAAACAAAGACCAAAGTCCAAAGATCAAAGACCGGGTTTCACTTTGCGAGTAATGCAATCTTCGGGTGGCGGCATTTCTGCTTCGGCTGCTGCTAACGAACCGGTGCGCACAATTCTTTCCGGACCGGCCGGTGGGGTCGTGGGGGCTTTGCGCGCGGCGGGGGCCGCGAATCTGGTAAACATCATTACCTTTGACATGGGCGGTACCTCGACTGACGTTGCGCTCTGCGACCGCGATGGGATGCGGCTGACCAATGAAGCGATTGTCGCCGGTGTTCCGGTCGCAGTGCCGATGATGGACATTCACACGGTCGGCGCGGGCGGCGGCTCGATTGCGCGCGTAGACGAAGGCGGCTCGCTCCGAGTAGGGCCTGAATCGGCCGGCGCGGATCCCGGCCCGGCTTGTTATGGAAAATCCTGGGCGCCCACCGTCACTGACGCGCACATGGTCCTCGGGCATCTGCCGGGAGCGGCTCTGTTAGCAGGAGAATTCCAACTGGATGCTTCGAGATCGCGCGAAGCTCTCAACCGACTAGCGGCCGAGATGCGCCCGACTACCGGGCGCCGAGTGAGCGCAGTCGAAGCGGCTGAAGGTGTTCTGGATGTCGTAAACACCAACATGGAAGGCGCGCTGCGTCACATTTCGGTTGAGAGAGGCCACGATCCGCGTGGATTCGCGCTGATTCCATTTGGTGGCGCCGGGGGTCTTCATGCGGTCGAGCTGGCGCGGGCGTTGCGCATTCCGCGGGTGATGTTGCCTTCGTCACCGGGAGCGCTTTCAGCCGTGGGGGTGGTTACAGCTGACGTAGTTAAGGACCAGAGCCACACTGTGATGCTGGAAGCGTCGCGCGGAGTCGCGTCAAGACTAGAGCGCGTCTTTCGCGAGTTGGAACGTTCAGCCAAATTTGCCCTGCGTCAAGAGGGATTTCCCGAAAAAGAACAGCGTCACGAGCGGTCGCTATCGGTCCGCTATCAGGGACAATCATTTGAGCTGCAGCTCAAACAGCCACGCGGCGACATCGCGGCGGCCTTTCATCGCGCGCACCGCGCCCGCTACGGATATTCGCAGGAGAAAAATGTCGTGGAAATTGTCAGCGCGCGGGTGCGCTCCACCGGCTTGGTCGAAAAGTTCAGAACGCGTCGATTTCCAGCCCGAAGCGCGAAGCGTTTTGAAAAACCGCATGACCAGAAGGATGCATATTTTGAGAGAAAGAAAATCCGCGCCAGCGTTTATCAACGAGGAAATCTTACGGCAGGCTCACGCTTACACGTTCCTTGTATAGTGAGTGAGTATTCGGCGACGACGCTGATTCCCGTAGGAGCGGTTGCCATCGTAGATCTCTACGGCAACCTCATGATTGAAACCAGTGGATGACGTCGACTCTATCCGCGATGCGAGTTCAGTTTGACTACACTCAGGATGACCTGGTTGACGCTTCGAAGCGTTTCCTCGCGCGCTCGAAGGCTGTGCGTAGGTGGCGGTGGCAAGGACTGATTATGCTTGCGGCTGTCGGGTGGGTTGCAACGTTCGCTTTCTTCTATAGGAGCCCGACAATCGGCGTGTGGGTCGGCTTGGTAGTCGCAGCACTTTGTATTGTCCTCTATCCAATCTTATATGAGTCATCGCTCGAGAGAAGACTACGTAGGATCGTCAAAGAGAATCACGGAGACTCGAAGGTTTTTGTGTGCGAAGTCGAACTGGCGCCCGAGGGGCTTTCGGTCAGTGGACATAACATCCGCACCACGACCGATTGGAAAGAGGTGAAGGAAATCCTGGTCACGAGCGATACAGTCGATATTTTTACGAACTCCGGCGGTGGCGTCATCGTTCGAGATCGAGCTTTCAAGTCACCCCAGGAGCGACAGCAGTTTATCGATTTGGCAAGAAGTTATCTCGATTTAGGTCGTCAGGGTTTAGGGTAATGAGACTGAAGAGATTCGATCCAACCACGCTGGAAATCTATCGCGCGCTCTACACCTCGGTGGCGGAAGAGATGGGCATCGCTCTGCGGCGAACTTCTTTCTCTCCGAACATCAAGGAACGTCGTGACTATTCCTGCGCCGTTTTTGATTCGTCAGGCCGAGTGATCGCGCAAGGCGATCACATGCCCGTGCATCTCGGCTCGATGCCGATGGCCGTAGCTGCCGCGCTCCGCGAGGTTGAGATTGGGCCGGGCGATGTGGTGGCGCTGAACGATCCTTTCGCCGGTGGAACACACTTGCCCGATGTGACGCTGGTGATGCCAGTGAGCAGTGAGCAGTTGGCAGTAAGCAGTAAGAACAGTCAAAGATCAAAGACCAAAGATCAAAGACCGTTGTTTTACGTCGCGAATCGCGCTCATCACGCGGACATTGGCGGCGCGACGCCTGGATCGATGGGCCTGGCCACCGATGTTTACGGCGAAGGGCTGCGCATTCCGCCTATCCGAATCGTGAAGGGCGGAGAGATCTGTGACGAGGTGATGAAACTCATCCTCGCGAATGTGCGCAGTAATCAGGAGCGGCGCGCTGATTTCGAAGCGCAGATCGGTTCGCTAAAGACCGGCGCGACGCGTCTGCTGGAAATTGTCGAGCGGCGAGGAGCAAAGGAAGCAACCGGCTATGCGGCGCACCTGATCTCGTATTCGGCGCGGATGATGCGACATGTCATTGCCGACATTCCGGACGGAAGTTACCAGGCTGAAGATGCGCTCGATGACGATGGAATCACCGCCACCGAAGTGCCCATTCGCGTGCGGATAACCATCAAAGGCGATAAAGCTCGGGTCGACTTTACCGGGAGCTCGCCACAGGTCGCGGGCGCGCTGAACGCGGTTGAGGCCATCACCGTTTCAGCAGTTTCGTACGTCTTTCGCTGTCTGATTCCCGGTGACGTTCCCGCCAGCGCCGGCTTGATCGAGCCGATTGAGGTGATCGCGCCGTCGGGCTCTATCGTCAACGCCCGTCATCCGGCATCTGTTGCCGGAGGCAATGTGGAAACGTCCCAGCGGATCGTCGATGTGGTTTTCAAAGCGTTGTCAGGCGCGATCCCCGATCGAATTCCCGCGGCGAGTCAGGGGACCATGAATAACCTGACCGTGGGCGGCTTCGATCCGCGAACCGGCGCCGAATTCTCGTACTATGAAACCGTGGCCGGCGGTATGGGAGCCCGGCCGACCCGTGAAGGCATGAGCGCGACTCACACACACATGACGAACAGCTTGAACACGCCGGCCGAAGCTCTCGAATACGCTTACCCGTTGCGGGTGCGGCAATACCGAATCCGCAAAGGGTCGGGTGGGCGCGGGCGCCACCGCGGCGGCGATGGCACAATTCGTGAAATCGAAACGCTGGTGGCCGCGCGCATGTCGCTCTTGTCGGATCGGAGAAAACGCGCGCCTTATGGTTTACAAGGCGGCGCGGACGGCGAAGTGGGTCGTGCTTTTATCATTCGTAGCAACGGGAAGAAGGAAGAACTGTCGTCAAAAGGCAGTTGGGATCTGCAGCCGGGTGATCGAGTACGGATCGAGACACCGAGCGGCGGTGGTTTTGGAAAGTGATGTGGCACGGGCGTCTCGCCCGTGAGATCATGCGCAAGATGCGCGTGCCACGCCGCACACGGTTTTGGTAATTGAATTGCTTTGAATTAGACTGCATTCCCGATGTGATCAATCTCATGAGAAAGACTGCTACCCGACACGATGAGCTCCACAGCGACAATGATTCGAACAAATGAACCTGAAGAGATGGATGTGCAGAGCCGCAGCGAACATCCGGGCCTGGCGCGGCGTAGCGCCGGCTGGATCGAGGTAATTGCCGGCTCGATGTTTTCCGGCAAGTCCGAAGAATTAATTCGCCGCCTGCGGCGGGCGAGAATTGCGCGACAGAAAGTCCAGGTGTTTAAGCCGGAGATCGATTCGCGCTTTTCGAACGATCACATCGTCTCGCATTCCGAGATGAAGCACGAATCCGCAAATGTGCGAACCTCACAAGACATTCGCGCCAGGATCGAGCCGGACACTGAAGTCGTGGGGATTGACGAAGCCCAATTCTTCGATAATGAACTTTTAAATATTGCCAACGAGCTTGCCGGACGTGGTATGCGCGTGATCATTGCTGGATTGGATCAGGACTATACGGGAAAACCCTGGGAGCCGATGCCTCAACTACTCGCGATAGCCGAGTACATCACCAAGACCCACGCCATCTGCATGAAGTGCGGCCAGCCCGCGAACTACACCCAACGCACTTTCGAATCCGAAGAGCGCGTCGCAGTCGGCGGCGCCGGGATGTACGAAGCCCGTTGCCGCAGTTGTTTCGTCCCGCACGCCGACGCCCCGACAGTGCATGAGAATTAGCCTTCAAAAAAATTGAAGCAACAGGCCGCTGGGTATTCAACCACCTTTCGGCCTGCCGCTTCGTGAGGACGCGTCTAACTATGTGGGGTGAGATTTGTTTAGAGTCGGCGCTGACCAGGCGCATGGGAGACTCTTCGTTCCTAATTAAACTCGTCTATTGCTATATGACGGACTTCGCCAGAACATTTCATCGGCAAAGCAAAAAATTTTCAGAACTTAGGTAAGCTAGATATGAATTCGGCATTGGGTAGTGACTGATTTGGAATGAGGTCAGTACCGGGAGCGGTAGCGACCGGTTAAACTCCTGGCGACTCCAGATCTTGTTAGGGCCAGACCCGGTTGCTGCCGCTCCAGGTACTGACTCCGTTGCCTGCGTCGCAAGATAGGGTACTACCCGGCATTGCGACGCTTTGTCGCTAAGTGAGGATTACGGTAGGACTATTTTCCCAGGACTTTGAAGGGGTAACTGCCCAGGTTCGCGAGGTTGCCGTTGGCTGGGACTCCACTGAGCTTTGCTCGATAATCACCGTGCTCCAGCAGCGCAGCTTTCACATCAACGGCAACTATGCTCCGAGCATTTGCTGTCTGGGCTTTAAGGTTTTTGCTCGACGTCACGGAGCGCCCCTCTATGTCCTGCACTTCAGCCTGATAGGCGGGGTACTGATCTTCCGCCAAATCCAGTTCAAGACGGATCGTGTCGACGGTCGCAGGGATGGAAAAGCTTTTGATTTCGGCATCGTCACGTTGCAGTCCGGGCGTAAGTTCGATGGCCCAGACGGTTTGCGGCTGAGTGGGACGGTTCAAAAGTCTGCCTGTAAACCAGACCCCGCCAACAAGAACCAACAGGAGCGCAACTGCCAGTGAGTAAGCCAATCCGGGATTTTTCGAGAATATCGTTGACCAGAAAGATGGCTTCTTTTCAGGTTTTAGCTCCCGGGCAGGACCCTCAAGCTTGTTTGCGGACACATAGTTGCGCAGCGTCCGAGCGAAACTTAATTGCTTCATTCGCTCTGGCGTGCGCAGAAAATGGGTTTCCATCCGCTCGCGCTCAAAGGCTGGCATTTCGCCGCTGAGAAACTGATCGATCAACTCATCTTCAGCGACCGACAGTTCTTCGTAGAGCTCGCTATCGCCCAGCAGCCGTTCCTCGAACTCTGCCGCCTCTTCAGGCGAAAGCGTGCCAAGCAGAAATCGCCTGATTTCTTCGTTTGATTCAAATTGTGACTTCAAGTCGCTCCCCCGGCCTCAACATAGATGACTTTTCTGCCCATATCATTTCAGGCCGCAGCTTCTTTGAGGCACTCCTGGACACAATCCTGAAGAGACAGGCGAATCCGGTGGGCCCGTATTCGCAGGGCATTAACAGCAATTCCCAGTCGATCCGCCAAGTGCTTCCGGTGTTCTATCTTGGCCCGCTTGTCCTCCTGGTAATAGTGCATTACCAGCTCGCGGTTTTCCGGAGTGAGCTTGCTGACGCATCTATCCAGGCATTGATACTGACGTTCTGCTTCTTCAGACGATTCTGTCGCAACTATCGAGGGTGGGGTGGGCTTTCTGCGCAAGTATTCCAAATGTACTTTGTTTGCAACACCATAAAAATATCGGGCCGGCTCGCCGGTAAATGTCGCTCCGATCTCTCTCAGCTTGTTGGTAA
Source organism: Acidobacteriota bacterium (assembly GCA_038040505.1). GTDB lineage: Bacteria > Acidobacteriota > Blastocatellia > Pyrinomonadales > Pyrinomonadaceae > UBA11740. Next base: position 22,026 of record JBBPID010000009.1, on the reverse strand, counting down.
CCCGATTAATCGTCTCATCAGTAAGGTCTTCAGGTTCATAGCAACCCCGACAAGCGAAGATCTTGATGAGCCGAAGACGAATTTCTTCGTATTTCCGGCCGGCGACTTCACGATTTGGATCGAGCCAGGTTAAGAGCGCCTCGAAGGATTCTTGTGTCAAGATCCAGTCTTTGTTCATTGATATTGGGTGATTAAGACGGCACTGCATCGATCCATGCATCACCTGGCGGGTATTGTACCTAAAGAATTCCTTTCCGTCTGCGCCTAAAGAGGACTACCGCCAGAAGCAGCAGTAGCGCCCCAGCGGGCAAAGCGATGGGCAGGATTACCGACGGCCTTTGAAAGCCACTCATCTCCTCTTGATTGTATTGACCCTGGAGCACGAAGGCGGCCCAATAATAAGGTGCGTGCCAGCGGTTCTGTTTCCACATTGCCAACTGCGCCTCTCGGAGCGCGGCCGCCGGGGTCAGTCCTCGCTGAAACATTCCTTCGTAAAAGTTTTTCATCAATTCGGACGTGGCGTCGTCGTCAACTTTCCACAACGAGGCCGCGACGCCGCCGGCGCCAGCGTACATGAAACCGCGCGTGAGGCCGATCAAGCCTTCGCCCTTGACGTCTTTTCCCAAGCCCGTGTTGCAGGCGCTTAGAACCACGAGGTCAGCGGATAGTCTCAGGTTGTAGATATCGTGCAGCCTGATGAAGCCTTCCTGAGGTTGCCCATCCTGATCGACGAGCGAGAGCACGATTCCCGACAGTTGAGGGTGCTGGTAGTCGATGAATCCATGAGTAGCGAAATGCACTATTCGATAGTCAGCCAGCTCAGGTTTCGTGATCGCCGCGCGGTTGGCATCAAAGCCGAGCGCCTTCAGTCCAGTGCCCCTGGGAGCGACGGCGATAATGGCTTCAGCTTCCTCACGTGAAGCCGGCAGCGCCGGGATCTGTCCCTCGCCGAACCCGATGTCACGGAAAGTCCCCTCGATCTTTACGATGTCCGCGGCTTCCTTTGTCCGCGCGGTTTTGGACTTAACTCGGGGATCGTCGCGGTCAAAAACCGGATTCGCGAATACAGCAATGCTTTTGGGCGCCGGCTTTCGTTGGGAAGTGTCGGTCAAAACCAAAGCCAGAGCTGACGCCGAAGGTTGATTCACGATCTCGTGATCAACGATCAGCGGAATTTGCTGGCTTCCATCACTGGCAGAGATCGTCAGAGCTTGAAAGGGAATGTATTGCAAAACACCATCGGGAACGATCAGCAATCGTTTGGTTCCGAGTTTGCCGGCTACCGGTCCAATCACCATCTGACTAAAGGCCGCTCCGGCTTCTGAAATGTGCGCGTCGGCTTCCTTGATTCGCGCCTGCCGTTGTTCGAAGCTTTCCCCGGCACGGGGCTGGCGTGCCGTCAACATCTGGTGGAATGTTTGGGCGGCCTCCTCGATCTGCGCGCGGGGTGGTAATTCATAAACGAAAACCTCCGTGCGCGTTACTGCCCACACATAACTGCGGTCGTCGCCGAGCATGTACTCGAGCAGCAACGAGTCATCATTCAAAATCTGTTGCTGCACTTCGCCGAGGCTGAGCGGCTGCGGCTGAGTAAGAGCAGCATAGCGCGGACTGGTGGTTTTGATCTGCCCTTTCACCTGATCATATTCAGTTGTCAGTTGGTCGAGTTCCCGCGTCACCGCCTGGGCTTCAGAATCATTTTTCGCCGCGATGAGCTGCGCGCGACGTTCAGCCCTGACGTTAATTATTTGTTCGAGATTGCGTTCTCGGTCGAGCAGCGCAGGATCAACCCCTTGTCGCAGGTCCGCACGTGCTTCGTTTAGTGATTCAAGCAGCGAGCGGGCGCGCGCTTTTTCGCTGATGTTAAAGGCCGCCGTCTCAAAAGCCGCGCTCGGTTCCTGCGCGTGCGATTTCATTAGAATATCGATGTAGAGTTCATAGTGCTGACGCACGGTGGCGAAGTACGAGGCACGCAGGTCCTGACTGGTAACTTTTCTGCGGAGAGACTCGACTACGTGCAAAGCCTCGTCCATTCGATGACGCGCCTCGGCCAGGTTTCCCCGGTCGCGCTCAAGACGCGCGAGGTTGTATTGAGTCGCGGCTTCTCCCACTGGAAAGTCACCCCTGCGGCTGAGGACCAGGGCCTGGTCATAGTAATCGAAGGCTTTCGCGCTCTGACCCCAACCCTGATACACGCCGGCGATCAGATTAAGTGTTTCAGCTTTGGCGCGGGAGCTTTTTTCAGCTTGCAGGAATGAGAGCGCCCTTAAGTAATGATCCAGGGCTTTTTGCTTCTCACCTCGAGAGTCATAGATTCGCCCAATCTCTCTAATCTCGAGCGACGCTAACCGGCGATCTTTGGCGGCCGTCGAAGTTGCCAGCGCCCGCTGGTAACATCCGAGCGCCGTCTCTGTTTCTCCCATCGAATAATAGACGCGGCCGGCGTCATACATAGACATCGCTTCGCCACTGTAGTCCCCGGTGGCACTGAAGAGCGCGAACGCCTGACGGTAGAGATCAATCGCCTTCTGGTTATCACCGAGTTGATGATAGACATAGGCCATGCCAGTGAGAGTTCGGCCTTTCTCGGCCAGGGCCCCGATTGGTTCAATGAGCTGCATCGCGCGCTTAAAATGATCCAAAGCCTGCTGGTTTTCGCCCATGCGGGAGTAGAGACGCCCGATTGCGGTAAGCGTCATAGCTTGGCCGCGCCGGTTAGTCTCCGCAGTCCAGAGGGGAAGAGCCTGATTATAGGAAGCGAGCGCCTCGCGCATTTGGCCCAGATCCGAATAGCTATAACCGAAATTCAAGTGCGCGAGCGCCTGTCCCTGCCGGTCGAAAGTTTCGAGATAGATTGGCAACGCCCTTTGATAGAACTCAAAGGACTGCTGTAGCTTTCCCTGTCCGTACGAGGCTTCGCCGAGATTGTTGAGCGCGCGCGCCTCTCCCCGACGCTCTCCGGCTGCTTGGCTTAGTTCCAGCGCCTGGTTGCACGAATCCATGGCCTTCTGATTTTCACCCAGGCCGACATAGGCGTAGCCAATCTCGTTAAGCGTTTCGATCTCGCCGCGCCGATCCCTGGCGTCGCGAACGATCGGCAGAGCCTGATTATAGTTAGCCAGGGCCTCCCGATATTCGCCGAGCGTCTGGTAGACGTCGCCGATGCGACGCATGGCGGCAGCCGCGCCTGATCGGTCTCCGGCGGCGATCCAAAGGGGCCGCGATTCTTTCAGCTTGTCTATGGCCGCTCGGCTGGTTTCCAGTCGCCATTGCTGGATCAAGTGCTCAGCTTCAAGGAAGATTCGCTCCGCGGTCAGGCGTTGCTTCTCGCTGGCCTTAGCCGGTGTGATCTCTTCAGTCGTCAACTTGTAACGACCGGTCGCGTTTGCTTCTCCTGACACCTGCACTTCCAGACGGTAGATCCCGTCGACATCGGCGATTAGAGACACCGGCATTGGCAGGTATTCGCGGCAGTCAACATTCACGACTGATCGACCGCTTGGGTCGTAGACGATGACGCGCAAATCCGCTCCCTGTCCTTCAACAACAGCGCGGAGGTAGGTCCCCTGATTCAGAGAAATGTGGTAAGTGTCGGTCCGGCCGACGGAAAGCTCTCGGACAATTGCTTTGCCCGGGACCGGCAAGTTGTCGGCAATACTTTCCGCGTTCGCCGTTTTGACAGGATTGAGAGAACGCGAGTTTTTGGACGGCGAGCCACAGAGGAAGAGACCCAGGACAAACAACGCTAGGCTGGTGGTAACACACTTGCGGACAGACATGGGGGATCCGTTCTGTTTAAGCGGCGACGTCCATTTGAGGGTGTCGGGCGCCCGCCGATATTATCCCAAGCTGCTCGCAGTTCCAATCGGAGGCATGATCGGGTAGTGTCCTGAGTAAAAAAGGACACTACCCTTGAAGGCGAGGCCCGAGACTATCGTTTCCTGGACGTTGCTTTAGCGGGAGGACGGGAACTCGTAGTCCGACTTTTCGCCGACTGGTCGGCTTCGGGGTCGCAGACGCATTGAAAGAACCTGGTGGGCGGATTCCTCATGCTGCCAATCACATTCCCGAGGTTTTTGTTCTCAGAGCCACTCTTGTTCTCAGAGCCGCTCTTGTTTTCCGAACCGCTCTTGTTTTCCGACCCGCTCTTGTTCTCCGAACCACTCTTGTTTTCCGACCCGCTCCGGAAGTTGCTGATGGCCACATTGAATTGATTCATCGTCTGGTTCTGGTCGAAATCTCTGAGCACTCCCTTGCCCGGACGCACTTCACGTTTAGTAGCTTTGAGATAGGCCCTGAGGAAATCGATCCAACACGAATCGGTGGCGAATTCGACGTCTTCGTAGATGCTCAACTGGGCCGGCTCTTCCGCCCAGGGGAAGTAAATTGACACTCCAAAAGAATATTGGACCGTCAGGCCGCTATAGCAAGAGCGCAGAATGAACCCATCAACTTCGCGAAAGTTCGTTTTCTTTTTCTCAAAACGAAAGTCTTCGTCCGCGCCTCTGGCGTTGGCGCCTTCAGCTGCTGAGCCCCGAATCGCATTCATCACGTTCTGGCACGCGCGACGGATCTCAGCCCTTTCCTGCGGGCAGTAGTTTTTCAATCTCTCGCAAAAGTCGTACAAGTCGACGTATTGCTCGTTCTTGTACGGTTGCGCTTCCCAGTGGGCGAGGATCAAGGCATTCCTCACTTGATCATTTACCTCCTCCTCCAGATGGGGCAGCAAAGCCTGAGACAAGCTCTTGACGGCCCGCATAAGGGTTTCGGCCTGGCCCAGGTCGCAGGCCGACTGATCAACCGAAACCCCAGCCGCTTGATAGTCGGTGTAGAAGTTCATGTAGTCACAGACAATCTTCCGGGCCAGTGGTTTGACGTCCGCGGAATTCTGCTTCGCGAATTCGGTTACTGACGAAAGTACACTCGCGTAAGGCCAGCCTCCCAGCGGCTCGAAGCCTTCGGCGCCGATCATGGCCCTGGCTGAATTGCGGATGAGATAGGCGACCTCGCCCATACTCATCAAACACGTATCCAGTCCCAAAATATCGATGCCTTTTCCGCCCAGCAGCTCCTTGTCGATTTGTTCTATCAACTGAGCCAGACTGAGCACGCTAAGGTTTTCAATTCGATCGGCATCTTCTTTCCGAAGAAAATTCTCGATGATGCCGCTGGCATGGCCGTTCAGAACGAGCATGGTGTGTTCGATCTCGTCATACTTACTGACACACTGTTCGACAAAGTCGAAGATTACCTCCGAGTACGTTAGCTGCTTTTCCTTGCCCTTGCTTTTCGCTTTCGCCTTGGCTTTCTTGTCCTTTTCGACATTCAGCTCCTCGTTGGTCTGACCGGGCGTTAAGGATTTTTGGATAAACAGGGGAGTGTTGTCGTGAATACCGGTGTCGAGCTGAGCAAAGATGGCGACATCTTTACTCGATCCGATCTTCTTCATTTCAGTGAGGGCGTAGACGCATTCTTCAGACAGATTGTTGTCGCCGGCCAGATAGATCATTACCAGCCACTTTATCTTATTCATTGGGGCCTCCTAATTTGATGTGAGCCTGCATGGTGAGCATCGGGCGAACACTTGAATACCCGGCAGTGAAGCATTGGTGCCGGTTGCGAGTGGAAAACAGACCAGCGGCCGGGAATCTCTTGGCGAGATTCATGGTCAATCGGCCAATGAGAAAGGGACGTAGGTCGCCCACTGAGAACCGGAGCCAAATAACTCGGCAGGGCCGGTGAGATCTGAATCGACCTTCGGACGCGCAGACACTAATCCCGCCGGGACCGATTGTCAATGGTGATTCAAGACGAAACCTCCTTAACCAAGACCGGTGACCCGGGACCGCCAAACTGGCGGTTTTGACATTTCCTCTTTCCTGAAGGGCATCTCATACAATATGACCAGGGTCCCGGAATATTTCGCTCTCAGCCGGCCGCCGGCGTCGTGACTGCCGACAAATCAGGGTGAGAATCCCTCGACCAATCGAATCAGAAACGCAAGAAGCCTCTCAGTCCACGTTCTAAATCAACAAAGCTTCCGCGCGCGCTTTACTCGCGGAGACTCAGGTTTTTCAGCATTCACGCTGTGTGGGAGAGATCTCCCCAGCTAGCGCACGGCAGGGTTTAGGGACAGCTAACTGGAAGGAGAAACAATGATCAAGACAAATCTGTTTAGAGTTGCGGCCGGACTGTTGTTACTGGTTGCGGTGCCGCTCGGCATTGCCGGCGCCTGGGGAGGCCATGCGGGGCAAAAACTACAGGACAAGGACGATTATCGCCTGGAGGGGCCATTCACTCAGGGAAACCTTACGGTCTTCCTGATTCATGGCAAGGACAAAATCAAGGGGCAAACTTTCATAACTCTCCAGGAGGCCCTGGTTCAAAAGAAAGTGATCGTGCGCGAAACGCGCTCGGTTAACGAACTCACGATTGAGAATATTTCCAAAGAAGAAGTGTTCGTTCAGTCGGGCGACATCGTCAAAGGCGGCCAGCAGGATCGGATGCTGGTGGTCGACCTGATTCTGCCGCCGCATTCCGGCAAAGTCCCGATTGCCGCATTCTGTGTCGAGAACGGCCGCTGGAGCCGGCGCGGCAACGAAGAAGTTACTACCTTTGGTTCTTCCTCGAATACGGTGGCCAGCCGCGAAGTAAAACTGGCGGCCAAGTCGAAAGGATCGCAGGGTGATGTTTGGCGTGAGGTGGCTGCGGCCCAGGATAAGCTCAGCGCCAACGTCGGCGTCACGGTCAAAAACCAGGCGTCACCGACCAGTCTCCAACTCGCGTTGGAAAACAAGGACGTGCAAAAGACCGCTGAGAATTATGTCGACGCGCTGTCCCGCATCGTCAACGGCAAGCATGACGTCATCGGCTATGTGTTTGCTATCAACGGCAAAATCAACAGTGCCGATATTTATGCTTCGAGCGCGTTGTTCACAAAACTTTGGCCAAAGCTTTTGAAAGCCAGCGCCATCGAAGCCATCGCCGAGCTGCGCCGGGGAGAGAAATTCACGGCCCCGAAAGCAGACGCGGTTCGCGGCTTTCTGGATGACGCGCCAAAGGGCCCCGAGAAGCAGAAGGATGTTTCATCGCGCGTGCAAATGGTGACGCGCGAATCCTCCGGGAGTGTCTTTTTTGAAACTCGGGATCGGGCCAAGTCCGATGTCTGGGTGCATCGGAACGTGATCAAGAAAGACTGAATCACGGCAAAGGGCTAAGAGCTAAGAGGGAAGCGCGAAGCGGAGAGGGCGAAGGGCCAAGGGCAAGAAGTGAAAAGCTCGAGGTTCTTCGCTCTTTGGCTAGCTCCCAATAGCCTTCGAGAGGTTTATGTTACTTCAATTAGGAGTGTTCAGAGTACCGACTTTAGTCGGGTTTTTATCAGCAAGAAAGAACCCAAAATAAAGTTGGTACTCTAACGCCTCGAAATCAGGATGCCTCCCGTGCTCCTCTAGTGCACGATTTTCATCGAAAAAAGAATTCCGTAGAGCTCGTCCTGATGCTTCGGAAAATTCGCGTCGTTGGTTGAGAGGATCAGGGTGACCAGTTGAGATTGTCCGGCGTATTTCCGGTAAGCCTGCCATTCCAGACGACGAATGTCATCGGCCATCTCTTGCTTTGACTCGCGAAACAGAATCCCGCGGAGACCATCAATTTCCATCCACTTAACTTCGTCGTACTTCCCAATCTTCTGGTTTGTCTTGAGGCCCTCATACATCGCCTTAATGCTTACGTCGGTGGGAAAGTCCGGCCCCATCGTTGAAATATTTCCACTGAGAAACGCGCCGCCGCCGCCATAGCTAAGCGTTTCGTTGCGCACGTCTTGTTTGCCCCAGTTTGGCGGCATCATCCAGGTAATTCCTTGTTGCTCCCATTTCACGGTCTGGCCGTTGGCTATCGCCGCGGACTGAGCGTCAGTTGGGTTTGCTTTTTCAACTTGCTCGCCTCCGATCGTTTCAGACTCGCTGGACGACGAGGAGTTCGAGTTGGAATTGCTGTTGCTCTTTAGCTTACTGCTCAAATTACAAGCCGCGACAATCAACACCAAAGCGGCGATCAGTGGAACATGCTTCATGGGTTCACCCGGTTTTTTTAGAATTGAACAGCACAGGCCTTTTACTGTAACGCGATGCCAGAGTCAAATGGTTTGACGATGATCGCTATCAGACAAAGACGATCTATGAAAAACACGCGAATCAGAAATTTTTCGTGAAGTTTGGTGTTATTTCGTGGATCGTGCTCTTCCGCAGCCTGAAAAGACGGGTCACAGTGTTAGAAGACCAACACCAACGCCTAACTTCGCAATCACGCCTCTGCGTGATATCCTGATTTCGCAAACCCCCTCCTTAATTTGAGATTTCTTCGAGGCGCATTGCATCGCCTTCCGAGGTTAATTATGTTCGATAAACAAAAGTCTGCCGCCCTGAAAAATCTGGCGCTCGCATTTGGCCTGGTGTTGGTACTCTCAGTCAGTTCATGTCAGCCGGCGAATCTAAATGCCAACGTCAATGCGAACTCTGCGGCCACAAACTCCAATTCCCTCAGCAATGTTAATTCGAATTCGGCGGCCACGGATCCCGGTCCCATCATCAACGCCCGCGAGCCCGAGAAATACAGTGCGACTCTGGTGTTCACCCTTGAGACTGAAGGCGGAGATAAAGCTATGGGTATTCCGCCCCTCTCAATGCAGGTGGCGCGCAGCGGCGCGGATCGACGGATTGAGTTTAAGTTGCCGGACGGCTCGCCGTTGATCTATCTCGATCGCGCTAACAAGAACTATGTTATTGCGCCTTCCCGGAAACAGTATGCTGAGCTGTCGCAGGAAGCGACCGGCTTTCAACTCCACAAGATGTTGACGCCGGGTCAACTGGTCGAGGCTTTGAAAAATAAAAGAGGAGTCGAGCCGGCCGGTGAAGGTTTGATCGACGGGCGGGCAGCGGAAAAGTATCGTTACAGCGCCTCTACCAACACCAACACTAAAGCAGGTGAAGTAAAAGCCGAGGCTTTTATTTACGTGGACAAGGAAACAGGACTGCCTCTGCGCGCCGAAATGCTGGCGGAAAGTTCGGGCGATGTGAAAGGCGTGAAAGCCGCGCGCATCGTGGCAGAAATGAAGGACATTAAGACCGAGATCGCCCCGACATTGTTCGAAGTTCCTCCCGGTTATGCGCAGGTCGCCCCGGAAAAGATCCGTCAGCAGATTAACGCCCTGACCGATGCGGTTGCGGCCATCCTGAAAGCCCTGCTCTCGAACTCGGGAGCACAGAGCGGAGCTTCGCCGTCGCCTTCGAGCGCTCCGTCGTCGCCGATGCCGACCAAACCTTAACTATGACCAGATACATCTTGATTCTGCTAGCCGGACTTTTGCTCGGCGGCGTTGCCACTGTTTTCTTTCTGGGTCAATCCCGATCACGCACGCTTCCGGGCGTTCCTCTGCGGCCGCCCGATCCCAATGCGGCTTCGGCTGGGACCGTGTCGGTAACCATCGACGAAAAGTTTTTCGACTCGCTGTTAAGCACAATCTTTCAAAAACTTGGCCCACCACAACTCAAACTCTCACAGCTCGAGCCGCAGTCTCCAATCCAACCCGCAGTCTTTCAAGCCGGGTGCGACAGTGTGGTCATCCTCAACGCAGAAGGTGGGAATGTTAAGACAGCCGTGCGGTTCACCGGCGGAAAAGTCATTGCGCCGCTGGCGTTCAACGGCAGCTACAAGATCCTTAACCAATGCATCTATTTTAAAGGGACGGCGCGCGCCACCGTCGAACTGTCGTTTGATCAGTCAAAGCAGACGGTGTTCGGTCGCCTGAACATGGAGGAAGTTGTTCTGGATGACACGAATGCGCTGGTCAGCGGTTTGGTCACTGCGTTTGTTCGGAAGACGATCGATGAGCGATTGAACCCGTTCGAAGTACTGCGCGTTTCGCAACTGGCTCTTTCACTGCCGGTTAAGACCGGCGGCACTTTGAAGGCCCAGGTAAAGGACGTGAGATCCGAAGTTCAGGAGGGGACTTTAAAGCTTTACTTGATTTATGACTTTAGCGCCGAGGGCGGCACCGGCTGATTTCAAATTTCAAATCTCAAATTTCAGATCTCAAAACTCAAAACAAGAGCGTGCGCCCGGTTGCCACGTCTGTAACGTTTAAGCCAAAGCAAAACCTAAAGCCAAACCAAAACCAAACCTAAAACTTAGACCTGGTCTCAACCCCCTCCCGGCTTAACGCCGCCTTCATCAACACCCATCCGGTGCTTATAGACCAGTTTCCCGCCCAGGCTGGCGGCGACGCCGAGGTCGATCATTCCAGCCAGTGAAACCACGAACGGCACCTGCAGGCGATGACCGACCGCCGGCGCGCCGTAGTGTTTCATGCGGAGATAGAGGCTCAAGCCAAACAGAAGCAGAGCCGTCAAGTTCAGGACCATGTGCAACAGGCCGGTCCTTTTGGCGACAGGCTCAGTAATTGTTAGCCAGTCGATAAAGCCGGGAATCGCCGCCGCCAACGCGCCCAGAATGCCCGCCGCGATCAGAAACTTTGAAATCAGAATCAAACTTGTGTTGCGGTAAAAGTAAAACACCACGTCGGCGACAACTGAGGTGGTCCACAAAGCGATCGGGTAGTGCACCAACATTGGATGGATCGGTTCTCCGGCGAAACTGGCTTTGGTTTTCATTTCCTCACATCCTTTACTTAGATTTAGGGCGAATCGCCTCCCCAAGTCCTGTGCAGTTTGAGGCAATCTTCAACCCGTAAGCGCAAAACCGTCAAGTCTAATTGGGAATCGGGTGGCGAGTTAGTTTTGCCTCAAAAGTAACCGGCCGTTCGAAGCTGACCCACTGGGCCTCCGAGATCAACATTGATTCGTATTCGTGAGATTTCGTGTAATTTCGTGGATCGTGGGCTTAGATCGGCGGCCATACGATCCACGAAATCACACCAATCGACACGAAATAAGATTTCTTTGGGCAAACCCTGGCGAATTAATACTTCTTCGTCGATAGCTACTTGACTCGACTGGTCCGGCGGCGCAAGAAATCGATCAGAACGAACTGAGACAGATTGGAGGGGTTGGCAAAGTAAGCCTTGCCGTTGGTCATTGCGGTCATCTGCTTGACGAACTCGACCAGATAATAATCGCTGGCCAGCATGAAGGTATTGATCATGATGCCGCCTTTGCGACAAGCCTGGACCTCGCGGAAAGTCGCATCCATGACCCACGGATCGCCGCCCATCGAATTTTTGTAAAGCCGTCGGTTAGAACCGCCTGCGGTAGCGGGCGGCTTAGCTCCGTCGCGGGTGCGGCCACCGGCAAATGAAGTCGCCTCCGCTCCTTCCACGAAGCACGCCGTTGGCTTTCCGTCCGTGACCATCACGATTTGCTTCATGTCTTTGCGTTGGGCTTGCAGCAGGCGTCGCGCCAGCCGTAGCCCTTCGGCCGTGTTGGTGTGATAAGGACCGACCTGGGTGGTCGCGAGTTTAGCCAGCGGAAGCTCCTCGGCGGTGTCGTGAAACAGCACAATTTTCAGAGAGTCGCCCGGGTACTGCGTGCGAATCAAGTGACCCAGAGCCAGCGCCACCTTCTTGGCCGGGGTGAAACGATCTTCACCGTAAAGAATCATCGAATGCGAGCAGTCCAGCATGACCACGGTCGCGCATGAGGATTGGTAATCGCACTGATGTACGTGAAGATCTTCGTACTCGAGATCCAGCGCAACCACTCCGGGAGAACCCGCCGTCTCGGATTTTTCACCAGCTTCTCTCAACGCGCGCTGCATGGCCGACAACAGGGTTGTGTTGACGTCAAGATTGATCGTGTCGCCAAACTCGTAACGCTTGCTGGCGGCTTCCGCTTCCACGCCAGTGGCCAGGTGCAGCGTGTCATGACGGCCAAGGGAACTCTTGCCCAGGCTTCCCAAAAGATTACGCAGCGTTTTGTAGCCGAGGAAATCCAAACCCTTCTCAGTAACCTCAAACCTGACGTTGCGCGGGAGTGGATCTTCAAACTGACCCTGACCTTGGCCGCGCATCATTTCGCGTCGCTGCTCGGGATTCAGCGGCTCTTGGTGCAGAGTCAGATAACCCTCTTCGACCAGCCGCTCGACCAGTTGATTCAGCATCTCCTGAAGCTGCGAACCCTGGTATTTACCTTCGTTCTCGTCGAGCATTTGTTGGATCTGAGGTTGGCTGAGCAGGCCTTGCTCCATGAGCGCTTCCAGTAACGCGCGTCGCAACGCGTCGAGGGAAGTGTCCTGCGGCAGGCGTTGGCGCGTCCAATAATAGTCTTCGTCGTAACCGGACGAGAGCAGGGAATCAGACAGACTCTCCATCAGGTCGCCGAGATTGATCCCCAAGACATCGAGGCCGTTGAATTTTGAGTAGCGGGTGAACTTCACTTAATTAGCCACAGATGAACACGGATAAAACACGGATCAGGCAAAGCAAACTAATCTGGGGGCTCGTCAACCTCAACGTCGGGTTTCAAGAGATCGTCAACCGATATTCCGGGCGTGCCACGGCTTAATTTTCGAGGATTATCAAAAATAAGTCTTTTGAATTCTGGTTTCAAACCAAAGTTCAGAAGCAGGCCGACTTCAATCTCAGTCGCGCGAAAATAATTCAGAAGTTGTGCCTGGTGCGCCGCGTCAAGCGCGCGCGCCGCTTTGAGCTCAAGTAGGACACAATCCTCTACGAGCATGTCAGCCGTAAAAACTTCCAACCCGCTGTCCTCGAAATGAAACCGGAATCTCAATCTGGCGACAAACTCTGAGTCCCATAGAGTTGAAAGCGACCTCTAGAGATTTCTCATAGACAGACTCAAGGAAGCCATGGCCTAGCTCGTTATACACCTCATAGAACACGCCAATTATCTTCTCAGTTGTTTCTCCATGTTTGAATCTGTTTTTATCCGTGTCCATCTGTGGCCAATTAACTGTATTTGCCCGTCTCGGTCAGATCGTCATAGATCATCCCCCGCCGATCTTTCCGCGCCTTGGTCACCGCCGTGTAGCCGCCTTCTTCGTTGCGGCTAATCTTGTTTTCGGCGTAGAGGCCTTCGAGTGCGAACTCGCAGGCAGCCACGGTCTGGGCCGCGTCCCGCCGTTTAAAGTCAAAAGGAATCAGAGCCGTGTCGATAAGTTCCGGGGCGGACTCGAGCAGTAACATGCACTCTTCCGCTGAGGCCGTGTCTGCCAAGCGCAGGTTGTTTCCGGCCTCGAACCAGTTCACCGTGGCGTTGAATTCAATGCCCACAAAATAGCCTTCAAAGATTTCACCGGCCGCGCTTTTGATTAGATCCTTCGCGATGCGATGAGCGCCCACCTGCTCGCCCTCATACTCGAGTTCAATCTTTCCGGTGATCGAAGGTAGAGCCGCATAGATATCCGCAATGCGCGGCACGATCTCTTCTTCACCCGTCGTTATTGCGCGGCGTTCGGCGTTGGAAACTACCGACTCCATCACCGTAATCGGCAGGCGTTGAGAGACCCCGGAACTTTTGTCGATCCGCTGGTCGTCCCTGGCTTCAAAAGCAATTTGTTCAATAACCTCGCGGATGAATTCCGGGACGTGCAGTCGCTCTTTGAAGCCGTCGCGCGCGGTCCAGGCTTCCTGCCGGGTAATCTCGACGCCCAACTCGATCTCTTTCGGATAGTGCGTCATGATTTCCGCCCCGATGCGATCCTTTAAAGGCGAGATGATTTTGCCGCGGGCCGTGTAGTCTTCTGGATTGGCTGAAAAGACCAGCATCACATCCAGCGGCAGACGCACGGGGTAACCCTTAATCTGCACGTCGCCTTCCTGCATTATGTTGAAGAGACCCACCTGGATCTTGCCGGCAAGATCCGGCAGCTCGTTGATGGCAAAGAGGCCACGATTCGCGCGCGGCAGCAGGCCGTAGTGAATGGTCAGCTCATCACTCAAAAGATGCCCGCCTTTGGCGGCTTTGATCGGATCGACATCACCAATAATGTCGGCGATGGTCACATCCGGCGTGGCCAGTTTTTCGACAAAGCGGGTGTCGCGTTCGATCCAGTCGATTTGCGCTGAGTCACCATGCAACTCAATCATCTGTCGCCCATAAGCACTAATCGGATGAAAGGGATCGTCGTTGACTTCCGAGCCTTTGAGGATCGGGATGGCCTCGTCCAGCAGGCTTGTAAGCTGGCGAATGATGCGGCTCTTGGCCTGGCCACGCAGGCCCAGCAAGATCAGGTTGTGCCGCGACAGAATCGCGTTCACCAATTGCGGAATGACCGTTTCATCGTACCCAACGATGCCGGGAAACAGCTTTTCTCCGGCTTCTAATTTGCGAATCAGGTTGCCGCGCAGCTCATCTTTGACTGAGACACTGCGGAAACCACTGGCTTTGAGTTCACCAAAAGTCCTTGCTCGTTCCATGAAAGGATTCTAACCGTAAAGAGGTCAAAGCGAAATGCGAGACTTTGGAGTGCGCTGACTTGTCAGCGCTTTGGAAAGCGGCGATCCCGACAAGTCGGGACCGCACTCCAAAAATTCAGCCGCTTTGAATAGGAGAGTAGTTTTCCGCGTCGTTGTGAGAAACCAACCCGTCCGCTACCAGCTTTTGCAGATGCGCCAGAACCGCGCGTTCCGCCATGGCGTGGGCTTTGGGCGGAACGTCAAGATAAACCCGCGCCACGATGGCTTTCGGAGTCGTGTGGCCCTCGCGCACGGCCCCGAGGATCAGCTCTTCGCGCTGCCGTCGATGGGCAATGTATTCATCGATCTTATCGTGAGGGTTACCAATCGCCGGCCCATGTCCGCCAAACATCACCGATAGTTTAGACAGGGCCCGCATGCGCTCAAGCGAGTCGAGATAGTTCCGCATGTCTCCATCCGCGGGATCGATCAGGACTGAGCCGAAGCCAATCACGTTATCGCCGCTGAGCAAGGCCCCGGTGCGCTCGTCGTGAAAACAGAGGTGGCCGCGAGCGTGACCCGGTGTGTACAGTGCACGCAACTGAATCTTCGGCTCGCCGTTGAGTTCGAGCACCTCGTTATCTTCTATTAAGCGATCGACTACAACCTGGCTCATGCCTTCCGCCGTAAGACGATGGGCAGCAACCGGCACTCGTGCACCGTGCTTTTTCTGCAAGTGTTCGTTCAAGGCATTGACGCCCGCGATGTGATCCGGGTGAACGTGAGTGAGAATAATTTCGCGCACGGTTCTGTCGGCGGCGATCAAATCGTCGACGCACTCGGCGAGGGCCTGCTGTTCGTCTTCGTATGGAGACCCCGGATCGACAATCAGGATTTCACTCGAGGTGTAGATCAGGTAACAGTTTGTGTGCGTCGCCGGCGGTTTGGTCGGCGTACGGACCGGAAAGCAAAGGTAGTTCGGGTGAAACTCGATGCGGCGCGTTGGTTCGCGATTAGCTTGCGGAATGGCCAGAAACCGCTCGATCAAATCGTCGGTCAGCCCCGCGGCAAGCGTTTTCAAAGCGTGTAACACGGGCGGCACCGCGATTACTTCACTCCGCTGCCATTTCGCGTAGGCTTCGCCAGCTGCGATCCATTCGCCCGCTTCCAATTCAGCGTCGCCGGTGACGCGCGGTTCCTGCTTTGCCGGACAATTAGCTAAGAAAAACCAGGTGTCGAAACGTCGCGGCGCAAAGGGAGGAGTAAGCCAACGGCCGGCGAAGGTGAAGTCACTCGCGTCCAGATGCAAACTATAGTGTTCCAGCAACTCTGGCCATGACATCCGCTTTGATTCCAGATCGTCGAGTAGGGAAGCGCGCTGTCCGACCGTTAAAGTCTCCGCGCCTCGAGCGAGCAGGACGCCGACCTCTTCAAAGATCTCGCGCGCGGCACAACTGATCATCGCGGCCCGCTCCTGGTCGTCACAATTACCGACGGCGACCTCCGCATCGGTTGCCTCACGTTGACCGCCCGGGAACGCGTGGTAACCGCCGAGGAAAGCCAGTTTGGTGCTGCGCTTTACCCAGAAGACCTCGGGATTTTGGGGATCGGTTTTGGGGCGAAGCAGAATTACGGCGGCGGCGTCTTTGGGTGTTGTAGATTCAGCCACAATGCAAATCCACAGATAACGCAGATTCTAAAATAGAAATGGCAACGTTGAGCGGATACTTTAATCCCTATGACCGTATTATTGGAATCTGCGTAATCTGCGGATTATGACCACCGGAATCTTTCACCGTCGCCGCCGGCCCAGGGATCGCCGCGCATGTGATAGCCGCCTTCTTCCCAAAAGCCCGCCTCGTCGCTTCGGAGAAAGCGCACGCCTTTTACCCACTTGGCGGATTTCCAGGCGTAGAGCTGAGGAATGATCAGACGCACCGGCCCGCCATGTTCAACCGGAATCGGCGCGCCGTCATGCGCATAAGCGAACAGTGAATCTTCCTTCAGGAAATATTCGAGGGGAACGTTCGTAGTCCAACCATAGTCATACGCGAGGGCCAGGACAAACTTCGCTTCCGGCCTTATGCCGGTGAGCCGGGCAATTTCGCGGGTAGATACGCCGGTCCAGACATTGTCCAGCCGCGACCAGCGCGTCACGCAATGAAAGTCGGCATAGACTTTTACCGCGGGCAGCTGGAGAAACTCGTCGAGGGAAAAGCTTGGAGTTGCCTCAACCAGCCCCTCGATTTCGAATTTCCATTTGGCCAGATCTATCTCCGGCGTGCCGTGCGCGTCCAGGACCGGCCACTTCTTGGTTCTTGATTGTCCCGGGGGAATGCGCTGTTCGCGCCTGGTATCGGGACTGATGATGATTTCGGGCTCGTCAATCTGTTCGGGTTTCCGCGGATCGTTGTCTTGATATTTCGGATCCTTGATCAGGCTGTTAAGAAAACTCATTTTTAAGACTCGATCAGATCAGCCGCAAGCATCCATGTTTCCAAAGTGGTCATTCTGCTTACTCCAGCCAATTTGATTTCGGCTGTTCTTCACCTTCATCCACCAAACTGTGTCTGGTTCGTTCAACACCTGGAAATATTCCTGCTCGGCTTTGCTGGCGGAAGTTGTGACGGGCGGCATTTCATTCTCGTAGATTTTTCCGTTGAACCAAATCTTGAAAAACCCTTCGCCCATGTAATGTAACAAGTAGAGCACGTCGCCCGGCTTCACCCTGGCCTTGCGTCCCTGTCCAATCGTGGTGGCCTTTCTGACGTTCACTTTTCCCGGTTTGAGCGTGATTACCACGCCGGTCAAACCGGTGACCCGCTCGCCCTTTCGCGCGCGGAACACGACCGCCGATTTGTCCGACCGATCTTTATAGAACGTGGTAGCTGCAGTGACGTCCCAGCGCCGGTAGGTACAGCATTCGAAAGGACACGCGCCAACGTCCTGGTAGTTGCTCGGCGGCAGAGCGGCTTTCGTTGGTCGAGGCGTCTGCCCAGACACCAGCGAGGTGGCCAGTAACAAAGACGGGCAGGCAAGTTTCGTCAGGAACGTCCGAAGCTTTGGCGCAAAAGGTTGACTCTTAGGCAGGTTCATAAGTTTTTTTGGTGGTCAGTTGTCTATCGGTCTGCAGGGGGCCAAAGAAAAGATCAGGTGTCGGCAGAATACGACTTGTCGGATTCCTCCTGGGCGTCAATGAATGAATCGATCAACGACCGCTCTTTATCGACCAGCGTTCGCAGGGCTTCGCGAAATATTCTTTGCGACAGGGAAGGGTCACGCAGCAGCATGCGGCGAAACGCATCGTCGCTCCATTGCAACACCGCGGCGTTCTCGCGCGCGCGGACGGAAGCCGATCTAGGGATGCCGCACAGCACTGCTAACTCGCCCAGAATAGCTCCGGGTTTTGTTTCGATGAGAACCAGATCTTTTTCATCCCGCTCGACAAAGACTTCGAGTTTGCCGGTCAACACGAGCAGCACAAATGTCGCCGCGTCGCCCTCTTTCAGCAGCACACTGCCGGCGGAGTACTCTTTGACTTCGCCCGCATCGACCAGACGTTTGGTCCCGTGCACCGTGAATCCTTTAAACAGCGGAAAGCCGGTAAGCAGTTCAGCATACTGTTCGCTCATAGTTTATTGTCCTCGGCCGCGTCCGACGATATACACGACGGTCACCACCCGAGAGACTTTCTGGCCGTCCTTCTCTGCGGGTGTGAATTGAATCTGACGAGCGGCCTTGATGGCCTCTTCATCCATCGCATCGCTCAGCCCTTTGATTACGCGTATGTCGGTCGCGGCACCCGAGCCACAAAGGACCGCGCTTAACGTGATCGTCTCTGACCTGTGCGCCGCGACATCAGACTTGGTGAACTTTGGTTCCGGCTTTGATCGGATCTGCGGCTTCTTATCGAGTTCTTTTCCCTGGTTAATTGGGACAGAACATTCCAGTTGTTTCGGCGTGGGGGTAGGTTCCTGTGCAATGACGGCCGCGGCCAGCATTAAAGTGAGCAGCGACAAAGAATTTGATTTCAGAAGGAACCGGCTCATGCTATCGCTTCGTATTGCGCTCCGCCAGTTTTATTAACTCTTCCGGCATCCACTTCCCGATGCCTTTCGCGGTAGCTTCCTCAACGCCTTTGGACCGATCGTGCCATTTGTCACGGGTGCCCTCAGGACCGCGCTGCCGTTCATAGTTCTCGGTCTGCTCAAGAGAAAGTACGATGCCCTCCGCCACGCCGTTCCAATCCTGCTGCTGAATTCCGCGCAGAACCAGGGGCAGTCCGGCCGACCAGTCCTCTTCAGGCGCGCGGGCATCCTGTTCCGGAATCGTCAAATTGTAAGTCGGCGGAAACTGCGCGCCGGAAAACTCGCGCACCAGTTGCGCGGCTACGTCTTTGTAAGCAGCCTCTGGATTTTCGCGGCGCATCGCCTGCGCGCGGCGAAACAGATCGGAAACTGATGGTTGTGTTTCTGCTTGAGCCAAACGTTCTCCCGCGTAATGAAGATAAATTACACTCGCTATGAGCGAATAACAACTTTCTGCGCTCGGTATTAGTTCGTGAAATTTCGTGTAATTTCGTGGATCGTGTGCTTAGGATTCGCAGCCATGCGATCCACGAATCACACTAACTACACGAAAGAACAGGGAATAAGAGTTCTCAGATTCCGCTAAACCCGCTCTAACTCTTTGCGGGTGAACGAATCTTCGACGTTGCCGGTGTTCAGAGTCGACGCCGGTTCGAAAAGCAGCACGTCGCACTCTTCCTCGGCAAAGGGCCGGTGCTCAACGCCGCGCGGCACGATAATAAACTCGCCGGCTTCGATCCAGTCTTCGCGTTCGCGCCCGTCTTCCCGATAGTCCATGCGGAAGCGGCCCTTGACCACGAAAAACATTTCGTCTTCGTTTTCGTGGTGATGCCAGGTGAACGGGCCCTGGAACTTAACCAGTTTGAGAAGTTGTCCGTTGAGCTCGCCCGTGACGCGCGGATTCCAGTGATCCTTGATCAGAGCGAGCTTGTCAGCGACATTTATCTTCTGCATTGCTTCTTATGGAGTGCGGCGACTAGTCGCCGCTTTCAAAAGCGCTGACTAGTCAGCGCACTCCAAATTTAGTTCGTCTTGCCCATCTGCCAGAGCATGAACGCATAATCGAACGCCGTTTCGTGGATTGCATCGTAGCGTCCGGAAGCGCCGCCGTGGCCCGCGCCCATATTTACTTTCAGAAGCAGCGGATTGTGATCAGTCTTCATCTCTCGCAGTTTGGACACCATCTTGGCGCCTTCCCAGTAGGGAACCTGGCTGTCGTTCAGTGAAACCTTGACCAGCATCGCCGGATAATTCTTTCGCGCGACGTTGTCGTAGGGCGAGTACTTCTTCATGTAGTCATAGGCGGTCTTCTCGTTAGGATTGCCCCACTCGATATATTCGCTGGTCGTCAAAGGCAACGACGCGTCGAGCATTGTGTTGAGCACATCAACGAACGGCACCTGCGCCACCACGGCTTTGAAAAGATCGGGACGCATGTTACTGACTGCGCCCATCAACAAACCTCCGGCGCTACCACCCTGAATCACCAGGCGATCACTGGAAGTGTATTTTTGCTTCACCATATGCTCAGCGCAGGCGATGAAATCCGTGAAGGTATTCATCTTTTTCATCATGCGCCCGGCTTCGCGCCACGGCTCGCCCAATTCTCCGCCGCCGCGAATGTGGGCGATGACATAAATTACGCCGCGATCGAGCATGGCCAGACGGCCGGCTGAAAAGCCCGGTGAAATCGGAATCCCGTACGAGCCATAAGCGTAGAGCAGCATGGGCGCTGAGCCGTCCAGCTTGGTCCCTTTTCGATAAACCACCGACATCGGGATCTTGGTTCCGTCAGTGGCGGTGGCAAAGACGCGCTCGGACGTGTAGTTCGCCTTCTCAAATCCTCCGGGCACCTCGGTCTGCTTCTTGAGCTCCGCTTTGCGCGTGTTCATGTCGTAGTCAAAAACTGAGCTGGGCGTGACCAGCGAGTTATAGTTGTAACGCAGGACGGTGGTGTTAAATTCGCGATTAGCGCCCAGGCCGGCGGCGTACACCGGTTCCGGAAACTGTATGCGATGGCGCTTGTTGGTTTTGAAGTCAACAATCTCGATTTGCTCCAGGCCGTTTTCCCACTCAGACAACACGGCGTGATCGGCGAACAGGTCAACCCCGTCAACCTTGACTGCGGGCCGGTGCGCCACAAACTCTTTCCAGTTCTTTTCCGAAGGATCTGAGACCGGCGCCGTAACCACGCGGAAGTTTTTCGCGGCCTTATTCGTGCGAATGTAAAAAAGACCGTTCCGGTGATCGATGTCATATTCATGATCAGCCTGACGCGGCACTACGATCTTCCAATCAGCGTTCGGATTGTTGGCCGGAATAAAACGAAACTCGTTCGAGGTCTTGCTGAAAGCGCCGAGCATAATCAGGGCCTTGTCTCTTGACCGCTGCGTGCCGATGTCGAACAGCTCGTCCTTCTCTTCATAAATCAGCTCGTACTTGTCGGTGCCGAGTACGTGGCGGAAGAATTTGTCGTTGCGCTTGGTCACCGCGTCTTCCGTTACATAGAAGATGGTCTTGTTATCGGTGGCCCAGGCGAGGTTATTAATACGCTCGACGCGATCAGGAAGAATTTCGCCGGTGCGCAGGTTCTTGATTTGCATCGTGTACTGCCGGTAGCCTGTGTTGTCAGTCGAATAAGCCAGCAGATTGCCGTCGTCGCTGGGAACGAAGGCGCCGACTGACATGAATTTCTGCCCCTTGGCCAGTTCGTTCACGTCCAGCAAAATCTCTTCAGGCGCGTCGAGGTTTCCCTGCTTGCGACAGATGATTGCGTACTGCTGACCTTCAACCGTGCGCGTGTAGTAGAAGTAATTACCCCAGCGATACGGCACGTTCGTGTCGGTCTGTTTGATGTGACTGAGAATCTCTTTGTAGAGAGTGTCCTGCAGGGCCTCAGTCGGTTTCATGAGGGCCGCGGTGTAGGCATTCTCGGCTTCGAGATGAGCAATCACGGCGGGATTGGATTTCTCGCGCAGCCAGAAGTAATTGTCGACCAGGCGGTCGCCATTTATCTCAGTAATCTTTGGTTTCTTTTCCGTGATCGGGGGTTGGAGCATAGACGATTTATTTCCATCCTGAGCCATGACATTAACAAAGGCAACGGTTGCGATTAAGGAAAGCGAAGCGAGCAGCATTTTGTGCAGTTTCATGCGAACCTCCTGGCGAGAATCAATCCGAGTCTGATTACGGAAGCGAAAGCGTGAAAGTTTCTTTTTGAAGGGCGCCCGGCCCTTCAGTCATGCACCGTTCAACCGCGGAGCGGATCGCCCCAGCCCGACTGCAGATACTTTCCGTTCTCGACAATACAGGGGACGGTTGGATCGTCGCCGGAATACTTGAACATCTCGGCGCGGCGCGCGCGATCGTTTTGGGCATCGTAATCGGAATAGACGATGCCTTTTGAATCGTAGTAATCGCGCGCCTGTTGGCAATAGGGACAACCAGGCTTGGTATAGATAACCAGGGCCACTTCCTCGCTTACCTCCGTCGGTGAGGTAAGTTTAGCAGTCGCAATAGCGGATGTGACGTGGCGCCGATTTGGGGTGCGTGGTCGTGCTTTGGAATCTG
>JBBPID010000094.1:0-19573 GCA_038040505.1 Acidobacteriota bacterium | reverse complement strand
GGCTTTGACGGAGTCATGGTCGGCAAGCCGGATGGACCTTACCACCTTGAGTTCTCGCATCAACGGGGTCTCTACGTTGGCGCGTCACCAACGATAGAGAATCTGCTGGTGTTCGAGCTGCCCGCTGAGGCCGAATGGACCGCGGCTATCAATCGGATGGAAGCTGCCGGCTATCCTCCGGTGCCGTCGCTCAACCCTTATTGGGACCGCCACGGACGCACCTTTGAAGATCCGGATGGCTACCGAGTGGTGCTGCAAAACGCGACTTGGTCCACGTGACGCATGTTCGTGAGATCTCGTGTAATTTCGTGGATCGTGTGCTTAGGATTGGCTGCCATACGATCCACGAATCACACCAAGCAACACGAAAGAACACGACGAACTCGATGACCCTTTGATCATCTATGACCTCTCGTCCCCTCTGGATTTGTCCGAAGTGTGGCCGGCGCTTTATCAATTCCAACATGCCGCACTCTTGTGGTCGATATTCGGTAGAGAAGTTTATTGCGGGCAAAAGCCGAAATGCCATCTCTCTCTACGAACATTTCAGTGCGCTCGTGCACGACTGTGGCCCGGTGCTGATTGCACCGGCCAGGACGCGCATTGGATTCCAGGTGAGAATGATCTTCGCGGCTGTGAATAAACTCACCGATCGGGGCCTCGAGGCCCACGTCGTGTTGACGCGGCGACTGCAGACGCCTCGGTTTAGCCGCGTGGACGCTCTGACTCCAAAGTGCTACGTACATCACTTCAAAATAAAGTCGTTAGGAGATTTGGATGACGAAGTTAAGAGCTGGTTGTGTGAAGCGTATCAGTTGGGCACCCAGGAACACCTGGCAGGATCGAAAACCGTCGTAAAGAAATAGTCGCAACGAGGAACCATCGATGAAAATTGCAATCGGCTCAGACCACGCGGGATTCAGATACAAGGAAAAAATCAAGGAACTCCTCAACGGGTTGGGACATGAGGTCAAGGACTTTGGGACCAGTTCGGAGGAGCCGGTGGATTACCCTCTCTTCATTCGTCCAGTTGCCGAAGCAGTGGCCCGCGGCGAGACCGAACGCGGTGTCGTTCTGGGAGGCTCTGGCAATGGCGAAGCGATGGCCGCGAACCGCGTCAAAAAAGTCCGTTGCGCGCTGTGCTGGAATGTAGCATCCGCCCGGCTGGCGCGGCAGCACAATGACGCCAATGTCCTTTCACTCGGACAACGGATGTTATCTGAGGAAGAGGCCATGGACATCGTGCGCGCCTGGCTTGAAACTGATTTTGAGGGCGGACGACATCTGCGTCGAATTCAGCTGCTTGACTCTGACGAGTGATCAATGCGAATGAGCGCCAGCACTGGCTAACATCCAACTCAGTGACTATCCCGCTTACAGCCCGCGATACTGCAGCGATAATGCTTCCATCCGTGCCGACTGGCCGGCGGTGAACTGATACATGCACGGGTCTTCCGTGTAGTCCATGAAGTTTTCAATCGGATCGAGCCCCGGCGTGGGACAGGTGTCACGCCCGAACGGACAACCAAAGGCCGCCGAACGCTCTGACGGAGTGTCGTCGACGAAATCGTTTTTGTTGGCTGCGCAACCGCCCTGGAACGTGTGGAAGAGACCGAGCCAGTGGCCAACCTCATGCGTGCCGGTGTCGCCCTGGTTGTAGGCGCGCACGCCGCAGCAGTCACCACCCGGCAGGCTCGAATAGAGAACCACGACGCCGTCCTGGGTAGGATCGCCAACGTACCAGAAAGGGAAGGTGGCCCAACCCAGGTACACGCCCCCCGCATTGTTTACGTAGAAGTTAAGTGCGTCTGCGCCGCCGTAGTGCAACGCGGTTTTCATCTCGCGCTCTTCCTCCGAGTCGATCGGGCAGTTGAACCACTCGGCGTTCGTGACGCGGTCGACGCCGGCCATGACAAAGCGGAATGGAGTGTTGTGCGCAGACGGGCCGGCGGCGGGGTCGGCTCCGGCATAGGCGGCGTTCATCACGTCGATTTGATCGCGCAGCCACTTGGTAGGCACATCGCCATTTTCGACTCCCGAACCTTTGTTAACGACGTGGAAGTAAACCGGAACGGTAACTGATCCCGACTTGCGAATTTGACCCGGCTTGCGCCGCGAGTTGAACTGGTTGAGCGCGGACTCGTACTTCGTGGCCGTCGTTTCATCGATCTGCCGCGTAGCGCAGCGATCGCGAGGGTTAGGCGGCGCCGGCATAGCGTTCACCGTAGTCCTGGGCCGGGGGGTAGCACGGTTCACTGCGCTGGTGGTAAACAAGCCAGCTCCACCAAGAACAATCACAGTCGCGAAAATGATCAAGTTTCTTTTCATCTGAGCCTCCTAATGATTGCCATGATCTAACCGTTTGGTTTTTTGAAATCGAGTTACAAAGATAGCCGGCTAACGAGCCGGCCAGGGTCTCTTGTCGAGTAGAGTGCTGAGACTTTATGGCACGCAAGGAATGGGTGTCAACACCGGTCAAGTAAATGTATTATCCCTAAACCCCGCGGCAGCTGATCGAGTTACGTATGCTACTGCCTCCAACGAGTAACTGTGCGGAACGATCGACAAAAGAGATTCAACTCCGTTTCGTGTTGTTCGTGGATCATGGATTTTCCGGCCGAGGGTCAACAACGTACGTTCAGGGGAAGACTCGTCAATGACACCAGCGGACTTTCAAAACTTCACGGAGCAGCTTCGCGCTTCGCTCGAGTCGCGCAGCGAGGTTCTTGGTCTTGTCACCATCGGTTCGACGGCCGATGCGACCTTTCGCGACGAATGGTCTGATCATGACTTTTGGGTGATCACGAAAGCTGGGGCGCAAGACGCCCTCGTCGATGATCTCTCCTGGCTGCCTCAGGCTCACGACATTGCCATCAAAGTTTGCCACGCGAGGCATCGCCGGACTGTCTTGTATAGCAACGGCCAAAAAGTTGAGTTTGCCGTATTCGATCCCAACAATGTGCGTGATGGCAAAATCGAACGCTACCGAGTTCTGATTGATCGCGGCAACATTGCGCAATTGATCGCGTCGATTCATCAGGAAACGATCAAAGAGGCCCAGCCCAAGCCGGACTCCCTCGAGAACTTCTGCTTACTGATATGGTCGGCATGCGAGAGATACGGCCGTGGTGAGTTCCTGAGTGCGCGCCAGTATCTCGACGGGCTTGCGGTGAACCAATTATTGAGTTTGCTGGCAGCTTCTGATAATGACGCTGTACCACCCGGTCAGGATGTTCTCGATCCGCGCCGACGTTTGGAACTTAGAGCGCCGTTGCTAGCGGCGGAAGTGCTGAAAGTGATCGACAAGCCAGTTCCCCAGGGCGCGCTTCACCTGCTTGAAATTGCCGAAAGGGAAGGGAAGTCGAAAGCCCCAAACCTGGCGTGGGAAAAGGTTTCAATGGTTCAGCAATGGATTTGCGAACTCGGGAAGAAGGTCGCGGCGGATTAGGTAGTGACCTGATTAGGTGATGAGGTCAGTACCGGGAGTGACATCTACCATTTGGATCTTACCGTGCTGAACATTCAACCGTAGTGTCTTTCGGAACCTCGTCTGCAACTTGATCGATCCGTCTAAAGGTTGTATGTAGGAGCCGCGTTGGCGATCGCCGCCGGCGAAACGTGCCAGGCAGGTCCACTTGCTGAGTTAGTTTGAATTAACCACTAGCCACGAAAGGAGACCAGATCATGGGTCGAATACTTGCTTTCGTATACGGGGTGGTGAGCTACCTGGTTTTCTTCCTCACTTTTCTCTATGCCATTGGCTTTGTCGGAAATCTCCTGGTGCCCAAGACGATTGATTCGGGCAAACCCCCGGCCTTCGCCGAGGCATTACTGATCAACGCTTTGCTGCTGGGCGTGTTTGCTGTGCAGCACAGCGTCATGGCTCGGCCGGGCTTCAAACGCTGGTGGACAAAATTTATTCCTCAACCCATCGAGCGCAGCACCTATGTCCTGTTAGCGAGCCTCGCGCTCATCCTGCTCTTCTGGCAGTGGCGGCCGATGACAGATGTGGTGTGGGAGGTACGGAACCTCTTAGCCAGTTACGTGCTGTGGGCGATCTTCTTTGCCGGGTGGGCAATCGTCCTTCTAAGCACTTTTCTCATTAACCACTTCGATCTGTTCGGTCTGCGCCAGGTCTACCTGCACCAGAAAGGCCAGGCGTATACGCACTCCGGCTTTAGGACGCCGTTCTTCTACAAATTCGTGCGGCATCCTCTACTGCTCGGATTTATGATTGCGTTCTGGGCGACGCCGCGGATGACGGTCGGACATCTGGTCTTCGCAATTGCCACGACTGTGTATATGCTGATCGCGATTCAATTCGAAGAGCGCGATTTAGCAGACATCCACGGCGCCGAATACGAGGAGTATCGAAAGCGCGTGCGAATGTTGTTGCCGCTGCCGCCGCGAAGGTAACGGGGCCGGCTGAGACGCGTTCGCTGGTCGCTTGTCGCCAACACAGAGTCCTTATGGCAATCGAATTTCGCGACCTGGTTCGCAACGACTACGAAGGGTTGCGGGAATTCCTTTCTGAACAGGGCTGGGCTGAGCGAGTGCGCGACCCGGCTCGGTTCCAGGCGATGCTCGATCGATCTGATCGGGCAGTGCTCGCGCTCGAGGGTGACACCATCGTCGGGTTCGCCCGCGCGCTGTGCGATGACGCCAGCAACGGCTATATCTCGATGGTGGCCGTGGCCGCGAATCGGCGGCGTCAGGGCATCGGCCGGAAGCTGGTAGATCGATTGCTCTCCGGAGACGCGGACGGGCGCATCACGTGGGTCTTGCGCGCCGGACGCGACAGCGCTGAGTTTTGGAAGCGGCTCGGTTTCTCGCCGTCATCAATCGCGATGGAGCGCCTGCGTAGTCACTAACCTCGCTCCCAGCTTCTTCTTTAATACCCGATAGAATTGGTTGCCGATGACGAATGATCCTCAGCTGGGAAGACTATTGAGTGAGCACGGTCGCGCGGATTACCAGGGGCGGGCCCGGTTCAAAGGCCGCGCTTTTTTAGGTTGCGGTGCAATTTTCATTGTGCCTCTGATTTGCGGTTTATGGGGTTCGATCGCGTACTTCACAGGCGCCAAAAACGGCGACGCGGCAGCCGGGCTTGCCGTTTCTCTGGGTCTGGTTGTGATTAGCCTCGGGTGCTTAGGACTCTTCCTTTTGCTGAACTGGTTGTCACCACGCTGGCTGACGAAATACAAAATCGAACTGTACGAGCATGGCTTTGCGCTGGAAACTCCCTTCAAGTCTCAAACCTGTCTTTGGAGCGAGATTGAACGAGTCAATCCGATGTTGCTCACCACTCCGGCGAATCGAGCGGCAACGCCGCCCGGCGATTTTCAGAATGCGGGCGACACTGAATACGGAGGCATCTATGAAGTCTATAAGAGAGATGGAACCAGGATCCTCGTCAGTCGTCAATACAGCGAAATCAAGCGCATCGATGATGCTCTAAAGCCATACTGCAAAGAGACTCCTAACTGGTAGAGGCCATCTTTTGGACAACTCTTACGACCGTATCGCCGAGCAATGGCATGCTCACAACCGGGCCCAGGCGTACGTTGGTAGAGTCCTGGCGTACGTAGATTTGGTGCTGGAAGGCTTGCAACCTCGAGCGAGAGTTCTGGATTTGGGCTGCGGCACCGGCGAACCTATCGCCGCATACATAATTGGAAAAGGATTTCGGGTAACCGGCGTCGACGAATCCTTAAAGATGTTGGAGATCGCGAGGAATGTTGTTCCCGCAGCGGAGCTCATCCACAGCAACATGCTGGAGGTTCAGTTGCCGGGAAAATTTGCGGCGGCCATTGCCTGGGATTCAGTATTTCATGTAGAGCGAAAAAACCATCAAACCGTTTACCGAAAACTCGCCAACGCTCTGGAAACCGGCGCCCGCTTACTATTGTCCGTCGGTGGCTCTGACGCGGACGCCGGCAGCGAAGATGATTCCGCAACTGGGGGTTTTACTTCCGAAATGTTTGGCCAAACATTTTTCTACAGCGGGTACGAACCCCGCGTAGCCCGCAGTTTGTTGGAAGCCGAGGGGTTTGAGATCGAGCGATGGGAAGTGGATGACCCGTCATCGCGCGGGCACATTGCCGTGATCGCCAGAAAAATAATTTGATCCGCTTTAGATCCTTTTGCTGCGGTTTGCCAAAGCAATGCCAGGAATTGTGGCATCTACCGTTTGACGTTAGATTTCTGCGTCTGGCCGTTTCCACCTCTATCGCTCATTTACCTGCTCCTTTTGCTCTGACTCCAAGCGTATGATTTAGCTCTTTGGCAAGTCTCCTCGCCGTAGAGTGAGTGATGCGTTCCTTGTCTGTTCGGACAAAACGTTCGCCTTCGTAGATAACTACTTTCCACAATCCGGTAAGAGGAACTCTATCCGGCGGATTTTCTGGCATTGGTTCGACTTCGGCGCGGTACATTTCACCGATGATACAGCGTGTTATGGATTGTGACAAGCTAAGCAAGGCTTTTTGTGACTTGCGTGGTTTCTCCGGCGTTAGCGAGCATTTCCATAAGCCTCTTTCCTAATAGTGTCATTCTAAACGGCGCGTCATTTGGGTCCTCACCGCCCCGCCCTTTTGTTAGCGATAAAGCAAGGCCATATCCAATCAAACGATTGCTGCGCGCATAAAAGTCATCCATTTGCATACCTAAATTGCGAGCATCCGCAAGCATGTTTTGCATCTCCCGACCTTGATAAAATTCTTGGGGAGGCATGGCGTGCTGCTCATTGACTCGATGTTTTTGATGATTGTATAGGTGCTTCAAAACCTTGACATCGTCTTCTGACAATTCATCCAATGCTCGGATAAAAGAAGCCGCGTCCTCGTACTCTTGTTCGGTTCTATCAGTGGTTGCCGCGTTGGCGATGATTGCGGCAAACCGTCTGACTTTTCTTTCGTTGGCTCCGAAAAACATTCTCTCAATCGCCACTGATACCAGTCGGTTGAATTCAGGCTGGTCCGTGCGCTCACGAATCTTGTCAATATCTTCTTCGTGAGCTTCTAGCTGTTCGACTATTGCGTTGAGTAGGAAATCAATACGAGCGTCGTTTTCCTGACCCTTAATTGAATCAAGAGCTCTTCCGATTGCTTTGCCAATTACAGGCATCCAACCGACCATGCGCTCGGCGATTTCAGTGCCGGGATTCTTGGGTGGCTTTTCTGCTCCGGCCTTTATCTGACCAATCGGGTCATCCCATTTTGCCATTCTCTCTCCAGTGGATGTGGTATTGAGGGATTCTACGAGCGTGTCGTACTCCATTTCAAAGTTTATTGATCCGCCACAATGAGAAACTAAAGGTGCTTGGGTTCCTCCTGATGCTCATTGGAGGGGTTCAAAAACCTTACTCGACCTTCCGAATTAAGAGCCAACCCTTTTCCTGCATCCCAGTCTTTTCCTTCTGCATCAAAAGCCCGTAATTCCAAAAGCGTTCCAGCAACCGGCATCGTCGGAAGGAAATCATGATACGAATCGTTCTCGCAGGAATAGCCCTTTTCTATCTGAGCGTCGCGGCCCCTGGGCAAGCGCCTCAAAATCCCGTACCCAGTCCTGCTCCGGAGTTTAAGCAGGACTTTCCGCCTCAGGTAACCAATTTACCGTATATCAGACCAAATCCTGATTTGCTGTTCAAAACGATGAAAGCGATTCGTTCAGAAGCGGGCTCCTTTCAGGTTAGCTACCCGACGGATTGGACCGCAGCTTCCCAACAGAGAGACAACAGTATGGTTGTCTTCCTTACTTCACCGTGTGAACGGGACGATGATGTCTTTAATTCGGCCCGGGTTATGGTTTGCAGCACCGCCATTGAAAAGAGAGCTTGGAACGATTGCACCGAGCGCGATTCGCATCTTTCGGAAATGTACAAAGACATCGTGCGATCGCGAACTGAGCTGGTGATCGGCGGATTAAAAGTTGAACGAGTTGAGACCGCATCGAAACACGATGATGGGGTTTTCTATTACGCTCGATTCACTTCTAAAGACAGAAAGTTTTTCGTGCGCGGCAATTTTTCAACGTCCTTCCATTTTGAACAGTACACTCTGGTTTTCGATCAAGTATTGGTAAGCTTTCAGTTGTTAGGAACGGCGAAGCAGGGAATCTCGGGATCAAATCGATATTACGTCAGAGTCTCGGGTTGTGATGATGGCGGCAAGGCCTATCTCAACAATCGTCTGATTGTCGGCGTTGGATTTGATGAAGATAGCAACTGGCTGGACATCACCGAAGACCTGGCGCGCGGCAAAGGCGAAATCAAATTCGAAGTCCTCAACAAGACCGGGGCAATCACCTACCTTTTCCAGGTTAAGAAGAACGACACGATCGTTTTTGAAGAAACCTGCGGCAAGGCCCGAGTCGTTGGCTGTGAAAACAATCGCGCCTTTCCGGTGGGCACTCTTCGCCAGTTTACTTACACGATTCGGAAGAGCTGAATAGTAACTTCCTAGCCTTTTGGCGCGCGATAGCCTTTGCGGGTTCGCACGGTGATGTCCGGCTTTTGCAGCTTAAGCTGAATTGCGCGCCAGCGACCGTCGCGGGCGCGATTGCTGGGACGGTAACCGATCGTGTACTGATGGCCCAACTCCTCAGCTATCGAAGCAAAGGCGTCGCGCAATTCCTGTCCACCCGGCGATGAGATGTAACGGCCGCCGCTTTTCTCAGCCAGATTCCTTAAGATTCCCGACGCAACCTGATCGCGCTTCGGACCCTGAGGAGCCATGTTGGCGGCATAAATTGTGGCCCCGGCCTGCAAGGCGTGATCGAGCGCCTTATCGGAACTGGCACTGCTCGAGTTTTCCCCTCCGTCGGAGAGCACGAGGATCGCTCTACGCTTCTCAGGACGCTTGGCCAAATCGTCGGCTGCGCGCAACACGGCGTCGTTTAGCGCGGTAAGCATTCTTGCGCGCAGGCCATAAACTTTTGGCGGTAGATCCCGGCCGGGTGAAAAATCCTGCCACTGTTCGACTTTGTGATCGAAACTGTAAACTGCGGCAACGTCGTCCTGGCGCAGGCCGTCCAGAAATCGGATCGCGGCAGAGCGGCCCATAGTCATCCGCGATTCCATGCTGCCCGAAGTGTCGAGCAGGATTGCCGCCGCGAAAGGCGTTTCCTCGGCAGTGAAGGTGGCGAGTTGTTGTTCCTGACCATCTTCGAAAACCTGAAAGTCCCCGCGCCGCAAACCGGCCACGAACTTTCCATCTTTGCTAATCACCGTCGCATTCAGCACAACTAACTCAGTCTCAACGCGAACAACATCGTCCTGGTCCTGCGGAGCGTATTTGAGAACGGTGGCGGGCCGGGCGCTGGGTTGGGCGATAAAGGCGAGCGCGAGAATCGGCATTAGCAGCCAGCCGCTTCGCAGTTTTGTCTGGTTAAGTTGAGAGAGAAACATCAGCTTCCATGGCGGGCCGGATTCCGCACGTACTGAATGACACCCACCAGCTTGTTGGCATGATCGATCACGGCTGCGGAAATTACATGACGGGGAGTTTTTTCCACCAGCTTGCGCAGGTCTTCGGCCATTTCCACGATTCGCTTTATCGCCTCCGGCAAATTGTTGGGAACGTCTTTGACGTCTACGTCGGTTTCCGACCCGCCCGCCTCGTTGCGAATTCTTTTGGTTAGTTTTTCCAGGCGCTCGAGTTTCTTGTTGTCTTCTCCGACGAATGCCTGGTGGCTTTGGTACGATTCGCAAAGTTGGGTTGCCAGTTGAGACACCTCACGAGCGCGCTCCAGGTGTTCGTCGTAACGCTTCTTTTCTTCCTTGAGGATCAACCGCGCACGCATCTCGTTTTCGTGCGATCCAAAGTCCGGTTTATCCGTCTTTTCGGGTTTGCCGGGGTCCTGGGGGACAATGCTCACTTGAGCTTCCGCCGGAACGCTGATTAGGAGGAACAGCATCACGACAAAGCCAAGCGAAATCGTCAAACGACGGCGCCGGTCTGGATGGTTACGAGAAGCCATGAACGTTTTCCAAACGGCAATCCTAGCTGAAAGCTAATCTCGCGCTCAAGCCACAAAAACGGGTGATCGCAGGTTCGGGTCAAAGGACGAAGCATTGTTCGGCGAGCGCCTTCCAAAGTCTGTGCCACTTTCCGATTGCTGTGACGAGCAAGCTAATAGGATCGTTGGCCGGGCGCGGAAAAGTTTGTGAGAGGTCCAACGTCACGACCGGGCGGCGCGATATGCCTGCTACAGAGTTATGGGACTTTGCCGGGATTGTTCTGAGTGTTGATGAACCCGTCGCCCTTTGCAGCCGGCTTCTTGACGACCACGGTTTTCGAGGCTGGCGGTTCCATTGGCGGACGAGCCTCGCCGGGTAAGACTTTAAATACCACAGCCTGGCGCTGTTCCCCGGTTACGACTCTGAGAAAAGTCGACGAAGAGTAGTCGGGCGCGGCGATTTCCAGGCTATAGCGTGTACGGGCATCGGGAGCGAGCTCACTTGATTGGGGAACAACCATGCGAGTTTCGACTCCGCCGCCAGCCCGGCGTCGCAACTGCAGTTCCACCGCCAGGCCGCTCAAAGTCTCGTTTGAAATATTATGGATGGTGCCGCCCAGCAGGGCCTTTTTGTTCTCAACGATGTTCTCGTCGACAAAGACTTCGACCTTTGGCGCTTTCTTTTGAGTTTCGACGGCAAGGGCCGCAGCGACCTGGCGCTCGTGACGTTTTTTCAGCAACAGATATCCACCCAGGAGGAGCCCCGTGACCACCAGGGCACAGAGAACTCCGATGAGGAGGCGTCGCCCGTGACGGCGTTCTTCATCTTCAATGGGAAGTGGTTCGGTTTCTAATTGATTAAGGATTTGCATGACGTACTACTTGGATAATGCAGCTTCGCAAAGTCGCGAAGCCTATGGTTGAGTCAAGGGAACTCCGCCGCTAACCGCTTCGATCAGCGCCGTGAGAAAATCCTGCTCCGCGATTCCTTTGCTTTGCAGGGTAATCCACTCCGCACCGCTCGCGCCGTCACTGCGGCCTTCAACCTTTGCGTTCACGGAAATGTTTGAGCTAACGCCGTCAATCGGCTGGATTTCCACTGTGATTGTGTAGCGCCCCCGCGTCCAGCCGCGGGACTGAGAGTTTTCGATTTCGGCGAAACGATTCAGCTCAGACTGGGCGACGACTGTTCCTTTAATAAAGGTGTACGGCTGACTGACGATAATTCCTTCATCAGGTTTCGAAGCGGCCTCGTCCATAATCAGTTTGCGATCGCGCATTACATCCGCGACGGCGCGCATGACTACATCTCGGCGGGCGGTCAGCCGGTAAGGATTCGGAAGCAGAACTACCGGTTTGGTTTTGTCCTTACCAAAGTTTATCCCCGAGCCGGCAGTCCCGGTGTCAGTTTTAGCGCCATTGTTGCCCGGCGAACGATTGGTGCCGGTGTCGCGAACGGTCTTGCTTTGGCCATCGACGCCTTTTTCCTGCGCGAACGCAGAAGTAACGCCGATCATGAGGGCCAAACCGATTAGGATTGCTCGATATTTCATAAGATTATCCTCCACCGAAAGTAACAGACGGAGGGGAAACAAATTGAGCATAAAGCACCTGATCGGCAAACACAAGGAAGATGGATACGCTCATTTTTTCGAGTGCGGTCCCGACTTGTCGGGATCGTCGCTTTCTAAAGCGCTGACACGCCAGCGCGCTCCAGGCGCTGGTTGGGTTTCGGTTACCGTCCCTGCGTCCGCTCCCATTCACGCAGCGCGCGCACGCCTTTCTGAAACTCCGCATCGCTACTGTAGAAGTTGTGGGCGCCGTCGTTGCGCGCCGGCTCGCGCACGTAATAGAGATAGTCAGTCTGCGCCGGATTCAACGCCGCGTCGATCGAGCTTTCGCCGGGCGAGCCGACGGGTCCGGGTGGCAAGCCTGAATAGATCCGCGTGTTGTAGGGCGAACGTCGATTCACGTCGCTGAGATAGACCTTGCCGTCGTTGCGCCACTTACCCGCCAGCTTTGACGCATAAATAATTGTTGAGTCAACGCCGAGCGCGATGTTTTTGCGCAGGCGGTTATAGATCACCGAAGCGATTAGCGGCCGTTCCTCCTTAAGTTTGGCCTCAGTCTCGATCAGCGAAGCTATGATCACGATTTGCCGCGGGCTCATCCCCAGGGCCCGTGCCCGGCCGGCCCGCTCCGGCGTCCATACCTGATGAAAGCGTTTCGCCATCCCGGTGACGACCATGGCCGGTTTGGTGTCGGGCGGATAACTGTACGTCGCCGGGAACAGATAGCCTTCGAGGTTTGTCGCCGCCGGGTCGAGATCACGAATCGCGCTGGTGTCATCCATCAGCGCCAGGGCCTCGTTGCTGTCGCGCAGTTGTAGTTCTTCCATTCGAGAAAGTGAATCTGCGATATCCCAACGGGTCCAACCTTCAATCACCGTGAACCGGCTGAGCCGTTGTTCGCCCTCCTCAAGCTTCTTCAAAACTCCCAGCGGCGTGATTGGAGAAGGGAAGCGATACTCGCCGGCTTTGATGAGTTTCGCGCTGCCGGTGATCTTGATATAGAAAAGGAGTGGCCACTTGTCTCGCAAGACGCCTTCGCTGACGAGTTTGTTGACGATGCCTTCCGGCGTGGACTTTCGCGGGATCTCAATGTACTCAGTGGCTTTGGCATGCGCGATCGGCTGGTGCAGCGCGCGATAGAACCAGAGAGAGAATCCCCCGATCGCGATTATTAACAGCGCCAGGATCCCGATTAGAAGTCGCTTCCTCGTCTTCTTTGACATGGTTTAGTTGATGCTCGTTGCTTTAGCTCGAAGGAATGGATGAACGCACAAGCCAGGGTGCTGCGGACGAAAATAGTGATCCGGATGAACTGATTAATCTTAGCAGAGAGACGCGTTCACGCGGCTTTTCCGTAAGGGTTACTAGACCGGCCGTTGTACGGCCGGGCGCGGCACGCAATTAAACTCCCAGCCCGTTTGAACGGGCTTATGGTCCCGGCTTTAGACTAAATGCTAAAGCAGGTGATTCATAAGGACGCTGAAGCGCGCTTTGGTAATCGTCTGGCAGTCAACCCAAGCGCTAAAGCGCTTGTCTAGCAACCCTCCGGGAAAGCCGTCTGAAGACGGCTAAGAACGGCGGTCGCGATCGGCGATGAAGTCACGCAGGATTACGGCCGCGGCCGCGCTGTCGATTTCCCCTTTAATCTCCCGACCGGATTTCCCAGCCGATCTTAGATCAGACTCGGCCTCGAGACTGGTCAGCCGTTCATCCTGTAAAAGAACAGGAATTCCAAGAGACTGCTGGAACTTGCTCGCCGCCGACCGCGCGCTTGCGGCCGCCTCGCCTTCGACGCCATCCAGACGCAAGGGCAATCCGACGACCAGGGCTTTCGCCTGAAATTCTTCGACCAGGGCCACGATTTGTCGCAGCAAATCCTTCCAGCTGCGGCGGGCAATCGCCGGCAAGGGGCGGATAGCGATGCCCAGCTCGTCAGAAATCGCGACCCCGACCCGTTTGGCGCCGAGATCGATTGCCAGCAAGCGGCCGGCGGAATCCAATGACGCGGCCTCCGCTCGTAATCCTGTTTTTGCGTCCCCCAAAGCCGGTTGTCTGCAACGCGCGCGTTGAATTTACCATCGAAAGTCGCGGATGCATCGCTTGCGCGCCTTTTGAGCCCACGGTATGATACAGGCGTTTGGCTAATCGTTTAAGTCTCCCGGGCGGCCAGGCTAATTTAGTTTTCCTCGAGGGTCTAACTGATGTCGTTAAAAAGTAAATTCATTTTGATTGTGCTTTCCGCGGCGCTCGCCACCTATGCGATCGCGGGGGCGTTTCTGGCCAGCCGCGCGCAGCAGCCGGCTAACGATCCAGGCGCGCAGCAGAAAATCTTTGAGAGCGTGCTCCAGCATATTCAAAACGATTATGTGGACGAGCCGAACATGGAAAAGGTCCGCGCGGGCGCGCTGCGCGGCCTGGCCTACGGGCTCGATCCGTATTCGACTTACCTGACGGCCGAGCAGGTCAAGGATTATCGCGCGGGAAACAAGAGCGAACAGTTAGGTATCGGAGCTGAATTGTCGCAAGTCGCTTCGTTCCTTTATGTGGTGGCGCCGGTAAAAGGCGCGCCGGCGGATCAGGCAGGGGTACGAGCCGGCGACATTATTGAGTACATCGACGGCAAAGCCACCCGGGACATCTCGCTTTATGACGCGCGCCAGTTGCTTAACGGCGCGGCCGGCTCCGAAGTAAAGCTGCGCATACTGCGCACCAACTCGCGGCCGCTGACACTGACCGTGAAGCGCGGATCGTTCCGCTCACCAGCCGCCGAAGCGAGAATGGAAGCTGGCCGCATCGGAGTCCTCAGAATCAACAGCCTGGACAGCGGCGAAGCTGCCGACGCCAAGTCTCGTTTGCAGGAATTGCTGAAGCAGGGGGCGCAGAAAATCGTGCTCGACCTCCGCAGCGTTGCCGGCGGGGAAATTCAGGAAGGCGCCACGGTAGCGAACTTTTTCATCAAAGAAGGAATGATCGCCAAGACCATCGGCCGCGAACAGAAAGTCCTGAAGACGTTTGAAGCCGATCCAAAAGTGCTGATCTTCAGTGGTCCGGTGGTGACCTTGATTGATGGCGGGACCGCCGGAGCCGCAGAAGTTATCGCTTCGGCATTTCTTGAGCTGAAACGCGGCGATGTGGTGGGCGAGAAAAGTTTCGGCGCCGGCGCCGAGCAGGAATTGTTCACTCTGCGGGACGGCGACGGATTGTTGCTGACGACAGTGAAGTGGGCTTCCTCCAGCGGCAAACCGTTCCTCGGTGAAGATCGGGCCCATTCCGGAATTTCGCCTTCAGTTGAAGTGAAGCGTCCGGATACGACCGACGGTGTCGACGTGGAAGATTTGGCCGGGAACGAGGACGAACCGAAACCGAATCAGCCGAATGTTAAGCCGGGCACCCCTTCGCAGCCGGTCACGCCTAAACCGCAGCCTGAAGACACCCAGTTAAAGAAAGCGCTCGAGCTCTTGCGGGACAAGCCTGCTGCGCCGGCGCAGCCTAGAGCTTAGACAGGTTGCCAGCTAGTCGAATAGACCGGAGCGACGTCACGTGCGTCGCCCGGTCTTTTCATTTAAGCTTTCCTGATAACAATGAACGCTCTGGTCGGACTCATCGGGCTCTCACTGATCGTAGTCGTCCTCTGGGACGTGTTCGAAACGATTGTGTTGCCCCGCCGGGTAACTCGGCGCGTGCAATTGACCAGACTGTTCTATCGCTTTTTCTGGCAACCGTGGTCGGCACTCGCCGCCGGAATTCACAAGAACAAACGTCGCGAAACTTATCTCAGCATCTTTGGCCCGCTGTCTCTGCTAATCCTCCTTGTGTTATGGGCGGCGTCGCTGGTGCTGGGATTCGCTT
Source organism: Acidobacteriota bacterium (assembly GCA_038040505.1). Taxonomy (GTDB): domain Bacteria; phylum Acidobacteriota; class Blastocatellia; order Pyrinomonadales; family Pyrinomonadaceae; genus UBA11740. The sequence goes on along the minus strand of JBBPID010000094.1, from coordinate 4,196 downwards.
GCCTGCACTGGGCGCTAGGCTCACGCCTCGAATCGACGAGCCTGGTAAATGGCTTTCTCGCTGACCTGTACTTTAGCGGGACGACCTTTTTCACTCTGGGTTTGGGCGACATCGCACCAGTGGGAGCGGCCGCGCGAGCAGTGACGGTGATTGAAGCCAGTGTGGGCTTTGGTTTGCTGGCTCTTGTAATCGGTTATCTTCCGGTTCTTTACCAGTCTTTCTCGCGGCGCGAAGTAAATATCTCGATGCTCGATGCGCGCGCGGGGACTCCGCCCACGGCAGTCGAGCTGCTCCGGCGGCATCAGGAGGCAGGCAGCATCGACAGTCTGCACCAGCTACTACGTGATTGGGAGAGTTGGTCTGCGGATATCCTGGAGAGTCATCTGTCATACCCGGTCCTGTGCTTCTTTCGTTCACAGCACGACAACCAGTCCTGGCTGGCGGCGCTGTCGACGGTCCTCGATGCCTGCAGTCTGGTAATGGTAGGTATCGATGGAATGTCCAAATGGCAGGCCCAACTGACGTTCAAGATGGCGCGCCACACGATTGTTGATATCGCGCAGATTTTCAACGCGGCTCCGTCGACTGATGATGGCCAGCGCCTTACTGAAGAGGGGCTGCTGACTCTGCGCACCGCCCTCTCGGATGCGGGTATTGTGCTTAGTAATCAGCCGGGTGACGATGCAACCCTGTCCGAATTGCGAGCAATGTACGAACCGTACACCCAGGTGCTTTCGAGTTATCTCCTGATGCCTTTGCCGGGATGGCTGCCCAAACCGAAAGCCAGTGACAACTGGCAAACCAGCGCTTTCGAGAACAGTCCGGCCGCGCCGGTGCAGCCTTTTCAAAAATGTATTGCCGGCGCGCATCCGCTGAAACGCCGAGTTGACCGAGCTGCGCCGGTTGGCGATCCGGTAGATTAGACAAAAGAACGATCCACCAAGTCTCACGAAACAGCACGAAACAAAAGCGCTTGTTTCGTGACGCTTCGTGTGATTTCGTGGATCGTGCGCTATACCGTGATCATTTGGAATGTTCCACGATCCCATATGGAACATGACCTATTCGCAAATGGGCCACATACGCTGATCTACACATGAACTGCTTCTTGCAATTTTCTTGCAATCGCTTTTGTTTAGAAAAGATTTGCCCAGAAGAGCAGTTTCTATAGGAAAACGACGGGTCTGCTGCAGTTTAGGGCACGCCTTTTGCCGCTTAATGCGGCGCGAGTTCACATTCCAAAGATCGCAGCAGCAAATAAAGGAGATTTGATAATGCTTATTACGAAGAAAATGCTACTTGCTTTGACGCTTATCGGTGCGCTGCTTGGCGCAGGGATTGGCGCGCTGGTGACCCGTTCGGCGAGCAGCGACAACGCTCGGGCCGCTAACGAAACTAGCTACGACGCTGCACCGACCGTCAATGCGTCTGAAAAGACGCCGGAACAGGTAGCAGCCGAGAGCAGCTCACAGTACCAGACCACGGCCGAACAGGCTGCTTACCGGCAGGGCTTCAATGAAGGCTTCAACACATGCACTGCCCAGGTCAATAACTCGTCGTCGCGAGTGAGGACCACTCAGGCGCGATATCGCGCGCCGGTGCGTCGTTATTCCAGCAGTCGACGTGCTTACTACGATTATGGCAGTCAACCGCGGGGCCGTAGCTTCTGGCAGAAGCACCGCGATAAGCTCACGCTGGCGATTGGAACGGGCGCGGGCGCCGGCGTCGGTGCGTTGATTGGTGGCAAGAAGGGTGCGGGCATCGGTTCGTTAGTCGGACTGGGCAGTTCCGCCCTCTACACGTACAAGCTGCGCAATCGTTCGCCGCGCCGCTACTAACAAAATCCGAATTCGTTAGCGGCGGGTAATCGTTCCGCCGCTATCGGAATAACGGGCCGTCTGAACAGGAGTAATTGTGAGAAGAGAATTCAAGCTTCTGTTCGCGGTAGTCGTCGTCCTGGCAACAGGGGCAAGGGCAGTTTCCTTCGGAGCTGCCCTTTCTGCTGCCCAGAACCAGCCGGCGACGCCGCGCAGGAACGCGCAGTCCCCGGCTTTACGGATTCCGCACCCGGTGGATTTTCGTGAAGTCTCAGGGCGTGGTTTGCTGGTAAGGACCTGGGTCAACGGCGCCGGGCCATTCAGCTTTGCCATCGATACCGGAGCGGGCGCGACCCTTTTGTCTCCGGGCGTTGCCAGTGAAGCCCGAGTGAAAACGAAGAGTGGCCGGGGAACTTCAGTAGCCGGATTGAGCGGCGTATCTGTGACGGCGCACGAAGCGTCCCTCGACAGTTTGGCTATCGGCGAGAGCGAGAATTACTTGCCGGCGAAGGGCGCCGCGATCGTGACGAGTGGCTTACCGCGCGACCTGGACGGCGTGATCGATCCTACTGAGGCGTTTTCGCCTCTCGGTTACGAGATCGATCTGCCGCGTCACGAAATCTCGGCGTTCGATCCGCACAACAATCCCGTCTGGCTCAATCAACAGCCTCCGGAGGGCACGGTCGTGCAATGGATTCGCGAGAACGGGAGCCGCAGACCTTTCGTGATGCTGAGTACCGGCGAGCGCGCTTTGCTCGACACGGGCTCAAATCTCGGCTTCGCGGTCAAAGATCGCAACGAACGGCCAGGCCCCGCTGGTTACGAAGTCCGCGATGTGGGCGGCGGCCGGGTCTCGGCGCGACGCGGAGCGCCCGCCACGATTTCAATAGGATCGCTCACGCTGCGACGAGTGCCAACCGACTTAATTTCCGGCGCTGAAGCTGACGCTCCCGTGCTGCTGGGATTGAGCGCTTTGCGGCCTTTCAGATTGCGATTCGATCCGGTTCATCGTCTCATCGAGATAGCACCTTTACTCGATAGATAGTCTCTCATTAGTGATTACTCTGGCACTGGCCCGCCGCGCACAGTCGAAATTTCAATGGTCCTGCACGAGGTAATATCCGCTTTTACGATCATAGGCCGGGTCGTGCCGGGCGCCATGATCCTGACCCGGTTAGAGACGGGACAAGGCTTGCCGGTATATCCGGCGCCCCCAGAGTTGTAATGCACTTTAAACCAGCCCTCCTTGCCGGCTTCCAGAGTTACCAGTTGAGGTAACACCCTGGTGTCGTCGCCGGGCAGTTGCTGAGAGTTGACTGCGCGCCCACGCAACCGCAACCTTCCCGCCTTATCCAACAACTCGTAGCGTGGATATCCCTTCAGCGAGCAGGGAAGCGATGAGTTATTCCGCAAAGCATAAGAAGCCAGATGTTCTCCGCCCATCGCCGCGTCATCCATAACTTCACGCACCGACAGATCGGCGCCGCGACATGTGGCCGCACGTAATGGCAGAGTCGGCGGAGTCGACGGAGCGGAAGTCATGGGAGCCGTTTGCATCGGCGCCGTGACGGGCGGCGGCGGCGCTGACTTGCGAGGACTCACCTGGCCGATGGCCGTAGGGGCGCCAGCCGCGATTAATCCACACAGAAGGATTAGTCTTCGCATTCGTAAGATCTCCCTAAGAAGGATTGCGGTCGGAGCTATTTCGCAGGAGTCAGGTCCAACGCTTCGACGATCCGAGTGAAGGGAATCTGCGCTGTCTCGTTCACCTCGCGAACCAGGTCCGGATTATCGGCTTCGAACAGGCACATGCAGTGGGCTTCACCCGGCACGAACGTCGTGCGGATGTAGCGAACATTCTTTCCCTCTTCGGTAAATTTCTTGCCGGTTTCGATCGCTGCTTTTTGCGCCGCGGCCAACTGATCCATTGTCACTCCCGGTAGATCACGTTCCACCATATAGACGGCCATAGTTCGTCTCCTTTTTGGATAATAGAGTCTCGGAATTTTACGCCGAGGTTTTTATGACAATTCGCGAGGCAAGTCAATGCAACCCAGGCACTCGGTTGCATTAGGAAAGCTATCAACCAAATGGCTTGCGCGGCCGATTCTTCGACTGCTCATCAGGAAGCGCTTCCATCCATTCACTGATCGAGGTCAGGTCATAATCTTCGACTTTTCGGCCCAGTCCTTTTTCCATAACCTTCTTCAGGTAACGCTTCCTCAGCCACATACCAAGCGCACCAAGAGCCAATACTATCGCTACGCTAATCAGGTACATTTCGAAACGTCCAACCTTTGCGCGATTTGGAGTACGGACGATAGATCCGTTAAGTGACGCCGCGGATTATAGCCCTACGGAAGTGAGATGGGTAGTTTG
>JBBPID010000093.1:17094-19573 GCA_038040505.1 Acidobacteriota bacterium | reverse complement strand
GTGGGCCGATAGCTCAGTCGGTAGAGCAACTGGCTTTTAACCAGTGGGTCGCAGGTTCGAGTCCTGCTCGGCTCACCACTCTTCCCAAACAGAGGCAGTGGGCGTTCAGCCATCGTCAGCCGCGCATTTCGCGCTGAACCCAGACTCCCCCGAGAGTCGACGTCCTCTAATGTCTTCCTCATTGACATCATCGAGCATTGGCACAGGCCCAGGACCAATATGGTCTGACACATGCAATTCGTAACAAATCCGCTGGCTCTCTTGTGCGTTCTGGGAATCGCTCAGGCGCTGGTGCTGGCGCTCGTGCTCCTTACCAGCCGGCGCGGGAACCAAACTGCTAACAAGATTCTCGCCGCTCTCACCGTAACTATTGCCGTAGGTGTTGCTGCCAGCGTTCTGAGCAGCACGCTCTATTTTCGGATATATCCTCACCTCACTCGAATCAATCATCCTTTTGACTTTTTGGGCGGCCCGCTGCTCTTCCTCTATATCAAGGCTTTGACATCCAAGAACTTCAAGTTCGGGAAAAAGGAGTTACTCCATTTCCTTCCGGCAGCTCTCGTCGCTCTGTTTTTGGTGCCCTTCTATCTGCAGAGTGCGTCTTACAAACTTGCCAGCCTGTCCTGGGTTACCTGGTATCAATGGCGGTCGGTCCTGGTTATCGGGCAATTTCTCGTCTATCTCGTGCTTATCGTTTTGATGATTGCGAGATTTTCAAAGGGTGCCCGGCGCAGCCCTAACCCTTCCGACAAGATGATTCTCTTTCAGGTGCGATTCCTGGTGGTCTCGTTCGTTTCTCTTTGGGTACTCGCTATTCTGCGTTATGCGTTTGACCTGAAATACCCGGCCCATATGGCGAAGACTACGCTGATCCTGCCGCTGGGAGTAACCCTCATGATTTACGCGCTGGCTTATTTGAGCCTGAGAAAATCTGAAGTTCTGATTGGGATCGAAGACCGGGAGCCGGAAAAGAAGTATCAAAAATCCACGCTGACGCCCGAACGAGCCGAACGCTATTTGCAGAAACTGCTTCATGCAATGCAGGTGGACAAGGTTTACACCGACGGAGACCTGACTCTGCAAAAGCTGGCCTCTCAGTTGGCAATTCCCGCCCAACACCTTTCTCAAGTAGTTAATGAACAGCTCAACCAAAACATTCTTGACTTTATCAACACCCATCGAGTGGATGAGGCGAAGAGAAGGCTGATCGACCCGGCCAACAAGCATTTGTCGATTTTGGCCATCGCCGAGGAGGTTGGCTTTAACTCTAAGTCCTCTTTCAATGCAGTCTTCAAGAAATATGCCGGCATTACTCCCTCGGAATTTAGAAAGGCCGGGGAGAACGGCCAGCCTTGAAGAAATCCGTTCTGTCTAATCTGATCTATTTGCGCTCTTCCCCACGACAAAATCGATCCCTGGCGCATTAAAGAGTCCAGAAGTTTATATCTGGACGTCAAAAACTCTGCGGCCGGACGACTCTCCGCGCCAAATCTAGTATCAGAGTAGGCGACGCGCATCTCGCTTTGTTCTGCCAGAACAATCGCTCCATCGGGACTACGTGGTCACAAGCTGAATCGATTCTCTCCTCAAATACTTCCCTAACCTGTAAATGTGAGGTGATTTTAATGAAAAAGCTCTTCGGTATTGTTTGTCTGGTCCTCGCCGGATCGGTAGCAGTGATGGCACAGGAGGTTCCGAAGGTGGAAATCTTCGGCGGTTACTCGTGGGCGGGCGCAAATTTTCATGGCTGGAATGGCTCACTGGCCGGGAATGTCACTAAATCGTTCGCCATAGTTGCCGACTTCAGCGGTCATTATGGGAGTGAGTTGGACGGTGTCGTCCGCATAAACAAGGATGCTCACTCGTTTCTATTCGGACCAAAACTCGCGCGGCGGGGAAAACGCCTAACGCCCTTTGCCTATGCCTTGTTCGGCGCCACCCGATTCCACGAAAGCGCAACGATTGCGGGCCAGCACCTTTCGGGCGTCGATACGGGGTTCAGCATGGCGTTTGGAGGTGGTCTCGATGTGAAACTAAGCGACCGCCTGGCCCTGCGCGCCTTTCAGCTCGACTATTTTCGGCCCAGCTTTTTTGGCGAAGCACATAATCGCGGCCGGCTGGCTTTCGGAATTGTTCTTCGTCTGGGCAAGAAGTAACACACGATCCGGATCGATCTGGAGTGAAAATGAAAGTCAGCCGGCTGATTCTGATCGCACTTACAAACCTGACAACGCTATTGGCGGGTATCACTAGCTACGCTCAGGTTTCAGTGAACTCCGCCGACACGGCGCGCCTGGCACAGTTCGAGCAGTCCCTGAATGCCTTGCGCCAGCAGTACCGCATTCCCGGTTTGTCCGCGGCTGTTGTTAGTAATGGCCGAATCGTATGGGAACGTGGCTTTGGCTTTGCTGATATTGAGAATCAGATTCCGGCCACGCCCGACACGCCGTATCCGATTGGCGGGGTGACCCAGGCGATG
>JBBPID010000093.1:0-17084 GCA_038040505.1 Acidobacteriota bacterium | reverse complement strand
ACGCCGTATCGCATCGCCTCAATCACCAAAACGTTTTCATCAATGCTGCTGATGCGGTGTGTCGAGCGCAATAGCCTGAATCTCGACACGCTGCTCCGCAGCTTCACGCCGGCTCTTGAAAGCGGCGTAACCGTTCGGCACCTCATGACTCATACATCGCAGGGCACACCTCCCGGCGAAAAGTTCATCTATAGCGGCGATCGCTATAACTACCTCACCCCGGTGGTGGAGGCCTGCGCAGGCCGGTCCTTCCGCGAAGAACTGGCTAAGACAATCCTGGACCAACTGGAAATGCGGGATTCGGTGCCCGGCCAGGACATGGAATTTCCTTCGCCACAAGTTGCCGCCTTGTTTACTCCCGAAACGTTGCAACGCTATGTTGATGTCATTCATCGTTTAGCGAAACCCTATGTCATTGGTAGCAACGGCCAACCTATCCTTTCTGTTTACCCCAATCGCAACATCTTCGCTGCGGCCGGTCTTATCTCAACTGTTCGTGATTTGGCCCGCTACGACGCTGCAATTGATCGGCACGCCCTGCTTCAGCAACCGAGCCAAGAACAGGCGTGGACGAATCACGTTAATTCCAAAGGTCAAAGATTGCCGCACGCGCTCGGCTGGTTTGTTCAGATGTACGGCGGCCAGCGGCTGATTTGGCACTATGGTTACTGGAACACCTTCTCCGCCCTGTTTCTAAAGGTACCAGGCCGTAACATAACCCTGATTCTGCTGGCCAACAGCGACGGCCTGAGTGCTCCTTTCGGTAATGCTTTAGGTGGTGCCGGAGATGTAACCGGATCTCCTTTTGCCAATCTGTTTCTGCAGATGCTTAGCGACCCGGCCGCATTCCCTCCGCCAGGGGCGACGTCGATTGTTTCGGCGGCGAGCTATGAACCTGAGGCCGTCGCGCCGGGGTCGATGGCCATCGCCTACGGAAACGGATTAGCCACGGTAACGAGTGACGCTTCGTCGCCTGAGTTGCCGACGTCACTCGGCGGCACCAGTCTTTACATTAATGGATCAGCGGCGCCACTCTACTTTGTTTCCCCGCAGCAGATTGCCTTTCTCGTACCTCCATCCGCCCGAACCGGCCACACGATTATCGACATATTTGCTGCGGACGGGTCCTGGTCACGTGGGGAGTTAATCATCAACACCACCTCACCCGGACTCTTTTCTGTCAATGGCCAGGGTTCTTTCGCGCCGGTGGCAGAAGTAACCGCCGACGGTTTGCGCTACCGGCCAGTGAGTAACCAGGACGGAACTTTGAATCTGGTAAATTCCGGTGATCGCCTGGTTTTGTACGCCACCGGAATTCGCGGAGACGCCGAATCAGTCACCGTCTCGATTAGCGGCATCACAGCCGTGGTCGTCTATGCCGGTCCCCAGAGAGGGTTAGCCGGGCTCGATCAAATCGACGCAATAATTCCCGCCGGAGTAAACGGACTCGTCGACGTGATAGTGTCAATCAAAGGCCGCTTGTCAAATACGGTGCAAATAAACGTGAGATAGGTATTCTAAGCTCCCGAAGCACGTCCCGCCCCGCTTCTAAACACTCACCCAACAAAAAGTTATCAAGATCGTTAGAGGTTTCTGACCTGATTCTCGCGTTATTGGGTAGGCACCTGAAAGTAATTGGGCCTGGCAAACGAGGGAGTCGACCGTGCTTACTCTAGGACACCGGATCACATACGCTGCTGCGCTGGTCCTTGTAGTGCTCTCGACCGGCGCGGCCCAGGAGATCAGCAGCCCAGTACAGAGCTCATCTCTGACAATCACACCCGCGTGTCGTGTCGAAATGTTTTGGTTTTTTTCAGTCATTAACAGGTACAGCATCAAGGACTACGTGTCTTTCGGGAAGGAGTTGGTTCAGGGACAAGGATAGCCATACAAAGAAAGTGAACACGCTCGGGAATCGAATGAAGCTAATTGGATCTAAGAGCGTTCACAGACGACCACGACAAATTTTTACCTCGCGCATCTCAGAAACACTCACAACAGCCAAAGGAGCTTAAGCAAATGCCAGAACAGGAAAAATACAAAGTCAACGAACAAGCCACGCTCGGTTTGAACCTACGCAGCGCGCCCGATCCCACGGTTGATAACGTGATCGCGGTGCTCCCCTTCGGCCAGGAAGTCACCAAACTCGAAGAGTCTAACGTGGCGAATTGGTGGAAGGTCCGGACGACCCTGGGCGGAGCAACCGCTGAAGGCTTCGTCAACAAGAACTTTCTCACCAAAGTTGCCGACGCGACCGAGGAAACTCATACCGGAGTAAGCCCGGTTCACTTGCCCACCGGCAACAACACAGTCACGCGGCAGAACAAGCTGCTCGCTTTTCCGCTGACCGAAGTGCCGCCGGTCAAGCGCCATGAAGCGGATCCTCCTCAAACGCGGGTGGCCGCGATTGGTCAACTAATCAACTGGTTCAAAGTCGAAAGCAGCAAACGCTACTTGCCCGGGGACGGGATGACTTTCTGTAACATCTACGCCTACGACTACTGCTACATGACCGAAGCCTACCTGCCGCGGGTCTGGTGGACGCAGCCGGCAATAGTCAAGCTTGAGCAGGGACAGACCGTGGCGGTCAAGTACGGTGTGACAGTTGTTGAAAGAAATGCCAATGGTCTGAACGAGTGGTTCAAGGAGTGGGGGTCGCACTTTGGCTGGCGCCGTACCTTTGATCTTACCGAGCAACAGGAAGCGGCCAACCAGGGCAAGGTCTGCATCACGGTGGCCCGCTCCAAGCTTCAATTTCATCACGGCCACGGACACATCGTCGCGGTCGTTCCCGAAACCGCAACATTCCAAGCTCTCCGCCAGAACGGAAAGGTCATCAAGACTGTTCAAAGCCAGGCCGGAAACACCAATCGGGCCTACAACGTGAGCAGCTTCTTCAGTGACGGAACGTATGCGGATTTTGGCCACTGGATTCACGAGTAGATCGTGATGCAGTTCAAAGAAAAGGGCGGCGGGCGAAAAAGTCAGCCGCTCTTTTCATGGCTGAGAGCTCAAACCGGGGTCAGGCCTGCGATTCTGCGATTCTAGGTCAGCGCGACAAACCCAAATCTGTGGCAGAGGCTCGCGATTCGCTCAGGCGCGAAGCGCCGATATGAAATAGCCCCGACCGTGAGGTCGGGAGTACCAAACCCAAATAATACGAAGAGGCCTGAAGGGCCGTCATGATCATTCCGGTCCTTCGGACCTCCGCGATTACTTAAAACACCGTAACCCCGACCTGACGGTCGGGGCTATTACATTCCGGTCCTTCGGACCCTGGCGGCCTGACGGCAGCTCGCTCTTCGTCTCGGTCTCCGTGTTTACGTTTTACACCGTCTTGGTATCAAGCAACTCAATCTCGTCGCTCAATCCAAGATACTCCCACCGCAGCAACGCGATCGGCGCGTTGCCGTTCTTCCACAAATAGTCGTGGAAAGCCCGCAGGTTGAAATTGTCTTTTTGATTGAGGCGAGCGTCCGCCAGGAACTTGATGATTTGCAGTTTGCCGATCTGATACGTAATCGCCTGACCCGGTGATGAAGCGAAAAAGACGGCCTCTTGCCGAGCTGTTCCGCGATCTACGGGAACAATCTTCTCTAAGTAATCGGCGGCTTGATCGATGGAAAAGAGACCGAGGGCCAGCTTCACGTCCACTTCCACGCGCAGCGCCCGCAACCGCATGAAGTTATACATTATCTCGCGCAGCTTTGGCCGATCGTCGAAAAACCCGAACTGCAACATGAGCTCTTCTGCATAAAAGCCGATGCCTTCATTCGCGCCTGAGTCGTAGTAACACCGGCGAATCGTGTTCTCGTGCGCCCACGAGAGGGACATTTGAAAGTAATGGCCCGGCACGCCTTCGTGCACGATCAAAGGTCGCGGGTCTTTGGCAATCGACAATGAGAAGTAATCAAGATCGGGAGCGGGCGGCTTTATATAGCTCACGCCGTCCTCATCCAGCCTGGTCGCTGAAGTAAGGTCGTCAGTGACACCCATAAAGGACAGCGGCTGAAGGTAGGCCGGCAATGGCAAATTGCGGTAGTGCTTTAGCCAGCCGGGCACCGTCAGAATATTCTTTTCTTCCAGAAACTTTCGGGCGTGCTCCTCTTCAATGACTTCCCTCTCCATCTGTGCCGCTTGATCGGGAAACAAGCCCAACTCAGGCAAGCCCCGGTTGCGAGTTTGCTCAAACGTTTCGAACGCGACTGATCGTTCCCATTCGTAGGCGCCCATCACCAACAGTTGTTCGGGGGTGAAAGGCATGAGGGCCACATGTTTGAGAAAGTAAACGTAAGCGTCGCGGCCCACCGCGGTCTGTTCGGACATTCCGGCGAGCTGAGCATTGAGCCAATCATGAAACGTTTCGAGCGCGGCGATCGCTTTAGTCGTAGCCTCCTGAATCTCAGCCGCACTTACGCCCGCAAGCAAGCGACCGAGTTCATCAGCTACTTTCGTAAGCCGCACTCTGACCTCGACCAATTTCTCGATCGCCGCCAGGGCGAATGGTTTGACGGCTTTACCAGCGAGATTCTCCTGCCCGTCCGCAACCGTTTCGCTGAAACTCTGCAAGACCTTGATGATCAGCCGGCTGCGCGCCTCGTCAAACGGCGGGGGCCGTAGCAAACACAGGAAGAGTAAGCCCAACGTCTGATCGACGTAGAACCCGGGATTCTGCTCGTGGCCGCACGTTACTTCCAACTCCCAATGGACCCGCGCCAGCGCCGATCCGATCAAGCGATAATCGACCTGCTGAGAAATCGGCCATGACTTTGGATCGATGTCCCGCCATCGTTTGTTGAGCTCAGCGAATTCCTGGCGGCGCCGCTCGATTGCTTTCCCTGACCAGTCCGGAACCCATTCCGTCGGTCTTTCAATGCGCGGAATGTCATCACTGGACACCGGTTGATTTTCAGCCCGCCACGTCCAGAAGTCCTCAGCGAGTTGTTGTAAATCACCATAAGCGGTCGCACTTTGGCTGGTTGATGTTGCGTTTGTTGTCATACTCAATCCTGTCTTTGATAGGACCTATATTAACGAGTCGCCGGACCCGGCGGCATGTTCTCCTCCAGAAATCGCGTCAGTAACTCGTACAGGTGTCTGGTCGTACCCGCGCCTTCACTGATGCCGTGACGCCGGTTCGGATATTCCATCATGCTGAACTGTTTCCCGGCGGCTATTAATACATTAGCGAGGACTTCGGTGCCTTTGTAGTGAACGTTATCGTCACCTGATCCGTGGACAATCAGGAGCTTGCCCGCGAGACCTTTCGCATGGGTTACGGGTGAGCCGCGGCGATAGTCCTGTTCGTTGTCCTGGGGCAGTCCCATGTAACGTTCCTGATAGATGGTGTCATAGAAATGTTGATCCGTAACGGGCGCGACCGATATTCCTACCTGGTAAATATCCGGATAGCGGAATATCTGATTTAGGGTCATCGATCCGCCCCCGCTCCAACCCCAGATCGCAATTCGTTTAGAATCTACAAAGGGCCAGGTCCGCACCACTCGCGCAGCCGCCGCCTGTTCCTGCGCGGCCAGAACACCAATCTGTCGATAGACGACTTTGCGCCAGGCGCGACCTTTGGGCGCAGGGGTGCCGCGATTGTCAAAGCTCATCACCAGATACCCATGCTGCGCCAACATCTGATGCCAGAGATAGCGAGTTGAGGCCCAGCGATCAACCACCGTCTGACCGGCGGGCTCGCCGTAAACATAAATCAAGACGGGATAGCGTTGCGAAGCGTCGAAATTCGGCGGCTTAATCATCCAGCCATCCAGGGTCACGCCCTTACCGATATCCACTGTGAAAAACTCGGGCGCATTGGTATTCAGTTCTTTGACCCTGGCGATCACAGCCGCATTGGGCGCAAGCTCACGGACCGCCCGGTGATCGGGCAAGTGAACTAACTCCACCACCGGCGGTGAGCTAATGGTGGAATAAGTATGGAATGCCCAGGCGGTATTAGGGGCGATTGAATACGAGTGTGTGCCTGGCTGGGCGGCCGGACTAAGACGTTCGGGCTGGCCGGTCCCGGTCAATTCTGTTCGATAGAGATAACGCTGCGTGGCATTCTCAGGAGAGGCGGTGAAGTAAAGCCAGCCCCCTTTCTCATCGAGGCCGTCAATGCTGATGACGTCAAACGAGCCCCGGGTGATTACTTGCGGGGGCCCGCCATCGCGCGGCGCGGCATACACATGGCGCCAGCCATCACGCTCGCTGAGCCACAAAAAACGCTTGCCGCCATTTAGCCAATGAACCTCGTCAACATCGATGTCGACCCAGGCCTCATCCTTTTCCGCCAGGATCGTCCGGACTTTTCCGGTCAGCCGATCGGCAATCATCACGTTGAGGACATTCTGCCGGCGATTGAGCTGCAGCAACAGAATCTCATCAGAGTTCCCTGCCCAATTCATCCGCGCAATATAGTTATTGCGAGGATCGCCGGGAACTGCCAGCCATCGTGTCGGGCCGCCGGCTGCGCTGATCACGCCCACGCGCGCCGCGGAATTTGTTTGCCCGGCGACGGGATATTGAATCGTCGTAATCTTCGGATAGAGCGAATCGGTGTTATTGATTAGGTAATAGTCAGGGACTCCGTCGGTATCCAATTGCCAGTAAGCGAGACTGCGGCCATCAGGGCTCCAGCGCCAGCCGTCCCGCAGATCCAGTTCTTCTTCATAAACCCAATCAAACGTGCCATTGATGATTCGTTTCGAACCGTCGCGCGTGAGTTGAGTGACTCGACTGGTAGCCAGGTCCTCAACATAAAGATTGTTCTCGCGCACGTAGCCTACGCGCGTTCCATCAGGCGAGAACTTGGCGAACATCAAGGTGGAAGCCGCCGCACCTTTGCCAATCTTCACCAGCTTCTTCGCGTTTATTTCAAAGACCCAATAGTCACCGCGCGTGTTTTGTCGCCAAACGGTTTTGGAGTTGGTGAAGACCAGAAGCTTTTGGCCGTCTTTGGACCACGCGTAGTCGTCAATTACGAGCGGAGCCGCCGCCCCTTTGGGTGTGAGCGAGGCAGCCGCGATCAAGACACTGCGCACGCCGGTCGCCGCTTCATAGCGAACAATGTCGCGCGCCTCTTTGCCGGCGCGCGAAGACTCCAGCGTGGTGTAGGCGCTGCCATCGTTAAGCCAACGTGCCGGCCCAAAAGTTTCCGAACGAAAATCGCTCGCGGCGAATATTCGATCAAGTGACAGGATCCGTTTGTCCGCTACCTGCCCGTACACGGTCGCGAAGAAGACCACCGACGCCAACGCCACCCCGAATAATCTGAGTCTGTATTTCACCTTAGTAGTCCACCTTTCGCATCGTCAATTCAGTCTTATGACGGCGGGCGCGGATTCTATCATGGCCCTCAGCTTCCTTCACCCAGCGGGCAACGCATCGACCCAGGCCGGGTTCGAGTTCAACGAAGGAATTAGCGTCAACTCTTCCCCGCCGGCCCGGACGAAGACGTCACGCCCTCGCAATGCAATCTCCTCCACTGTCTCCAGATAGTCCGCCACAAACGAGGGACAGGCAACCGCGACGCGCTTCACACCCTGCGCCGCCAGCACGCGGGTATTTTAGGAAGCTAAAAAAGCCAATTGTCATCGATTTGTCACCGTGAAGGATTTCTTTGTCGGCGAACTGTTATGTCGGATCTCGCGGACTCAGGTCCGGATCCTAAATCGCCGCGATAAACTCGTCGGTGGTCAGGCCTGCTTGCCGAATAATCGCGCGCAAAGTACCGCGATCTAGTTCTTTGTGATTAGGAATTGTAGTTTGGGCGGGCGGAGTCTTTCTGACCAGAGTTACGTGGCTTCCACGTTGCCGATAGACAACAAAACCAGCTTTGCCGAGCGCCTTGACGCATTCAGCGCCAGAGACGACCGGCAGCTTGCTCATGCAGCTACCTCAACCAACTCAACTTGATCATCCGGAATGGGTTCCCCGCGCTCGCGGAGAACATCCTCGTGCAAGGATATTGCCTCGCGAACGTTTGCCAGTGCTTCTTCACGCGATTTCCCCTGGCTTACGCAGCCGGGCAGGCTGGGAACTTCGGCCACCACATAGCCATCTTCGCCAGGATATAGGAGAACTCGTCTGGTCATGTCGACGATTCTAACATAAGCGGAGCGCCCTACCGCTTCCACACCGGCAACACAATGCGCGAGGGTTGCGCCGCCGAGCGATAGACACGTTCAGTAGCTTTATGAAAGTCCGCGTCGCCGCCAAGTTTGTAGTTGGGCATGAACTTTTGCGGGTTGCGCGCCACCAGAGGAAACCAGGTGCTCTGGATTTGCACCATGATTCGGTGTCCTCGCTTGAAGGTGTGCACGACGCCCGGCATCACGAAAGCGATCCTGGAAGGCACATTCGGCGTTAAGGGCAGGGGTTTTTCAAAGCTATTCCGAAACCGCGCCGGGAACGGCTCGCCCCGCAGCAGCATTTGATAGCCGCCGGGTCTGAAAACACAACCGGCCGAATCACTGGGAGGTCTCATCCTTTCCGGATCGCCGTTGGGCAACTTGTTGCCGGTCTCGGGATATAAGTAATCATCGGGAAAGACGTCGATGAGCTTGACCACGAAATCCGAATCGGTGCCGCTGGAAGAGACAAAAAGCTCAGGCTTGAGATTGCCGGCCACGGTGACGTCTTCAGATAAAGGCTCAGTCTGGTAAACGAGCACATCCGGCCGGCCGGCGACGAAGCGCTGATCCTCCGTCATGAAGTCGCGCGGATAGTTGAGCGTGATCTTCTGCGTGTAAGGCACCGGGTTCATCGGGTCACTCACATACTCGTCAAAGAGTTGTGCGCGATTGCCCGGCGCTCCTCCGCCCATGCGGCGCTGTGTGGAGACGGTCTCTGGCGGCCGCGCTCCGTTCAGACTATTACCAAATCTAAGTTTGCCGTCAGACATCAGGTACAAAGGCGTGTCTGTCGCCACGTTGGGCGACCAGTTGGGGACGTCGCGCCAAACGTTCGCGCCGGTATCAAACACGTTCACTTCCTTGATTTCCGGAATCTCGCCCTTGTCTTTCAGAAAGTGATTAAAGAAAGGCAGCTCGAAATGCTCGCGATAATGAACGCCGGTCTTGCCGCCGAAATAGGCTGTGCCCAGCCAGTCACCGTCTGAACGCGCCCACCCTCCGTGAAACCAGGGACCCATCACCAGCACGTTGAAGATGCCGGGATTCTGACGTTCAATTGCCTGATAAGTGTTCAGCGCGCCGTACAGATCCTCGTCGTCATACCAACCGCCCACGGTCATAACCGCCGCGCGAATGTTCCGCAGGTTCGGCAGGATGTTTCGCTCTTTCCAGAACTGATCGTAATTCGGGTGCAGCATCATCTGGTCCCAGAACCTCATGCGTAAGCCGAGCTTCTGCCAGAAAAGATCGCCTGAATCTTTCAGGCCGCCCATCTCGAGATAAAACTTGTAGCCATCGGGCGTGCCCCAGGGAAAAGGCTTTACATAATCATTTGTGCCGGTCGGCGTGGTGCGCTGCTGGCCAAAGTAAGCGAAGAAGCTGAAGTTCTGAGCCAGGAAGAGCGCGCCGTTGTGATGCATGTCGTCGCCGTGAAACCAGTCGGCAACCGGTGCCTGTGGCGAAATGGCTTTGACGGCCGGATGCGAGTCGATTCCGGCCATCGATGTGTAAAAGCCGGGATACGAGATGCCATAGACTCCGACGCGACCGTTGTTGTTCGGAATATTCTTGATCATCCAGTCGACTGAATCGTAAGTGTCGCTGGTCTCATCGATTTGTGAACCGCTCTTGTTGGCAAGGTAGGGCCGCACGTCTTCAAACTCGCCTTCGCTCATATAACGTCCGCGCACGTCCTGGTAGACAAAGATATAACCTTCGCGGGCGAACAACTCATCGGGCCCCAGAAGGCTTTTGAACTTGTCGGCGCCGTAGGGCGCAATGCTGTAACAAGTACGGTCGAACATGATTGGATACTCGTGCTTCGTATCCTTGGGCTCATAGATCGCCGTAAAGAGCTTCACGCCATCGCGCATCGGAATCAGAACTTCCCGCTTGGTGTAATGGTCTTTGATATAGTCGGCGAGCTCGAGTTCCTTCTGCGTCTGATTTGGCTGCCCAAACGCCGAGAGCGCGGCCAGCAGCAGAACAAGAATGGCGAGCGAGCGATTAAGAAAACGGTTTGGTTTCATGGTTGTCTCCGAACACGAATCTTTCTGTTCGCTCAACGCAATCCGGCTTGAGCCAGCATCGCGAGAAATTGTTTCTGCGTTCGCATGTCGATGGACTGGGCCACCAACTTACCGTTCCGATCATAGACAAAGTTTTTGGGGATGCCCTCGATTCGAAACAGCTCATTTATCTTGCGTCCCGGATCGAGCAAAATTGGATAGGAAACTTTCTGTTCGGCGAGCAACTCTTTAACTTTGGGGGCCTCTTCGTCAGAGATCCCGAGAATGACAAAGCCCTGGTCCTTGAATCGCTTGTAGAGTGCGTCAAGGTCGGGCATTTCCTTGCGGCAGGGTTGGCACCAGGTGGCCCAGAAGTTTACCAAGACAACTTTGCCCCGCAGGCCTCTGAGGTTCCAGCTCTTTCCCTGCAAATCATTCAAAGTGAAATCGGCGTTTTGCCGGCTCTCATCATCCTTCTCGAGTTTAGCCGTTGCGGCCGTCAATTGCGGACTGTCGAGAGAGACCTTCACCTGCTCATAGCGCATCAGCTGCGCCAGCTGGACGTAAGGGGGCGCCGGCTCGTTGCCCATCATCGGGGACGGGTCGTCGCGCAAGGCTTCCGCCAGGGTGGTGGCCACTTCCTGCAGGGTTTCATGACCAAAGTCCCCTTCGGTCGACAGGTTCGCCAGGCCAAACGCCAGGTCGAGCTTATTCGGCGAAGCCGGTAACTTTCGAATGTCCAGGGCCAGTTGTTTTGAAGTGGTGGTTCTGACGTCGTCGGCCAGCTCGCGCAGGTGCCGAATCTGATTGAGAATGGCCGCCTCTTCTTTACTAAGCGTAGGCTGTTGACCCTGGCGGTGCACCCCAAACAGTGCTGACACAGAAAGAAGGAGAGTTGCTAACAGAAGAAAAGCTTTGGTCATATGAATCCCTTTGCCATGAATCATGATTTGTCGCGAATTCAGTGGAGATTTTAGTCATCAATTGCCAAACCCGCAAAAGCCGGCGTGGGGCTCGACTGTAACCAATTGATTTTGACGTTGGCAAGTCGGGCTAAGGAATTGATCCATTGGATCATTTCTTCATTGATTCAATGAATCAATGGACTAATGAACCAATTCCTCAACCCGGCCTTGGCTTCTTCTTACCGTTACCAGGTTTCGTCATCTCAGACACATGTACTTGTCCGGTACGCCCGAGCGCCAAACACTGTCCAGTTCCGTACCACTATTGACAGCGAGAAATACGCATTTGCGAACAGGGCAAGCCAATTGTTTGCCTCAGATTGGAGCAAACCCAAACTGAAAGACGCTTGGCCTTAGGTTTGCTATCCGGTAAGTGGACTCACAAATTAATTGAAACAAACCGGAGGGGAATAATGAAAGAAGAACAACTTAATGAACTAATGTATCAGGCCCTGGAAACTGAATTAGGAGGCGTCCAGGTCTATACGACGGCGCTTCGCTGCGTCGTCAACGAAGACTTGAAAGAAGAATGGGAAAAATATCTCGAGCAGACTCAGAATCACGTGCAGATAGTTAAGGACACGTTTGAGAAGCTGGGTCTCGACCCCGAGACCGAGACGCCGGGCCGCGCGGTGGTGCGCCACATCGGCGAATCGCTGGTCAAATCGATGGAGATGGCGCTTCAGTCAGGGAAGCCGGAAGCGGCGCAGCTGGTGGCCGCGGAAGCTGTCGTGATGGCCGAAACCAAAGACCATCTTAATTGGCATCTGATCGGCGAGGCCGCCAAAAAAGCGACGGGCGTCGTGGCCAAGGCGCTAAAGGAAGCGCACGACGAAGTTGAAGACGAAGAGGACGAGCACCTCTATCACACGACCGGCTGGACCCGCGAGCTTTGGATTGAAGGGCTGGGGATGAAAGCGGTTTTGCCGCCACCCGAAGAAGTCAAAGAGGTCAAAACGGCCATCGGCGCCGCGCGCGCACAGCATGCCCGAGATATGCTCTAATTAGCCGATCCTACTGGCGAAAAACCGAGACGTGCCAAATCATGATTTGGCACGTCTTACACTTTCAAGTTTGAAGCGGCTCCAACTAACCAGCCGTGCTTTTGGTTTGTCTCATCCCGCGTGCGCCAGCCTCGATCCACGAAGTCCCCGAAATTTCACAATAAGGCTTTCGTGTTGCTTGGTGTGATTAGTGGCTCGTTTGCTCGTTTCTCCAATGGGCTTGCCCCCCTTTTGAGAGTTGGACGACCCATAACCGCCGGTATATGATGCGACCATGCTAGAAGTTGAGGATATGGCGCCGGCAGAGATGCACACGCTGCTGCAGAGGCAGAGTTTTGGCCATCTGGGTTGCGCGCGTGACGGACGCCCGTATGTTTTGCCGATGAACTACGCCTACGATGGGAAGGAACTTTATTTCTTCACGACGGAAGGCATGAAAACTCAATTCATCGCTTCTAATCCAAAAGTTTGCCTGCAGGTTGAGGAAGTCGAGGACAGCACGCACTGGCGCAGCGTCATGGTTATCGGTGACGCAACGCGGCTCACCAACAGCGACGAGATGCAGCGGGCGATGAAACTGATCACCGAACGAAATCCCTCGCTGACTCCAGCGATCAGCGACACTCAACTCGACACCTGGGGCCGAGCCGTCGATATCGCGATTTATCGCATCACGCCGGAAATGATCGACGGCCGGCAGTCCCACTGAATTAGCTCAAACCGGCCTTGTGGTTCTTTTCCAATCTGTCTTTTACTCGCAACAGAAAATCCTGGATAGCTTCGTTGATGCGCCGCTGCAAGGCCGAGCTCAGTCTCGCTTCTCCCATCAAACCAACTCCGGGATGCAGGTCCCACGCGCGTTTGCGCCGCAGCTCGACCTGTTGTGACACCCTGAGGTGAGTCGTTCCCTTGTACTCCTCGAGTTTTAATGAGTAACGCATCAGGTTTTCTTTTTCATTCGCCGCCGGTGACCACTCAATCAGATTTGCGTTAGGCGACGTCTCGCGCACCGGCAGAGACATGCGCACCCGGCCCACCGGCGTATCGGTCGAGATTGTCCAACGCACGCCGCCCGGTTCGCGACGAATGCTCTCAACTCCGCCCAGCATTTCCGAAAAGTTGGTGAAGTCAGAGAAAAACGCGTGGACGGCGCTGCGGGGCGCCTTAATGTCTAGTTCGGTTTTGAAAGAGGACTTAACGCGGAACATTTTTGAGCTGGTCAGTCAAAGGCCTTGAATGATAGAGGTACGGAACCGCTCGCGGTAGCGAGCGGGTCAAAGCATCAACTTTTTCAACCCGCCTTGGACTAACGACTTCATCGATTTTGTGTTGCTTAACTCGCGCCTTTAACCCGCTCGCTACCGCGAGCGGTTCTGTACCCGGTGTGGTTCCACATGCGGATTCTTCAAATAAAATAAGCCGCTTTTGTGAAAAGCAGTGTTTCGCGCGATTTGGTAGATCGTTCGCTTCTCCGATTACATATGCACCGCTTCTGTTCAGGCGTGGCGGGGAGCATCCGAGGTGGCTTCATGCCAGCACCTCTTACACCACTTGTGACGCGCTTGTCGTTCCTTGAGCGAGAATTCGGCGGACGCCGGCAGCCGTTTCACCACTTCGCGCTCTTCTTCGCTCAATTCGCTCCAGTCTCGCAGGCGAGCTGCGCCACAGTGCGGACATTGATTGCTAAACTCCATCATTAATCGCCTCAGGCAGCATTATTTCTTCATAGGCTTTGCGAATGTTCGCCATTCGCAAAATAAGTTCTTCGCTTAACCAGGCCGCGTCCCGGTAACCCAGCCGCGTTGCCAAATCCCTAAACGCCGGATGCTCCGGCAACGGAAGATGCGACGAGCGGCCCAGGATCAACCGCAATTCGTGGTCGATTGAACGCAGCAACCGGTAACCTTCATCAAGCGCGAGAAAATTCACTTCACTCAAAGATCCGGCGACCTGCAAACGCCGCAACGTCGCCGGTGTCGTCCGGTCTTGATCATCATCCGGTACATTGTCGCGCAACTGCAAGTAGCGCGCGGCGAAGTAAACGTCGAGCATGCCACCCGCTCCGTGTTTGATGTTAGTCCCGGCGCCACGGCGCGCCACCTTCTCCTTTTCCAAACGATCGCGAATCCGTCGCGTCTCAGCCCGAAGCTGCTCGTAATCGGCCTCGCGCGCGATCTGATGAACCAGTTTGCGCGCAGCCGCTTCGATTCGTCCGCCGAATTTCAACTCGCCACCGACGACCTTTAGTTTGACGTAGGCCAGCCACTCCCAAAACCCCGCCCGCTTTTGCAAATAGGAAATAAAAGCTTCTGAGCCAATCACCAGCGGGCCTTTTTGTCCGTCGGGACGCAGGCGCAGGTCCACTCGATAGAGATAGCCTTCGCGGGTAATGCTGGACAGGGCCGTGATCATCAATTCCGCCAGACGCGCGTAAGCCTCTTCCCGGGTTAATCCCTCAATTGGCGGAGACGCGGTCGAGTCAAAAACGATAACTACATCCAGATCCGAGCCATAATCCACGCCGCCGCTGCCCAGTCTTCCCAACCCGAGTACGGCGAGATGAAGCTGATTACCCGGATCGCCAAAGCGACGCGCAAACTCGCGCTCAGCTATTTTCAACGCGCCGTCTATGGCTGCGACGGCCAGGTCTGTCAGCAAGCGGTTGGTTTCCGCCAGCTTCAGCTCGCCGGCGGCGTCGGCCGTGCCGATTTCAATTAGCGCCCGCGACCAGCTGCGTCTGAGCGCGTCTAACTCCGCGCCAAAATCCTGTTGGTTGGCGATGGCGACGCGGAATTCGTTGATGTAGTTATGACCTTGTTTCAGATCGGGATTGTCCCTGAGCGCATGAATCAGCGTAGTCCTCCCGGCGATCATTTCGCCGAAGACTTCCGAGACGCCACAGAGTCTTATCAGCGAATCAATCTCGTCTTCAGAGATAGCTCCAGGTTCATGCTCTTTGTCCAGAGAACTGGCGATTCGCGCCGCACAGGAAAGTGCCCGGTGAGGATTCAAGGAGATGTCTGCCGCGCTTCGCAGGCTATTGGTGAGCGCCTCAAGCGACGCCATGGATTGATCGGCATCCCCAAGATGTTTCAGAAATATCGATGCAGCAAGGCGGGCCAGCGCGCCATCGGGATCCATGCGCGCACTTTCGGGCCTGAGAAGGCTGCGATCCTCAGGCGCCTCATCCGTCTCGCCGAAAAGCCGATCGAATGCCTCACGGACGTTGGCCGCATGTGCGGTCAGCGCGACCTCAAACTCTGCGAGCGCATCTTCGCCGGAGAAATTCATGCGACGCGCCACCAGGTCCCGGCGCCCAGGGTCACTGGGCAACGAATGCGTCTGCAGGCCGTGCTCCATCTGCAAGCGGTGTTCGAGGGCGCGCCAAAAATGATAAGCGCCTGAAAGCAAAGTATATTCTCGCTCGGTAATCAATGAGCGATCGGTAAGACGGCCCAGGCTGATCAGAGTATGCTGCGCCCGCAACCAGGGGTCGCGGCCGGCAAAGGCAACTTGCAGAGCTTGCGCGATAAACTCAATCTCGCGGATGCCGCCCCGGCCCAGCTTTACGTTGAAGCCTTTCTCTTCGCGCTCTCGCTGCGTATCAATCTTTTGCTTTGCCAGACGGACGTTCATGAGCGCCGCCGTAACACTAACATCAGCTCGAAACACGCGATCGACTACCCCTGCCGCAAATTGCTGGTAGAGAGGTAATGAACCGGCCGCGCCGCGCGCCCGAATCAGCGCTTGCAACTCCCAGTCCTGAGCGGCCTTTTCGTAGTACCGAACGGCCTCGCCTAGTGAACAAGCCAGCGCGCCGTCCCGGCCGTGCGGGCGCAACCGGACATCAATGCGGTAAGCGGCGCCTTCGCCCCTCGGCTCGCTTACCAGACGCAGAAGTGATTCGCCCAGTTTGACGAAATACTCTCTATTGCTAATCTGCCCGCGCGCGCCCCCCGGCGCCGTCATGCCCTCTTCTGAGAAAAGAAACACCAGATCGATATCAGACGCATAATTCAGTTCTCGGGAACCAAGCTTGCCCAGGGCCATCACGCAAAACTCAGCGGTCGACGCCCGACCGCGGGCATCGGCGATCTGGGGCGAACCATAGCGATTATCAAGTTCCTGGCGCGCTCGGTTAAGCGCGAACTCGAGGACCGTGTCCGCCAGGTTCGACAATTCTTCGGTCGTCTCAGCGATTGCTCGCGTATGCCGGATGTCATGAAGATAAGTGCGCAGCAGCTCGCGACGGCGGAAGCGCGACAACATGACATGCGGATCCAGGGTTGAGTTTGTCAGGGAAAACCGGCCGAGAGATTCGCTTAGTTCTTCGTGGGTGCGCACCCGGATGTTGACCCGTTCGCGTTGCAACCAGGTTACGTAACCGGGATTTCGCTCAAGGGTAGCGGCCAGGAGCGGGCTCCATGCGGCCAGCGCCAGAACATCTGAGAGCAATCCCGGTTCTCGCTCGAACACGCGCGCCACAGAGGGGTTTTCTGAGAGGTGAGTAAACAGGCGCTCGGCGGAGTGAGACTCCGGCAACTGGCGCAACAGATGCTCGACCATTTCATCCGCGGCTGGCACGAAGATATATTACGCGGCGAGTGCTTAGGAGGCGAGGGTCATGCAGTCCGGTGTGGGGAAAATCGAATGTGAGTGACGATTAAGTTTAATAAGGTTTGCGGCTTTGCCGCAGCACATAGCGGTAAGCCTCTGGCTTACCGTGGGCAGGAACAAATATCCGGGAGCCTACGCCTTCCGGATCCAGCAGGCGGAGCCTGCCTTAAAATTAAATTAACTCAGTCTCGCCACATGTAGCTTGCAATATTCAACAAGCTGCGAAGCAGCGGTTGTAGCTAAGCCCAAGGCGAGGCCTGCGAGCCTTGGGTTACCAGTAAACAAAATTTACAGGAGCCGCGGAGCAACTGTGTTGAAAGTCAACCAGAAAGTGAGCGGACATTGAGT
>JBBPID010000092.1:0-19599 GCA_038040505.1 Acidobacteriota bacterium | reverse complement strand
GAGATCCATGCTCTTTTGCCAAGCAATAAGCTTCTTATGGGGTTTGCTCATGAGAGTATCTCCTTTTCGGATAGAGTAACTAGTGTGACTGACGGAATACTGCTTACTGCTCACAGCTAACTGCTTACTAAGATTTCTTCCTCGTCCGCAAATTGC
Source organism: Acidobacteriota bacterium (assembly GCA_038040505.1). GTDB lineage: Bacteria > Acidobacteriota > Blastocatellia > Pyrinomonadales > Pyrinomonadaceae > UBA11740. The sequence goes on along the minus strand of JBBPID010000092.1, from coordinate 19,443 downwards.
AATTCATAGAGCTTCTGATAGTGGCCGCCGCGCTCCAGTAGCTCGGCATGAGTTCCTTGTTCAATAATCCGTCCGCGCTCCATGACCACGATCAAATCAGCCCGGCGCACCGTCGACAGTCGATGCGCTATCACAATCGTGGTGCGGTCCTGAATTAAGTTTGCAATCGCGCGCTGGACTAACTGCTCGGACTCAGCATCAAGCGCCGAGGTCGCTTCGTCAAGCACCAGCACCGGCGCGTCGATCAAGACTGCGCGCGCGATGGCCAGCCGCTGCCGCTGGCCGCCGGAAAGAAAAGTCCCGCGCTCACCAATAACGGTGTCGTATCCGTCGGGCAGCTCGAGAATGAAGTCGTGGGCCAGCGCAGTCTGCGCCGCGTGATGAAGCTGCGCTTCGGTGGCGTCGGGCCGGCCATACGTCAGGTTATAGCGAACCGTGTCGTTGAAGAGCACGGTCTCCTGAGTCACCAGCGCCAACTGACGCCGCAAACTCTCAATGCTCGCGTCGCGCACATCGATTCCGTCCCACAGGACAGCTCCTGACGTTGGGTCATGAAACCGCGGCAGTAGCTTGGTCAGCGTTGACTTGCCGCCACCCGATTCGCCCACCAGGGCCACCAGCTTGCCGGCGGGGACGGTCAGGCTGACGCCCCGTAATACTGCGCGAGTTTCGTCCCCATAGCCGAAAGTCACATCGCGAAACTCGATCTCATTCTTCAAGGGCCGCAGGTCGATCGCGTTTGGCTTTTCCTTAATCTCAGCGTGCTCGTCCATCACTTCCCAAACGTGTTGGGCGGCACCCAGCGCCTGGGCGAACGAGTTATGCAGCCGGGAAAGCTTGCGCATCGGATCGTAACTGCGCGCCAGCAGAAACAGGAAGGTGAAGAACTGCGCAGTATTGATCCGCCCCAGTCTGATCTCTCGTTCACCAAAGAAGAGCAGCATAATGATGAAGAGCACGCCGATTAATTCAATAATCTGCGGCGCCATTCCCGAGATGCTCGCCGACCGCAAGTTGGCCCGGCGTATATGCCCGGCTACTTTTGAAAAGCGATCCGCCTCACGGCTTTCACCGCGATACGCTTTGACTATGCTCTGGTTAGCCAAAGCTTCCTGGGCCGTGTCGGTCAGACGCTTACTGCCCTCGAATGATTCGCGGGCCAGTTTTCGCAGCGAGCTGCCAAAGCGCATCGTCAGACCGGCAATCGGCGGCGCAATCAGCAGTGAGCCAAGCGTCAGACGCCAGTTAACCTAGAAACACGTTCCCAACAAAAAAATTAAGGTAAAGCCTTCGCGCAGCACGTCGCGCAAGGTGTGCGTTACCGCAGCTTCGATGGCGGCGGCGCTCGAGATCAGCCGTGAAACCAGGTAATTGGTGCGGTGCCGTTCAAAGAAGCTGGCGGACTGTGACAGCAGATGCCGGTAAAGATCCAGGCGCAGGCGCAGGATCGCAGACTGTCCGATGTAGGCCATCAGGTAAGTCGAAACATAATCGGCCAGTCCCTTTACGATCGTAAAGATTACCAGCAGCAGCGCGATGGTCCGGAAGGCGGCCAGGCCCGAAGATGGAATGAGCCTCTCTAAACCGAAGGGCGTTGGGGTTCGATGACCGCTGACCGGAGTTAACGCCTGATCGACAATCGGTATGATGAGGGCCCCGGTGGCGCTCTCCAGCAAGCCCACAACGATCATCGCAAGGGTGGCAATCGCAAAGGTGCCGGTGTGAGGCAGAAGATATCTTAGAAGCCGCCGCAGGTCGCTCATCTCAAATCGATGTTTGGATCGTTTACGGGAAGGACCAGAAAACCCGGCGCACGATTAACAAGCTGGCAATATACTGATGCTAATCGTTTGACGTCAAGGATGGGACTGTAGATACTAAGGCGAAACCCCTGACGCTGCAGACTTAAAGACAGCTGGCTTTTGACTGAGCCGAGCGTGTTTCGAACCGCCTCGGCCCTGACCGAGCACAAGGAAAACCACTGTGGATGCTGAACCGACAAACACCCAGACCAAGAGGTTAATGATTGTCGACGATGACATGGAGATGCGCACTCTGCTGGCTGAGTATTTTCGCCGGCTCGGCTTTGAAGTTGCGGAGAAAGAGAGTGGCGTCGCGGCGCTGCAAACTGCGAGCACCGATCACTTTGACTGCTTTATCCTCGATGTCGCCATGCCGGAAATGTCGGGCCTCGAGCTTTTGAAGAAGCTGAGAGACCGCGGGGTCGAAACGCCGGCGCTCTTTCTAACTGCGCACGACTTGCTCGACGATAAGGTGGCCGGGTTCGAGGCCGGCGCGGATGATTATCTGGCCAAGCCATTCAGTCCCCGCGAACTCGAGTACCGGATTGAAGCGCTGCTGCGTCGCAAGTCTCCGCCCGCGAAGTCTGGTGGCGACGAAGAGCGAATGGAGATCGGAGATCTCGTCGTCGACAAGCGGCGCCACGAAGTTTCTCGCGGCGGCGCAAGAATCGACCTGACCCCGCTCGAATTTCAAATTCTCGAATTGCTGGCTTCCGAACCGGGCCGGGCCTGGTCTCGCAATGACCTGCTGGACCGCGTCTGGAGCACCGAGTACGAAGGCTATCAGCGCAATATCGATCCTCACATCAATCGTCTGCGCAAGAAGCTGGAAGCCGATCCAAAGAAACCCCACTACGTGCTGACCGTGCGCGGCGTCGGATACAAACTCAACGAGAGCCCCTGAATCGTTGCGCGCACAAGGGAACAGAGTGCAATTAGTTGTTTACTAGTAGGTGACCATGTACCGCTTAGGCCACCTTCTCGTTCTGATTCTGGCTATCGCCACAGGCTGGCAGGCCACAGTCCAGGCCCAGCCTCGCAATCCGTCTCCAACTTCTAAGGTTAGCCAGGACGCCCAACCGAACGGCCCGACCACGATTCGGCTGCGATGGGGCGCCCGGACCGGGGTGTTCCGGTACCGGCTGCAACTGGCGACCGACCGCGCGTTCCATGACATCCTTTTTGACCGGGTCGTCAATGGCACCGAATACCAGATAACTGATCTAGCGCCGGGGCGATACTTTTGGCGAGTGGCCCCGATCACCAACAAGCTGGGGGAGTTCTCTTCAGCCACTTCAATTGAGGTGACCTCGCAAGCAAGTAAGCCCGGTTCTGATCCCGAAGTACAGTCCCAATCAAATCGAGCACAAAAATCGACCCCGTCTTCGAACGCGGTAGTTGCCGGCGGTGGGTGGCGCGCCGCGGTCGGAGAAGTCACTCAGCCCGTGCTGGCCCACCTTCGCTCTCGCGACCGTTTTGATCTCGCGGCAGTTAATGCTGATGGGGTGACTTTCGCGCTGGACGCTAATAGCGGCATATCACTCTGGAGTTCTCGCCGGGCCACACCCGATGTTAAGACGCGCAGCGGAGTAAACCGAATTCCGCCGCTGACAATTGGGTTAGCTTCGGGGCTGGAAGATGTAATCGTAATTTCAGGTGTCGTCGTAACCAGACTTGATGGCGCCACCGGCCGTGAAATCTGGCAATCCAGGCTGCCGTCAATTGCGCAAACCGCCGCCGTGCTTGCTGAAAAAGGCGAGTCGAGGCTTTTTGTCGTCGACAACTCTTTGCAAATGCTTTTCGTCGTCGATGGAAAAGGCGGAAGCATTCTGAGTCAGTCCAAGCTGGCCCGTCGGCTAACAGGTTCGCCGGTCGCCTTCGTGGATAGGGGTCTGGCCCGCATGATGTTCGCATTTGATAACGGGCGGGTCGAAGTGCGCGACAATGCCGGCGCGCTGATTCGGTATGGAGAAGCCGGGAGCCCGGCAACGACGTCACCACTTTTTGTTAACGGACCACGAGGCGACCTGGTGTTGATTGGAACCAGAAGTGGTTTGACGGCTTTGAACGCCGAAGACCTGCGCGCCTTGGGCCGGGTATCTTTTAACGGCGATGCTCCACGGGGAGCGCTGGCAGCAGCGGATCTCAATGCCGATGGAGTGTTCGAAGTCATTTCCGTCACCGATCGCGGCCGAGTGGAAGTTGTCAACGCTGCCGACGGAAAGTTGCTCTGGGAGAGCAAGGCAGGCAGCGATGCCGAAACAGCAGCTTTCGCGGATATTGATTCAGATGGATGGTTGGATGTCTTGATGGCTGGCGGCCAGGCGTTTGCGATGGCATTTTCGGGACGGGATGGCTCGGTCATTTGGCAGGACAGCGAAGCGCCCATTTCGGTCGCGAACCATGCCGTCTCACTCGGCTCGCGCCGCGTGGTTACGGTTCGTTCCAACGGCGGTGTCTTACTGATCGCCGGCGACTCGTCTCGTACCGGTCTTCGCGGGTTGGAGTTTCCGCTACGCAGCAGGAAACTGTAGCGCAACGGGGGAACACGAAGCCGCCAAAAGTTGTTCGCGCTCCGGCCGCGAAGCGGACGACCGACCCAAGAAGTCCGGCGGTTTCAGTCGTCCGTTTCACGGACTGCATTTTCCTTCCTTTGTGACCCAGCAGTAAACTGCTGGGCTACTGTCAGTCGTCCGCTCACGCGGACTTTCGAATTAGTTCTGGAGGCGTCCGTATAACTCTAAATCTTCAATCGGCAAACCCTGCTTAAAGCATGCTTTGGATTGTAGGCTCAATTCTGATAGCCGTCTGGCTCGTCCTGAAATTCCTGCTGCACAAAGGCGGCCTGGTCCACGTAACCCTGCTCATCGCCCTCACCTCGTTTGTTATTCAGTTCGTTCAGGATCGTCGGACGAAAGCTTACGAGCGATCGCTGGATCGCCAGGACTCCTGAGTTCGTCTACCTGACGATCTCGACTCTCACGCACCGCTACTAACAGGCGGGTTCCGCTTGCGACTTCGCCCTCCTTCGGCAACAATTACCCAGGGTTTAGGCATCAATTATTCGGTCTGCGGGCCGTTTGATCAAAATTCCGAGATTTGTCCTGGGAGTCATCATGAACCGAGCTTTCAAACCGACCACGATTATCGCGGGTATCCTCGTTCTGCTCACTTTCGTCGCTGGCGCCTCGGCCCAGGGCGACGGCCGCCGCACCACCATCGCGATTACTTATCCTTTGGATCAAACGATTGAGGTGCCGTTTCGCGGAACAACCCGCCTGCCACGGCTTAAGGGCACCGGGAAAATTCGCCGGCAGGGACGCCGCGGCACACGTGTGGAACTGCACATCGACAATATGCCGCGCGCGTACGAACTGGGTGGCGTTTACACAACGTACGTGCTGTGGGCGATCTCTCCGGACGGCCACGTCGATAACCTTGGTGAAATCAAACGCAGCGGCAGCGGCCTGATCGATTCGAAGATTGATGTGACCACGCCCCTGCAGACGTTTGCGCTGGTGGTCACTGCTGAACCGCATTTCCTGGTGCACGTTCCCAGCCGGATGGTTGTGCTCGAGAACCTGGCGCCGGTCGCGATTCGCGATGCACAAGTCGAGACCTCGCGGATCCAATACATCGGCAACACGAGTGACTACTTTCGCGACTCGGGCGTGCCGATCATTGCTGAATCAGACTATCGAGACATTCCCGTAGCCCTGTTGGGGGCGCGTCAGGCAATTAATTTGGCGCGTTATGCGGGAGCCGAACGCGATGCGCCGAACGAGTTGCGCGCCGCCCAGGCTGATTTGCAACAAGCAGAAAGCGCGCTGCGGATGCGGCAGCCCGAGCGGGAAATAGATATTCTGGCGCGACAAGCAATCAGCAGCGGTATCAAAGCCGAAGACATGGCGATGGCGCGGCGCGCCGCGCGAGAAAGGCGCGAAGAGATCGAACGCCGTGACTCGGCGGTGCGCAGCGCGGAACAATCCACCGCCAGTGCCAACGAAGAAATATCCCGTTTGAAAGCCGAGCTGGACAACGAAAGACACGCGCGTGATTTGGCTGAGCGTGATGCGCTCAATGCCACCTCACAACTCCGCGAAGCACGCACCGAAATCGGCCGGCTGCGCGACGAACTTCAAACCGTGCGCGCTGAGGGTGAAGACGTGAAGATCCGTCTGGCCCGAATCGAAGGCGAGAAGCAGGCTGAAGATGCCCGTCGCGCGGCTGAGAAGCGAGTCACGGATCAGCGAACTTCGGCTGACACACTCAAGCAGGCCCTGGCGCGCTTTGGTTTGGTGCGCGAGTCCGGCCGGGGCCTGACTTTGGTACTGCCTGAGTCAGTCTGGACAAATCCTCGCTCGACAAGTCTTAACAGCGCGTCGGCAGCTAAACTCGATCAGCTCGGAGCGTTGCTGGCAAACAATCCTGATTATCAGATTTCGATCGACTCATTCACCGATAATCGTGGTGATGAAAGCGTACTGCAACAACTGACACAAGATCGCGCAAGAGTTTTATCTGAGCGACTTGCCGCCGCGGGCGTAGACGTGACCCGGATTCAAACGAACGGCATGGGTTCGGCCAATCCGGTTGCGCCCAACACGACAGTCGCGAGCCGTGCAAAGAATCGGCGGACCGAGATTGCGCTAGGCACATCAGGGCAGTAGCGCGACCGTTAGGTTTAGCCCATCGTGGCGCATGGAATCACCAGAAGAACCAGTTGAAGGAGCTCTGATTGAGGCGGAGTCTCAAGCCGCCACGCAGAGAAGCAAGACACCCGGGGTGGTAATAGCGCACCGTGTTTTGTCTGCTCTGGCTATATGTTTTGGAATACTGTGGATTGTTATTGGCGCTAGTCTCATGCAAGCGCGGCCGTCCACAACTCCATCAATCAGTAGTGGTCCGGGATCACAACGACAAATCTATTACCACAGCAGTGAGAGGGAGCGAGCTCCAACGTACATTGCTTTTGGCGCAATCTGGGCAACCGTCTTTGCGATAGGATTGTTCCTCAAGGCTGGGGCCTTCGCCTACATTTACCACACCATCCTGTTGATTCTTTTGGTGGTGATGTGGGGAGCGGGACTCATTCTCGGTATCTGGTGGTTCCGCCAGCGGACGAGGAATTACTACGGTATAGGTGCCGTTAGCAAGAATGCTCCCGCTTTGCCTCAAAAGTAGACAACTAGTTATCCCCGCCGTAGATAAGCTCCCTCAGTGTTGCGAGCGGATGGGGTTGTTACCCAGTACACTAATCCTCTACCAGGCCTGTTGAATTCGTCCACGCCCGGGATGATACTAGGTGCGACGTGTCCCTACTCGAAGCCCTCCAACTAATCGGTTACAGCCTGGGCGCGGTGCTGCCGCTGTGGATGGGTTATCTGCTTTTCAAGCAGAGACTCGGCGTGGTGCAAATCCAACGGTTGCTCCTGGGGCTGGGGACCTGCATGGTCGGTTGGCATGCCGGCAATTTGGTTGTCACCCTGCGGACTTTGTTGGGGCTCGAAGTCGCGCGCTGGGAGTACGTACTACGAACTGCGAATTCAATTGCAGTCATCAGTATCACCATCTGCTACTCGCTTTTGCTGCATGTCCATATTCACCTGTGGGCGAATGCCCAGGGGCGCCACAGCCTGACCCGGATTGAACGGCTAAGGGTCTTTCTCTCCTACATCCCCTGTCTCTTTCTATTGCTGGCCGTGCCGAAGATCTGGATCGGTCCTTACCAACCGATGATCGCGAAGTTATCACAGTATATGTTGCCGTTCGTGGCCTGGGTGGTCTATTCGCTGATCGTCGTGTCGATCACTGAACTGCTGGTGGCTCGGCGCGCGGCTTCGGCCAGCGAACGTCGTATTCTGCAGACGCTCGCTTCATCTTTCCTGATCATCGCAGTTCTGATTCTAACTTCCCTGGGACTCGGGTTGGGCCAGGGAACGGTCGCGGGTCAATACCTGCAGACGGTGGCCAATCTCGGTTCGCTGCTACCGTCCGCGCTGCTCGCTTATTACATCTATCGCTATCGCTACCTCGAACTAATAATTAAAGAGAGCTTGATCGTTGCGACGTTTGCCGCGGTCGTTCTTGCCGTTTATCTCTATGGCATCCGGCGCATCGGCGAGTGGGCAAACGCTCGTTACGGTCTGCGCGCGGGAGTAGTCGAAGCAATTTTGATTCTCGCGCTAACGTTGCTCGCGGCTCCCTTGCGCGGCTGGTTGGAACAGCGTTTTCGCGCGCTGTTTGAACGAGAGACGGCCCTCTACCGCGACGTCGTCGCCAGAGTGGGCGCGCAGGCTGGACAGTACCGGCAGTTGCCTGAGTTCCTTGATTACGTGGAATCGCAAACGGCGGCGGCCCTCTCTTTGAGTCGCGTCAAGATCGTCTTGCGACCGGATGAGCCGGAGGAGGAACACGAATCGACGGTCGCAAAGGAATCGCAGCCGCGTGAGCTCCTCGGGCTGCTGCGCAGGGCAGAAGCGGATGGCGCCGTCTCTTTTGAAGATAACGACGTGCGGGCCGCCGGATATCACGTCGCTTACAGCGTGCGTCGTGAGGATCGAACCGCGGGGTTACTCTTGATCGACGCATCACCGAGCGCGCTCACGACGGACGTCCGGGCCGTTTTGGAAGTGCTCGCCGGTCAGGTTGGGATTGCCATCGAAGACTTTCGCCTGGCTAACAAGAATGTTCAGCTCGAACGTAAACTCGCCGAAGGTGAGCGCCTCGCCGCGCTGGGTCAGATGGCCGCGACCGTCGCCCATGAAGTTAAGAACCCGCTTTCGGCAATCAAGTCGATCGCCCAGGTGATGAGCGAGGACGAAGCTTTAAAGGCGCAACACGCGCGTGACCTCAGCCTGATTGTCGGAGAGACTGACCGGCTGAGCAAAAGCGTCACGCAGTTGCTGAGCTTCGCCAGCAAGCGCCCTCCGGCCGCCGCGCCGTGTGGTGCCGACGAATTGCTGCGCACCGTAACTCGCCTGTTTGGCGCCGATGCCGGCGAGCGGAATATTCATCTTCAGTCTCACTCGAAGGCCAACGCGCAGCTTGACGGGGTGCAGGCGGGCGCCCTACGCGATGCGTTGGCGAACCTTCTATTGAACGCCCTGCAGGCAACTCCGCGTGGTGGCCAGGTCACCGTCGAATCTTTTGAAGAGAATGGGGAGATCGTCTTTGCTGTAAATGACAGCGGACCCGGCATAGCGGCGGAAACGCGCGCCAGGATTTGGGAACCATTTTTCACCACGCGACAGAGGGGAACGGGGCTGGGCCTGGCGATCGTGCGCAAGCGCATGGAGGACGCGGGCGGCTCAGCGCGGCTCTTGAGTTCGCAAAACGGCAGAGGCGCAAGATTTGAATTACGTCTGCCCGTATCAGAAGCCCGACCGTAAGTGTCAGAAGCCCGACCGTCAGGGAGGGCAAGTTTCGTAACACATAGCATCTGTGACGTCGATCAGCGAGCATCACTAGACTTGCCCTCCCTCACGGTCGGGCTTCCGACACGGGCTGATACTTGTTTGGAACTTTCACTCAGCCTCCGCGTGTCACCAAGCGGAAGAGCAACTAACCTGCGAGCAATCGCTCGAAAAACTTTCGTAAACAGGAGAATGTGTGATGATCCCAATCAAGAGAGATCGTGTGGTGATGTGTGCGCTGTTGTGCCTGCTGACGCTGTTTGTCTTAGCTCAGCCGGCAGTTGCCCAGACGCAGAGCGTGACCCAACGCGCGTCGGCTGCGGACAGCGACGATGAGATCAACCTGGACACCCAACTTTATCTGGTGATGGCTAGTAACCAGCCAACGGCGAACGGCAAGGTGCCGACCTTGCTTGATCCAGTCGTGCGACAGTTGCAGGCGACGCTGCCGTTTAAGAACTACGCGCTGGCCGCGACTTTGCTCAATCGAGTCAAGAACGGCGGCCGCCTGAGCGTGCGCTGGATCGGAGGACCTCTGGCAGCGACCGGCGCCACCTCTACGACGCCCAACTTTAATGACTTTACGATTGACGCCGTGCAACTCGGAAGGGCCGCGGACGGCAGCCAACTGGTTCGGCTGAAAGGCTTCAACTTTGGATCGCGGGTTCCCGTACAGATCGGTGCAAGTGTGGCTTCGACGGGGAACGTCTCGTATCCCACGATCAACTACGAGCCGACCGGCCTGCATACCGATATCAGCCTGAAAGAAGGTGAACCGGTTATCGTCGGCACGCTCAACGTGGGCTCGGCCGGCGACGCCCTGGTGGTGATTGTGTCGGTAAAGCGGTCGCTTAGATAAGGTGGCTCGGGCGTCACGCCCGTGGTTTCAGGAAGGGCGGCAGGGGAGGCGCTCGCTTCAAGTCTGAGCAAGGCTGGAAAGGGTCCGCCCTGCACATCACGCGCAAGATGCGCGTGCCACGCCTCTTTGGCACGCCACGCGCAAGCAAAACTCCCGGAAAAGTATTAGAATCCGGGGGACACGATGGAACGAAATCGTTTGCGTTTGTTGATTGTGGATGATGAAGAGGCGGCGCGTTATGGCATCCGGCGCGCGCTGGAGACGTTTGGCTGCGACATCTCCGAAGCCGAAAGCGCCGAAACTGCCCGCGCGCTGCTGCTCGATAAGAAGGTTGACTTAATCCTGCTTGATGTAAACCTGCCCGGGATTAGCGGCCTGGATTTTCTCAAAGAAATACAGAGTGGCGATCCGGCTGAAGCCCCTTTGGTTGTGATCATCACCGCCCACGGATCTGAGCGTCTGGCCGTACAAGCGGTCAAGGGCGGGGCCTATGATTACGTGGGCAAGCCCTTCGAGCTCGACGATCTACGTCTGGTCGTCAAAAACGCTTTCGAAAACATCAAACTGCGTCGCGAAAACCTTTCGCTGCGGCGACGGATTGAGATTGAAACGTCGCAGCGCGGCGCTTTGCTCGGCACGTCTGAGGCGATGCAGAGCGTGCGGGCGATGATTGAAAAAGTTGCCGACACCGACGCGACTGTGCTGGTGCGGGGCGAATCGGGAACCGGAAAGGAACTGGTCGCCCGTGAGCTTCACGAGCGCAGCACCGCCCGCGGCAACGGCGCTTTTGTGGCGGTAAACTGCGCGGCCTTACCTTCGGAGCTGATTGAATCGGAACTGTTTGGGCACGAAAAGGGCGCATTTACCGGGGCTGCGGCGCGCCGCAAGGGGAAATTCGAGCAGGCCAACGGCGGTACGCTCTTCCTGGATGAAATCGGCGATATGAGCGCGAATGTGCAGGCAAAGTTGCTGCGCGCGCTTGAGGAACGCCGCATTGAAAGACTGGGCGGCGACGAATCAATCCCGGTGGATGTGCGCATCATCAGCGCCACGCATCGCGCTTTGGAAGACGAGATCGCGGACGGAAACTTTCGGGCGGACCTGTTCTACCGCCTACGCGTGGTGACTATCGACATTGCCCCGTTGCGCGAGCGCCGCGAGGACATTCCGGTGCTGGCGGCCGCCTTTGCGCAACAGGCTGCCGAACGTCACGGACTTCCGGATCGGCCAATTGGACGCGAAGCACTGCGGCGTTTGATTGAGTACGGTTGGCCGGGTAACGTGCGCGAACTTCGCAACGCCGTCGAACGCGCGGCCATCATGTCCGATGGCAATGAACTGAACGCGATCGATATTACCGACGAACCCGCCAGGAAGAGTGCGTCGGCTGCGATTGAGACTTCGACCAACGGAGACCTGATGGTTCCTTACACCTCCGATTTCCGCGACGACCGCCGCGAATTTGAGCGGCGCTACATTGCCCGCTGTCTGGAAGAATCAGGCGGTAACGTCACCCGCGCGGCTTCCGTCCTGGGGATGCACCGCCAGTCGCTTCAGCACAAGTTAAGAGAGTTGGGACTGGGGCGCAGATACGTGGCGGTGGGTGCCACGCAGGAGAAAAACGACAGTTGACGTCAGAATATTGCGGCCTCTGGAAATAGCCTTACTCCCCTAAGAAGCATTTGGGTTTCGTACTTTGTTCGTGTGATTTAGTGGATCGTTGCCGCTGTTGGAAAAAATCGATCCACGAAATCACACCAATCCGCACGAAGCGAGTTGGCGATTGGCATCCCATCGCTCTGACCACTGGTTCCTTAATATATGACCTCCCGCTTCGTGGCCACTCGCCTTTATGAACCCATCTAGGCGAGAATGCAGCCATGAAAGCTCGCCTCGACGCCATTATCAAACGCGAACAAGCTGAGTATCTCGAGAATCTTCATCCCGAAAACACCGATCTGCTCGCCGAGATGGAAAGTTATGCGGTTGAGCATCGCGTGCCGATCGCCGATCGTGAAGTTGCTTTGTTCCTGGAGATCACGGCACGCGCGATCAAAGCGCGGCGCGCGCTCGAATGCGGAATGGCCATTGGCTATTCGGTCATTCACCTGGCGCGCGGAATGACTGAAGATGCGCTGATATTCACCATCGATCCGAGCGATGAAATGATCAAAGCGGCGGAAGGTTACTTTACCCGCGCCGGTGTGCGTGACCGCGTGCAGATCGAAAAGGGATACGCGCTGGAAGTTATTCCTCGCCTCGACGAAACTTTTGATCTGGTTTTCATCGACGCCGTTAAAGAAGAGTATCGCGGTTATCTGGATCTGGCTTTGCCAAAGTTGCGCCCGGGCGGCGTGGTTCTCTGCGACAACCTTTTGTGGGGCGGCCAGGTTGCCGGAGAAATTCGAGCGCCGGACCAGCGCGCGTCGACGGAAGCGCTACGGGAATTCAACGAATACTTCGTTACTCATCCGCAACTGCGCGCGGAAGTCTTGCCGGTTGGTGACGGGCTCGGCTATGGCGTGAAGACCTCGTAAGGTTTGTGGCTCCGTTAGGAGCCGAATGTTTATAGCCACTGCTAACTATTTCCAATTAGCTCCTTTAGGAGCGCAATCTGCTGTCGCTCCTAAAGGAGCTTTTTGATCTTAAGAGGCAACGAGGTGCTATAAACATTCCGCGCCTGACGGCGCTGAAATCCAGTGACGATTTCTCAAACAGCTGAATCCCTGTCTCGGATCTCAGACACAATCAAACGCGGCGGCGTGATCGCTTTTCGCACGGACACTTTTTATGGATTGGGCGCGGATCCTTTCAACGTCGACGCGATAGGGAAAATCAAAGACTTAAAGGGCAGGGACGATGGCAAGCCGATCCTGATTGTGATCAGCGACGGCGATCAAGTCGATCGTTTCATTTCAAAGCAAACCAAGGTCTTTGCACTGTTGGCTGAAAGATTCTGGCCGGGACCCTTGACGCTGATCGGTAGTGCTGCGGCGAACGTGCCCGAAGAAGTAACCGCGGGCACAGGCACTGTTGGGGTGAGATTGCCTGACGACGATCAGGTGCGCGCGCTGGTTCACGCCTGCGGTGGAGCCTTGACGGCAACCAGCGCGAATCCTGGAAACCAGCCGCCGGCGAAAACTGCAGCAGAGGTTCGGGATTATTTCGGCGATACGTTGGACTTGATTGTCGACAGCGGTACGACCCGGACGGATATGCCATCAACCGTCGTTGACGTTACCGAGACCGAAGCGCGGCTAATACGTGAAGGCATCATTCCGTGGACGGAGATTCGGACGTTGATACAGGGTGGTTGAATGAAAAATGACAAAAGAATTCACCATTGTTAGAAAGCATCCTCGTGTAAACGTGGACATCCTTACGGACTGGGGTTGGGGATCTGAGTGCGAATCCTCCGATCGGATCAGTAGCTTGAGTCTCGGCGGATGTTTTCTGGCCACGAAGCACGAACTGCACGCAGGCGATCGGATCTCCCTTGAATTCACCGATCAGGCGATCGGGAAGGTCAATCTCAGAGGCGCAATCAAATATCAACTGCGCCTGACCGAAGGCGGCGGGCCCCCAGGCGCGGGTGTGGAGTTCATCTCGATTACAGAGGATAGCGAAAAGAAACTCCAGGCGGTTTTGGACGGCTACCGGTAAAGTCTGGTCGCAGACTCGGGCTATTTCCCGACCGTCAAAAACTTCACAAATCCCCAATCGCCGCTGGCATCGACGTTAATGTTACCCACCGTCTTTTTCGAGATCACCATGTTCGCCTGATACCAGAGCGGAAACACCGGCATGTCACGGCTCACAATCTCCTGGGCCTGGGCATAGAGCGGGGCGCCTTTCGCGTGATCGTAAGTGTTCGTAGCTTCGTTGAGAATCTTGTCCAGCTCCGGATTGCTGTAACGGCTGCGATTTCGCGCGGCCCGGGTTTCAGTGGGAATCTCAGTTGAAGCAAATAAGTCGTGATAGAAAATCGGATCCTGATTGCCGCCCACCCACTGGCCGTAAGTCATCTGAAACTGACCCCGCCGCAGCAGCTCGAACAACGTGTTCAATTCTGAAGTCTCGATCGATACCGGAATTCCCACTTCTTTCAGGTAATTGAAGATCACGCCTGAGTATTGGCGCGCTGCGCCGCTGCTGCCCGAGATGCGAAACAGGATCGGTTTCGGAAATCTCATCTGCGGACCATCGCCGTCGGGATCGCGAAAGCCTGCCTCATCCAGCAGTTTCATCGCCATGGCCTTGTCGTAGTGATAAGTCTGCCCCGGGGTGTACGCCCACGAAGCCTCGGGCAAAATTGAATGGGCAATCTGGCCCTGACCCAGCACCAGATCACGAATCATGCTTTCGCGATCGATTGCATACGCAATGGCCTGGCGCACTTTGACGTTATTGAGCGGCGCTTCGCTGGTATTAAAGGTCAGCAGATTGAGATTAGACCCGACAAACTGGCCTACGTTCAGGTTTGGATCCTGCGAGAGTGACTTGATCGCATCAGGTGAAAGACTGGTGGGTAACGGCGCGATATCGACGCGTCCGCTGCGCAGCTCAGCCTGCAGGGCGTTTGAATCGCTGATCACGCGCACTCGCAAGTTGGCGATACTCGGCGGGCCCTCGTAGTAATTCGCATTGGCCTCAAGGTCGACCACCTGCTGTGACTGATCGTAGGTCTTGAATTTGAAGGGACCGGTACCGAGCGGATGCGTCTTCTGTGATTCGTAGCTGTCTTTCGGAATGATCGCGATGGGAACCAAGTTCGGCAGCAAGCCGGTCCATTGTGTGTTGAGATGGATTACCAGCGTGCGCGGGTCACGAGCTTCGACGTCGTTGATATAGGCCTTTTTGCCCGGCCCTGAGCCTTCGAAAAAGCTGGCGGCCTTGGCAAAGGTCGACGACAACGTCGTGTCGAGAGTGTACTTGGCATCGGCGGAAGTAAACGGCCGGCCATCATGAAAGGTGACGCCATCGCGGAGTGTGAAGGTAAAGCTGAGCCCGTCCTCGGAACGCTGAATGTTCGAGGCGAGCTCCGGCACATAGTCGAACTTCGCGTCTTTCTTAACCAGCGAATTAAACATCAGAGAGCGCACGCGCTCACTGGCGGCGTCTACCGATGGGGAACCGATCGGATCGATGGTCTTGACGTTATCAGAGAGCGCGATGACGAAGACTCCGCTTTGACGCCGGCGGCAGGTTGAGGACACAACCAGCATCGACAGCAGCAGCGAAACCAGCGCGATTATTCTCAGAGTGCGTCCTGCCGACGCGCCATTATTCGGCATTCGATTCTCCGGGATAACGATATTCCAGTCTTTGATTCAGTTCGATGACTTCCTGGGCCAGCTCCTGGAATCGCTTCATGTCCAAAGGCAAAGGTGGTTGCGCCAGCACTTTGGTGGCCGCGATACGTTTGAGCGAAGCTGCGATCCGCTTTTCATTGAGCTTGCCGGCGCGCGCCGCCTCGAGCAAAGCGCGGTGGCCGCGTCGAATTGTTTCCGGAGTGGCGCAGATCAGGAGCATGTCTTCGCCGGCGTTGAAGGCGCGCACCACGGCGTCCTCAATTGGGCAATGCTTGGCGATCGCTCCCATTTCCAGATCGTCGGTGACCACCAGGTGTTTGTAACCAAGTTCCTGACGCAGCAGTTTGGTGACGATGCTGGCGCTGATCGAAGCCGGCTCAACTAATCCACCCGTCGTGCCTTTCTTGATATCGATATAGGGAAAGCCGCCGTGGCTGACCATCACCACGCGGACGCGATCATCCGCGCGCTGAAACAATTCAATGTACGGCGCCAGGTCCTGCGCCAGCAGAGCATCCTTTGAAAGCGCCACCATCGGCATCTCAATGTGCGAGTCGACTGCGCCGGCGCCGATCCCCGGAAAGTGTTTCAGGCAACCAAGACATCCGGTTGTTTGCAAGCCACGCATGTAAACCGTCGTGTAGCCGAGGACTTCACCCGGCGACCTGCCGAACGATCGCGAAAAGAGCCCGTTGGTAAGTTGACTGCGCTCCTGGGTAATGATCGACATCACTGGAGCGAAGTTGATATCAAGACCGAGCATGCGCAGGACCTCGCCGGTTATTCGGCCGAGCGTGCGCACGCCGGAGAGATCGCCATGCTGGCGAATTGAGCGCGCCGAAGGCATCGGCGGGAAGATGTTGCGCAAACGATCCACCAGCCCGCCCTCCTGATCGATGCCGCAAAGTGGAGGAACCGGCAACATTGCTCGCGCGCCGTCGAGCAGCTCGCGGACCTGGTGCGGGGTTTCCACGTTGCGGCCGAAGAGAATTATCCCGCCGGGCTGGACTTCTTCGATCAGCGCACGCGCTTCATTATCGAGTTGGGTCCCCGGAAGGCCGATGAAGAAGAATTGCCCTATTTGCTGTTCAAAGGGCAGCGAAAGAAATCGATCGGACGGCATGTATGATGATGGCCAGGCTCTCTATGAATTAGTAAGGCAACGGTAGCTTACGACAAGCTTTAAGGCTGAGACAACTTAATTATTAGTTTAGCGCCGGCTTTGTTTCGCTGGTGACAACGTATAAGCATCTTGAGTGTTAGTAATCGATTTAGCTGATTGGTGAGACATGATGGACCTCATTTAGAATGGCTGAGCATGAAGGGAATGATTCTGGCAGCCGGTTACGGCGAACGACTCTGGCCTTTGACCGCGGACCGCACAAAACCTGCGCTGCCGGTGTTGGGGAAGCCTCTGGTGGGTTATGTCGCCGAGTATCTGGCGCAAAACGGAATTAGCGATGTCGTTGTAAATCTTCATCACCATCCGGATTCAGTGCGGGCAGCGCTGGGGGACGGCAGCCGTTTCGGCGTCAAGCTCAGCTACATTCACGAGCCGGTAATCCTGGGCACCAGCGGCGCGCTCGATAATGCGCGCGAGCTGCTCGCCGGCGACACGCTGGTAGTCATCAACGGAAAACTGATTACTGACATCGATCTGAAAGGAGCACTCGAGACCCACCGGAGCTCAAATGCGCTGGCGACTCTGATACTGAAAGAGAATCCGAAGTGCGAGCGCTTCAGCCTGGTTGAAACCGAAGCCGGCCTGGTGACCCGCTTTGGGGGAATGCCGCCGGCGCTTGAGGCGCAGTCGTCAGACAACCGGGGCGACGTGCCCCTGATGTTCACCGGCATACAGATCCTCGACCCGCGAATTTTTGATTACATACCTCGCGATGTCTTTTCTCACTCGACGGTGGACGTTTATCCGCAGGCGATTGCCCGCGGCGAACGGATCGCCGCGCATGTAGCGGAGGGAATGTGGTACGAGCTTTCCACGCTGCGCCGGTACCTCGACATCAGCCTGGCGCTGCTTGAGAGGCGCGGGCTTGATACGTATGCCGGGAAAACGCCTTTGATTGATCCAGAAGCACAGGTTCGTAACTCAATTCTCTGGGACGAGGTGAGGGTTGAGGCCGGAGCCCGGGTTCATCGCTCAGTCCTCGGCGACCGCGTTCGCGTACCGGCCGGTGAGGTGTTTGAAGACTCGGTAGTCGTGCGGGCGGATCTGATCGCTAATTTGCAGCCACCGGCCAAAGCTCTGCCCGGCCATGTGCGGGGCGAGAACTTTGTCGTCTCCTTATCGCAGTGATAAGATTTGCTTAACGCAAAGCGAGAGGCAGGAAAAACGTTCGGTCCGGGTGATCCGGCCGGTTTCGCCTTGCGGGTGCTTTCTTCGCTGCATGAGTTCAGCCTTTCAGACTACCCCAAATGCCTTTACCGTAACTGCTCGCGAAAGGATCGCGAGCTACGTCGCGGAGCATCAGAGTGCGCGCGCCGGTGAGATTGTTTCGCTGACGCCTGACGCGTCCACCCGCGAGTACTTTCGCATTCCCTGGCAGCGCGGCACCGCCGTGGCGGCCGTCTATCCCGAACCATTCGACCCCGCCGTCCATCCGTATCTCGATGTCACCCGTTTGTTTTTGGAATGCGGACTGCCGGTGCCCGAAGTCTATGACGCCGACGGCGCCGGCGGAATAATTGTCCAGGAGGACCTGGGGGACCGGCAGCTGGGTCAGGTGTTTGAGACCGCTTCAGACGAAGAGCGCGAGACGCTGGTTGAGCAGGCAATAGAAAACATCGCCCGCATCCAGGCCGCCACTGCAAAAGCGTTCGAGCGCGATTCAATCTCCTGCCGGCTCGCCTTTGACGAGCCGAAACTTTCCTGGGAGCTGAATTTCTTTTTCGATCACTACTTTGGCAGCCTGCTTAAAGAGAGCTTTAGTCATGCGGAAGCAGCTGAGCTGAAAGCCGAACTCAACGATGTGGCGGCCGAGCTGGCGGCTTGTCCGCGGGTGCTTTGTCATCGGGATTATCATGCGGCGAACCTGCTGCTCGACAAGCAGGAGAAAATTCGAATTGTCGATCATCAGGACGCGCGCATGGGCCCGGCCAGCTATGACCTGGTGTCGCTCTTACTGGATCGCCAGCCTGAGCCGCCGTCGCTGGGCGAAGTGCGTGCTCATCGTCTGTTCCTGCTTGAGGCGCGCCGCCGGCAAGGCCTGGAGGCGATTGACCCGGACGACTTCGTGAAGGAGTTCCGGCTGATGACCATTCAGCGCGGGCTGAAGGCGATCGGAACATTTTCATATCAGACGGCTGTGTGCGGCCGCGGCGCGCTCTACGAAAGACATATTCAACCGACTTTGATGATTGTCTTGCAGGCGGCGGAATGGCTGGAAAGATTTCCGGTGTTACGACGGATGATTAGTGAAAGAATAGTGAGCAGTGGGCAGTAAGCGGTGAGCAGTAAGGTATAGATAGGACCTTAACCACAGAGTCACAGAGAATCACCGAGTGTTTTCTCTGTGAACCTCTGTGAGATCTCTCTGTCTCTTTGGTGAATGATGTTGGAGCAATTCAATTGGTTCGTATGGCCCAAACTTACATAAATAACTTATCAAAACACGTCGGCGAAGAAGTTACCCTCAAGGGCTGGATCTATAACGTTCGTTCCAGCGGCAAACTGATGTTTCCGCAACTGCGCGACGGCACCGGCATCGTGCAATGTGTCGTGGCCAGGAATTCTGTGGCCCCGGAGATTTGGGACGCGCTCAAGCCGCTGGGGCAGGAATCGGCCCTGATTGTTACCGGCAGTGTGCGCGAAGACAGCCGCGCGCCGGGCGGCTTTGAACTTGACGTCCGCACTGCTGAAGTCGTGCAGAGCGCGCACGACTTTCCGATCACGCCGAAAGAGCACGGCCCGGAATTCCTTTTGGACAATCGGCATCTCTGGCTGCGTTCGAAGAAGCAGCACGCGATCCTGAAAGTGCGGCACACGGTAGTGAAAGCCGTGCGCGATTTTCTTGATAACGACGGCTTCACCCTGGCCGACA
>JBBPID010000153.1:0-4059 GCA_038040505.1 Acidobacteriota bacterium | reverse complement strand
CAAATACCGCAACGGCACTGGAAGCTATCCATGGCGAATTGATGAGGATTATTCCACAGTGGTCGCCGTCACCAACGTTGGCAACCAGCCGGCGCGGTTCCAGGTCGAGATTAGGTATCCCGGCGGTCCCTATTCGATCAAAGCGAGGGAGCTGGCGATTGGCGAGACTGCCACCTTTGATCTGCGTCAGATGCGAGATGAGCAGCAGCCTGATAGAACGGGCAAGATGCTGCCGCTTACGCTCGATCAGGGCCAGTTTCACTGGAGCCTCGCCCCCACGCGGGGCGAGCCACGCATAGTCGGCCGGGCCGAAGTTGTCAGCCGCTCAGGACGGGTGGCCAGCAGTTATTCATGTCCGGTCTGTTGCCCCGATTCGGGTCCTTATGGCGGTTTTGATCCGAGTGCTTACGGACTCAATGTCGATGGTTTCGTATATACGAACGCGCATGGCGATTATTACGACTGCTACTTCAATTATTATCAGGGCTCGCTCTCCTTCTATCAGATGTGGAGTTACAACACCAACATCGCCACGGTCACCGGCGGGGGCCAACTAAACGGGATCGCAGTTGGGGATACCCAGGTGGCGGGCTTGTATGACTATTGGTACTGGTCCAACGACGGCATGGACTGTTACGTGCAATATGATACCGGGGGTGATGAAGCGCCCGTGGATGTCACCAATAAAGTCATCTTAGAGACCGTCACAGTCTATGAAAGAGCTGCACAATTTGACGCTACTCTAAACATCGCCAACTTGAGCTTGCAAGGAAGTTCTCACTATAACGATACCTGCGGCTCAAATGCCTCCAATCCTTTCGAAATCCGAGTACACTTTCTCCTGCCCCAGGGAGCAACACTTGCCCATGAGAGGTGCAGCGCTGACGACGTTGCTGACCTTCCTGATTGGATCGTAGTCGGAACAACAACGTGCACTA
Source organism: Acidobacteriota bacterium (assembly GCA_038040505.1). Taxonomy (GTDB): domain Bacteria; phylum Acidobacteriota; class Blastocatellia; order Pyrinomonadales; family Pyrinomonadaceae; genus UBA11740. The sequence goes on along the minus strand of JBBPID010000153.1, from coordinate 3,121 downwards.
TCGAGAGCGGACAAAGAGGACGCCTCGTCTTTTACGCCTACCGAGTTGCCGGGGAGGATAGCAATCCGAAGTTAAAAGCGGTCGTCGGCGCGGACTCTCAAAATGGCAGTAGGATTGATGCGAGTGGCACGATAAATCTATTCTGCACCCAATAGAAATGAGGTGATTATGAGACTCCGATTTCAGTTTGAAGTGTTGTTATGCCTATTCGTTTCCGTTGGAACGATAATGGGGCAAAAGTCGTCATCGGAGGAGCACGTCAAGGTTGTCATCGTTCCACGCGAAGTTGGATTGGCAACTGTAGCCTACCAACCTGATTGTCCACTTGAGTTTGAAAACGTGAAATTGTTGGGAGGCGTTTCGGGAGGCGGCATAAGCAGCTATGACCTCCGAAATAGGGGGACAAAGTCGATACGGGCGTTCACGGTGGGCGACAGTAACGGTAGCACTTGGGGTTGGGACGCGAAATATAGGGGACCAGTCGGGCCTGGCGACCTAGTCCCACAGGAAGGCGAACGGTGGATACAGGTTGTCCCCTTGACGAATGAACTGCGCCAAAAGTTGAATCTGGAAGGACCTATGCGAGGCCTAGTTGTGTTAATGGTCATTCGCGTCGAGTTTACGGACGGCACGGTTTACGATGATGAAAAGACTTACAAAGCAATGGTTGCTTATATGAAAGAACTGCAGGTCACTCACAACGTCCAAGAATACCTTAAGCGCAAACCGAAATAGCCTGAAGCAGACTTGCTAACCTCGTCCCGCGACCCTCAGGTAGCGGTCGCAAAAATGTTTCACTGGGAATTTGCACAAGATTTATAGCCAATGAATCATTCCCACAAATCTGTACCGATGACGGTATGACGCGCCGGATAAGGGGCTATGAAAAAAGAACGACCAACTACTCAAAGGATACCTGGAAGTTTCGTTACGATCGGAATTGTGTTGATTCTAATCACCAACGTAGTGGTAGCGCGGCAATATCGGAAGATCAAAGCTCGGAACTCACCAGCGATTCTGAGCGAACTCGTAAACAGCCCCGGCCAACAGGAAAACAACGCTGATGAGAAAGTGAGAATATCCGTCGAAGACGGGCGTCCGATGGCCGCGGCGATTACGACGCTGGAAGCTCAATTTGGCTGGGTCATTACCTACGAGGATCCTCGATACACCCACCCGGATGATATATCTGATGTCACTGAGAAAGTCCGCCGAGACTTACATAAATTCAAACCGGGTAGGGCTCCGAAGGTCCTGGTGCCGAAAGGCGGTCCGCTTGTTTTTGAATATGACTACGGCGCTAATTCTAAACAGCGTCCCGACCCGAACCTCGTTTTGGAGGCCTTATTAGCAGCGCATAATCGTAGCGGTAACGCTGGCAGATTTCGTTTGGAACATGGCGATCAAATCTTTCATGTTGTGCCAATCGGAATCAAGGACGTTTCGGGCAAGGTCGTGCCTCAAAAATCACTCCTTGATGTGGCCATATCAATCCCGGCGAAGGAGAGAAACGGCTTACAAATGCTTGAAGCCTTGTGCGCAGAAGTGAGTAGATCCGTTCAATCGCGCGTTGTGGTCGGAACGGCACCATACGGATTGTTCCTCCAGCACAAAGAAAATCAAGGAGTGGATAATGCGATAGCGCGAGATTTTCTGCCCCAGTTGCTCGAGAGAGCCGGTAAGGGAACGCGCCTGTCATGGCAGTTATTCTATGATCCGGGATTAAAAATGTATGCTCTAAATATCCATCCTGTTTGATTAGTGTTCCCACTATTTGCTACGACTTTGGAAAACCCGGCCTTGGGAGTACACCGGCCCGGACGTCGGACTGGTAGGGCGTAGCCTCCAGCGGAAGCCATGGCTCAGTTTGCGTCCGTGACGGTGCGACCGTTAAAATAGCTGCCGTTCTCAATTCTCTGCTCCCCCTTATAATTAGCCCGACGTTTCTGTTAGACTGCGTTAGTTTTTGGCATTGCGGAACTGGTCATCACCGGTCGCGTGTAAGGGAACTGGGGACCAACCTGCCGGAGCTATCTGGGCTTCTCAGTCCCAAAGAAGAGGTCAAACAAATTATGAAGACATCAAACCGTTGGCACCCGATTGTTTCGCTGATCATAGTGGTCTGTTTGCTGGCCGTGCCGGTAAGCGCGTACGGGAAAAAAGGCAAGGACCATTTCAATCGCGGCCTTAAGTACGAACAAGCCCAGCAGTGGGAAAGAGCGGCCCAGGAATTCATGCTCGCGGTCGCCGCCGATCCGGCTGACGCCGAATACCAGCTGCATTATCGTCGCGCGATCTTCAATGCGTCACAGAGCTTCATGCAGCAAGGGCGTTCGTTGGCGGAGCAACGAGATTACGTCGGTGCTTATAACGCCTTTCGACAAGCCTTCGGCTACGACCCGGTGAACCAACTGGCGGTGTCTGAGATGGAGCGCATGGTGCGCCTGCAGGAAGTGAAAGAGGGCAAGCCTCTTTCTCAGGCGGCCAACGACAGCGCCAAGCCGGAAAACAACGGCAGCGGCGGTACGCCGCCGGGTCCGTCTTCGGCTCGGCCGCAGGAAACCGTTGTTGCCCCTCGACCTGAGCAAGTCCGATTGATCAACTACAACGGCGACCTGAAGCATTACATCCGCACGCTGGCCGAACAATTGGGTTTGAACGTCATCTTCGACAAACAAACCTTTGCGCAGCCGCGCAACCTGGACATCAATCTCACTCAGCCAACGACGACGGCGAAAGCTCTGGATTTCATTTTCCTGCAAGAGAATCTGTTCTTCCAGAAGCTGGACCGCCGTACCATCCTGGTCGCTGACCAGTCGCGCCGTCCGCAATACCAGCAACTGGTGGTGCGCACGTTCTATATTTCAAACGCGGATCCAGACAAAGCCAAAGGCCTGATCGGTCAGGCGCTCCCGGCCTCAGTCGGCCGGCCGCAATCGATTGTTGTTTCAGACCCGGCCACCAACAGTTTGACAGTGCGCGATACGGCCGAGAACGTCAGATTGATCGGTGAGTTGCTGCAAAGCATCGACAAGCTGCGCGCCGAAGTGGTAATGGACGTGAACATCTACGAAGTGAACCGCAGTGACTTGCTGACGTTCGGAAATCAAATTGGAACCGG
>JBBPID010000091.1:0-19835 GCA_038040505.1 Acidobacteriota bacterium | reverse complement strand
TCTAGCTGCGCCCCTCCCCCAGCCCCTCCCAAAGGGAGGGGAGTATTGCAAGCTTTATCAGAGCCTCCTCAAAAGTTTCCGCTAGCCCTTAGCCCTTTGCTCTTCGCCCTTCACTCTTTGCGGCTTGAGTTTGCACGCCGCGTTCTTCCAGAAAGGGCATCACGATCTTCATAACCACCGCGTGTGTTTCGTGAACTGAGCCGCGGGCTTCGATCACACGGATGCGCTCGGGATTATCCCTGGCGATTTCCAAATAAGCATCGCGCACGCGCTCATGAAAGTCGGCGTGCTCAATGTCCAGCCGGTCGGTGTTCTTGGCGGCCACACGGCGCCGGGTGCGCACAGCCGACTCAGCCACCGACAAATCGAATAGGAGGGTCAGATCGGGCTGCAATCCGCCGGTCGCCAACTGGACTATTTGCTGGATCAGGTCCGGTGCGAAACCGCGGCCTGCGCCCTGGTAAGCCACCGTTGCATCCGCATAACGATCGGACAAGACAATTCGTCCTTCGGCGAGCGCCGGCAACAGTTGCCCGCGCACGTGTTGCGCCCGGTCAGCGGCAAAAACCAAAAGTTCCGTGAGCGGGTCTACCTGCTCCTGAACATCCAGCAAAGCGGCCCGCAACCGCTGCCCCAGCGGCGTGCCGCCGGGCTCGCGAGTGGCCACGACGTTCAGCCCGCGCACGCGTAATTCGCTCGCAAGCAGACGCAGCTGCGTGGACTTTCCGCAACCGTCAATTCCTTCAAAAGTGATGAAGACACCAGCCATTTCTGCGGTTAATGAATTACCTCGGCTGGTCAGGAGGACGACTCTTCGGTTTCGTCCGGAGGGTGTTGGGAACCTGCGTAGGGCGTTCGGAGTTCACCCGAAGCCCGGCGCGCTTGCGAGATGGTTGAAATCGCATGTTTGAAAATCAACTGTTCCTGTGCGCCGGTTTCCATGATCAGCGAAAATTTGTCAAAGCTCTTGATGCGGCCCAGCAGCTTGGCTCCGTTTACCAGATAGATTGTGACAGTAGTCTTCTCGCGTCGCGCGAGATTGAGAAACCCATCCTGGATGTTTTGGGGCGCCGGCTTTGAGTCCACTCAAACGACCGTCCTTGTGCTGGAGTTCCTCTTAAAGAAGGCCAGAGTATATCACGCAGCCAAAGGGCACAAGCGTTTTATCTCGATGCCAAAGTGTCTTAACTGAAAAGCGGTGTTTAGAGTACCGACTTCAGTCGGGTTTTTCTGACGAAGTAAGAACCCAACTAAAGTTGGTACTCTATACACCGGCCAAGATACCACCTGCGGCACCTCAATTCTTCAGCAACTCAACGGCGCGATCCTGCACGGCCGCGTCGTCGCCAAATCCTTCCACCCATTCTACGCCGGGTTCGTGCCGAAACCAGGTCAGCTGTCGCTTGGCATAGTGGCGAACGTCGAGTTTGGTTTGCTCAATAGCGCTTTCCAGCTCGCGCTGCCCGCGGAGATACTCGACTACGCGACGGTATCCGTGCGCGCCCATCGCGTTGGAAGCGGGCGGCACACCCTGGCTCAACAGCCGCTCAACTTCATCAACCAGTCCATTAGCGAAGTGCGCTTCGGTCCGCGCATTGATCCGGGCGTAGAGTTCCGCTCGCGGAGGGTTCAAGGCCAGGATGCGAATGCGTCCGGCGATCGCCGGGGGCTCCGGCCGCAACGGCCGTTCGCGCGAAATGGCCTCGCCGGTTTGCAAGCAGAATTCAATTGCCCGTTGCACACGCGGCCAGTCACGAGGGTTTAGCTTCTGGGCCTCAGCCGGATCGAATCGACGCAGAATCCGGTGAAGATGCTCAGGGCCGCGCTGTTCGCGTATGCGCGTCAGGCGCGCCCGCAGCTTTTCGTCAGTCGGAGGGCTGGGAAAGAAGGGAAGCCGCAGGGCCCTTAAGTAGAATCCGGTGCCGCCTACCAAAAACGTAGCATGGCCGCGACTTTCGATCTCCGCGATTGTTTCGACTGCAGCACGGGCCCAGTCAGCGGCAGTGAAGTTGATCTGAGGAGCAACAAAATCAATCAAGTGATGGGGCACGCCACGGCGTTCAGCGAAGGGTACTTTCGCGGTTGCGATCTCGATCTCCTGGTAGACCTGTACAGAATCGCAATTAATAATCTCGCCGTTAAGACGCAGGGCCAGCGCAATGCCGAGCGCGCTCTTACCGGAAGCAGTCGGGCCGACAATCGCGTTGATAGCGGGAGCCTCGACCTCGTGTCCACGGGTATTTGAGGAAGTTTCGGTTTCGCTGGTCACCCGCGAGAGATGATAAGCCGAATTGCAATCACGAGCCAGATAACCGCGAGCAGGAGAATTGCGCCGACGATTTGTGCGCGAGAGAAACGCATGAATGAAGACTCACTTGCCGAGTATGTACTTGCCGTCGGCGTACAAGTATTTCTTTACCGCATTCGCGCGCCGCACCTTTCCTTGATCGTCCTCTTTCGTTCCGGTAGTAGTTACTTTGGCGTCGTAGAACTCAGCGTTGGCGCCGGGCACGAATTCCAGTTTCGAAGTGAACGAATAGCACGGCGCCATGCCCTCGCCACAGGCTCCGCCGTTATCTCCGCCGAATTCATCAATAGTTAGAATCTCTTTCAGCGTCTCGCCCACATCGGCGATAACCACCGCAACCTCTTCGGAGATCCCCTGACCCATGCCGCCGGCATTGAACATCGCGCCATGGCGATCCTGACCGATTTTGATCAACTTGCCCTTTGGCGCGCCGCCAAAGCTGCCCATGGTCGTGATGAGTTTGTTTTCGGCTTCGAGCTGCCAATTATTTCCGACTTGAGAAAAGACGGCGCCGCCAATCGCGGGGGCGCAGGCATGACAGTCATAGCGCGCGGGAACAGTTTCGGTGATGAGCAGGTAACGTTGCGCGCCGGCCTGGGTAAATGACTGAAAGAAGTTTGGGGCGGTGTAAACCGTGCCGACTAATCCCGATCCTTGCTCGCCGATTGGCGACTTCTTAATGTCTTCGGCGGTGAGTTTCCACTTGACGTACTTCTTTTGATAATCATAGCTTCCGTACAAGAGCTCGAGGGCTTTCCCCACATTAAACTCACCGGTGAAAAACTTCTTCGTCGGCATCTCCGCCGGTTTGTCGGTACTGGTTGGATGGTCGCCGGCAGAGCTTGCGGTCTGAATCGTCTGGTTCTGGACCGTCTTTCGATTGGCCATCCAGCGCGCCCCGAGCAAAGCCCCCGTAACCAGGACTAACAGAACCGGCACTGCGACGAGCGCGGCCATCAAAGGCCTGCTCATTCGCCGGTGTTCAGACGCAACAGCAGGTTGTGGAGCGGGCCCAGCCGGTTCCGGCGTGACCGGAAACCCGGCAGCAGCAGGCACGGGCGCGATCCGGTCAATCAAAGTGGGCGTCTCTTCAATCGTGGGAATGCCCGCGTTTGCGACCTTGGGCGCCATCTCAAGATCAAGCGAATCCGTCGATCGAGTCGGCGACAAGGGATGCGTCACCGCGGCCGGCTGCGTTGGCGGCACCGCGACAGGCGAAGAAATCACGTCGGGAGTTCTGACTGAGGCCGCCTCTTTGCGCATGGTAACCGCTTCTTCCCGAGGGGAAGCGGGCGGCGCCGCGGGCTCTGCCTCTTCGAACTTCATCTGCACTGTGACAGCTTCTTCTCCTGCGAGCGGCAAGGCTTCACGAATCATGCGACGCATCGCCATAGCGCTCGCGGGCCGGTTACGGCGATTCATGGCCATCGCTTGACTGAGCGCCTGAGCCAGCGCGTGCGGAACCTGCGGATTGACCTGATCCGCTGCGGGCATGGGATCGGGTTGGAGATCGTCAAGCGCGTTAAAGCGAGTCGGCGCGTCAGCCGGCGCAACATAAGTCAGCAAGTGATAAAGCGTGGCGCCTACCGAATAGAGATCGCTACCTGGGTGGGTGCCCCCGCCGTGAATCTGCTCGAGCGGCGCATATGCCGGGGTGTAGCCTTTCACGCTGCGACTGGTTAAAAGAGTCGGCATTTGCCCGGCTGCGCCTTTTGACAGACCAAAATCGATTAGAAACAGTTCGCCTTCGCGAGTGAGTTTCAGGTTCGCGGGTTTAATGTCCCGGTGAAGTATCGGCGGATTATGCGAATGCAGATACTCGAGCGCTGCCAGAATATCTTCGGCCCACTTCGCCACTTGGGCGGGCGGAAAAGCGCGTTTTCGCAGCTCCAGTAATTGCGCCAGGTCTTCTCCGGGAATGAACTGCATCACCAGAAACTGTCCTTCGCCTTCGGCAAAGTGATCGGTGACACTCGGCAGAGAGCGATGGCGCAGATTGGCCAGCAGACTCGCTTCACGTTCAAAGGCGCGGCGGGCATCGTCGGTCGCCAGCAGCATTTCCTTGATCGCGACAATGCTGCTCAAGCGCTGATCGACGGCTTCGTAGACCGCGCCCATGCCGCCGCGTCCAAGTTGGCGGACAATGCGATATCGATTCTGAAGGACGGTATTTGCGGGAAGCATGCTCGTGAGCCCTCAACTAAACTAGCTCAGGCTCCCCGAGTGTCGCTTAGATGGTTTTAGTTGTAAAGCCGGGTGAGTTCGATCCCGGTGTAGTAAGCCTTGAGAATCTGTTCGACCGTAAAGCCCTGTCGCGCCAGGCCATAGGCGCCGACCTGACACATGCCTACGCCGTGACCCCAGCCGCGTCCGGTAAAGACGAAACCAGTCACGCGACCGCTCTCGCTGTACGTGTGATCGATGACAAAGAGCTGTTCGCGCAACCCGAGGGCAGAGCGAATTCGTCCGCCCCGAACGTGGCCGGTGCCCTGCGAACCAACTACCTCCAAATCGATTACGCGGCGTGAAGATCCGCGACGCGCGATTCTGAGATCGGTAATCGAGCCGACGCCGCGAACAGATCTCCCGAGGCGGGACTGGACTGCGCCCAGGGACATCTCGGAAGTCCAGTTAGTGAAGGGCGAAAAGCGTTCGGCTGAGGCGCCATTGGGCGCGGGCCTGACTTCGAGATAATCGACTTCACCCCTCGCGCTAACGTGAAACGTTACGGGCTCGCCGCCCACCAGGGCCAGGGACTTCATCTGATAGACATTTTCGCCGAACGCGCGGAAGAGAAAGGCATCGCGGCTGACCACGATGGGCTGATCCTTTCCTTTGGTTGAACGCAGAATCAGCGAGCCGGAAGCAGCCGGGCGCGCAGCTCCTTTTTGAATCGCTAACAGTCCGCGCGCGGTCAGCAGGCTGGCAATCGCATGCAACACGCGTCCCCGCTCCAGGGTGTCTTTGGGACGCAGGGTAGCGTCGGCAAATAGAGTCAGATGTCCTTCGCGCAGCAGCATCGCGACGTCCGCGCGATTGGACTCGGGGATTTGGTCGCCATCGCGCAGTCCCAGCACATAGTCAACGTCGGCATTGTTCATGAGCGTGTCGGCGCGTCTCTCGCCGAAGACCGACGCCATCAGCGCCGTGCTGAATGCCGGCAGCTTCGTGGCATCGTCCGGAGGCATGAACGAACCGTTGCGCGCCAGACGTGCCGTGGCGCGGAGCCAATCCCGGGCTTCCGATTCCGTTACGTGCGCCGAGAGCCAGGAGCTCGAGACTTTATCTTCCGGCAGCCCGAGTCCGTTGACGGTCAGTAAGGCGACATCGCGCGCTAGCACCAGATCCTTCTCGTCCTTGAGTTCGAAGAGATCGCGCGAGCTCTTGATCGTGAAAGGCGCGAACGCGGCCTTGCCCTCGGCGGCGCATTCACGTCCCCGCAAATAGGGAACCGCGTCTCTGAAAATATTCTCCGCGTCCTCGGTGCGGCCGCCGCAGGTGGATGTGTAAAGGGCGTTAATCGCTTCGCCGTTGTAAGTCGCTACCATGCCGCGCGTCTCTTCGACCGCGCGCGAAGACAGAGAGTGTTCGCTCGACAGCCCGCGATAGACCTGCGAGCGGATCGTCGGCAGCAGGTCAAAACCCTCCGAAGCAAATTGGCCGCGGTTTCTCAGCGCATATGTGCGCGCCGCGATAGCCTGGGCTTTCAAAGCTTCGATCGCGGGATAGCCGCCCGGGGATAATTCGTTGGGCACGACTCCGCGCACGTAATCTTCCAGCCCGATCACGTTCACTACGGTCAAAGCGCCCCGCGGGTTGGCAAACACTTCGATCTTGCCGCGATACGGTTTGTCGTTGAAACGAACGGGCGCGCTTTGATCGCTGGAGGCGAAGACCAGAGGAGCGCTGGAACGCAGCACTGGAGATGAGCCTCGCGCAAAAGCGAGCAACTCGCGAGTGGGCACGCTGGAGCGAGAAATCAGTTTGAGCTTGTTGGAAGATTCGCGCGCATCTTTAGAGACTGGGGCGGAGTTTGCGTTTCCGTTGGGGTTGTCACCTTCGCCTACCGGTGTCTTGAACGATGTGACTACATCAAATCCGGCGTCTTCGAGTTTAGCGGAAACCGCTTCGGCGGCTTCGCCGGATTGCTTGACGATGATCACGCGCCACTTGCCGGATGATTGAGAGAGTGCTTGCGCCGTCTCGTCGGTTAGAGTCTTTACCGATTCAATCAAGCGGTCGGCGTCTTCGCGGGAAAGGTCCCGGGCCAGCTCGACCTCGTATGGCCGTTCGTTTACCTGTTGAAGCGGAGATAGGAGTCGAGATTCTACTCGCACTCGAGCAGTTTCCAGCGGCTGCGCGGCGGAATTGAGTACCGAGGCGTTAAGTAGTTGACCAGTGGTTGAGATCGTTGCGGACCGCGTGCCGGTCGATAACGCGATACGCATGATTGGTTCGGCGGCCAGTCGTTCGGACTCTTTCGCTTCGCTCGCCTTCTTGACTGGCGATCCGGTGTCCGTGGGCCAGACGCGTTGCTTCGGCTCTTCTTTTGGTTTTTCCGCGCGACGCTCACGTGACTCCTGGGCATAAAGCGGCGGCGCGACGCTGAGCGGCGAAACGAGTGCGCTTACCAGCAACACGATCGCGATTCTGCGAAAACGATTCGGCATTTTGAGTTGAATCTCTCAGCGTACAGGGAGCAAGCCGGGCGGGCCGGGGCCATCTTACTACAAAAATCAATTTCGTGACTGCCAATTGCGGCTCGAAAAGTCCTAATGTGTTGCCGAGAGCTGACGCGCAGCGGTGCACTAGCCCGACCGTGACTCCGGTGGACGAGACAAATCTAGAAACCGTTTAAACGGTTTCCCGTCCGATCTCAATCGCTAATCACCGGGCTAAAGCCACGGTGCTAATAAGAAAAGGCCGGCCGGTTCAACTTGCATCACTACCCCAATAGGGCAACTACTTGCTTTGAGCCTAACCTGAATTCCCCTCCGTAAAGCGTTCGCGCACGGTTGCCATAAAAATTAGGGTCCCGGCGATGCCGAAACTCCCGGCAATCAGAAATGGTGTTTGCGGCGTCAGACTCCAGAGCAGACCACCCACCGCGGCCGCCGGCGTAATCGCCAGACTCCGCAGCAGGTAGTAGAGGCCAACTGTGCGCGCGCGAAGCTGCGGCGCGGCGAAGTCAACGATCATTGCTTTACGGGACGGCTCGCCCATTTCTCGCAGGCCGCCGATGATGAAGGCGATTACCAGACCGGTGAAATCCCGCGCGGAAATGATCGCCAGCGGATAGAGGGCGAACGCACAAAAGGTCACGATGATAAAAGGCCGGCGACCGACTCGATCGGCTGCCTTAGCGGCCGGCACGTATATCAGCAACGTTGTGATCGTCTGAATGGCGATCAGCGTTCCAAAACGCGCCATGCTGATGTGAACCACGTTCGTGACATAAAGGATGATCAGCACATCCGCCATTCCCTCGCAGGTGCGGATGAAAACGTCCGAGATGAGTAAACGCTTTAGGCCGCCCTGAAAGGAATTCCAGACGCCAAATATGTTTGTCTTGTGGTGGACGGCCCGGGTGATATTGATCAGACGGATTACAAACAACGTCAGCACCGCCAGCACCAGCGTAACAATCAGTCCCAGGTGCACACCTTGAACAATTCCCAGGGATGCGATGATTACGCCTCCGATTACCGGGGCGATTACAATCGGTACGCGCTTTAAGATCGACTGAATCGTAAAACCCATGGCGCGCTTTTCTGCGGGAAGCGCGTCGCCGATGACAGCAAAAATCGCGGGCGAGGCCATGCTCTGCCAGGCCATGGCGAATGCCAGCGCAGCAAACGCGAATGGCCAGGATGGTCCGAAGAGGTAGAGGAGATAGCCGACGCAAGCCAGCGCGATGAACAGAAAGAAGGCACGGCGCCGGCCGAACCGATCAGCGATCCAACCGCCCGGATATTGATAAACGGCGTCGAGAAAATCTTCAGCCGTTCCGAACAGACCAATCACCGGCGTGCTGGCGCCGAGCGCCTCCAGATACTTAGGTAGAAACTTTTTCCAAAGCTCTTCGCCAAAGCCAAGCAGAAAGACTGCTCCTGAGGCGAGGGTGACGTTACGCTCGAGGCTGAGAAATTCCTTAAGCCGCAAAAGCCGAGGATTCGACGGCGAGTTGTCCTGCTGCGGGGATGCCATCGTTCGTTAAGCTCAGCGGCCGGCCAGCGCCGCGACGGCCAGAGTGTGAAACTCTCGTCGAGTCTGATTGATATTGGCAAAGGGCAGGGAATGCGCGTGAGTGCGATTCGTTAACAGGATAAAGGTCTGCTGCTTGCCGGCATCAACCCAACAAGTAGTTCCGGTAAATCCGGTGTGGCCGAACGCGTCTGGAGATAGCGCCGGACCGGCGGTGGAATCTTTGGTGGCAGCCAGTTGCCAGCCTAATGAGCGGGCCTCGTTCAATCCTTGCGTCATGTTATCGCGAAAGAGTTCGCACGTTTCTTTGGAAAGCAAATCAGTTAGTTCGCCAATGAATTGGTTTGCCAAGCGCAAAGTTTCGGTGGCGGTTGAAAACAGGCCGGCATGGCCTGCCGCGCCTCCGAGAAAATTTGCGTTGCCGTCGTGGACATTTCCCCAGATCACACCAGTCCGCCACTTGTCGTATCGCGGCGCTGCCGAATCCCGTTCACACATGTCACGTTCGTAGGCGTTATCACTCTCACACGCCGCCACGCCCGTCTGCATCGCTTGCTCGGGATTAAAGAACGTGCGCGCCAGGTGTAGAGGCTTAAAGATGTCGCGCCGCGCCAGGTCATCTATCGGCAGCGTGGTTAGGTTTTGTAGTAGAAAGCCGAGGACGATAAATCCGAGGTCGCTATAAACGACGCGCGTTCCCGTCTCGTAATCAAGCGGCGCATTAGCGAGCGCCGCCAGAGTTGCTTCCCTGGCTCCCTCCGTCAGAATGTAGAGCGGCTGCCAGGCCGGCAGCCCCGAAGTGTGTGTTACCAGCGACCTGATGGTGATGCGATTCTTATCCGGCCGGTCGAACTCAGGGAGATAATTTGCGATCGAACTGTCGAGCGTCAGTTCGCCACGCTCGACCAAACGGGCACAAAGCAGTCCGGTAATTAGCGGTTTTGTCAGCGATGCCAGATCATAGATTGTCTCGAGAGTTGCTGCGTGCGATTCAGGCTCGCGCACCGCGTCGCCTATGGCGTCGGAATAGATCGGTTCGCCGTTTTCGGCGACAAGGTAAACCGCGGAAGGGAAGTCACCGGCGTCGATCCGGCGGCGCAGCAATGTCGAGATGTTTGGTTCCGGGTTGTTCGTAGGTCCATCCGCCACGGCGGGAATCTTACGACAAAAGTGAGCGGACTACGATGACCGACCTTTGCGGTCGGTGCGGACGATATCGATCAAGGCGTCGAGGCGTTTGTCGCTGTGAGCCTGGAATTCCTTCATTACTTTGATTTCGTCGAGGAAGCGCTGATGTTCTTCACGGTTTTGTTCGTGGGCTCGCCTGCCTGCCCTAATCATCAGTTTCAAAATTCGCTCGTCTCGATCAAATCGGTGTTCGGCTTGGCGGTGTGATTCGAGGAGCTTCTCGATCTCCACCGAGTTCTTCGCTTGTTGGGCGACGATGAAATCCATGGCGCGCTGTCGCTCTTCGTCAGTCATTGAGGATCCCGGCCCTTACCAACGCCGAATAATAGCAGCGATCTGATGACGACAAAAGCCTCTTCTTAAGCAAAACACTTGCAGAGTCGGTTAAGCGTTTTGCAGAAAAGCGCTTACGCCTGAGCGAACGGTGTGATCCTGAATCTGCTTGAGCGTGCGCAGCGCGAGGTCCAAAGCGCGACGACCGTCTTTGCCGGAGACTATTGGCTGCGACCCTTCGCCGGCGGCGAGCAGAAAGGATTCAATTTCCGCGCGCAGAGGTTCGACGTCTTTTACTTCGAGGATTCTGGTCTGTACGCCAGGCCACGGTCCGTGCGTAGGAGGCGCCAGATTGCTAATCGAGGCGTGGTTGGTGGTGTAATCGACGGCGATGTAATCGCGAGGTTGAAAGAAACGCATCTTGCGAATCTTTTCGGTGCCGACCCGTGAAGCGGTGATATTAGCCACTGCGCCGGTCGCGAATTCCAGACGCGCGTTGGCGGCGTCGACCCGATCGGTGAGGATGGGAATCCCGACGGCGTGCAGCGAAATAACTTCCACCTCTTCGCCGACCAGCCACTGAACGATGTCCAGGTCATGAATCATCAAATCCAGAACCACATCGATGTCCAAAGATCGCGCCGTAAACTGTCCCACCCGATGAATCTCGAAATAGACAGGGTTGCGGACGTGCGGTCGCAGGGCAATCATAGCGGGATTGAAGCGCTCGGCATGTCCGATTTGCAGGACCGCGCCACCTTTCTCGGCGGCCGCTATCATTAAATCGGCTTCTGCGAGCGTGCGTGAGATCGGCTTTTCTACCAGCACGTGAATGCCGGCTTCCAGCAAGCCGCAGGCAATCTCGCTATGCGACTCGGTAGGCACTGCCAGACTGACTGCGTCTACTTTTCCGATAAGTGTCCGCCAGTCGGAAACCAGCTCAACATTCCACTCGCCGGCGGCCTTACGACCGCGTTCTTCATCAACATCACAGACGTTTGTGAACTGCGACGCGCCTTCTGTGGCCAGACTGGCGTGAATGCGCGCGTGCTGTGCGCCCAGATGTCCGACCCCGATGACTGCAGTGCGTAGCATAGTCAGTAGTTAGTGGTTAGTTGGCAATCGTTTATTGGTCGGCAAAGCAGTGTTTGAATCAAAGTCGTGTTTCGACGATACTTCAAAATTCGGTTTTGACGATACTAAGTGGCATGAAAGAAAGAAAGCAAGCAACCAGCAACTGACCACTAACCACGGACTAATCCCTGAGGAAAATACTTGCAACTATCTAAGCTTGCCAGGCGCGGTTGGCTGCTTCTGTTCATTGGCCTGGCCGCTTTCTATCTCTGGGGCTTGAATGCGCTGCCGTTGGTCGGGCCCGACGAGCCGCTTTACTCTGAAGTGGCGCGCGAGATGTTCGTGCGCCGGGATTTTGTGTCGACGACACTCGGCGGTTATCCGTGGTTTGAAAAGCCTTCACTGCTTTACTGGATGATGATGGCTGGATACCAGCTGTTTGGGATCGGCGAGTACGGCGCTCGCATCGGTCCGGCCCTGAGCGGCCTCCTGTCGGGAGTTTTTGTTTACTGGGTTGGCCGCACGATTGAGAAAGCCGGCGCCAATCCGAGTTCGACTGATCAAACTGAACCACCGCGTGATGGTCTGGCCCGTTGGAGCGCGTTGGTTTGGCTGAGTAGTCTGGGCGCTTTGGTCTTTTCTCGCGGGGCGAGCTTTGACATCGTCGTCACCATGGCCCTGACAGGCACGCTGTCGTGTTTCTTCGTCTGGTACGTCAGGTACAGAACCCGGAACGATAGCGACGGGATTCAGGATGTCTCCTCAGAAAGTCGCGCGCACCTGCCGCTAATCGGGTTCTACGCCTTCATCGGTGTGTCTTTGCTGGCCAAGGGTTTGATCGGCATCGTCCTGCCTTTTGGAGTAATCGCAATATACTTTTTGTTGCGCCGAGAGCGACCACCGCGGATCCTTCTAAAAAGTCTCTTGTGGGGAATTCCGGTGGCGCTTTTGGTCGCTGGACTCTGGTACGGGCCGATGATTTACCGGCATGGCTGGAGGTTCATCGATGAATTCATCATTCAGCATCATTTCGCTCGATATCTCTCGAACAAATATCATCATCCCGAGCCTTTCTATTTTTACGGGCCGGTACTGGTAGCGTTCTCGATCCCGTGGACAGTTTTTCTCGCAGCCGCTTTCATCTCAGCCCGTCGCTGGCGGTGGCGGGGGCAAACGGCGATTGATCGTCTGCGCGTGTTTGCCCTGGTTTGGATCGTAGTTCCGATCGCTTTCTTCTCGCTTTCCGGATCAAAACTGACTGCTTACATTCTGCCGGTTCTTCCGGCGGCTGCTTTGTTGGTTGGCGATCAGCTGACGCGTTTGTTCGACGAGAGACGTGGCCTGGTACTGATTCGCCTGACGGGTCTGTTTCTGATAGGCCTGGCGATCTTCGGTGGCTGGCATCTGGGTCGCGATTATCCGATGAAGACTTCGATTGTCATCGCCGCGGGCGCGCCGTTGCTGGCAGCGGGACTCTTTGCTTTGTTTCAGCCACACATGCGCCGAGCGGTGCTGGTTGTGATTCCGATCTGCCTGATCATTACCTCAGCCGTGGCCCTCAAATGCGCCGGCCCGATTATTGGCAAGCCGGAATCAGTGCGCGACCTGCTGAACGCGGCTTCAGCCAGGGGCTATGGCGCGACTCCGGTGGTCCAGATGCACACACTGGAGCGAACTGCTGAGTTCTATGCGGCAGGCCGCATGAGTTACGGATCGAGAGGCGAACCGATCAAGCTGGAGGGCGGCGCCCAGGTAATCGATGCCGCGCGCCGCAACGGTGGCGTGGTGCTGTGCTTTGTTCCGCTGGAATATATGCCGCAGTTAACTGAGTCTCCGAATATTGAAACCGAAATGATCGGCGACAATACGCGCGCGGCTTTAGTGGTGGTTCGTTTGAAGTGAGTGGGGATGGGCCTTACCGGAGCGCTTTGTCGAAAAACTCGATAAGACTGGGGTCAGGCCTCCGATCTTACGATTCGCTGCCGACACTCTTCGACGATTCGCGAGACGAGTCCAGCTACCCGTTTGTCCTCGCGCATCCTGGCCCGGCCGGCGTCCTTTCGTCGGCTTATCGCTGCACTACTCATGCCGGAAATGTCTGAGAGTTGCTTCAAGCTCGCTCCCATCTGACAGCCCGCCAACACAAATAGCTCTTTGGCAATCGAGGTTGAAACATGCTTGCCAGGGCCGCAAAATTCTTCTCTCTTCACTTCACATATCTCTTCCACCGCCGCAAGCAAGTCCTCAGCGCTAAAGGATTCCTTAGGTAATTTCATTTTGGGCTGACTGCCCTCGATTCGCCTCACTTCCCCAATCCGGTGGATAGTCGCCTCGACAAACTCCTCGGATCCCAGAATTCGCCCCTCATCCGCCAGATAGAATTCTTCCTGGTGGCCCAGCTTCATTCCTGCTCTCACGAACTGGCCGTATCGTGCACGCGCGATCTCCTTCTTCACTCCAAAGTGCCGCAGCACAGGATCAATATCCACCAGGCCTGTGGGTTCCAATCCCAGATAAGCACGATGTCCGCTGTATTCATATTGCTCAGGCTGCTCCACCATTCCCGCACGGACCGGATTAAGGTGAATGTACCGAACCAGCTCAGTCAGGTACCGATCGCTTTGACAGAGGATTGCTTTATGTCGTCCTTGCAACAGATGCCCGACCCGCCGGTAACGCCGGTTATAGTACTGGGTGTATCCGGTGAGAACCCGGTGCATGATGTGACCCACGCGGTCGGCTTGCCGCTCGATTAACAGATGCAAATGGTTGGGCATCAGGCAGTACGCGTAGAGGAAGAATGGTAACTTGCCCTTTTGGACCGCCAGCAGGGAAAGGAACTTCTGATAATCCGTCTGAGAGTTGAATATTTGCCGCCGATTATTTCCGCGAGTGATTACGTGATACAGACCGCCGGCAACTTCCGCTCGCGCCTTTCGTGCCATGGGCGCCGGATGTTAGTGCCGTTCTAGGCTCTCATCAACCAACATCGCACGCAAGAATCTTGCAGACGTCACTGTCGTCTCTAATAGAAAGCCTTTACCGGCTTTGTGATCATATTTGCATGAGCAATCCGGCATCATCCCAGGCGGAGGGATCTCAAGCTAAGAATCGTAAGATCGGAGGCCTGACCCCCGTTTAGTTACGCGCGCGGCTCTATTGCTGGTTCGTTTGAGGTGAGTGGGGATGGGCCTTACCGGAGCGCTTTGCCGAAGAACTCGATGACCGGCCGATCGTAGGTCTCTTCCTGTTCGCCGGTGGCGTTGGGAAGATTCAGTCCCGTCAAGGGCAAGTCCTTTTTCAATTCCGGAGTGCCCCGAAAACACTTGCCGAGGTCCATTGTGGAAGCGCGCCAGGGATCTCCTTCTGGGCCCGTCAGCAGCAGCACCCGCCGTTCGCCCAGCGAGCGGGCGAGCTCGCAGGACGGGGTGGCCTGGTATTTTCCGCCGAAGTAAATCCCGATCCCCAACCGAGCCATCCGCTGCAGAACAGAGTTAAAGATTCCCGAACGAGCACTAGTGGTTGTCGCTGACCGAATCAAATCGTCCGGGCTCGAAGGAGCAGAATCAAGTGCGATAGCGCGAGCTTCGGGTGATCGGTGGGCGGCCTCGAGAGCCGCATAGGCGCCCAGTTCGGTCCCGTAGATGCCAATTGGCCCGGCCACCTGAGTCTTACCAGTGGGGGTCTTGAGTGTGTGCAGATACTCAATGGCCGCGGTAGTGTCATCTCCCTCAATCATGCCGAACATGGTCGAAGGCACCAGCGGATTCTCTCCGTGACCGCGCAGATCCGGCCAGAGCACGGTGAATTTGGTTGTCTCGTTAAGCTTGACGGCAAGATTCAAGAGCCAGGATCGATCGGCGCCATAACCGTGCAGGAGAATTACGGCCGGCGCTCCCTCGGCCCCCTGAATCAACCAACCGCGCGCCGTGGTTCCGTCGTGGTTGGGCCACGTCACGTCAGTCGCGTTCAGAACTGGACCGGTATATTGCGAAAAGGTTTTCGGGGTGACCAGGTAGGGAGCCCGAGGTGGCTTGGTGATGGTGCGGACGATCCAAATAGTAACCCCGGCCCACGCCACCAGCACCACCAGGACGATAGGAAGGAAACCCTTAATACTTCGCACTAACAGTCTGCGCTGAGATGACATGCTAGGCAGGGATTATAACCAGTAAAAAGTCTGAGCGGTAGTGTTTTCGTGATTAGCATTTCCAAGTGCAACCAACATGAAAGCAGATTAGCACACTACCAGCGCCCAATTTGCCTTTCGACGCTGGAAGCTTTTCTATTCTCAAAAATCTCCCTGGCGCGCTCATAATCGGCCGGAGTGTTTACATTCAAAAAGAAATTATCCGCGCCGGGGAGCTCAGCCAGTTCATCAAAATCGATCCAACGGGTCCGGACCTGCGCGAGCATAGCGCGTGGCATGTGCTCGCCCTCACCTATCAATTCTTCCGTGAGCGCCCTGCAGACTTCCCGCCGGTAGATAGCGCACAGCGGTTGCGGCCGGCCGTCAGGCTGAATCGGGACCAGAGCATCAAAGTCCTGGCGGTCGAAATCCAACATTCGGGCAAAAAGGGCCGGCGTCACCAGCGGCAGGTCGCACGCTACGATCATCGCCCAGTTTGCCTGGCATGCCCTCAGCGCGGCATTGATGCCGCCCAAAGCGCCCCAACGCTCCTGCAAATCGGGCACGTTCTCGAATCCGGCGGCGGTTGTGTCCGCGGCTGAACCCACCACCCGAACCCGGTCCGCTCCCGAGCCCAGAGCTGCAGCTATTACCTGCACAGTCGTTTGCTCGCCGAAAGTCAGCTGCGCTTTATTCGAGCCCATTCGGCTCGAAGCGCCGCCAACCAGAATGAATCCTTCTACATCCAACATAGCTCCAGGGCCAGGTCACCAGGGAAAGGCACGCGCGTTCGGCGCATAGTTCACGGCCGACGTGCCGGTGTCACCTAATCAGCGGTCCTTTCTCAAACCAATGCTATTACTTTAGCGAAAGTTGGGCTATAGTGACCGGAGAAAGTGGCAAGCTGGCATCGAATTATCACCTCGCGAAAGTAACAAAAAATGAAGGCAATCAGACAAATCGTTCCCGTTGTACTCGTAGCATTTTTGCTGCTGGGCGGCTCCACCATCGGTTTCGGCCAGACGACAGTAGTAAAGACCAAAGCTAACTCGGGCGGCTCCAGCGTCGCGCTTTTCCCTCTGGAGGATCTGCGACCGGGAATGAAGGGCGTGTCGCGCTCTGTCTTTACCGGGAGCTCGTCACAGGAATTTTCAGTTGAGATTCTGGGCGTGCTGCCCGGCTATACCGGACCGCGGCAGAGCACCATCATCGCGAAGCTCAGCGGGCCGGGCGTCGACAAGACCGGAGTTTTCGCTGGCATGTCTGGTTCACCTGTCTTCATCGACAATCGGCTGCTGGGCGCCATTGCGTACAGCTTTCCATTTTCGAAAGAGCCAATCTGCGGCATCACACCAATCTCGCAGATGATCGACATCTTTGAGCAGGGTAAGGGAAAACCGAAAGGAACGGGCGAGGCCCGCGCGATATCTTTCAAAGAGATGGCCAGCACCGAATGGAGGAGGCCGCTGCCAAAGCCGGCCTTTGGCCCGACTTCGCTGATCGCCTCCGTTTCTGCCGGGTCGCCTCTGGTGCCCCTAATGGGCCAGCAGATTCAACAAATCGCCACACCGGTGGTTTTTAGCGGCATCAGACAGGAAAGCCTTTCGCTTTTTGCCGCCGACCTGACGTCGGCAGGTTTGCTTCCGATTTCCGGAGTTGGCGGCGCCGCGAGAATTACTCCGCTCGAACCTTTTGACGACAAGACGTTGCTGCCCGGGGACTCGGTGAGCGTTCAGCTGTCGCGCGGAGATTATTCGATTGCAGCTTCCGGCACGGTAACGCTGCGCGAAGCGGATCGAATCTATGCATTCGGCCACCCGTTTTTGAGTTTGGGGTCGTCAGACATGCCGATGACCGAGAGCTCGGTCGTAACAGTCATTCCCAACGCTTTTAATTCATTCAAGCTCGCCGTGCCGGGACGTATGGTCGGCTCGATCTCTCAGGATCGAGCGACGGGAATTCTTGGCCAGCTCGGCCATGCGGCGCGGATGATTCCGGTAAGGCTCAAGCTGCACACCAGCCGCGATAGCGTCGAGGAGTTTTCCTACGAAATCGTCAGCGACGAGTTTCTCACGCCCTTGCTTTTGAATATCACTGTCTTTAACAGCATCGGCACACAGGAGCGCGCGGTCGGTGAAGCTACGATCAGCGTCAGCGGGTCGATAAACGTCGATGGTCAGGAACCGATCGCGCTGCAGCGCCGCTTTTCTTCAGCGAACGCTGCCATGATGGCCTCGGGATCGATCGCCACTCCCGTCGCCGCCCTTTTGAGCAGCGGTTTCGACAACGTAAACATCAAGAGCATCGAGCTGGACATCACTTCCAGTGAGGACAAACACGCCGCTACGCTGGAACGCATTTCTCTGGATCGCACGGACGTTGGGCGCGGAGAGAATGTCGAGATTCAGGCGTATGTCCGCACTGACTCCGGCAAGCAATTCGTGGAACGCATCCCGGTTCAGATTCCGGCCGACGCTCCGTCCGGGCAGTTGATGATTATGGTTGGGGATGGAGCGACTTTGCAGGAATCCTCCTCAGCAAGGGTTTTCGTTCCTCGTGACCTGGGCCAGCTGGTGGGCGCCATTAACCGGATCAAAAAGAACGATCGTTTGTACCTGAGGCTTTTGAGACCCGCGCCCGGGGTGGTGATTGGCAGTAGCGAGCTGCCAAATCTGCCGCCTTCGATGGTCGCGACCTTGAATAACGATCGCACTTCCGGAGGCTATACGCCGATGACGCTCTCGCAGGTTTATGAACGCGAGCTGTCACCAGCCGACTTTGTCATCACCGGGCAGCAGGTGATCGCCGTGACGGTGAAATAAACTCCGCCGCAGCATCAGAACGATCCACGAAGTCACACGAAATCACACGAAATGGCACCAACTAATTCGTGTCCGTTCGTGTGGTTTCGTGGATCGTCCTGTCTTCCTTCTTAGCTTGAATCAAAAAGCGTCGATCGGATTTAGGAATCGGGTAGGCCCTGGCCGACGAGAGCATCTCTTCGATTTGTACACGGAGGCCCGGGCCCGCAAAAAGCAAGAGTTCACATCCTTTGGGCGCCCAATCCACCAGCGCCGGCAGCATCTTCTGAAATTTATCCAGGGCCCGGCATGTTACAAAGTCCGCTGCGGGCACCTCGCTCCCCTCAAACCTTTCTACGACTACTTCCGCCGTTCGACTCTTTGCCAGGCGCAAGGCTTCGCGCAGAAAAACCCCTTTTCTCCGGGATGATTCAATCAGGACCGCCCGCAGATCGTCACGAACGATTAGGCACGGCACGATCGGCAAGCCGCCGCCTGAGCCGATGTCAACTACGCGGGCATTTCGCGACAGGAACGGCAGCAGCAAGAGCGATTCGAGAATGTGACGCGTAGCAAACTCCGCCGGCGCACATGGCGCGACCAGATGCAGCTTGCTGTTCCACTTAAGCAGCAGTTGGTAGTAGTCCGTTAATCCCTTCACCTGCTCCGGCCGCAGCTCAATCCCAAAGTCGGGCGCGCTCTCATACAAAGCCTGGCTAAACTTTTCGGCTGACGTTGGCATTTCCCGGTCTCTTCTGTCTACACTAGCGGCGAAATTTACAACTGCAGTTCGAAGATAACATGAACACTGAATCCCTAAGGAAGCAACACGAGTTGCTGGGGCCCGCGGTCACGAGATTGATTGCGGAGTTTGTGTCACGTCTCGAATCGGCTCCGGTGATTTCGCCAGCGACGCCCGCGGATCTCGAAAAACTTTTTGACGAGCCGTTGCCAGTCGATGGAATGTCCGCGGAAGAAATTCTCGGCAGATTCGAACGCGACGTGGCGCCGCATGTGATGCAGATTCCCAGCCCGCATTACTTTGGGCAATTCAATCCGACACCCCTGGCTATCGGAGTCTGGGCTGATGCGCTGTGCTCGGCGTTGAATCAGAACGCTGGCGCCTGGCGCAACGGGCCGACCTCCGCAATGATCGAAGCGCAGGTAATTCGCTGGCTTTGCGAGCTGATCGGATATGGACCTGAGGCTTTTGGGACCCTGGCGAGCGGCGGCTCAGAAGCCAATCTGATTGCTTTGAAGTGTGCGCGTGATAAGGCCGCGGACCGGATCTGCGAACTTGGGGTGCGCGCGACGCCCGGGGATTTGACCGTGTACGCCTCTGAACAATGCCACTTTTCTTTGGAGAAGAGCGTCGACATTTTGGGTTTAGGGCGGCAAAGCCTGCGAAAGATCGAAACCGACGAGCGCTTTCACATTCGCCTGGATGCACTGCGCGAAGCGATCGCTAAGGACAGAAGCGAAGGAAGGGTCCCCTGCTGCATTGTGGGAATGGCCGGTGCGACCTCGACCGGAGTGATCGATCCGCTGCCCGAACTGGCGCAGATTGCGGAAGAGAATAGTTGCTGGTTTCACGCAGATGCTGCCTATGGCGGCGGGTTGGCATTTTCCGAGCAGCACAAGCACAAGCTGCGCGGGATTGAGCTGGCGAATTCAATTACTTTCGATCCGCACAAATGGATGTTCGTGCCGTTTGCCTGTGGCGCAACTTTTGTTCGCGACGGCGGAGACGTCTTGCGCGATTCGTTCGACATAACGCCGGAATATCTCAACGAAGATCGCGGTGGCGCCGCTGTTAAGTATGACTTCTACCGATATGGACAAATGGGCACGCGCCGGT
>JBBPID010000090.1:0-19857 GCA_038040505.1 Acidobacteriota bacterium | reverse complement strand
GACAACGAGAGAGAGTTGGGGATAGTTCTCGAAGCGGTCATAACTCCTTGTTATCATTACCGAAACCCAAATAAGACCGAGCGGATTCTTTCTTTCGTCAGCCTGTGAATCTCCTGCAAAGGCTTGTAGCGAAGGAGATTTACCGAAACCCACCGAATGGGGCGTATACTGGCGCGATTGCAAAAGTTGCGAGTCGTTGCGAATGTGGATCGTTGGCGAAACACGTTCAAGGCCGGGTTCGATCCCCGCGGCCCGCTTCAAAGTTCTGAACACACTTCTTTCAATCTTGGTGCGAGTTGGCCAGACGGTCCGCGAATCTTCTTATGACTAGTGTTTTTCTGGACGGGATTCTCAAAGGTCGCGTGGCATTCGTCACCGGAGGCGGCACGGGTATAAGCGGCGGGGTCGCGCGCGCACTGGCGGAAGCCGGTGCGAACGTTGCGCTCGTCAGCCGCAGCCTCGAGCATCTCGAACCCGCTGCTAACGCGATCAATGAAGCGCGCGGTGTCGGAAGCCCGACCGTAAGGGAGGGCTCCTCAACCGACGTCCCAAGCGGCGAAGCCTTCGCGGTAGCCGCTGACGTTCGCAAACCGGAAGATATTGAGAAGGCGATTTCCGCGACGGTCGAACGATTCGGCAAAATCGATATCGTCGTCAATGGCGCGGCCGGAAACTTTCTTTGCGCAGCCGAAGAGTTGTCACCGAACGGGTTCGGGACTGTAGTCGACATTGATTTGAAAGGTACCTTTAATGTTTGCCGGGCCGCGTTTGCTGAATTGAAAAAGGAGCAGGGTCTAATTCTGAACATCAGCGCCACGCTTCATTATGTCGGCACCCCGATGCAGCTCCACGTCTCGGCGGCCAAGGCGGGCGTCGACGCTCTGACACGAAATCTCGCCGTTGAATGGGGTCGCTACGGAATTCGCGTTAACGGAATTGCGCCGGGGCCGATTGAAGATACGGAAGGTATGAAGCGACTCGTGCCTGAGCCGATTAAAGAAAAGTTGCGTAAGCGAGTTCCGCTCGGGCGCTTTGGATTAATCAAGGACATCGAAAATGCCGCAGTCTTTCTCTGCTCAGAGGGCGCGAACTTTATCAACGGCGAGACGCTGGTTGTTGATGGCGGGCAATGGATGGCGGGGAACAGATTGGGCTAACAGTAATCCGCAGATTACACAGATGACACAGGATTACGCAGAGCAGGAGTATTAACTTAGCTAAGTCGAAGTTCTTATCTGGGTAATCTGCGGATAGCTTCAGCGCAGTCTACGGAAACCCTATCCGTCGTAAGAGATCGATAAAACGCTGGTCCTCGCGCAGGCTATCGAACATCGGTTCAGTTTTTAGCCGCGTCAGGTGATCCGATCGTCCTGTATAACCTTTCTCTAGCCATTCAAAGGTGCGTTCCTTCTCCCCCAGGCCGACATAAACGCAGGCGACTCGCACCGGCGAAGAGTATCTCCTGGCTGACAATGCTTCCAGATCACTTATGACCTTAAGGGCCTCAGTCTTCCGCCCGGCCATCGCGAGAGAATAGCCGAGTTGGGCTAATCCATCGCCGCTTTGCGGGTCGACTGCCTTTCGCAACTCAGGAATGGCTTTCTCAAAGTCCTTCTTTTGCATGAAAGCACGACCGATCCAAATGTGCGCGACGGTGGAATTAGGATCCATTTCCAACATCTTGTTGGCTTGTTCGAGCAGGCGATCGGACTGGCGCGTGAAATAGAGGACGCTGGCCAGATTGCCGTTAACAAAGGGAGAAATCGAATCCATCTGCAGCGCCTTATTAGCGAAGGTCATGGCCTCTTCAGCTCGTCCAAGTCGAGCCAGGAAATTCGCGTACTCAACGTGAATCATCGGATCGTTTGGACTCAGCTGGATGGCCTGCTTGAGCTCCTGTTCAGCTGCCGGAAAGTTCCAATCACCCCACCAGTAAACCTCGGCCAGGGCCACATGAGCTTCAGGCAATGAGCTGTCGAGTGCCAGCGCGCGATTTACCGCTTCTTTTGCTTTCGGCATCGCCTCGGTCGGTGGGATGTATCCGCTGGATATTTCCGTATAGGTCGAGGCCAGGCCGGCATAAGCCCGCGCATAATTTGGCGCCAGCCTGATGGCCTGATTAAAAGAGTCGATGGCTTTCTGATAGCTGTCTTCCTTGTGCTGGAAAAAGTAATAGCGCCCCTTCAAATACGCCTGATAGGCTTCCGGCGGCGGAGAGTATCGCTTTGGGTTCTGCTTATCTTCATTGCTCAATCTGAGGCGAAGTCGCTCGAGAATTTGCGCTGCGATTTCGCCCTGGACTGCTTGAATATCCGCGAGCTTGCGATTGTATTGCTCGCCCCAGAGTTGTGAGTTCCGGTCGACGTCGATTAGTTCCGTCTGCACATTGATTGTGTCGCCATGTTGCACGATGCGGCCGGTGAGCACCGCGTGCACACCCAACTTGCGCCCAATTTCCTGCGGATCAATTTGCTGCCCTTTGTAGCGAAAGACCGTGCTGCGAGGGACAACGCGCAGTCCCGAGAATTGGGAAAAGTTGTTGATTAAGCTTTCGGTGATTCCATCAGAAAGATAGTCCGCCGTTGGATCGCCGCTCGTGTTGACGAATGGGAGCACGGCAATTGATTCAATCGCAGCCGGGGAAGTGCGCGTCCGCAGATAGGCAACCAGAGCGACAATCCCACCAACCAGGGCGATCGCCACGATGATCGCAGCGAGCTTGTGTTGTTTGATTCCAGTGACGATATATTCGGCGCTTGAAGCTCGAGTCGAGAGCGACGCTGGCGATCCGCCGGCCGTAGAGCTGAGACTCCGGCTTCCCCCAGTGTCGGAGCCCAAAGAGCTGGTGGTCATCGTTGCGGTATACGGCGGCACGGAAGTGTCAGTGCCCGCGCCTTCAAGTTGGCGCCTGACGTCTCGTAATTCAATTACCACCTCTTTGATCGTTTGATACCGGTCTTCGGGATCCTTCGCCAGGCAACGGCGAACAATCCGCTGCAAGTCGTCGGGCGCCGTCGGATTTGCTTCTTTAATGACCGGAGTCGGCGCGTACACGATCTTGTGCTGAGAATCCAGCGCGTCCCTACCTTCAAAAGCTTTTCGTCCGGTCGCTGCTTCGTAAAGGATGCAGCCGAAGGAAAAGATGTCAGAGCGATGATCAATCTCCCGGGTCTTTCCCCGTGCCTGTTCCGGTGACATGTAGCCGGCCGTGCCCCGAATGACCCCGGGCATTGACTGCAGCACCGTGTCGATTTCGCTGGCCAGCTGCTTCTCGGATTCAGTCTTATGGCCCTGCGGCTCGATCAATTTGGCGAGTCCGAAATCAAGAATCTTCGCGTGTCCATCGCGCGTGATCATGATGTTGTCGGGCTTGAGATCGCGATGCGCGATCCCAGCCGCGTGACTCTTGGCAAGGCCTTCGGCCACCTGCTGCAAATAGCGCAGGAGTTTTCGCAAATCAGTTTGACCGCCTAGGATGCACTCCCGCAGAGTCTCGCCGTCGATAAACTCCATCGCGATAAAATGGCGGCCGTCGGCTTCGTCTATCTCATAAACATGAGCGATGTTGGGATGATTTAGTTGCGCGGCGGCTTTGGCCTCCTGCACAAACCGGCCCATGCGTTCCTGGTTGGAGGCTACCTCCTCAGGCAGAATCTTTAGCGCCACTTTGCGCTCCAGCTTTTTGTCCTGCGCCAGATACACCTCACCCATTCCGCCCTCACCAATCTTCGAGCGGATTTCATAACGGCCGAGAAGTGTTCCGGCGGCGAGAGTCATTGTTTCAAGTCCGCGGTCCAATTCAACACGACTGTGATGGGTAAAGAATTTGCGCTGGCAGCCGCGTTGTTGCTCAATAACCGCTGGCCGTCGGCGGTTACGTCATAGTCCTGCCACACCCCCGAGTTGATGCGGAAGAGCGTCTTAGGCTCGCCGGCCTCAAAGGTCGGCCCGACCATCATCGAAACGACCATCATCTTGTTGTCCGGGGACAGGTAAAAGAGCTCCTGCCCGTCTCGGCGCCAGCGAGGGCGCGTGCCGCCGGTGTTGGAGATTCGCCGTCTTTCTCCCGAGCCCGCAAAAGCCTGGACATAGACTTCGGGTTGGCCCGACTCGTCTGAAACGTAAGCGACCCAGCGACCGTCCGGAGAAAATTGGGCCTGCGTTTCGCTGAACTGCGTCTGCAAAAATGTGAATGGTTTGCGCTCTCCGAAGAGCGGCAGGATCCACAAGTCCATGCCGTTGTTGGCGCCGCTGTCTTCATACACAATGAACTTGCCGTCGGCAGACCAGTCGTTCGGAACTTGAATGCCGCTGACCGGGAGGAGTTGTTCGCCTCCTCCGGTGTCGCTTAAGCCTTTGTGAAAGAGATGCGGAGGTCCGCCGACATCGGTGGCGAACGCGATCCGACGACCATCGGGTGACCAGATAGGCCACCACTCAACGTCATTACCTTCAATATCGGTGGTGAACCGCGTCGGCGTGTTGCGACCGAGTTCATAAATCCAGAGGTCATGCAGCCCCTGGCTGGAACGCGGGTCGGCCATGCTCACGACGACTCGCTGCGTGTCCGGGGAAAGGCGCAAACCTCCATACTCACCCGGCTCGCCGACCAGCCCTTTCTCCTCGCCGCTTCGATCAAACCAGACGAGACGCGAAATATGAGCGCGGGACTGGTAGGCGAGCACGCCATTCTGCGAAACCCAGAAGGCGGCGTTGCCGGTTGGATTAAGGTATTTGACCCGCTCGACGATCGGAAAGGGCTCGCCCGTGATCTGCGCGCTGGCGGCGTCAAATGGTTGGGCCAACAGCGTCCCCTGCTGCACATAAAGCAGATAACCCGGTGGCGCATACATCGCCAACGAGTCGGCTATCACGACGGCTCGGTCCTCTTCAGAGTCTAGCGACCTGACGAAAGTGTGCCCCTTTCGGTCATTGGATCCGGCGGAGTACAAAAAGCGGCGACCGTCTGGAAGGAACTGCGGCCAATGCGGCTCAGCGCGCCGCAGGTCATCCTTCCGCGTGAGCGTGTTTTCGACTACCCGCGTAGCTACGCCCCCGTTGGCGGCCACGCGATAAATTCCGTATTCGCCGCCAAAAACCGAAAAAAGAATCAAGCCCTCGCGGTTCCACGTTCCAGCGATCGAACGCCCTTTTACGTCGCAAACTATTTGCGGCGGCGCCCCGCCCATCGCGTCGACCCGCTTCAACTTGCCTTCGGCGAGAAATGCGATGAAACGGCTATCCGCGGACCAGAACGGCGACGCCGCCCCGTCCGAGCCGGCGAGCGGTTGCGCCTCGAGCGCATTGAGTGGTCGAACGTATAGCAGCGTGCGACCCGCTGAGTTCGCGGTGAAAGCCAACCGCTGGCCGTCCGGCGACAGACTCAACGTGTTGGCTTCTTCAGAGTAAGTGAACGCTGCCTTCTCCGGCGGGAAGACTAAGAAGCGTGCCGCATGCGCCGGGGCAGGCCCGCGCCGAAAGTAAAGAACCGCAGACGTGGCGGCGCCCAAAAGGAGTAGGCCCGCAAGCGTCCACGCTAGCACCTCGCGGTTAGTTATTCGTCGAACCGGGGCCGGGAGAGCGGCCACCGCCTGGCCGGATGTGATCGCTCGTTCGGAGAACGCCTCTAACGCGAAAGCCAGATCGCTAGCTGACTGGAAACGTCGCTCCGGTTTCTTTTCCAGACAGCGCCGTATGACACGCTCTAAGCCCGGCGGCACGTTCTTGTTCGACTGCGAAAGCTCCGGCGGCTCTTCCTTGCGGATCGCGTTCAGCGTGTCAATGGCTGACTCACCGCGAAAGGCGCGGTTGCCGGTAATCATCTCGTAAAGCACTACGCCGAACGAGAAGATGTCCGCACGGTGGTCTGCGGGCCGTCTGTCCACCTGCTCTGGTGACATGTAGCCCACGGTTCCGAGGATAATGTCGGGGGCGGTTTTAAGATTTGTGGGGGCTTCCGTGTCCACTTCATCCGAGCGGGGCGGGTGCGCGAGCCGGGCCAGGCCGAAATCCAGAATCTTCACTTTGTCGTGGTCCGTGATGAACATGTTTTCGGGCTTCAAGTCACGGTGGACGATGCCGCGCTCGTGTGCGGCGGTCAATGCGCCCGCGATTTGGCCGGCGAAATCAAAAAACCTGAGCCATGGAAGCGCGCCTTCGCGCAGGCGAGAGCGCAACGTCTCACCTTCGAGAAGCTCCGAGACGATGAAGGAGATACCATCGTGCGTGCCCACGTCGTAGATTGAAAGAATGTTTGGATGGTTGAGCCGCGAGGCCGCGTGAGCTTCCTGCTCAAAGCGTTGCAGGCTCACCGGATCCTGAGAGACAGCAAGCGGGAGGACCTTAACGGCCACCTCACGTTGGAGCTTCGGGTCGTGCGCGCGATAGACCTCGCCCATACCACCCTCGCCGATCTTCGAGCGGATTTCATAACGGCCGAGTATTGTGCCGGCAGGAAGGGTCATCAGAGAGCAAACAGTTGCGTAATTGAGTGCTTGGCCAGAGTTTGACGGTGCGCACGTCATTCTAGATTACTTCCGCCAAGTGCGCTAGAGTGCCAAAAAGCTGTTCGTGACTGGATTTCGCGGCGTATAGAGTGCCAACTCTAGTTGCGACGGCGACACGCGCATCTTGCGCGTGTGCTCACGGCCGAGACGTCCGTGCCACTCGCTATTCTAAACACCGCAGCCAGTAGTAAGGTTGGAACTCTAAACACATGCTCGATCTAATCCCAGCGACTTTCGAGGATTTTGAACACGAGGCAAAGCTTGGCAACGTGGTGCCGGTGGTGCGCACGGTGCTCGCCGATATGCATACTCCGGTAGGCGCCTTCATGCGCGTCGCGGCGAACGCTGACTATGCTTTCCTGCTGGAATCGATTGAGGGCGGGGAGCGCTTGGCGCGTTATTCGTTTCTGGGCGCCAATCCCTGGATGATTGCGCGTGGCCGCGGGTCGCAAACGATTGTTGAAAAAAATGGCGAGCGCGAGGTGCGTAACCAAAACGCCGTTGAGTTTTTGCGCGAATATTTTTGCGGACAGAAGCTGGCCAGCCGTCCGGGCCTGCCGCCGTTGGCTGGCGGCGCCGTCGGTTATCTCGCTTACGACGCGGCGAAACTGTTTGAACCTATTTTGTCTTCCAATGGCGCCGAGGCCCGCGGCACGGACGATGCGGTATGGATGTTCTTTCGCACCATAGTTGCTTTTGATCGCGTGCGACAGCAGATGGAAATCGTTTCAGTAGTGCTTACTGATAAAGCGGAAGGGAATCGCGATCGCCTGCGCGAGTTGTACCAGCGGGCAGTGGCTGAAACGAAAGATGTCGAAGAGAGCCTGCGTCAGAACAGCACGCCGCCCGCTTTGGCTCCTGACGGCGTTAAAGAATCCGACGCGCAGTTTGAATCGAATTGGCCGCGCCCGGAGTTCGAAGCAGCGGTGGAAACGGTTAAGGAGCACATTACGGCGGGCGATTGTTATCAGGTTGTGATCGCCCAGAAATTCACGAAGCCAACATCAGCGCCGCCGCTGCAAATCTACCGCGCTCTGCGCTCAACCAATCCGTCTCCTTACATGTATTTCCTGCGCATGGGAGCGGAGACAATCATCGGAGCGTCGCCGGAAATGCTGATCCGTTGTCACGGACGGCAGCTGGAGTATCGGCCCATTGCGGGCACCCGCCGGCGCGGCGCGACTGAAAGTGAAGATGAAGCGCTGGGTGAGGAAATGCGTCGCGACGAAAAGGAAGTCGCCGAACATACAATGCTTGTCGATTTAGGGCGCAACGATCTTGGCAAAGTTTCGGAATACGGATCTGTGCAAGTTGATTCCTTAATGACGATTGAGCGCTATTCCCAGGTGCAGCATCTGGTGACGAGTCTTCGTGCGCGCCTGCGTGAAGGCCTGGATCGGTTTGATTCGCTGGCGTCGTGCTTTCCGGCGGGGACTGTCACCGGCGCGCCGAAAATTCGCGCCATGCAAATCATCAGCGAACTTGAACCGGCGAACCGGGGCGTCTACGCTGGTGCTGTTCTCTATGTGGATTATGCCGGCAACCTGGATTCGTGCATCGCGATCCGCACGATCGAGCTGCGCGGCGGTATCGCGACAGTCGAAGCCGGCGCCGGAATTGTGGCTGACTCAGTTCCGGCAAAAGAGTTTGAAGAGTGCCTGAACAAAGCTGGCGCGCTGTTTCGGGCAATCGAATTAGCGGAGAGCGGGTTGTGAAATTTCGGGTCATGCCTTTCTCCCGTCTCCCTTTGGGAGAAGGGCTGGGGAAGAGGGGCGAAGCTGCGCGGCTGTAGACTAAGCCCTCTCCCTAACCCTCTCCCAAAGGGAGAGGGAATCAGACCCAGCTCGGAGTGAATTGAGCGTGGTGGATCAAAACCAATGATGGCCAGGATCAAGAATATGAGGTTCGCCGGAAAGCTCCTTTTCGCAGGATCGTGTTTGACTCTGGGCGCCGGCATAACCTTCGCACAGAACCCGCCGCCTTCACCTGAGACTCTGAAGAAAGCGAATTCGCGACCCGCGGAAGCCAAGCCTCCGCAGGTGGAGCCTTTCGCGGGAGCCTCAGTTGAAAAGATGAAGGGCCAGTGTGTGACGCTCAACACGGAAAACGGCGCCATCGTGATCGAGATGTTACCCGAATCGGCTCCGGAAACCGTGCGCAGTTTTCTCAATCTGTCGGCTATGGGAATGCTGGACACGACAATTTTCAGCCGCGTGGTGAAGGGATTTGTGATTCAGGGCGGCAATCTTTCCACCAGCGAGCGGTGGGGCGAAGAGCTGGCGGCGAGGATGTCACGCAAACTTCCCGATGAACCCGGCAGTGTCAAACATGTGCGCGGCATTGTTTCAATGGCGCGGCCCGACGAGCCCAACAGCGCGACTACACATTTTTTCATCCTGGTTGACGAAGGGCCGCACCTCGACGGCAAATTTACGGCTTTCGGCCGAGTGATTTCCGGGCTTGAGGTGGCTGATGCAATCAATCGCGCCCCGGTGGAAAACGAAACGCCCGTCAGCCCGGTTCGAATCAAACACGCCACCGTGGCTCAGTGCCAGAAATAAGCCGCATCAATAGCACAATGCGCAGCAGCTTCACGATCAAACACCTCGGTAAACTTTTTATCTCCCTCTCCCATTGGGAGTGGGAATACGTTTTTCCCCCTTCTCCCACTGGGAGAAGGGCCGGGGATGAGGGGCTAGGCGAGCACTTCTATTTGTTGTTTGTGCTTCGTGATAGGCGAGTGGCATTCAAAGACAAAATATCAATCGGGGCGGACGTCGCGGTAAGCCCTCACCCTAACCCTCTCCCAATGGGAGAGGGAATATCTTTCTTTCTCGCCTGTCCCAAAGGGTGTTGGGGGAAAACCATTCTGAGCATTCTTTTTTTGGCAGTCTTGTCCGGGTGCGTCAGAACCGTCAGCGACCAGCCCACACCTGAGGCAGCTAAACGGTTTCTCAAACTGCGCGGCTATGAGTTTACCGAGCAGGCATTCTTTCGAGCGGCTGCCGAGCGCGACCTGATGGCGGTTAATGGATTTTTGAGCGGTGGCATCAACCCGAATGCGAAGGACGAAAATGGCGACACAGCCCTGACGGCGTCGTCCGCGCGCGGTGACGTGAAAATCGTCGAGCCCTTGCTGCGCGGTGGGAGCGATATCAATGCCAAAGGCCGAAACAACTGGACTGCCTTGCTGCTCGCGATTGAGGGTGAGCACGATCAGGTAGCCAATCTGCTGTCCGGCCAACCCAACATTGATTTGAAAGCTGAGACGCCGAACGGGATGACCGCGTTGATGCTCGCCGTCTGGCATCAGCGGCCAGAGCTCGTGCGAAAACTCTTGCAGCTTCGCTCAAATCCCAACCATCAGGACCATGAGGGTGACGCTGCCCTGCACGGCGCGGCGTGGTTAGGCAACACCAGGATCGTCCGAATGCTTCTGGAGGCTGGTGCGAATCCGGATCTCAAGAACAAGTTGGGCGGGACCGCGCTGATGTGGGCGGCTTCTTATGGACAATCTGAAGCAGTCGCCGTCCTTTTGGAAAAAGGCGCGGACCCTCGCATCAAAGACGTAGATGGCCTGACCGCGAGTGGTTGGGCCGCTAAGAATGGCCGGCAGGACTTGGTGATGCTTCTTACGGCGGCCGAGAGAAGAAAATAGTCAGTTGTTAGTTGAGCCTGACTTGCTTTACCGCGAAGCGGTTGCGTCCCAGAGCCCAGGGTTGCCGCTTCGGCAACCCTGGGTCGCGGATTAATAAATGATTCTACCGCGAAGCGGTTGCGTTATCTGGCGCAACCCGTTCCGGGTTGGAGGGTTCCAAGATTCTATATTCCCCAGGGTTGAAGCAACCCTGGGCTTTGGGACGTAACCGCTTCGCGGTACCAGTGCGCGGTAATGACGAGTTGCGTTCTAAACAACTCGCGAATAGAAATAACCTATCGGCAATTGGCAATCGGAAATCGGAAATGCTCCTGGTCATCGACAATTACGATTCGTTTACTTACAACCTGGTGCAGTACCTGGGCGAGCTGGGCGAGACGATTGAAGTGCGCCGCAATGACGAGGTCGCGCTCGATGAGATTGACTCAAAGTTGAAGCCGGCGCGGATTCTGATCTCGCCGGGTCCGGGAACGCCGGACACCGCCGGCATCTCGATGAAGGTAATCCAACGCTTTGCCGGCCGCACGCCGATCCTCGGTGTTTGTCTGGGGCATCAGTCGATTGGGCAGGTGTTTGGTGGTCGGGTGGTCCGCGCGCCAAGTTTATTTCATGGAAAATCTTCCCGCGTTGAGCACGACGGCAAGACGATCTTTCGGGGGCTTGAGCAATCGTTCGCAGCCGGCCGGTATCATTCGTTAATCGTTGAAGACGCGAGCCTGCCGTCGTGTCTCGAGGTGTCGGCGCGGACGCCGGATGGCGTGATCATGGGTCTGCGTCACCGTGAATTAAAGGTTGAGGGAGTGCAGTTTCATCCCGAATCGATTATGACGAGTGAGGGGAAAAAGCTGCTGGCGAATTTTTTGGGAATGTAGATTCTGCAAAAAAAAAAGAAAAACGATCTACGGAATCACACGAAGTCACTCTCGTATTTCGCGTCGCGCGCGGCTCGGCCGCGGAAGACCTATCGTTTCGTGGATCGTTCGAGTGAGGTAGAGTTGCCAGAAACAGCCGATCAGGATTTAAGGAGTCTTCGCGCTTACCTATCGCGCTTAACACGGGGCGTTAGCTTGTCTCGCGAAGAAGCAGCGGGCCTTCTTAACGCCTTGCTCGACGACCAAGCCAGTGACGCGCAAATCGCCGGCACGCTGATCGCTCTCAAGCAAAAAGGGGAAACCGTCGAAGAACTCGCCGGCCTGGCTCAAGGGATGCGCGGCCGCGCGGTGCGAATCAACTCGCAACACAAACGGTTCATCGACACGGCCGGCACCGGCTCGAGTTGTGCCAAGACTTTCAACGTTTCAACTGCTGCCGCTTTTGTTATTGCCGGCGCTGGGTTGCCGGTTGCCAAACATGGTAATCGCGCGGCCAGCAGCCTTTGCGGCAGCGCCGATGTCCTCGCCGCCCTGGGAGTAAATGTTTCGGCGCCGCCGGAAGTTTCCGAGAAGTGTCTTAACGAGATCGGCATCTGCTTCATGTTCGCGCCGCTCTATCACGGAGCGACCGCGCGCGTGGCCGGAATTCGCCGCCAGCTGGGAGTGCAAACGACATTCAACCTGCTGGGGCCGCTGACGAATCCCGCAGGTGCGCCAAGACAAATCATTGGCGTGTCTGCTCGCGAATTCGTCGCGCCCATGGCGCGAGCGCTGGCCCTGCTGGGCACCGAGCGCGCGTGGGTAGTTCACGGGACCGACGGATTGGATGAGATAACGCTGGCCGGCAAAACCTCAGTGGCCGAAGCGCAATCAGGTGAAGTCAGAGAATTCGAAATTGAGCCCGAAGAGTTTGGCTTTGAGCGAGCCGCTCTGGAAGGCCTCGAAGGAGTCGACGCAGAGGGAAGCGCTTCAATCATTCGCGACGTGCTGTCTGGCGCGCGACGCGATCGCGCGCGAACCTTGATCGCCATAAACGCGGCGGCCGCCTTGCATGTGGGGGGCGCCGCCAGCAATTTGCGCGACGCGGCGCAAATGGCCGAACAAAGCATCGACAGCGGCGCGGCCTATCGAACGCTCGAACAATTAATCCACACGACGACCCTCGTGGAGAACCAGAGTTAGCCGCTCATTCCCAATGAACTTTCTTTCAGAAATCATCCAGCGAAAACGAGAGCGGGTTGAGGCGGCAAGAAAGATCGTGCCGCCTGGCGCGATGTTGGCACTGGCTCAAGGCGCACGTAAGCAGGCGCAACGCCACGCGCTCTCAAAGAGACTTAACCAGGATCAAGTCAGCATCATTGCCGAATTCAAGCGCCAATCGCCCTCAAAGGGCCCCATTAATTCTGACGCCGAGCCGGCGGCAATGACCCGGGCCTACGAGTCGGCAGGGGCGGCGGCGATTTCGGTACTGACTGAGGAGGATTACTTTGCCGGCTCGCTTGACGACCTGCGCGCGGCGCGAGGCGCCATCCGGCTTCCCATCCTGCGCAAGGATTTTATCTTTGAGGAGTATCAGGTTTACGAAACAGCTTCAGCGGGCGCGGATGCTTTGTTACTGATCGTGGCGGCGCTGGATGATAAGGCTTTACTTGCTTTGCGGACACTGACCGAAGACGAATTGGGCATGGATGCTCTGGTCGAGGTGCACACCCGCGATGAGCTCGCGCGGGCGCTTAACGCGGGGGCCAAGTTGATCGGAGTCAACAATCGAGACCTGCGGACCTTTACCGTGAGCACGGCCATCTCAGTCGAGCTGGCGCGATTAACTCCGCCTGAAGTTACGCTGATCAGCGAAAGCGGGTTAAGTCCGGATGAGGTCCGTAAGCTAAGCGCTCTCGGTTACAAAGGTTTTCTGGTGGGGGAAGCATTGATGACGGCCGAGGATCCGGGGGCGATGCTCCGCAGATTCAGAGAGGCGCGCGAAGGCGCAGTTGAAGCTTAATGGTTCAGATAAAGATTTGCGGCATCACAAATCTCGCCGATGCCCGCGCCGCTGTCGAAGCCGGTGCGGACATGCTTGGCTTCAATTTCTTTCGCCCAAGTCCGCGGTTTATTGAACCGCAGGCCGCACGTGAATTGATTGCTCAGTTGCGCCGCGAATTGGCTGACCGCGCTCAATCCGTCGTGATGGTCGGAGTGTTCGTCAACGAATCGTCTCCTGAGTCCCTGGCCCGCCTCGCCGGCGAAGCCGATATCGACGCGGCCCAGTTACACGGCGACGAATCGAACGAGTTTTGCCGGGAACTGAAGCGGCTTCTACCCGAGTTGACGATCATTAAGGTGCTTCGAGCCGGGGATGAGTTTGAGCCTGAGGAAGCCGCCGCTTACCACGTCGACGCCATCATGCTCGACACGCCTCACGCGAAATTGCGCGGCGGCACCGGCGAAGTGTTTGATTGGGATTTGGCCCGCCGCGCTCAAGCGCTGGTACCCCGTCTGTTTCTCGCAGGTGGCCTGGCGCCTGAAAACGTCGGCAAAGCGATAGCTCAGGTTAAGCCTTACGCCGTCGATGTCTGCAGTGCAATCGAAACGGCGCCCGGCCGGAAGGATGCCGGCCGCATGAAAGCATTTGTGACCGCAGTGCGCAGCAGTTAAACTTCGTCATTGATTAGCCTCACTAGACTGAGACGGAAGAGGGGCCACGATTGTCGCAGACCGTAGCAGCACCGCCAATTGAGTCCGCCGAAAGGCCGGAGAAGGGAAAACCTGCGAGTGAATCCCAGGAGCCTTCGGCAGACGCGCTGGCCGCCTTCAATCTGCAAAAATCCTACGGCCGCCGGCGCGTGGTGGATAACGTCACTCTGCATGTCGAGCCGGGTGAAGTAGTAGGCTTGCTAGGCGCGAATGGCGCCGGCAAGACGACCACCTTCTACATGATTATCGGCCTCGAGACGCCGGAAGCTGGCCGCGTGCACCTGGCAGATCAGGATGTGACTCACCTGCCGATGTATCTGCGCGCGCGTCTGGGCCTGGGTTACTTGCCGCAGGAGCCTTCGGTCTTTCGCAAGATGACGGCCGCGGAAAATATTCTCGCGGTCCTGGAAACGATGGGCTTGCGCCGTCGCGAGCAGCTAAAAAGGGTCGAAGAGCTGCTGCAGGAATTCGGTATTGAGCAGGTTCGAAACACTCGCGGCGACTCTCTGTCCGGCGGCGAACGGCGACGGACTGAGATCGCCCGGGCGCTCGCAACTGAACCGCAATTCATTCTGCTAGACGAACCCTTTGCGGGTATCGATCCCAAAGCTGTCGACGATATTCAGAGCGTTATCCTGTATTTACGCAGCCGCGGAATTGGAATATTAATCACCGATCACAACGTTCGCGAGACCCTCGGCGTCACCGACCGCGCCTATATCATGGCGGATGGAAAAATCTTCAGGGCCGGGGTGCCACGAGACTTGACAGAGGATGCAGAAGTTCGAAGACTTTACCTCGGTGAAAAATTCCGAATGTAAATCCGGTGCGCGATCAACGCGCGATAGGTTATAATTTCCGTGCGCGTCGCCGCGTAACAAAATTCCCCGGCAGTAGTCAGGTTAGGAATGATTTGACGTATGTCAGTCAGGCTCACTACCAGTCTTTCGCAACGACTCGTTCTGACGCCGCAATTGCGGCAGCGGATCGAGATGCTGCAGATGACTTCCCTCGAGCTGACGGATCTTATTCAGCAGCAACTCACTGAAAATCCTGTGCTGGAAGAGGTCGCGACGCAGGAAGAAGCGCGCGAACTGGCCGAGAAGATCCTAGATCATATGGCCAGCGGCGGCGAGCTTGAGAATTTCGAAACGCCGGCGCCGGAAGCATCCGCACCCGGACTGGGTGAACCTTCATCTAACGGCACCGGTGAGCTGGACACCGAATCGATTTTTCAGCCGGAAGCGGAGACCGAGTTCGCTCGCAACGCCGACGCTGAAGGCGCCAGCATCGAGTCCGGCGAGGAACAGCAGCCGGAAGATTCCCGTGACGCTTTTGAAGAGGTGGATTTTGGGAGAGAGTTTCAGGATTACCTCGACCCCGGTTACAAGACGCAAGAGTTTGAATACAAGGAAGACGCGCCTACCTTCGAGCAGTTTTTGACCCGGGCCCCGTCGCTCACCGAGCATCTGGAATGGCAACTTCACATGGATTGCGCCGAGGGCGAGGTTTGCAAGGCGGCTGAGAGCGTGATTGGAAATCTCGATCAGGACGGCCGGTTGGCGACCACCAACGAGGAGATGGCGGCTCAGGGTGGTTGGTCCGAAGAAATAGTCGAGCGGGCGCGGCAGATTGTGATGAGGCTCGAGCCGGTGGGATGTGGCGCGCGAGACGTGCGCGAGTGTTTGCTGGCGCAGCTCACGGCCCTGGGTGAGACTGAGCGGCTGGCGACCCAGTTGATTCGCGACCATCTTGAGGAGCTTCAGCAACACAAACTGCCGCATCTCTCGAAACAGATTGGCGTGGATCTCGAGACGCTCGCCGCGGAGCTACAATTCATTCGCCTGCTCGATCCATATCCCGGCCGGCGCTATTCGTCGGAAGAGCCGATTCTGATCTCGCCGGAAATCTATATCGAGAAGCTGGATGAGAATGGCGAGTATGTAATCTATTTTGCCGACGACGGCAGCCCGCGCCTGCGCATCAGCCCCAGTTATCAACAGATGCTTTCCCAGGCCAGCGTGACAAAGGAAACGCGCAATTTCATTAAAGAGAAAATGCGTTCCGCCGTCGACCTGCTCCGTAACATCGAGCACCGGCGTCAGACGATCTACCGGGTGGTTGAATCGATCGTGCAAAGACAGCGCGCTTTTTTGGATCATGGAGTCGAACATATCAAGCCGATGATGCTCAAGGATATTGCCGAAGACATTGGCATGCACCTTTCCACGGTTTCCCGGGTGGTGAATCGAAAATATGCGCACACCCCGCAGGGCGTCATCGAACTGCGCCGTTTCTTTACCGAAGGCATGCTGAATGAGGAAGGCGAGGAAGTATCAACCAGGATTATCAAGCTAAAGATCAAAAAATTGATAGAAGAAGAAGACTCTCACAACCCAATTACTGACGATCAAGTGGTAAAAATACTGGTGAAAGACGGAATTAAATTATCGCGCCGTACAGTTGCGAAGTATCGCGATCAGATGCACATCCCCGGCTCGCGCGAACGTCGTGCTGTGGTCTAATTGCCCCCGGTGATTAATTGTCGGTCGCGAACCGGCCGTTAGTTGCCGAGGCCGGACCGGAGCGAGGAGGGTTAAAACTGGATGATGTTTGAATACACCGGGCGTCACGTCGAAGTTACGCCGGCGATTCGCCTTCATGTCGAAGAGCACTTTGGAAAGCTGGAGCATATTTTCAATGGAACAAACGCGCGCGTGCACGTGATCCTGGAAGTCGAGAAAAACCGCCAGACCGGCGAAGTCATCGTGCACTGGCGGGATCACACTCTGACGGCGACGGATACGAATGTTGACATGTACATGGCGCTGAGTCGCGCCGTCGGCAAGATCGAAAAGCAGGCTCTCAAGCTAAAAAAGAAGATCATCGATCGCAAGCATGGCGCTCGGAAAACTTCGAGCGTGGCGCCGCCGCCCGACGGTCAGGTGGAAGCCACGCCGCCGCCCGTGAGAATTATTAACGCGCGCCGGTACAGCGTGAAACCGATGACCGCCGAAGAAGCGGCCCTCGAACTTTCAGCGCGAACCGACAGCTTCGTTGTCTTCCGGGACGCAGACACTAATCGCGTCGGGGTTGTTTATAAGAGACAGGACGGGAACTTCGGCTTGATCGAGCCGTGATCACTTTTCCCGGCAAAACTTTTCAGAGGGGTGGCATTGATGCGATGTTGCTCCTCTTTTGCTTTTTTAGCCCGATCGAATGCCCAAAAAGCCAAAACAAAAAAGTCAGACGTCGCCTGACATAGTCATTATCACCGGCCTCAGCGGATCCGGAATGACCTCGGCGACCAACGCGTTCGAGGACCTGGGCTATTTCTGCGTCGATAATATGCCTCTGACACTCCTGCCGACTTTTGCCCGGCTGGTGCAGGCCCAGGAAGACGAGCGAGGGCGGATTGAGCGCGCCGCGCTGGTCATCAGTTTTCGCGAAGGCCGCTTTTTATCGGACTTTGCCAAACAGCTCCGCGTTCTGCGTAAAAGGGGTTTGGGCGTGTCGGTCATATTTTTTGAAGCTTCTGCCAGCATTCTCGCGCGACGTTTTAGCGAGACCCGGCGCCCTCACCCGGCGGATCGCGGCAAGGGATTGTTTGACGCTATTCGCGCTGAGCGCGACACCATGAAGGGTGTCCGGGGGTTGGCGGATGAAGTGGTCGATACTTCCCACCACACCGTGCACACTCTAAGGAAGGTGCTGCTCGATCGATTCAGCCCACGCGGCGAGGCGACGCCGATGCGCGTCCAGGTCTTGAGCTTTGGTCACAAATTCGGTACGCCCGGCGACCTGGAACTGATGTTCGATGTTCGCCATCTGCCTAATCCGTTTTTCGTAAATGGATTGCGCGAGCTGTCGGGCAGCGACGGCCCGGTGGTGAAATACCTTCGGGCTCAGCCGGAAGTGGAAGAGACTTTAGAGCGCTTCGCCGATTTGCTGTACTATCTGTTGCCGCAATATCAGCGCGAGGGAAAGTCTTATC
This sequence comes from Acidobacteriota bacterium, assembly GCA_038040505.1. Taxonomy (GTDB): domain Bacteria; phylum Acidobacteriota; class Blastocatellia; order Pyrinomonadales; family Pyrinomonadaceae; genus UBA11740. Next base: position 2,133 of record JBBPID010000090.1, on the reverse strand, counting down.
TGACCGTCGGCATTGGCTGTACCGGCGGCCGTCATCGCTCGGTGATGATTGCCAACGAAATCGCCAAACGGTTGCGGCGCGCCGGCTTTGATGCCAAGGCGGTACATCGCGATATTCGCCAGAGTGCGCCGGCCCGAAAGTGATTTTGCTTCTCAACCAGTATGAAAGTGATTGATTCCCAACCGTCCCAGTCCGAGCCAGAGCGCCTGGTCGGTGGCGTGATAGTGACGCATGGCCATCTCGGCAGCGAGTTTCTGGCCGCAGCGGAGATGATTGTGGGACCGCTGCCGCATGTGACGCAGGCTTCGATTGATTGGCACGACGATGTTGATGTCGCGCGCCATGAACTCGAATCCGCAATCGCTCGCGTCTCGCAGGGTCGCGGCGTGCTGCTGCTCACCGACATGTTTGGCGGCGCGCCGATGGACATAGCCTCGATGTTCCTGGGTGATGCCGGAATTGAGGTCGTGACGGGAGTCAACCTGCCCATGATTATCAAACTTGCGCAGCAGGATTCCACCGAGTCGCTGACTGCGATAGCGGAACGAATCCGCGACAGCGGCAAGGACGGAATTCACCTCGCCGGCGAATTGCTCCCAAGGCCTGCCAAGTCTTGAGCATTCGCTGGAATCACCGGTAAATCTCACCCAATCTCAATCAGCGACACCTGTTCGATCCTCTTGAGCAAGGGACTTATTCAGCTGCGAAAAATTTGAGGGTTTTCTGAAATGAGGCCGCTTTCGTCGTTTATGAAAGCTGTCCGGCCCGAAGTCTCTTCCGGGCATTTCATCTTCGGTGTGCAAGCCGGTGCCCTGGCAGCTAACCGAAAAACCCCACGGAGTTGAGTGTCGCGATGAAAAAGAACCTTTTACTTGTTGCTTTCCTGCTGGCCGTTCCCACGCTGGGACACGCCCAAACCCCAATCACCGACCGCCGATCAGTTAGTCCCGGGACTTTGCCGACCCCCGAACCGACCGCCGTACGCAAACGGGTCGTGGGCGCCAACCGGGAAGGGAATCAGGCGGAGAAGCAAAACCCAAACAAAGCGGAACAGAAAGCACCCGCAGTTTCTGAAAAAGACCCGCAGACAGCCAAGCTTTCCAATCAAACCAGCGCGGAGCCCAAGTGGGGCAATACCGCGGTGATAAACCGCCCCGTAGCGAGCGAGAAAACTCTCTCGGCTCCGGCCTCGACTTCGAACCCGACCAACAACAACCTGGCCGTCGATAGGACCAACAAGCCCGTGACTCGGCTGGTGCAGCAGACGGCAATGATCACCGAAACAAAGTCAGCGCCAACGCCGAGAAAAAGTTCGGATGCCGCCGCTCGCACACCGGTTCCGGTACGCGCGGCCTTAGCCACGACCGTTTATCATGTTGGCATCGGTGATGTGCTGGATATTCGTTTAGCGAACTTGCCTACTCGCGAATCTACTCTTTTCACAGTCTTGAAAAATGGCGCGCTGGAATATCCTTTACTGAACGGACCGATCAGCGTCGCGGGATTGACGACCCAGGAAATTGCCGATTTGCTGAGCTCCGAAATCAAGGTTATCCGGTCGGCGCGGGTGAGCGTTACGGTTCGAGATTTCGCGAGCCACGCCGTACTTGTTTCCGGGCTGGTCGATAGCCCGGGAAGAAAAATACTTAGACGCGAAGCCCTGCCGCTTTATGCGGTGCTGGCCGAGGCTTTGCCGCGCGCCGAGGCGACGGTCGTCACAATCCTTCGGGGCAGCAAGATCGAAACTGTGGCCATCAATAACGAGGCCCAGATGGCGATGCTAATTGTTTCCGGCGACCAAATTAAGGTGTCGGGAAACGGGGTTAGTGCCCGCGGCTTTGTCTATATCGGCGGCGACGTTGCTTCTCCCGGCGAAAAAGAATTTCGCGAAGGAATGACCCTGACTCAGGCTTTAATTTCCGCAGGCGGCGTGTCGCGCTCAGCTAAGATTGTGGTGAAGTTGGCGCGGCGAAACGCCGGCGGCTTCCTGACTGCCAGTGAGTTTAATGTTCAGTCTATTCAAGACGGAAAAACCCAAGACCCCCTACTCCAGGCCGGAGACCGGATCGAAGTGATCCGCAATCTCTAGTCCTTTCCTGCATTCAACTCAGCCGGGCGGCATCTGCATGCCGC
>JBBPID010000089.1:0-20117 GCA_038040505.1 Acidobacteriota bacterium | reverse complement strand
ACTCCAACTTATCACCACTAGGGGCGCCCTTTCATAATGCGTTTAAACGGTTTCCCTCTTCATAACACTCTGGATCACACGGGTGAAGCCCGGTGTGAATGAGAACCGCAACCTTCTTCGTGTTCAAAGCCGAAACACGCGAAAATCGTTTAGCGGCTTTGTGGAAAAGCCCAACTAAAGTTGGTACTCTAAACCGTTCCGAACCCATTCTTAACTGATGAAGACTTGCCCGCGATGCAATCGTGTCTATCATGACGAAACGCTGCGCTTCTGTCGCAATGACGGGACGCAGTTGTTGCGCACGACCAGCGACGATTTGCCCACAGGTTTGTTGCGTCCGCCCGCGTCCGATTCGCTGCAGAGTCCCACCCGTGAGCTCCGCAGCTCGACCTCGCTTTCATCACCGTTAAGGCGGCCCCGAACTTCGCGCAAGGCCATCGACTCGCTCGCAGTCTTGCCCTTCACGAATGCCGGCGCCGGTCCGGACATGGAATACTTCAGCGACGGCATCACTGAAAGCATCATCAATGCGCTCTCCCGCCTACCGAAACTGCGAGTCATCGCCCGCAGCATAGTCTTTCGCTACAAAGGCCGTGACGTCGATCCGCTGCAGGCCGGCGACGAGATGGCGGTGCGTGCGATTCTTACTGGACGAGTGCGGCAGACCAACGACAGCCTGACGATCGGAACTGAGTTAATCGATGTGGCGAACGGGGCGCAACTCTGGGGAGAACACTATAACCGCAAGCTGGCTGACGTGTTTGAAGTGCAGGAAGAGATTGCCAAAGTCATTACCGAACGGCTCCGTCTGAAGCTCGCGGTCAAAGACAAGAAGCAACTGGTCAAGCGACAAACTGAAGACCCTGAGGCTTATCAGGCTTATTTGAAAGGCCGTTACTATTGGGACCAGCGGACGAAAGGCGGCATGGCCCGGGCCATTCAATACTTTCAGCAAGCTATCAGTATCGATCCCACTTACGCCGTCGCCTATTCGGGTTTGGCCGATTGCTTTAATGCGCTCGGCTGGTTTCGCGCCGCACCGGCGAAAGAAGTTTTTCCCAAGGCGAAGGCATCTGCGATGAAGGCCCTTGAGATTGACGACAAGCTAAGCGAAGCGCACACGTCCCTGGCTTATGAAACATTTCTGCATGAGTGGGACTGGAAACGTTCCGAGCGAGAATTCAAACGAGCTATCAAACTAAATCCCAGGTACTCGACCGCGCGTCAGTGGTATTCGGTCTATCTCTGGGCGATGGGCCGGTTCGATGAATCGATCGAACAGTCGGAAAAGGCGGTGGAACTGGATCCGCTTTCGCGCGCCAACAACCTCACGCTGGGCATGGCCTTCTATTTCGCCCGCCAGTTCGAACAGGCCGCTCAGCAGCTAAAAAAGACACTTGAGATCGAGCCGCGCTTCTTTCCAGCTCGCGTCAGTCTCAGCCTCGCCTTCGAACAGTTGGGAAAGTTTGAGGACGCGGTGACTGAGGCCGAGACAGCCCGGGCGACCGAGGATGTCCCACTCGTCCTGGCGCAATTGGGAGGTGCGTACGCGATGGCCGGCCGCCGCGAAGAGGCGTTTGCGATCATCGAGACGATTAAGGCGCAGGCAAAAGAGCGCTACGTCTCGCCGTTTGAACTCGCTACCGTGTATGCGGATCTGGAAGAGACGGACCTGGCTCTTGAGTGGTTCGAGAAGGCCCTCGAAGAGCGGGCGAGCTGGATGGTCTTCCTCAAGACGACCCCCAAATTCGACCGTTTGCGAGCAACGCCAGGCTATCAAACGCTGCTCGATCGGATCGGATTCGAGGGTCTCGTCGCTGACTCAGGGGGCCAATAGTGTCAGGAGAAAGGCCGATCCACGAAACCACGCGAACCAACACCAGGATTTGTTAGTGTTATTTCGTGTGAATTAGTGGATCGTCTTGATTCCGGCGGGCGACCCCAACCATAAGCCGGTGAAAGAGCCGGAATTAGGACACCTAGCCGCCGGAAGCCTTAGTTTTGACACTCTCTGGCGGGCTCGCGTAATATCACCATCGATTATGAACGCGCGGGTCCTTGTTCTAAACGCGTCTTTTGAGCCCATCAACGTGTGCACTGAACGGCGCGCGGTGGTGATGATCTTTAAGGGCGTGGCGCGCATGGAAGAGCACAACGGCCACATGCTGCACTCTCAAAAGGTGACCCTGCACGCGCCTTCGGTGATTCGGCTGACTGAGTACCGGCATATTCCGTTTGAACGTCGTTCGCTTTCGCGTAAAAACATCCTGCTTCGCGATCACTCGTGTTGTCAGTACTGCGGCAAGCAATTCGCGCCTTCCGAGCTGACCCTTGATCACGTAGTGCCGCGTTCGCGCGGAGGAGAATCGGCCTGGGACAATCTGGTGGCCTGCTGCAAGCGCTGCAATCACAAGAAAGGCAATCGCACGCCGGAAGAGTCGGGCATGCACCTGTTGCGGCGTCCGCGCGGATTCTCACTGCACGTCAATCGCCAAATCATGAGGTATCTGGGCCGCGCCGACGAAACCTGGCGCAAGTACCTCTTCTACGAATCGGACGGCGGCAGCGATTTGTGCGTGCGCGCGTGAGTTTGAGTTTCCCCATAGAAGGAGAATTGCTATGAATGTTCTGCTGTTCGCGATTGAGAGTCCAACGATCATCATTCTGGTGGTCGCCGCGATCTTTCTGTTGTTCGGCGGCAGCAAACTGCCGCAACTGGCCAAAGCCCTGGGACAGAGCAAGAAGGCTTTTAAGGAGGGCATAGAAGATTCCGATCGCGACGACAAACTGAAGCCAGATGCGCGCGGTTCGCTCTCCGGGGTCGACGACGAAACCTTGTTCGAAGAAGCTCGACGCCGTGCGCAGCAGCTACGCGCAGACGAATCCAAGAAGATCGAGCATTAAGTCCGGAGCAATCCGTGAGAAACATACGGCGCGAGAGCAGAAGCTTTCGCGCCGTTGCTTTTTGATTACTGACTATAGCTACTGAACTCTGGCTTTCTTCCCAATCACCAACGTGGCCTTCAGCGTCAGGGCAAACTCACCGCTGTGCCTCTCTTCGTCGATAATTTTTGCCAGCTCCTGCGAGACGTTTTCTCGAGAAGTTTCAGGCACGAGGGAGAGCCAATTTGGCAGCAGAAAATCGGTGATTAATGGAGAGTTGAAGAACTGCTCGCCTGATTCGTAATCGAATTCCTCGCTCGAGGCCCAGGAAGCAACTCCCTGCAAGCCGGCTTGTTCGGCCAGGTTCTCGCCTTCCGAAACCGTCGGCAAAGCCGTAATCAGATGCTCGACCGCGCCGGCTTGATCCTGCAGTCCGGCGTTTTGCAGCGCCTCCCAATAAATGGAAAAGAATTCGCCGAAACTTGCGGCCGTCGGAAACCAGCAAGCGACCATGGCGTCAGGCTTGGCGACGCGGACTATCTCGTTGAGCAGCGCCTTCAAATCGGCTGGAGCTGTTAATGAAGCATTTCCCAGCACCAGATCAAATTGGTTATCCGCAAATGATAGCGAATTCAATTGTTCGCGCTGGAACTCAGTCCCTTCGCGAAACGCCACAGCCTTGGCCCGGGCGATTTCCAGACACTCGTCATTGGCGTCCACGCAGGTCAGCTTTAACTCATCGCCCGCGCGTTCCTGCAGCGCCAGCGCATGACCGCCGGTGCCCGCCGCTACGTAGAGGGCGCGACCTTCCTTTGGCAATTCGACATGCGCATCAACCAGCGTGGCAAACCGTTCGCCCCAATCAGTGGCGATGTAAAGGTCCTGAAGAAAGGCGAGTTCTTTTGTTGATTTAGTTGGCATACGTTAGTTCAATCCGGATCCTCTTTGTAATAAACCTTACCCTTTAGCTTCTCCGGCAAACACGACATCTCTTCTTTCGCGGACGTATCGTTGTGAACATAGCGATAGTCCTTGCCGTAACCGAGGTGCTTCATCAACGGGGTAGGCGCGTTGCGCAAATGCAGCGGCACCGGTTCGCGCGCAGTTTCGACTGCATCTCCGTGCGCCGCGGAATAAGCGCGCAGCACCGCGTTCGATTTGGGCGCCCGCGCCAGATATATTGTCGCCTGAGTAAGTGGAAACAAGGCTTCAGGCAAGCCAATCAACTGCGTGATTTCCGCGGCGGCAGCGGCCTGCACCATCGCCTGCGGGTCGGCCAGGCCAATGTCTTCGGAAGCCAGGATGCAAAGCCGGCGAACGATGAAAATCGGGTCGGCGCCGCCTTCGATCATTCTAGCCAGCCAGTAAAGTGAGGCATTCACATCTGAATTTCGCAGCGACTTGATCAGCGCCGAAGCCAGGTTGTAGTGCTCTTCGCCGCCCTTGTCGTACGCGAACTGAGCGCGTCCCAGGGCTTCGATCAGCGTTTCACTGGTTATCAATCGGACCCCGGTCTCGCTCGGTTCCGTCGCCGTGACCGCGGCTTCCAGCGCCGCCAGGGCCATCCGTGCATCGCCTCCGGCCGAATGCGCCAAACGTTGAATTAACTGTTCTGAGATTTCAGGATGAAAGATCGCCAGTCCGCGGGCTTCATCAGCCAGGGCGCGCCGAATGATCTTTCCTATTTCATTTTCATCAAGCGGGTTGAGCACCAGCACGCGGCTGCGCGAGAGCAAAGCGCTGGTAACTTCGAATGAAGGATTTTCGGTGGTCGCGCCAATCAGAGTGACCGTGCCGTCCTCGACCGCGGGCAACAGAGCATCCTGCTGCGCTTTGTTAAAGCGGTGTATCTCGTCGATGAAGAGAATTGTGCGACGACTGCGGCGACGATCAAGTCGCGCTTCGGCAATTGCGGCGCGTAAGTCTTTAACGCCGGAAAAAACCGCTGACAGGGCGACGAACCGTGCCGAAGTCTTTTCGGCGAGCAGCCGGCCCAAAGTTGTCTTGCCGGTTCCGGGCGGACCCCAAAGAATCAGCGAAGGCAATGTCGCGCCGCTTTCAATTAGCCGTCGGAGCACTCGTCCTTCGCCCACCAAATGTTCCTGTCCCACGAACTCATCAAGCGTCCGGGGACGCATGCGATCGGCAAGCGGCGCCGCCGTTGATGAGCCGGTCAGGGCCACATCGACGTCGGACATCTCGGGAAAAAGAGTTGTAGAGCTTAGATCCGGCATTCGATTTTGATGAGCGTATCATAACCGCAAACCCAAGCGCACGAGGCCGATCGAGCGTGCCTATGGCGCCCGAGGTTGGCGCGACCGAAATCGATGTTGGATAATGCGACGACCCTGATCACGTTGCGGAGGGTTGCAGGTTTTCCAAATCAGCCCGGAACCTAAGAGCGATTTATTTGGTAATGATTTCAGCTCAAACAGCACGACGCGCCGTGTGGCGGCCTCTGTGGCAGCTGCCGAGCCGGCTCGATTTGATTCTTTCGCTTACGAGGCGCGAGTTGTCGGCGCGCTATCGTGGGTCGATCCTGGGAATCATCTGGGCTCTTTTGACGCCGGTCGTGATGATCGCAATTTTTACGCTGCTCTTTGCCGGGATTTTCAAAGCCAAATTCAATGCCAGCGATTCACAATGGGACTATGCGCTCTATCTCTTCTGCGGGCTGTTGCCGTGGAATGCATTTCAAGAATCGCTGCAGCTTTCTTCGAATACTATTGTCGCTCACTCAAATCTGGTTAAGCGGGTGGTTTTTCCGCTGGAGACGCTGCCGGTCTCGCAGACGCTCGCAGCCGCGGCAAATCAAATGTTCGGGACGGTAGCCCTGGTCATAGCCACGGCGATTCTTCGGCATGAAGTCCACGCGACAATCGTCTTTCTCCCGATCCTGGTGATCCTGCAAATCGTCGCTACACTCGGGGGCGCCTGGTTGCTGGCCTCGCTGGGTGTGTTTGTGCGCGACATCGTTCAGGGCATCACGTTGGTGCTCATGGCCTGGATGTATCTGACTCCCATCATTTATCCCGAATCCGTAGTTCCGGAACGCTATCGGCCGCTAATTAATCTGAACCCTTTTACCCCTCTGGTTCGCAGCTATCGACGCATCCTGCTTGACGGAAGCCAGCCGGATTGGTGGGGCTTGGGGTATTTTTCCGCCTTCGCCGTGGTCAGCTTTATCCTGGGGTACTGGTGGTTTGCCCGGACCAGAAAGAACTTTGCTGACGTCATTTAGCAGATTGGCTGTTTGTCCCCCTTTTTACGTGAAAAACGTCGTTGACACTGCCTATTATGCATGTTAGCGTAGATGGGCCGTTGAGCTCCGTGGCGGCTTTCAGCTTGCTAAAGTCAGGTTTCCCTCAGAGGCGCTAGACACCGACCTCGCCCTATCATTTCTCAGTTCAAAGAGCTTCTCAAAAAATGTCGTTCGATAAGGTAAAGACTCTGCGCGCGGCCGAGAGATTCCTCGAGTTAGGTAAGATCCCGGCGGCAGTTAAGGAATACTGCAAGATCGTCGAGAACGAGCCCGGGGATTTCACAGCCCTGAACATGCTCGGCGACCTCTATGTCCGCGTGGGTAACAAAGCGGCAGCAATTTCGTGTTTCCAACGCATTGCCGAGCACTATCGCGATCAGGATTTTGGCTTAAAAGCGATTGCGATGTTCAAGAAGATCGATCGGCTGAAGCCGCACGATATTGAAATCGCAAGCAACCTGGCCGACCTGTATGCCCAGCAGGATCTGGTGGTCGAGGCTCGCGCCCACTATCTACGGGTCGCGGAAGCGCATAAGCGAGCCGGTGCGGCTAAAGAGGGGCTGGACATACTGGGCAAGATCGCCGATCTCGATCCTCAGAACACCGAGATTCGAATCAAGCTGGCAGAAGGATACTTAACCGAAGGAATGCATCCGGAAGCAGCGGCTTGCTTAACCGAAGCTGGCCAGCATCTGCTTGCCCGAGGTAGTTGTGACGAAGCGCTGGAAGCGTTTGCCAGGGCCCTGGACGCCGAGCCGTCAGATCGAGCCGGCTTGAAGGGTCTGCTGGCCGCCCATAGCGCGCGTGGTACGGCCGACGAAGCCGCAGAAATAATCGAGCGCCTCTCGGCAAGTGAACCTGATGACATTGATTTACTTTCGATGCTGGCGAGCGCGCTGGTTGATGCTGAGGACGCAATCAAGGCTGAAGAAGCCACCGCCGCCCTGTTGGCCAAAGAACCAACTGCTTACCTGCGTTTCGTCGCAGTGGCGCGTTTGTATCTAAGGAACGACAAGATTGAGGATTCCATTCGAGTCATTGGTGGGATCGCCGAGCAGATGCTCGCTGAGCGCGAAGAAGGTCAACTGTTCGATCTGGTTAACGAGCTGCTGGCCTGCGATTCGGACAACGTACAGGCGTTGCGGGTGTTGGTGCGTGCTTACTGGTGGCAGCGTGACACCGATAGTCTGAAAGCCGCGCTGGAAAGATTGGCTGAGGCAGCACAAGCCGCAGGCCTGGTTCAGGATGAGCGATACGCGCTCACCCAGTTGAACCGTTTGGTTCCGGATCAACCTCATGTCATCGAACGCCTACAACAACTCGGCGGCGCGGAAGAGACCAGCGAAGACATGCCGGAAGTTGAGTCGGCTGAGCCCGCCTATGAAGAAACAATTGAGGCTCCTGACCACAAGTTCAAATTCGTATCTGAAGATCGATCAGCTGCGAGTGAGGACACGGAGGCTGGTTGGACCTCGATACCCGACATGGGCGAAGTGCACGCCGAATCAGCCGGCGAGATGGAGATGGAGCGCGGCTTCACTTTCGAAGCAGTGGTTGCCCAGGAATTGCAAGCTTCCGCTTCAGCTGAGAGTGCGGAAGTAACCCTCGGCGCTCCTACCGAGAGTGCAGATCAACCTGACCGGAACGACGCAATTCGCAAACAAGAGCTCGAGAGCGTCGATTTCTATATTGCTCAGGGCTACATGGACATCGCCCTCGACACCCTGGATTTGTTGGAGCGACAGTTCGGCGCACACACTGACATCGAGTCTCGCCGCCAACAAATCCGCCAGCCGGCTGACGCGGCTCCTCCGTCCGCGCCGTTGACGGAAGTGGCGCAGGAATATGAACGAGAGATCCAATTCGAGAACGAGTCTGAACTATCACCAGTGACGCCGGCGCCGAAGGCCGTGGTCGCGTCACAGCCTGAGCCAGAGGCCCCAGCCAACCCAGGTGCTTTGGGAATCGATCCGGGCCTTGCTGAGGTGTTCGAGGAGTTTCGCGCTTCAGCCGAGAGCGATGCCGGCGCGACCGGCAACGGCGATTACGAGACGCACTACAACCTGGGCCTGGCCTACCAGGAAATGGATTTATTCGAAGAGGCCCTCGAAGAATTCCAGATGGCCGCGAATCTGGTGACTCCGGGCGACGGAACGCCGCGTTACTTGCAGTGTTGCAACCTCCTGGGTCATTGTTTCATGCAGAAGGGCGTGCCACAGCTCGCGGTGACATGGTTTAATAAGGGCTTGAACGCCGCGGGCGCTTCGGAAGACGAGCGCCAGGCTCTGCGCTTTGATCTGGGAGCAGCCTATGAACAGGTTGGCGATCTTGATCGAGCCATAGAGATTTTCACCGAAGTGTATGGAATCAATGTTTCCTATCGTGGTGTGAACGAACGATTGCGAATTCTGCAGGCGCGCGCCGCTAGCGGCAAAGCAGCGCCGGATTCCGGTCGAAACCAGGACCACGAGCAGCACGTACACTAAATTCGGTTGGTTTCTTAATTTGACTATCGCGCGCGGGCTGAAAAGCTCGAGCGTCGAATTCTGTTTCGTTTGAGGAGTACGAATGTCTTCGCGGCTTTCTGTCATTTTCTACATTATCCTCTGTTTCGAGATTGGAATTGTGCTGGCGGTGCTGCCCTGGCTGCAACACGGTTGGCTGGGTCTGAGCGATTGGGGAAGTAATTATTTTCTGCTGTTGGCCGCGCATAAAACCGGTTACGGTTTACAGCGTTTCATTGCGTCCGGATGGGTGCGCGGCGCCGTGTCGGGAATAGGAATCATCAACCTGGCGATGGGAATTTGGGAACTGGTCCATTTTCGCCAGACCGTCAGGGCGCTGGACGCGGGCACGCCTCCTGTGGAAAGCTCGCGACAGAATTCTGCCGAGCGCGCCGTTGTTGACCATGCTAAGCCCGTCAAAGCCGATCCTTTATCTGATTACCCGCGGCGCGACCGATGAAAAGACATATGCGGAAAGCGCCGAGTTCCACCAGATTCTCATGCAGGTTTCTGCCGCCGTCACCGCCGGAATTCAACTCGTTCAATTAAGAGAAAAAAGACTACGGCCGCGGGTTCTCTTCGAACTCGCAACCCGGGCCGTCAGCATTACTGAGGGGACCCCGACGCGGGTGCTGATAAACGATCGCGCAGACATCGCGGCCGGAGCAGGCGCCGGCGGCGTTCATCTAACAACCCATTCACTGGAGACGGGAGTTGTCCGGGAAGCCTTTGGCGGGACTCTTCTGATTGGATGCTCAACTCATTCGATCGAAGAGGCTCGGAGCGCGCGTGATGAGGGCGCGGACTTCATCGTATTCGGACCGGTCTTTCCTTCGCCTTCTAAAGTGCAATACGGCCCGCCTCTCGGCCTGAAGGCGCTGGCTGAAGTCGCGCACGAACTACAGCCGTTTCCGGTGCTCGCGCTCGGTGGCATTTCAATGACGAACGCCTCCGACTGTTTGCGGGCCGGCGCCAGCGGCATCGCCGGTATAAGCTTGTTTAGTCAGCCCGAAGGCCTGGCGACAGTGGCAACGGCAATCAGAGAATCCGTGAAAGGAGGAGCGGCACCTTGAAGAGCACTTTCAAGAGTCGCACCCCCGATCGGTCATCCGCAATGTCCGACGATCCGACGTTTGCCCCGGTGTTGCTAACGATCGCCGGTTTTGATCCTTCCGGCGGCGCGGGCATTATCGCCGACATCAAGACATTTGTTTCCTTCGGTTGTCGTCCGGCGGCAGCGATTACCTCGCTGACCTTTCAAAATTCCGAAGGGGTGTTCGGCGCGGCCCATGAAACCGCAGATTCATTGCGCGCCCAGATCTTGCCAATCGTCGAAGAATCCAGGATAGCGGCGATGAAGACCGGCATGCTGCCCACGCGAGAGATTGTGATGGAGGTGGCGCGAGTAATAAGCGAACTGGATCTGCCCGCTCCGGTTGTGGATCCCGTCCTGCGATCGAGCTCGGGTTATGAGTTGATGGAAGCTGACGCAATTGAAGCGCTGATGGACAAGCTGCTGCCGTTGGCTCGGGTGATTACTCCGAATATTCCCGAAGCTGAGAGGCTGACTGGCTTGCGCATCAAGGACGAAGAAGGTATGGGCACAGCTGCCGGCAAACTGCGCGCGATGGGCGCGCCGGCGGTGCTAATTAAGGGCGGACATCTGGATCAGAGATCAGGAGTCAGCGATCAGGTCTCAGCGCAAGGCTCTGGTCGAATCATTGACATTCTTGATGACGGTGGCCGGGTAACTGTGTTTCGCGACGACTGGATCGATGCGCCGCCCGTCCACGGCACTGGCTGCATGCTTTCGGCGGCGATCGCAGCTTGTTTGGCGCAGGGAACTGAACTGCCGGAGTCAGTCCAACTCGCACGCCAATTTGTGGGTGATGCGATCCGCGCTGCTCGGGACTTAACAGCGCCCTCGCCCGCCATCGAGTAGATCGATTGCTGACTAGCTGACCGTTACCTTTTCCATCTTCACTTCTGAGATGGGTTTATCGCCTCGATCAGTATCCGAGGTCGCGATCGCATTCACGACCTCTTGTCCCTCGGTTACGCGGCCAAAAATTGTGTAGCTCGGGGGCAGCGCATAGTCGACGTGCATGATAAAGAATTGCGAGCCATTCGTGTTGGGTCCGGCGTTGGCCATCGCTACGGTCCCCGCTTTGTAGCCTCGTTTGTAAACATCGGATGACGGATTGATCTCGTCTGCAAATTTTCCGCCCCAGGCCGACTGTCCGCCGCTGCCGGTGCCGGTTGGATCGCCACCCTGAATCATGAAACCATTTATGCAGCGATGAAAAATGACGCCATCATAAAAACCTTTTTCGGCCAGCAAGCGAAAATTCTCGGTCGTCTTGGGAGCTTCATCTTCCAGCAGCTCAAACTTAATCGTGCCCTTATTGGTTTGGATCTCAGCCGTTCGATTGGCCATCGCGTCTCTTCTCCTTGGCAATTAATTTAAGTGTTGTCAGCAAGCTTAACCTCGTAAAGCCGAAAGTGCACGCTGTCAGAACCGTCGGCGGGACCCTAATTGGCGCCGCAGTATTCTCGCTCCACCTGACGGATTCGCGCCTAACGGCTATTATTTGAAGGCTAATGGCGTCATCTGTTTCCGGCCAAACTCTGAAAGGGTTACCTATTAAAAACCAATGAATGTGAGTCATCTGGAATGCGCGGCCTGTGGTCTGCGTCACGAGGCACGACGGTTGCACAACCTCTGCACGCAATGCGGCAAACCTCTGCTGGTTCGTTACGAGCTGGAACGAGCAGCGGCTTCTTTGAAGAAAGAAAGTTTAAGAGATCGAGGCCCTGACTTATGGCGTTATCGCGAAGTATTACCAGTCGAGCAAGCCGACAACATCGTCACGCTGGGCGAAGGATTCACGCCGCTCGTGCGCGCGTCGCGGCTTGGCGCTCAACTCGGGCTCGAACAGTTGTACATCAAGGACGAAGGACAGAATCCGACTCAGAGTTTCAAAGCGCGGGGCATGACGGCGGCCGTTTCCATGGCCAGGGAGCTGGGCGCGCAGAAGCTGGCAGTGCCTTCGGCAGGTAACGCCGCCGGCGCGCTGGCGGCCTATGCCGCGCGGGCCGGACTGGAAGCCCACATCTTCATGCCGCGTGATACGCCGCGGGCCAATGTGATCGAATGCGAACAGACCGGGGCGTACGTGACTTTGATGGATGGACTGATCACCGATTGTGGAGCGGAAGTTGGGCGGCGGAAAGAGGCCGAAGGTTGGTTCGACGTTTCGACTTTGAAGGAGCCGTATCGTATCGAGGGCAAGAAGACGATGGGTTATGAGCTGGCGGAGCAATTTGATTGGCAACTACCCGACGTCATTATCTACCCGACGGGTGGCGGCACTGGTTTGATCGGCATGTGGAAGGCTTTCGATGAAATGGAGCAGATGGGCTGGATCGGTTCCGCGCGGCCGCGGATGGTGACGGTGCAGGCGGCGGGCTGTGCGCCGATAGTTCGCGCGTTTCAGGAAGGGAAGCGCTTTGCCGATGAGTTTCCCAACGCGCACACCACCGCCTCAGGCCTGCGCGTGCCGAAGGCAATTGGCGACTTTCTGATCATCGACGCGCTCCGGGCTTCCGGCGGCACTGCGATTGCAGTTACTGACGAAGAGTTGCTCGAGGCGACGAAAGAGATTGGGGCCGCTGAAGGAATCTTTTGCGCCCCCGAAGGAGCAGCCTGCTTGCCGGCGCTGAAGAAGTTGATGAACGACGGTCAGGTAAACGCGGATGAACGGGTGGTGCTGTTTAATACCGGTAGTGGTGTGAAGTATTTGGAAACGTTTTCGAATTGAATTCAATGGAGTGATTTTCAAGATGAAAGTAATAATCTTTCTCTCAATCCTATTTCTGCTCGCGGTTCCATGCGTTGCCGTCGGCCAAACCGGACCAACTCCCTGGTTAACCGAAGCTGAGCGAGCGAAGTTCGAAACGCTGCGGATAGCCGGATCGGAAGCGCTATTCAATTTGGACTATGAATCGGCGCGCAAGAGCTTTAAAGAGATGGCGGTCTTATTTCCCAGGTATCCGGCCGGTCCGCAGTTTCTCGCCGATACGCTCTGGGCTGAGGAGCTTTACCTGACCCGGCGAATGCAAGCATCGCTTTACGGCGATGACGAGACCTTTTACTCGACCAGCGACGACAAGGCGGACCCGCGTCTGGTCAATGAGTTTCGGAATTTGACGCGCCAGGCTCGAACGCTGACTGAAGCGCGACTAAAGCAAGTTCCAAAGGACACGGAGGCGCTTTACTTTATGGGCGCCATTGAAGGTCTCAAGGCGGCGTTTGAAGAATCGATTGAGCGCCGGCACTTCGCGGCGTTGAAGGACGGTTCCGAGGCCGTGGACCGACATCGCGAAGTAATCAAGCTCGATCCTAACTATCACGACGCAGAGATCACCATTGGGTTGTATGACTACACGGTCGGCGCTTTGCCCCTCCCGATAAAGTTGATTGCCGGAGTCGCGGGCTTTCGCGGTTCGAAAAAGCGCGGGCTGGCGACGCTGGAACGCGTGGCGAAAGACGGCCGCTGGGTCCATGATGAAGCGAAGACTCTGCTGATCGTTTTGTACACGCGCGAGAAGCGATACGCTGAGGCGGCCGCGCTGGCGCGCGAGCTGGGGGCGCGTTATCCGCGCAACTATATATATCGGCTGGAAGCTGCCGACGCCCTGGTTCTACAAGCCGCGCTGGAACGGCAAGCGAATCAGAGTACCACCATCACCGCCGCCGAGACTGAAGCGTTTGCTACCTTTGAATCGTTATTGCGGGATAAGGCCGTGCGCGACACAGCGGCACGCGCTTTCGATCTCATCCATTTCAAATACGGCGAAGCGTTGATGACCGCGGGCCAATATGAACGCGCGGCCAAAGAGTTCCTGGCTTCAGCCGAAGTTACCGGGGCACAGCAGGGTCTGGCTACGATGGCGCATTTGTATGCGGCGCGGGCGTTGGATCTGGCGGGAAAGCGCAATGACGCTGTGACGCAATATCGCGCCGTGCTCGCCCGCCCCAATGTGTACGATGCGCACGATCAGGCGCAGGCGGGATTGAAAGAAGCGTTTAAGAGGAAGCTGTCGTAAGTTAGTGCCCTCTCCCTTTGGGAGAGGGTTAGGGCCTCAGCGCGTTCAAGAAAAAGTTGAGCTAGTTTAAAGGCGGGCTAGTGCTCGCCTTTATCTTTTGTGGCGAACCGGGCGGGCGGTAGCCCGCCGCTAAACGTTTCTCACCCGCTCAGTTTCTTTCTCAAATACAAACGCCAGCGTCTTGTAGATTAGTTTCGCGCAGAGAAACGCTGAGGCGTTCTGTCCTTCGACATAAGAATATTCGGTCAGATCCATGCCGACGACCTTCCGCTTGCGCGCCAGGGTGCGAATCAAGCCAATCGTCTCGTACCAGCCCAAACCACCCGGCTCTGGCGTTCCGGTCGCTGAAACCAGCGACGGATCCAGCCCGTCGATATCGATCGTCAGATATACATTCTCAGTTAAACCATCGACCGCGTCGTCCCACCAATCACTTCGCCCGACAATGTCCTTCGCCCAAAAGATCCTCGTCGGTAATTGATCCAAACCGCGCGCTTCATCGACTGAGATTGACCGAATCCCGACCTGCACCGCCGGTATTCGCAAGTCTTTAACAACTCTAGCCATTATCGACGCATGCGAGTGCGGCGTGCCGTCATAGGTGTCCCGCAAGTCCGCGTGCGCATCGATTTGCAGAATGGAAAGGTTTGGATACTTTTCCGCATGCGCGCGAATCACCGGGGCGCTGACCGAATGCTCGCCACCGATCATGGCCACGAACTTGTTGCTGGAGACTAGTTCTTTGGCCCGGTCATAAAGTGAATTCATCATCCGCTCGGGCGGCTCAATTGAAGACGACTCATCCAGTGTGTGCAGGCCCACCTTGTAGACTTCCGCGTCGGTCTCTTCGTCATAAAGCTCCATGTTGCGCGAGGCATCGATAATCGCCTGGGCGCCTTTGCCAGTGCCCGTGCCGTACGACACCGTGCCTTCGTAGGAGATCGGCCACACCAGAACGCGTGATTTATCGAAGCCAGAGAATTCTTCTTCGGCAATACCGCCGAAGTTCATCGGCAGAGTCTCGGATTCACTCATGTGTTGAGTTTAGCGAAGGTGTGAATCGGAAGCCAACGCGGACACGACGGAAACGATCCACGAACTTACACGAAAGCTCACGAACGACCAGTCTATTTCGTGTGTTTTCGTGGATCGCCGTTAAGGGACTTCGATCTGCAGTTCCCGCCCCATAAAAGTGAAGTTAGGCCGGCGCCGGCCCTTCATGTACTTGGCTGCGGTCTGCGAGAGCGCGGTGATAATGATCGGCAGTGCGATGGTGGCGTCGCAGTTGACATAAGCAGTCAGCGCGCCGCGACCAAGTTTCCCAAACACCAGTGATTCGTCAAAAGCCACGGCGCTGGATCGGCCGCCGGGATGCGGTGAATCCGCCGCGATTTGAATCGCATATTTGTGCCCGTGCACTTGTTGCTTGAAGATGTGCGCGGACATTTCAGTCTGGCGAATAAAGCTCTTGGTTATGCCGCCGCCCAGATTGATGACGCCTGAGACGCGTGCCCGTAAAGCGATTTGCGCCAGATCCAGGACGTCTTGCACGACGTCGAACTGAAAATTGTTTTTCTTCTCGAACCGGGAACCGGCAATGCCGACCGCGATGCCACTGTCGGTGATGCCCGGACAGAAAACCGGCACGCGCGATTTGTAAGCCGCGGTGAGCACGCCGTCTTCGGCGGCAATCTCAGCCAGCTCCCGCCCGAGGAGATGAAGAAACTCGCGCGTCGAATATGGCCGTGACTGATCCAACTGACTGGCAAATCCTCCCACCCATTCTTCGGCTTCGTGATACTCCTCTTCGCTGGCCAAAAGGTCCCACATGCGATTGATCTGAGCTGACTCCAACTCGGCATCAGTCATATTCGGATGGGCCTGGAAGTGATGGCGTCCGAGCGTCTCGTGCAAGTCGTGAAAGATTACCGAGCCTGACAAGACCAGGCAGTCGACGAAACGATTCTTAACCACATAAGCCAGCAGCCGTCGCATGCCGGCCGGAATCAACGCTCCCGAAGCCGAGACGGTAATGGTCGTGTTGTCACCCAGCATGTCCAGCCAGATGCGATGCGCTTCGGCCAGTTGCCGGCCGCCGAACCCGGTGCCTTCCATCTTTTCCAACAGCCCGGCCACTGATCGATCGCGATCGACCTGTACTGGCCGGGTGGGAATTGTCAGGTATTTGCTGGGTTTAGGCTTTCGCTGTGTCACCATAAGCTCGTTCTAACCTTCTTTCCAAAGTCCGCCAAACTTCAGTTTGTCGCACACTTAATCATCATGACGACGGCGACCCCGCAGGTGGTTACCATTAACTGCGACGTAGGTGTACGCGTCATAACGCGATTCGTAAAAATTGACCAACTCTGCGCCTTCCGCTTCGGTCAGCTCACTGTCCTTGATTCGTTGAGTAACCTGGCGGCGAAATCCATCATGCAGCCAGCTGCGCTCGTAACGCGCGCGCGCGGCCGCCTCGCCCACGGTGGTGCCGCGGATGACTTTCTTGATCAAGTAGCCTTCTGCGTCGATGTGGATTTGAGCCTCGTTCGGCGTGCCGAACAGGTTGTGATTATTGCCCATCACTTCCTGGTAAGCGCCCACCAGCATGAAAGCCAGATAGTAGGGCTCTTCCGGATCGATCTTGTGCAACTCAAGCACTTGCTTGACGTCATGCAGGTCCACAAACTTGTCGACCACGCCGTCGGAATCGCAGGTAATGTCGCAGAGCGTCGCGTATTCCGTGGGTGTCTTGTTAAGGCTCTGAATCGGAATAATCGGGAACAGCTGATCGAGGGCCCAGTGATCGGGAACTGACTTAAACACTGAGAAGTTGGTCAGATACTTGGCGCACAAAAGCTTGCGCAGATCGCCAAACTCTTCGGGAACGTACTTTGATTGCTGGGCATAGCGATCGGCGCGCTCGCAGACGTCCCAGAACAAGACTTCGCCTTTGGCACGATCTTCCAAAGAAATCAGGCCGAGGTTAAAAAGCGTGAAGAGCTCCTCGCGATGCTCGAGAGCATCGTGATAGTACTCGCGATAATTCTTGATGGTGATTGTCTCGCGCAGGTCGCCCAGCTCAATTACGACCTGAGGGTCGTCCTCGTCGATGGCAATCGGAGTGATGTCTTCGACTACAGTTTCGATCTCTTCCAGAACATTGGTCACCAGCATCGCGTGATAGGCCGAGAGAAAGCGCCCCGATTCCTGAATGATGGTCGGATGCGGAACATTCTCGTCTTCGCAGACCTGCTTGATAGTATAGATCACGTCATTGGCGAATTCCTGAGCGTTGTAGTTGGCTGACGAATCGAACGCCGTTTTTGAGCCGTCATAATCAACCGCCATACCGCCGCCCACATCCAGCAGGTCGATCGGCATCTTCATCTGGAAAATCTTGGCATAGACGCGGGCGGCCTCTTTCATCGCGTTCTTGATCCGTTTGATATCGGTGAGTTGCGAGCCGATGTGGAAGTGCAGCAACCGCAACATGTCAGTGCGGCCCGCCTCCCTTAGCCGATTGATCACTTCCAGCAATTCGGTTGTCGTCAAACCGAATTTTGCCGCCTCGCCGCCGGACTTTTCCCACCGGCCCGAACCTTTCGAATACAATTTGACGCGCATGCCAATCATCGGCATGTTGCCTTCATGGCTTTCGGCGATGCGTAGAATGTGATCGAGCTCGCTCAGTTTCTCGATGACGATCACCACACGCTTGCCCGACTTGGCACTGGTGAAAGCCAGCTCGATAAACTCTTCGTCCTTAAAACCATTCAGCACCAGTAAGCTGTCGGGCGATTGTTCCAGGGCCATCGCTGCGTACAGCTCGGCCTTCGATCCGGCTTCCAGTCCAAAGTCGTAACGCGATCCTTCGCGCAAATATTCTTCGACAACGCTGCGTTGCTGGTTGACCTTCATCGGATAGACGCACATGTGCGCGCCCTGGTAATCAAATTCGCGGATGGACTTGCTGAAAGCGCGCTGCAGCTTGCGCACCTGGGCAGCCACCAGTTGCGGAAATCGCAGCAGGACGGGGGCGGCAATGCCGCGGCGCGCCAGGTCTTCAATAATCTCTTTGAGATCGGCCCCGCGAGGGTCTCCTTCGGCCGGACGGACGACCAGGTTACCTTTACGATTTACGTCAAAGTAACCAGCGCCCCAGTTCTGAATCCCGTAGATTTCTACTGTCTGTTCGATCGCTGTGGTCAACTAGCGGTCTCCTGGTATGCCTTTAGCAAGCGTTAACCCGCCACGGCAGCGTGGCTGCGACATTCCGGCCAACTAGCGGATGTTCTTGGGGTGAAAAACTTAATCGCAGAATGTAACAGAAAACCGAAGGTCGGTCTATCACTTTTTTGTGACGAAATTCGGGTTAAAAGCCCTCGGATCAACGGAATTCGGCGCTTTATTCACTTCGTTTAGGTGTCCGCAAAACGGGATTTTTGGTCCCTGTTAAGGAAAATCGCTCCGGCTCTCAACCTGAGTGCGGTAATCCGCGAGGATTTCAGAATCTGCAAAAAACTAAGCTCTGATCCGGATAACTATAATGTTTTTGGCTTGACAACAAAGCCGTGCGGACTATAATGCCGGTTTTTGTCGCGCGCTGTTCGATGACGTTTTCGCGCTCCGCCTACTGCTCGTTCCAACATAAGACTTCGCACCAATTGACGCTTAGGGGCGAAGGTCAACCACATCACTCACTTTTTTTCCGACAGGAGACTAAATGAACGCCAAAACTGTGTTGAAGTATGCCTCCGAGGAGGACGCCAAGTTTGTTTCGGTCCGATTCACCGACTTGCCGGGCTCCTGGCAACACCTGACCTTTCCCATCGGCGAACTGAATGAAGGTTCCTTTGAAGATGGGTTTGGCTTTGACGCCTCGTCGATTCGCGGCTGGGCGGCGATTCACGAATCAGACATGCTTTTGGTTCCGGACGCGACTCGTTCGTGGATGGATCCGTTTGCCAACGAGCCGACACTCTGTCTGGTCGCGACGGCCGTCGATCCGCTTTCGCGACAGGGTTACACTTTTGATCCGCGCAACGTGGCCGTGCGGGCTGAGAGCTATCTTAAGAGCACCGGTATTGACGACCTCGCCAACTTTGGACCCGAAGCTGAATTCTTTGTTTTCGACAGCGTCCGTTTTCATAATGAGCAATACGGCGCTGGCTATGAAATCGACTCGGACGAAGGCCACTGGAATAGCGGCCGCGATGCCAGCGATTCACAGGGCGCCAATCTCGGCCATCGGATTCGCCCAAAGGAAGGCTATGTTCCGGTCCCCCCTATCGACACATTGAGCGATCTGCGTTCCGAGATTTCATTGACGCTCGCAAAATGCGGCATCACTGTCGAATGTCACCATCACGAAGTGGCCACGGCCGGGCAATGCGAAATCGATTTTCGCTATTCAACTCTGCTGGGCACGGCGGACAATCTGCAAATATTCAAGTACGTGGTCAAGAACACTGCCTATGAACACGGCAAGACCGCGACGTTTATGCCCAAGCCCTTATTCGGTGATAACGGGTCAGGCATGCACTGCCATCAGTCCTTGTGGAAAGGCGATAAGCCGCTGTTCGCGGGCGACGGTTACGCAGGGTTGTCAGAGACGGCGTTGCACTACATCGGCGGGCTCCTTAAGCACGCGGCCGCGATTGTGGCCTTTGCCGCGCCGACGACCAACAGTTACAAGCGGCTGGTACCGGGGTTCGAAGCCCCAGTGAATCTTGCCTATTCAGCCCGTAATCGTTCGGCCGCGATTCGCATTCCGATGTTTTCCACTAATCCAAAACTTAAGCGCCTCGAGTTTCGTCCACCCGACCCGTCCTGTAATCCATACCTGGCGTTTTCAGCGATGTTAATGGCCGGTCTTGACGGCATCCAGAACCGGATCGATCCGGGCGAGCCGCTGGACAAGGACATTTACGATCTTTCGCCTGAAGAGCTCAAGGACGTGCCCAGCCTGCCGGGTTCACTAGACGACTCGCTGGACGCTTTGGAAAGCGACCAGGAGTTTCTGCTAAAGGGCGATGTCTTCACTCCGCAACTGATCGAACGTTGGCTGGAGTACAAGCGTGAGCGAGAGATTCAACCGCTGCGTTTGCGTCCGCATCCACTCGAATTTGGGATGTACTACGACGTCTAAGGCTGGACTTGAGTCATAGACAGTTTCAGGCAGCGGGATTTTTCTCGCTGCCTGAGTTATGCGACGTGATTAGCTCCGTTCGCTGCAGAGGATTTTGCGGCAAAGCCGCAGCACATAGCGGAAAGCCTCCGGCTTTCCGAGCTGGTGGGCTTTGCCCAAAAAGCCAGGGCCGCGAGCGAACAACCTCGTCGAGCTGCGAAGCAGCGGTCTT
>JBBPID010000088.1:0-20448 GCA_038040505.1 Acidobacteriota bacterium | reverse complement strand
GGCTCGCAAAGCCTCGCCTTGGGCTTAGCTACGACCGCTGCTACGCAGCTGATCTTCGCTCAGACTGGCTACTGGCTTGCAGACCTTCGAGTTACAACCCTTCTCCCTCCTTCTTGGACCAAACCCCGTCACAAGTGAGTCAAGTAAGTAAACCCTCTCCCAAAGGGAGAGGGCCTGCCTTCAGGCCGGCTTCAATCATCGTCGCCGACATTAGTTTTGAACGAACTCCAGGCCGGTGCGTGAGTCTGAGAAGTGCTTAAGATATTTATTGAGCTGAGTCTGATTAGTCGGTGGATTGAAGATGAAGGTGCTCTTGTTCAGCCATTCAGTGGTGGGCTCAAGCCGGATCAGAACATGATCGATGATCTCCTGAAAGGGCGTTTTCAGATAAGAAATGCTGTTCGAGCCGTTAGCGCGCCGGCTCGGCTTCATTAAGTCTCTGAATCCGGTGTTCACCAACAGAGGGGTGAGGGAATTGTCTTCTGAGGTGGCGTTGAAATCTCCGGCAATGATTATGTCTTTTTCGCTGGACGAATTGACCATCTCGTTTACTTTGGCAATCAGATCTTTGGCTTGTTCCTTACGTACGTCATCGGCGCACTGTTCCAACGACCAGCACGAGAGGTGAAGTTGGCCCTTAAGGCCGGTTTTGCATCAGGATATTGAAGCACTTCAGATGTCGCTCCTGAAGGGCATCCGACTCTGCTTCGAGCTGTTCCGCTCGCTGCTCGTGGCAGTCCGTCTCTTGCTGAACCTCTTTTGGATGTGGGCGCCCATCGTCCAGAGCCCGCATCCGGCGATTATGTCGCTCGGTCTCAGCTTTGACCCGCCGATCGTGGTCCGCTACTTCGGCCTGCCAACGAGTATTCTCTTTGTTCAGGTCCGCGCCACAGCTGTCGTATTTCTTTGGTGGCAGCCGGAAACAGACATCTCCGTTCTTTTCCCCGCCGAGAATTTCAGAGCGGTCGTAACCAGGTGTCTGCTTATCGCCCCCGGCGACATCGGGGGGCGTCCAGTCGGCTAAACCTGTTTTGGATCCCGGCGAGTTCAGTTCGTCCAACTGTTTCGCCAGATCGTTTCGCCTCTGATTGAGGTCGTTCATGCGCTGCTCGTGACGCGCATCTTCCTGTTTCAGGAGTGTCTGCCGGCGTGGGTTCGGCGCTGAAGAGGCTTTGGCAATCTGCGCGTTGTGAAAGTCTCTCTCTTTTGCCTCTTCGGTATTGAGTTGATCGAATTTCGCCGCGACCGCTCTCACTTCATTTTGGCGTTGTTGCTGGGCGGCGGCCTTTTCCTGCTGGATCTTTTCCTGCTCGGCACGCTGGCGGGCCCAGCGTTTCTCTTGGGCGGCATCCCTTAGCCTGTTAGCCTCTTTCACCTTCGCGACACCCTGGGTACGGAGTTGTTCAGCTTCAGCCCTGAGGCGCTGAGTGGTTGCGTCGTCGGTCTGTCGCTCCCTCGCCTGGTTGTAAATCTTCGCGCTCCTGAGAAGCAGCTTCCAACCCTGATTAAGCACTTCCATCGCGTGGAGGTAGTCCTGCTGCTCAGGGTTCTTCATGTCACGGCCGGCGGCCCACTCCACAAAATCGCGCTCGAGCTTGTTTTCAAAGTTAAGCGCATAGTCCATGCCCAGTTCGACGACGCGATTTACATCGCTAAAGATCGAGTCCAATAAACGGTCGTAGTATTTGGGATCATCCGTGCCGGTGGCTTGACCGGTTCGTTGAACCAGACCGGTTGGAGTCATAATTAGCAGGCAGAATACGGCAACGACTGAAACAACAAAGGCTGTTTTTCGGCGCGCCTGCCTTTTCTTCGAAGAAAAATCTTTCAGCAGTTCAGAGAGAGAGCTGACGACTATCTTAACCATGCGGTCCAACTCCTTTCGGTCTTGTTCTAAAAGAGGTACTAAGACCTGTCAGGTTGCTGATAGAGACCGATCACGTTTCCCGCAAGGTCGCGAAACCTCGCCGTTATCTCAGGAGCATCAGCCCCGATCGGTTGAACTATCTCTCCTCCGTGGGCGACTACTGTCTCAATCGTGTTCGCCACGCTATCGACCATGATGTAAATGAGCAAACCCGGCGTGGGAGACGGTGGCCGGCCGGTTACCCACGTGCCGCTTACTTCGCCAACTCCATCATCAAACGCAATACTCCCGTCACCGCGCTTTCTCAGCTCCCACCCGAAAACTTTAGAATAGAAGTCGGCGGAACGCTGTCTGTCGAGCGCGGGGATTTCGAGGTAGCAGATTTTTCCGTTCGACATCGTAGGGGGCATTTAGACTCCCTGGCCTTCGTTACGAACTCTAACGGACATACGGCGCTACGTTGCTAGCGATTTGCTTGAACTCAGCTTCAGTCAAGGGCAGGCGTCGGAAGGCGGGCCAGCTTTCGCGCGGCCGCAGATTGTCGCCCGCCGCTGCGTCGGATCCATAAAGGATTCGTTTGACGCCAACTTGGCGAATCCGTTTTGCGACCAGAGCCGCGTTAGCCGCCGAGATTTTTTGGTCCACGCACGTGGCCACGTCGAACCAGAGATGGCGGGTCCGCGGGTCATGCCGCGTGACGGCCTCGGCGAGGACCGCCATCGCCTCGTCGGCAGGAGGATCGTCATAGCCGGGCCCCGTGCCGGCGAGATGCGCTACCTGCACATTCGTGTCAGGCGCGAGCGGTAGCAGCTGCTCCAAAAAGATCCGCGCCTGGGCGGCTCCGTACGGGCGTTTCTTCGAAATGGACGCTCGCAGGTGAACCACGATCGCCATGTGATGCTTATTTGCCGCGCGGAAAATTCGACTTAGCTGCTCCACTTGCGCCGGATTTTCCAGCTGGACATCCGAGTTACCGAAGTGAAGTTTGATCCCGTACTTGAGATTGGGATTCTTCGCGCACCGCTCGAGTTCGGTAAGCGCGTACTCCTTGAGCGGGTTGAAACCGCAGAATGCTCGCAGCCGCTTAGGATACTGCGCCACCTGGGCCGCGTTCCAATCGTTCTCAGCGCGTACTTTGGCGTACTCATCTTCTATCGTCCGCGCCGGACTGCCATAGATGTAGGCCACCGATAAGACGACGGCGCGCTGAATGCCGGCCTGATCGAGCAGCGCTACGACATCGCTTGCAGTGAGCTGGGCAGGTCCGCCCGAGCCGGGGGCCAGCACCTTCACCATCTCGGGACTGAAGAGATGTTGATGATGGTCCGCCGCGGGCGCGACTTGGGCTGAGGTGGTAACTGCGAAAAGTAGAATCGGCAGTAAGCGGAAGCAGTATGATTTCATCAGGTTCTCACGGACTGGTTAAGACCAGGAATTCTCCTAACGTGCTTTCGGCCCATAATACTCTGAAGGTGCGCTATCATGCATTTCTTGTCCGACAAAGGCACAAAACGTTACGAGATAAGCGGACAGAACAAAAGCTAGCGATCGCATGAAATCAATCATCGTCGGCACCGCGGGACACATCGATCACGGAAAGACCGCCCTGGTGCGCGCGTTGACCGGCATCGATGCCGATCGTTTGCCGGAAGAGAAGCGGCGCGGAATCACGATTGACATTGGCTTTGCCGATCTCGATCTCGGCGACGTGCGCATCGGTTTTGTCGATGTCCCGGGACATGAGCGCTTTATCAAAAACATGCTGGCCGGCGCGCACGGCATCGATTTCGTGGCCCTGGTCATCGCCGCCGACGAGAGCGTGATGCCGCAGACACGCGAGCACTTTGATATCTGCCGGTTGCTGGGGATTACCAAGGGGCTCGTCATCATCACCAAGAAAGATTTGGTAGACGAAGAGCTGCTGGAACTGGTGAGCGCCGAAGCCAGGGAACTAAGCGCCGAATCTTTTTTGAAAAACTCGCCGGTGGTCGCCGTCAGCTCGCGAACCGGCGAGGGAATTGAGGAACTGAAAGAGACGCTGCGCGAGATCGGATCGCAGGTCGCGGCGCGTTCGGCGGACTTTGTCACCCGCCTGCCAATCGATCGTTCCTTTACGAAGCGCGGCTTTGGCGCCGTCGTTACCGGGACCTTGATTGCCGGACAAATCAATGAGGGCGATGAGTTGGAGCTACTGCCCGCGAGAACACGTGTCCGCGTGCGCGGATTACAAGTCCACGGCGAGCAGGTGAAGAGCGCCTTTGCGGGCCAGCGCACCGCAGTCAATCTGGGTGGGATTGAAGCCGCGGCCATTGAGAGGGGAATGAGTCTGGCGCCACCGGGGCGTCTGCGCCCGACCCAGGCGCTGGATGTTCGCGTTCAGCTACTTGAAAATGCGCCGCGCCCGCTGCGCTCGCGCCAGCGCGTGCGCGTTCACCTCGGCGCCGCGGAAGTCCTGGCGCGCGTGCGTGTGTTGCAGGAAGGCGGTGAGATAAAACCCGGACACGCCGGTCTCGTCCAGCTTCGCACGGAATCGCCAATCATCGCCGTTCTCGGTGAACGCTTCATCATTCGCGCCTACTCGCCGCAATTAACGATTGGGGGCGGGGAGGTTTTGGACGCTTTTGCTTCCAAACATCGCGCCCGTGAGTTAGCTGACGTGCGGGCAAACCTTCAAGCTTTGCCCGACGCGGACCGCGCGACCCGGATTGGGCTATTCGCGGCTCGGGCCGGGCACTCCGGTTTGTCTCGGGCCGAACTGAAAGCGAGAACCGGTTGGACCGACGAAGTTGTAGAAGCCGGGGTGAAGCACGCCCTCGCGGGCGGTCCGCTCGTAGAAGCAGAAACCATTCTGATTGACCGGGAGAGTTTCAACGAGCTGAGGCGACAGGTGACGGCTGAGGTCGCGGCGCATCATCAGCATGAACCCTTGTCACGCGGACTGGCCAGAGAAGTTTTGCGAGAACGCTTTTTCGCGCACTTGCCGCCGGAATGTTTCCGCGCCGTAATGGCGAGCCTGGAAAAGGACGGCGTCCTGATCGCCGAAAAGGACATCGTCCGTCTGCGCGAACACACGCGGTCACTCTCTGACGAAGACACACGGCTGAAAGATAATTTGGAAAAGGTTTATCGAACTGCGGCGCTGTCCGCCCCAAGTCTGAGCGAAGCGTTTGAGCGAGCGGGCGCCGGCGCGGCTTCACCGCACGGCCGCAAGGTTTTGCAATTGCTCGTCGATGCCGGAGCGCTGGTGAAGGTGCACGGCGAAATGTACTTTCACCGGGCCGCGCTCGATGATTTGACCAAGAAGCTGCGTCAATACGCCGAGGCAAAATCGGATCGGGCGATTGATATGGCTGCGTTCAAGGAGCTGGCGGGCATCTCGCGCAAGTATGCGATTCCGCTGCTGGAATATCTCGATCGCCAACGGGTAACGCGGCGGGAAGGCGATCGACGGATTGTTTTGTAGGCGCTTGGTAGATGGGTTTAGTCGGGTTCTTATGAAGTACAACCTGGTAAACGGGTGTATAGAGTACCGACTTTAGTCGGGTCTTAACATCGACGAAAGGCCCAACTAAAGTTGGTACTCTATACGCTGGTTGTCGCGCGCTTTGCATCTGCGCGGCAAAGTTGTAAATTAACCGAAGCTTACAAAAGGAGCAGCTATATATGCGTGTTGCCATCTTAATTTCAATGATCTTTGTCCTGTCGATTGGGCTGCTGGCCGGCTGTATCTCGAAAGATTCAGTTATTCCGCAAACTCCGCGGGCTTCAGGCCAGACTTCTCAATCGCCGACACCTGCCGCGCCTGCCGACGCGGCGCGCCGCATCACCGCAGAGGAGGCCTACAAGCTATACGAACGGGGCGAGCTCCTCGTCATCGATACGCGCACTGAGCCGGTTTATAAAGAAAGCCGCATCAAGGGCGCGATCCTGATCCCGGTTAACGAGGTGGCTGCGAAAGCCGACGAATTGCCGCGCGACAAAATGATAGTGACGTACTGTACTTGACCGAACGAACACACGTCCGCCGGTGCGGTGGTCACACTAAAAGCGAAGGGATTCGATAACGCAGCAGCTTTGTTGGGAGGCTTGGCAGCCTGGAAGAGCGCAGGGTATCCGGTCGAAGGTACTAACGAAAGTAAAAAGTAAAAAGGCAAAAGTAAAAAGACAAGATCAAAAGTGAAGCGGGAACCTTAAGTGCTCCCGCTTTATTTTTGCCTTTTTACTTTTACCTTTTTACTTGTTTCACGTCTGAGGCACAGGTTCCGCCGCGAAAGCCGGTAACGGAGTCACGACTCGTCCCGAAGGCACGCAGAGCACCGGACACGGCGCGTTGCGGACCACCCTCTCGATCTCTGAACCGAGCGCCGGAGCGCCGCCAAACAGAGACGCGTGAACGCTGGTGCCGATCACGATCACGTCGGCGTCCGTCTCGGCTGCGATCCGCACGATTTCGGCGTATGGCCGACCTTCGGCTACATGAGTGATTACGCGCCCATCGCCTTCGCCGGCAAACTGCTGCATTCGATCCTGGACCTCTCCGCGCATGCGCGACAGCGCTGAACGCCCGCCCTCGGGAAACATTACGGAAATCTGTTCGAAGTAATCGCCAATCACATAGGCGGCGTGCATCTCGGCACCCGAGGCCGCCGCCAGCTCGCGCGCCAGGTTGGCGGCGACGATCGAAGAAGGCCGGAAGTTGGTTGCCAGGAGGATCCGGTTTAGGCGGATCTCGGTCTCAGCCCCGCGATGTTCAACGAAATCATGTTGCGGCGGTCTGATGGTGAGCACCGGACAAGGAGCTTCAGCAATGATTTCTTCGGCGGTCGAACCCCACAAAGCGCGCGCTAACCCGCGACGCCCATGCGTCACCACGGTAACCAGATCGATGTCATAGTCACGCACTGCCCTGGCTATCTCATGCGCAGGTTCGCCTTCCACAATCACCGGCTCGACTTCCAGTCCCTGCAAGAGCGGATCTGCCAGCAGCAGCTTCACCTCGCGTTGCAGTTCCAGCAGCCAGTTTTTTTCGTTCTGCTCGAGCACGCGCTCAGGCAAGGTCAGCAGGTTGGCCGGAACGGCCGCGGTCTGGACGCTGAAGAGAATCACGCGCCCACGTCCCTGCCGCGCAAAAGCCGCCGCATACTTAAGCGCCGAACGAGCGTGCGGCGTAAAGTCGGTTGGGAAGAGAATGTTTCTGAAAGACATACCTTAGCTAGCCGTGATCATTGGCTTGTCCTGAGCCTTTGTACTTTGTGCTTAGTACTTTGAATTGCTCAACACGAGTTGGATTTGAGAACAAAGTACCAAGTACAAAGCACGAAGTACAAAACTTCTAGATTACCTTCGTCCCAGCTATTCGATCGAACTGTGCCGAAAAGCCCGAACGGGCCCAAAGCTCTTTGCGGCGTCGCGAGAGCAGGACCAGTTCCAGCGCCACCCGTTCGCGAAGCCGGCGCGCGCGGTCCCCGGTCGCGGCTTTATCAACCACCCGACGCAGAGCTTCGCTCAGTCCGACCACATAAGAGTTCGGCAACGAATCATCCGGTAGCGCTACTACCGAGTTCGCGTAAGCAAACTTATTAGACATCGGATCGAGAAACGTGTAATCGTCCGCTAATTCTAACCGCGCGGCGCTAAAGAGAGATTCGAAGTCAGCCCCCGCGCCTGTCAGTGCGCGTTCGACGCCGCCAATCAACTCTCCGCTAGCCTTCAGGATTTCGCTGCCGGTGACGGTTCTTTCTGAGTCATCGTCATCAGGTTTGGTCGGCGACTCTATGACGCGGTCTTCAACAGCGGGCGTGCTCGAGACGGGTTCATCAATTACCGGCTCTGAGGCTTCGTCGACTGAAGAAAATACGGCCGGCGCTGACATGTCCTCCTGGTCCAACGGCTCAGTCGGCGTCGTTTTTCTGACTATGACCGCTTCGTCCGCGCCTTCGAAAACACTGATTGAACCGGATGATTCCCGGGTCCGTAGCACCAGACGGTGCAGGGCTGCACTTTCCAGAGTTTCAGTGCCGGCCGCGCGATCGATTTCGTGCACCAGGGGCGTGTTCGATCCCGTCAAGTAAACGTCGGCGGCATAGTCGGTGAGCTCTACGTGAACGCGACCAATAAAGCCGCGCTGTGAAAGACTGCGCAGCAGCGACCACAGATTCACGAAACTGGTATCCAGATTTTCGTGAATAACCCGCGAGTTGGATTCCGTGCTCATCTGCTTGATTAGAGGATCGAGCGGAGCATAACAAAGGGAACGCGCAAAGGGCAAAGCGGTAAGCGCTAAGGGCCTTCGCGCTTCGCTCTTTGCCCTCTGCCCTTTGCCCTTGGCGCTTTACTCTTTACCTTCGACGTATTCCATGCCAAACTCCGCGGCAACAATTGGGCGTTCGGAATCGAATCCACTTCAGGGAGACAAAGAACCTTGCTTCGCGGAATCTTTCGGACCAAAAACCTTGACGACATCCTGGCAGCAGCCGGCGGCCCTCAGTTCGCGCTTAGGCGCACACTGGGGGCTTTCAATGTAACTTTGATCGGTATCGGCGCAATTATCGGCGCGGGAATTTTCGCGACGGTAGGGACCGCCGCGGCCGGCGAGAAGGACGCGCTGGGCAATTTGATCCGGCCGGGCGCCGGAGCGTCGCTCATGCTCTCGTTCGTGATTACCGCGGTCGTCTGCGGATTCACCGCCTTGTGCTACGCAGAGCTGGCGTCGATGGTCCCGATTTCAGGTTCGGCCTACACCTATTCATACGCGACCCTCGGCGAGTTGGTCGCCTGGATCATTGGTTGGGACCTGATCATCGAATACGCGATTGGCAACGTCGCGGTAGCGATCAGCTGGGCGGGCTACTTCAATGAAATGCTGAGAGCTTTGGGTATTGCCTTGCCTGAGTGGCTGGTAAATAACTACCGCACCGCCAGTCCCGAAATACTTGCCGCCGCGCCTCATCTATTCGGTAAAGCAATTGTCTTCAATGCGCCCGCCTTTGGGATTGTCGCGCTGGTTACTATCGTGCTGGTCTGGGGTATCAAAGAGTCAGCCAGATTCAATGCGGTAATGGTCGGCATCAAGATCCTCGTGCTCATCTTCTTTGTGGTCATCATGCTCTACTACGTTTCGCCCGCGAAGATGGAGAGCAATTGGCATCCTTTCCAACCAATGGGATGGGCGGGCACGTTTACAGGGGCGGCGGTAGTTTTCTTTGCGTACATAGGCTTTGACGCCGTCTCAACCGTGGCCGAAGAAACTAAGAACCCCGCCCGAGATCTGCCGATCGGGATCATCGCCAGCTTGATCATCTGCACAGTCTTGTATGTTGTTGTGGCGGCGATTTTTTCCGGAGCTGTTCCTTTCAGCGTGCTCAGCACCTGGTCCAAAAGCGATCTCGATAAATCGTTGTCCATTGCTCTGACGTCAGTCGCGCCCAACGCCCGCTGGCAGGCCGGCGTGATCGCCTTCGGCTCAGTGGTGGCGCACACGGCCGTTTTGCTGGTGTTTCAACTCGGCCAGCCGCGCATCTTCTTTTCCATGGCCCGCGATGGTTTGCTGCCGCCGGTATTCGCCTCAGTGCACCCGCGCTTTAAGACTCCGCACGTGACCACCATTCTGACCGGCATAGTTGTCGGTGGTATCGCCGCGTTCGCTACCGTCGACGAGATGGTGAGCCTGACGAACATCGGAACGCTCTTCGCTTTTATCCTGGTTTGCGTCGGGGTAATCGTGCTCCGGTATAAAGAGCACGATCGTCACCGGCCGTTTAGAGTGCCGTTGGGCCCGTGGCTCTTACCGGGCCTGGGAGCCCTTTCGTGTGCTTTTCTGATTTACTATCTGCCGGGTGGATCGTACTGGCGTTTCGTCGGCTGGCTGATGCTCGGGTTGGCCGTCTATCTCTCGTACGGATATTCGCGCAGCGCGATCGGGCAGAAGATTGGCCGGCCATTCAAGACACCCCTCGGATTGAAACTTGCCGGGCTGGGTTTTCTGCTGGTCGCGGTCGGGTTGTTCACGGTGCCTCACGATTCGACTCTGGGAGGTCTGTTCAGAAAAGTCATGGACTCCGGTGAAGAACAACACTTCCGCACACTGACCGGCTTCGCGATTGTGCTGGGGGGCTTGGTTCTGGGAGTAATTGGCTCGCTGTTAGGGACGCGTGACAATTCCGGAGAACCCGCGGCCAAATAAGTGTGCTCAGAGGTCGCTGTGGTAGTCGGTCAAAAATAACGGCACCGCCCGGCCCGGCCACAGGTTGGAACAGTTTGGATTTTCGTGGCTGTTCGTGTGATTTAGTGGATCGGCCTCGCGGAGGGAAAAATTCGAACCACGATCACACGAAGCCGCACGAATAAACTGCTAAAGCCAAATTAAGAGATACTAAGCTCGCGCTTTCAGGTCCTTGATTATCTCTCTGCTCGCATTGAGTCCCGGCGCGCCGGTAACGCCGCCGCCGGGATGTGTGCCGGCCCCGCACAAGTACAAACCTTTAATCGGCGTCTGGTAACGCGCCCACCCTATCAGCGGACGAAACGCAAAAAGTTGATCCAGAGACATCTCGCCATGGTGAATCTGCCCACCACTTAGTCCATAGGTCTTTTCCAAATCAAGTGGCGTGATCACCTGTTGCGCCACAATCAACTCTTTCAAACCCGGCGCGTAGTCAGAAAGAGTATTAATTACGACGTCGCCAAGTTCCGTCTTTCGCGAATCCCAATCACCCTTCTTCAGTTGATGAGGAGCGAACTGGGCATGAATCGACATCACTTGTCCGCCGCCAGGAGCGAGCGAACTATCAGAGAGTGAAGGTATCGTGATGTCCAAATAGGGATGCATCGAAAAGTCGCCGTACTTCGCCGCGTCGAACGCGCGTTCGAGATAGTCAATCTCGGGACCTATGTGGATGTGGCCTGAAAGGTTCTCCGGAGCATTTCCGGAATCGCTTCCAACGAACTTTGGTAAACCTGACAAGGCCAGATTTACTTTGGCTACTGCACCGTGCGCTCGGTAGTTACGCAGCTTAGTGAGAAAACTGGGATCGAGTTCCGAAGGATCGACCAGCCCCAGCAAAGTGGCGCGCGGATCGGCATTCGAAATGACCGCCCAGGCCGGAATTTCTTCGCCGTCGGCGAGCACCACGCCCACCGCCTGAGCATCCTTGATCTGAATCTCGGTGACGTCGGCGCTGGTGCGCACCTCGGCGCCCGCGGCTTTTGACAGCGTCTGGGCGAGCGCACCCATGCCTCCTCTTACCAGAGTTGAAGGCGCAAGCGCATGACCATCGGTGGCTGCTTGCAGTAAGACCGCCGCGCTGGTGCCTGCCGACCAGGGTCCCGCGAACGCTCCAAAGATTCCGCCGGCCGCGACTATCGCGCGCAGCGGTTCGGTTTCGAACCATTCGCCAGCCAAATCTGCTACTGCCATCGGTCCGTAGCGCAGCAGCCGGTACTCATCTTTCTTCCCCAGTCCGCGAATTGCCCAGCCAAGTTTGCCCAGACTCCAGAGCTCACTCTTTGCCGGCCGGTCGATGTCCAGCGGCGTCATCGTTAACAGTGGCGAAATCGCTTTCCCAATGCGCGCAAACGCTGAAACGAATTCCGGATAGCTGCCCGCATCTTTCGCCGATGTTTGTTTCAGCGCGTCAGCGGTGCGTTTCGCATCTTCGTAAATGGAGATCGAGTGACCATTCAGGTTGGGCGAGAAAACGCGGACCGGGGGATGGATGAGTTCGAGTCCGTGTCGTTCGAGTTGAAGGTCCTTAACAAGCTGCGGAGACAGCGGTCCCGGGTTTTGCGCGAGGGTAGAACAACGAAAGCCCGGATGAATCTCTTCGGTGACGCAGGCCCCGCCAATAATTTCGCGACGCTCCAGGACCAGGGGCTTAAGTCCTGCTCGCGCGAGATAGCCGGCAGTGACCAGGCCGTTGTGGCCAGAGCCGATAATGATGATTCGATCCATGAGTTTCATGTTTCAGGTTTCAAGTTTCAGGTTCGTCGTTCTAACTTGAAACCTTAAACTTGAAACTTGAAACTTTCTTCATTTCCGATCCTTCAAGATCTCCATCGCGGCGTTGCGGCCGCTGGCGCCCATGATGCCGCCGCCGGGATGGGTCGCCGATCCGCACATGTAAAGATTTCGAATCGGCGAACGATACTGGGCCCAACCCGGCGCCGGCCGCAGAAAGAAAAGCTGCTCCAAAGTCAGCTCGCCCTGAAAAATATTTCCCTCCGACAAACCAAACTCGCGTTCCAGATCGAGCGGCGTCAGCACCTGCCGGTGCAGAATAATGTCTTTGATGTTAGGCGCATGTTCGGCAATCGTTTCGATTACCGTGTCGCCAAACGCCTCGCGCTCATCGTCCCAGTTGCCCTTCAAGTTGTAAGGCGCGTACTGCACAAAGCACGACATCACATGCTTGCCCGGCGGCGCGACGGAAGGATCGGTTAAGGTCGGGATCACCATGTCGATGTAAGGACGACGTGAATAGCGCCCGTACTTGGCGTCGTCATAAGCGCGCTCCATGTAATCGACGCTCGGCGAAATCGACACCGCCCCGCGCAGATGCGGCCCCGGCCCAGGCATGCATTTGAAGTCCGGTAACGCATCGAGCGCCAGATTCACTTTTCCCGAAGAACCGCGAAACTTGTAACGATTGATGTCGGCTACGAAATCTTCGGGCAGGTGCTCAGCGCCCACCATTTTTATGAAAGTCAGACGTGGATCGACACTCGAAGAAATCAGATCGGCATGGATCTCATCGCCGTTTTCCAGCACCACGCCTTTGGCCGCGCCGTTTTTCAAAATGATCTTCGCGATGCCCGCTTCAGTGCGGATTTCCGCGCCGGCTTCGCGCGCTGCATCAGCAATGGCGTTCGAGATCGCGCCGGTGCCGCCGCGCGACAGTCCCCACGATCTGAAGGCGCCGTCGATCTCGCCCATGTAATGATGCAGCAGCACGTAAGCCGTTCCCGGCGAACGCACCCCGAGGAACGTGCCGATAATTCCCGAGGCTGCCATGGTCGCTTTGAGTACGTCGGTCTCGAACCATTGATCGAGAAAATCAACTGCGCTCATCGTCATCAACTGGACCTGGTTGTACTTGTCTTCGGCGGAAAGCTTCTGAAAGCGCCGTCCCATCGTCAACAGTTCCATCAAGCCTTTCGGATTTAGCGAAGCTGGATCAGGCGGCGTCATGTTCATGATCGGCTTGACGAAGTGCGCCATGTCGATCATCGCTTTGCCGTAGTCATCGTAAGCTTCAGCATCGAGTCTTGAATGGCGGGCAATTTCACGCCGCGTCTTCGCATGATCGTTAACTCGCCAGAGATAGTCCCCGCTGGGCATCGGCGTGAAAGTGCCGTCGAGTGGCAGAATCTCCAGGCCGTGCCGCGGCAGATCGAGTTCGCGAATAATCTCAGGACGGAGCAGGGAAACAACGTACGAACAGACCGAGAATTTGAAGCCGGGAAAAACTTCTTCGGTCACCGCCGCGCCGCCGAGAACGTGCCGCCGCTCGAGCACCAGCACGCGCTTGCCCGCGCGGGCCAGATACGCGGCGTTAACGAGGCCGTTGTGGCCGCCGCCAATGACGATGCAGTCGTACTTAGAACTCATAGATATAGCGAGCTATTAGTTTGCGATTGGTGCTTTGCAAACTGCTTGATGAAGATTGGTTAGGATACTTATAATCACTCGCCCTGACAATCAACGCGGTGTTCAATAGCCAATGGTGAGGGAGTCGATTGGACGATCCACTGAATCACACTGACTGACACGAGCGAGATCGATGATTAAGACGCACGGCCTCACACACATCAGCTTGGCAGTGAAAGATCCGGATCGCTCTTTGAAGTTCTACCGGCAAGTGTTCGGTGTGTGAAGGAATACTATCGTGATGACGAAAGCATTCAAGTGTTAGGGCCGGACCGCACGACGTAATCGCTTTCGAGCGGGACGCGCGCGCGGCTGGGAAAGCCGGCGGCATCGCTCACTTCGGCTTCGCCTGACGACACCCAAAGACATCGATAAAGCCGTGAAAGAAGTTGAGCGCGCCGGTGGAAAAATCCTGCGTCGCGGCGAGTTCGCTCCCGGCTTTCCCTTCGTGTACATCGCCGATCCCATGGATACGAGATCGACATCTGGTTCGAGTGAGCGATATCTGTAATAAGCCCCCCACCTTAGGAACTATTGATTCGAGTAATTGGAGCTTCTGACAGCATCAACCACTCTGACTGCATCCACCGCCGCTTTCACATCATGAACCCGCACGATGTGTGCGCCGTTTAGAACTGCGGCGACTGTGCTGGCGATAGTTCCGTAGAGTCTCTGATCCGCGGGCGCGCCGTCCAGCAAGTGTCCAATAAACGACTTGCGCGACGTGCCAATCATAATCGGAAAGTCGGCAAATTCAGCCGCGAGATGATCCAGGCTCGCAATGATCTCCACGTTCTGGTTAACAGTCTTGCCAAAGCCGATGCCGGGATCGATAGCGATGCTTTCCGGCGCCACGCCATGTTCCATAGCGACAGCGACACTCTTGTGTAAACCGCCGACTATCTCATCCAGAATGTCTTCCGCCGGAGGCAACTGCTGCATGTCTTTGGGCGTTCCGCGGGAATGCATCAATACCAGTCCGGCGTTTGTGTTTGCAGCTTCGTCGGCGAGCGACGGATCGAACCGCAATCCCGAGATGTCGTTAACGATCTCCGCGCCGGCTTTGAGCGCCGCGCGCGCCACGGCAACTTTGGTTGTGTCGATTGAGATCGGGACGGCGTTATTCACCGCGAGGCGCTCGATTATCGGAATTACGCGTCTCAGTTCTTCTGCTTCAGAGACAAACTCAGAGCCCGGCCGCGTCGATTCACCTCCGATGTCGATAATGTCAGCGCCCTCTTCGATCATTTTTTCGGCGTGGGCGATTGCTTGATCGAACGAAAAAAACTGTCCGCCATCGCTGAAACTGTCGGGCGTGACGTTGAGCACGCCCATCACCAGCGTCCGTTCGCCGTAAGGCAGACTGCGGCGGGCGAGTTTCCATACACCAGGGGTCATGAAGCAAAAGTAAGAAGTAAAAAGGAAAAAGTAAAGAAACGAGTCTGTTACAACCTAAGCGGGGCACCAGCCCATCTTTATTCAGGCTTTCGGCCCGTGAAGGAACCCGACTAAAGTGGGTACGCTGAAAACCTCTCAAATTAGGTCACCGCTCTTGTTTTGAATCGGTAGATTCGCGAGAATATGCTGTGCGTTACTTTCTTCTTTCATTTCTCCTGGTAGCCATAGGCCTGGCTGCTATCTCTTCTGAGAGCCGGTCGTCCGCAGGGCAAGACCAGCCGCAGAGCCCATTCGTGTCGGGGATGCTTGCTGCCCAGAATGAAGTGCGGAAAAAATTCAATGTGCCACCGCTGATCTGGGATGACGGCTTGGCAGCGACTGCGCAGGAGTGGGCAGATAAGATTGCCGCCAGTGGCGTGCTGCCTCCTGCGCATCGTACCGATAATTCGATCGGGCAAAATGTGTTCTGGGGAACGGCTGACCAGTGGCTACCGAAGGATGTGCTTGAAATATGGGAAGCTGAAAGCAAAAACTATGATCGCGCTACGAACACCTGCGCCCCGGGCAAGACCTGTGTGCACTTTACGCAAGTGGTTTGGTCAAAGACAACCAAGTTGGGCTGTGGCAAAGCCAAAAGCGCGGATGGCCAGACAGATTTTTACGTCTGCTATTACAAGCCTGCCGGCAACTATGTAGGACAAAGTCCCTTCAGCTCAACAAAACGCGAATGAGAAGATATTCCGGTTCGCATCTTTTCGTGCCTTGGACTTCCTTCGTGCTGTACCGCCTTTAGTCGGGCTTTTGCTGAGCAAGAAAGAACCCAACTAAAGTTGGTACTCTAAACGCCGCTAAGTTCATAGATAGGACACTACTTGCTCTGATGCTCACCTTGACCACGCTCGCAGGCTTTTGTTATAAAAACCGTTCCTGTTCAGCGCTAAGTTGAGTGCTGTGCAGCCGATCATTATTCCGCAGTAGCTCAATGGCAGAGCATTCGGCTGTTAACCGAAGGGTTGTAGGTTCGAGTCCTACCTGCGGAGCCAGATTGGACGAAGGTCGCTGGAGTTGGCTCCGGCGGCCTTTTTCGTTTAGCCATGCGGTGTTACTAACGGCAAGCAGGTCCAAGCCATCTCTAGAAATCCCTCAGAGTACGCCGAAGCGCGAGCACTGTTGAGAGAAGTCGCTCGACGCGAAGCGCAGGACAGGAATTCAAGGAAGAGTCATACGCCAGATAAAACGCCTGACCAGAAAGAGTAAGGTGTTGTGAATAATGATAAGGGCGACCTCTTCCCCAATTATGTGTCGTGCGTTCCGGATGAATGAAAGTGCTTTTAACAATGCTATACTCGACTACTCCGCAGGCAGCTGTTCGCTAAACAGGAGAAGGATCATGGCCGCAAATCTGGAAGACCAATTGATTGATAAGGTGAGAGCACTGCCGCCGAACAAACAACAGGAAGCGCTACGGCTCTTGGATACCCTTGCCAGTGGGGCTAGTTCCGAACCTAACGGAACAGGTCTGGATCGCAGACCCATTTGGGAAATCGTTGAAGAGATCAATGCTGGGTTACCCGCCGACACCTGGGACTCCGTACCTACCGACGGCTCGATCAATCTTGATCATTATCTCTACGGAGCGCCGAAGCAGCAGTCGTGAAAGTCGCATTCGTCGACACGCTCTACTTTGTGGCTCTCTTCAACCCCAGAGACCAATGGCATGAGCGCGCCATAGCAGCCAGCAGACTGGTTGCGGAAACCAAACTGATCACAACCGAAGATGTGCTGGTCGAACTCTTGAATTTCTTTTCGGAGTACGGCGAAAAGGCTCGCCGTGGAGCCGTCACGCAAGCTGAAGGAATTCTCAGCGGCGCGAATATCGAAGTGGCGCCGCAGAATCATGAAGCGTTCATGGCGGGTCTCACGCTTTACAAAGCACGCCCGGATAAAGGCTATAGCCTGACGGATTGTATCTCGATGCATGCGATGCGCGAGCGGGGCGTCAGCGACATCTTGACGCATGACGATCACTTTCGGCAGGAAGGCTTCACCGTGCTGCTCTGAGCGAAGGCTTAGCTAGCTGGTAAACCTTGCTTCAGAAGTTCAAAGGTGATCTTCATCTCCGCTGTTGGTGCATAGAAAAAGTTGCGAAGGGTGTCCAGTGTGCGGAGCCAAATCTCCAGGCGAAAATGATAAAACGGGCAATCTAGTGATTGCCCGTTCTAGCTTAGTCTGCGTGGCGTTTTCGAGGATCGCCTTCAGAACTAAAAGTCGACGACGATCGTGCCGTCGAAGCCACAAGTGTCGACGGTGAACCAGACTAATTTGGTCACTTTGACGCCCGCGATTTTCGCCTCCACCTTGACTCGATACAGCTGAGGCCGTATTTGATCCGGATTAGATAACCCCCCGTACTCGCGATGGAACTGGATTGGCCCACAGGCCGTGCCCGGCGTCGCCGGCACCGTCTGCAACGGAAGGTTATCCGCATCGTCGAGGGTCTTGCTGAATCCGAGCAGTCTCCAATATTGCTTGAGCTCTATCTCGTGAACCTGGGCCATAGGCACCCCTCCCTGAGTCACCAGTATTCGCGCGCCGGTGCGAACGCCTTCACCACACAATTCACGAGTTTGAGTGCTCGTCGTGCCGGTTGCCGGATTGACAAAAGTGACGGCGACGTTAGCGGTACGTTCTCTTGCCAGAACATTAGGCGCGAAGTCTATGTTCAAATCGCCGGATCCCACCGTGTGTCCAGGCTGCAGCGTAATCGGAAACGCCGGGAGCCCTGACAATGAGTAGTCACCCGCGTTAACGCCGCCAATGGCTACATTGGTGATCGTCAAATTACACGTGCCGGTGTTCGATATTACAAACGGTCTGGACGACTGGCAGTTTCCCAGATTGTGGATGACGGTTGGCAGAAACCGCTGATCTGACGAGAGCCCGAGCGAACCTGCATCACTCTGTGCCGTCGCTGTCACGGCAAGCGAGGGCGTGGATGGATCGTCGCTCGCAACCGTCAGGGTAGCTGTTTGCGATCCTAACGCGGCTGGATTGAAGGTAACCTCGAATGGGAAACAAGAGCCCGGACTAATTACAACCGGGAAGCCACCGGAGGGGGTGGTAACTGCGAACTGTGCATTCGATGAGGAAATGCTATTCACGAACAGATTGGCACTACCTGTATTACAGACATTAAATGTAGTACGACCGATACTCCCTGCGCAGGTACTTCCGAAGGTGACGCTGGATGGGACTTGGATCTGCGGAACGCTGCCAACAAAAGGATAGCTGATCCGCCAGACACCGCGTCCCTGCGTACCAACATAGACGTTGACGGTCACGCCCTGGTGGTCGAAATAAGCAAAACGTGGCCTGGGTATGTGTGGATTGCTGCCGCCGGAATTATTCGTTATTACGGTCCACCGTGCTCCGTGATCGGTGCTTAGGAAGAGACCCGAATCCGCGCCTCCGGCCAGCAGGGTATTTGGGTCAGCGGGGTCGAACGCGACTAGCGTCGGTTGAGGATAGCCATTGAAGCCGGTGAAATCTGTCGCGCCACGTGTATTCCGGTAACGGAATGTTCCGCCACCCGTCATCAGATTATCGAGATTCACGTGGGTGGTCCATGTTGCCCCGCCATTGTTCGACGTGATCATATGGATCGTGGTGCCATTGAGATGCGAAGCAAAGAGATGATTTGGATCGCGTGAGTCCACCGTAAAGACGCCAAAACCGCCCACGCCTCCTGGTGGCGTTACTTGTTGCCAGGCGTCGCCCGGAGCAGTGCCCGTGAATCGAAAGATCCTTGAAGACGAACTCCCGGAACAGCCGCCTGCCTGCACGTAGAAGGTTGGATTTGCAGTTGGCCCGGCGGCTCGCACTCCGCAAGCTCCCGCGGGAGTAGTTGCCGCTCCCAGTTGCGTCCAAATGACGGGGCTGGCCCCGATGTTGTTAGTGATGAAGATACCGGCAGTAGTCAGGAGCACCTGTTGGCCCAATCCAAAGTGATCGGTCGCATCGGGGTAATTGAAGCCCGGCACGTTCCCGGCTGGATAAGTATTTAGTTCAGCACCACCAGTCATTCCCGGATTGCGGACAAAAACACGATTTGCCGGCGCTGGGGAGAAGCAACAAATCGTGTAGACCACTCGGGCAGGATCGCCGCTATCATCGAAGCCATCGCAGCAATCTCTGTTGTTCCAGGCAGGCGCTGCTGCACCGGCGTCGGTGGCGGCAAATGAACCATTGTCCTGGGAGCCGAAGTAAAGATCCTCGGGGATCACCCCTGGCCGGGTGGCGCCACCCATTCCGAACAACCACAAACCGTGCGGTGTCACATTTGGCTGCTCCCAGGCAGGCGTGTGACATCCCGGACTAGCGACACCGGTATTGAAAAAGACTCCTCCGTCTGACGACATCAGTCTGGGACAACGATCGCTCGCTGCCGCAGTGTCGAAGACCAGATCGCCTGTGTCATCGTGCGCTCCTGCGCCTCGTGTGAACCCGCCAGCCCAGCTCCCCGATGCGGGACAGCGCGCGGCCCCGCCCGGAGCAGGCGCCGCCGGAGTCGTGCAACCAGCTCGGAACAGTGAGACATCGCCGAACCATAAATCAAAAGACGAACCCGCTCGTTTGTTAGTCACGACGAACGGAATTCGGCCCTGGGGTCTTGGGTTAACAAAGCTGGTGTTCCAGGTGCCGCCTCCATTGTCCGATTCGAAAATACTGGTCCCCACCACGGCGAAGAGTACATAGGATTCATCCGGCGATGCAGCGATTGAGCATCTTCCTGATGCCAAAGGAATCCCGGTCGCGGTTGTCCAAGTTAATCCGCCGTTTACAGATCGACGATGTCCGTCATCACCGCAGACGTCTATGATTCCTCCGTGATGCACCGTCACGTCCCAGATATCGTCGGCTGGGTCGCTGGGTGTGGGATCGACATAGCGCCACGTCGTCCCCCCGTCGTTGCTGATCGCCAGGCCACAGTTCGTGCCAATAAAAACATTCAGCGGATTGGAAGGATCTACACTAATGCCAAAAGCGGCCGGCTCGTCACGGCGCGCCGCATTCGCGCAGCGACCAACCGGGGGCACCGCGGTCGCCGGGTGTGTCCAGGTGGCTCCGCCATTTGTGCTGACGTTGATGCCTGAACGACTGATAACGCGCCCATCATAGAAAGAGGAAGCAAACACACGATTTGAATCGGCCGGACTAACCTCCACATCCCAAGTTACTGTAGGCATATGATTATTCAGGCGCGCCCAAGTAACCCCGCCGTCAGTGCTCTTGTAGATACCGCCGCCTTCGCTGGCCGCGTAGAACACACCATTATTGCCTGGATCACTAGCGAGTCCGTTAACTCGTCCTCCGGAAGCGCCATCCGGATCGACCGGGTCGAGGGTTGACCGATTCGGATTGATCTCCGTTATTGTCACCTGTGCGTGAGCCGACGAAATACAGATGGAAAGGAAAGCGGCACCGATGAGGAATGGCGTTAAACGACGTATGCCTGAGATCAAGGCTTGATGGGAGAGAA
>JBBPID010000087.1:0-20837 GCA_038040505.1 Acidobacteriota bacterium | reverse complement strand
CGTCGGCCGAACCCAGTTCGGACCTAATTGCGGTGTCGGAAGCCCGACCGTCAGCGAGGGCTAGTTGGCAGAGGCCCTCGCTGACGCTCGGGCTTCTGACACAGCCGGTTCGTTTAGACACACCATCAACCCGGAACAACTGGTCTCTGGTGTTTCGAGCAACCCCAAAAGGAAAGCGGGAAACTAAGCGGATTGGCGGCTTGCGGTTACGGCGGGGCAACGCTTACAATGTCCGACCTGACTGCCCTAACAATTAAGGTAGTCGTTCGTCTACTTTGGCTCAAACCTCAGTGGGCATTTTTGATCATTCATCCGGTGTCTTAATGTTGAGACTGTTTTTTGCTTTCCTGTGCGCGGCAGCGGCTTGTTTGCTGGTCGCCAACGCGTTTTCATCTTCAGCCCAGAGCCCGACACCCTTCACGCCTGACCCGTTTCTGGCCCAAATTACCCACGCCCCTGCGGGCCGGGATACTTCGGCCGGCGATACCACCGCCAATGGGCGTTTTGTCGTAGTCGAATCCGATGGAGATATCTCTACCGAAAAGACGGCGACGCGGAACAACCAGGACGGGAACCGCGAAATCTTTCTGTTTGATTACGCCCAGCGACGCGTTTTTCAGCTTACGGATACCAAGAGCGTTCTGAAGCCGGGCAGCAGTCCATCTCCAAGTCCCAGTCCATCTCCAAGTCCCAGCGCGAGCCCGAGCCCGAGCGCAAGTCCAACTCCTACTCCGCCCGTTGATCCGAGTACCATAGCGATAGACGTCAGCAATAACCGGCCGATGATTAGTTTGCAGCCGGCCCTAATCGGCGGTCTGCGCACGTACACGATCGTATTTAGTTCGAATGCGCCCGTTAGTCCGGCCAGCTTTGACGGCACAGATCCTGGCGCGCCGACCAATGCTGATATGAACCAGGAGATCTGGACCTATCAGTTTACCGTCGCCGACACTCTGGATCTTTCGACCGGCGCCGAAGTCGGGCCTATCGATCTGACGACCGGAACATTCACGCGCATCACAAACACTCCGGCCAGTCGGGCGCCCTCGCCGGCGACCACGACCGTAGCTGCCTTCGTCGCCGACGACAATCGCGATGCGGTGATTAGTGATAACGCAAACATAATTGCTTTCATCTCGACCCGAGACATCATCGCCGGTGGTAACGTCGACACCGGACAAATTCCTAACCCTGAAGTCTTTCTTTTCAATCGCACCAGCTCGGCTTTTACGCAGATCACAAACACGATTACCTCTTCACTTGGGAACCCGATCTTTAGCGCCAATCCTAGTCTTAACAACGACGGCTCGGTGCTCGCCTTTGTTTCCAATGCCAATCTGGCGGCGGCAAATTCGGACGCGAATGCGGAGGTCTATCTCAGAGACGGCGCGACTCTAAAGCAGGTGACGAAAACGAAGGACCCGGTTGATACGGCGGGTCATCCGCTGGCGACTGCGACAATTTTCAGTTTTGGCAGAAGATTGAGCCGGGACGGAAAGCTCCTGGTTTTCGAGAGCACCGCAAATGATCCCAAAGCGGATGGCGCCAACGCAGACTTTCGGAATTCCTTCGTCTACGACGTCGCTGCGGATTCGTTCACTGCACTGGGGCCGCGGCCGACAGTTTTTCCGGGAGACGTCGGTAGGTTCCCGACCTTCACCGACTATGACGGCGCGTTAAAGCCGGCATCGGTGATATTCACTTCGTTCCTAAACCTCAAATCCGACGGCACCATACTGGCAAACGCCGACACGGCGGGCCTAAATCCTAATAACACGCTACAGCTCTTTCTGGCGCCGCTTCCGGTCGCCTCGACCGGCCCCTTCACGCGGCTGACAAACACGAACGCACCTGGAGGAGCTGGT
Source organism: Acidobacteriota bacterium (assembly GCA_038040505.1). Taxonomy (GTDB): domain Bacteria; phylum Acidobacteriota; class Blastocatellia; order Pyrinomonadales; family Pyrinomonadaceae; genus UBA11740. The sequence continues at coordinate 18,972 of JBBPID010000087.1, read as the reverse complement.
CTGCGAGGTCTTCCCAGCGACTCTCGGCGCCGCATTGCCTTCAGCGTGGCCGGAGGAGAGCTCGGCGGTGGCAATGCCGACACTTCAAAGGAACTTTACTATCAGCTCTCTCCTGAAATCACGGCCGAGTCAGGCGGAACGATCTCGCTGTTTACTGGCGCGAGCCTGATTCCCGTGGCTTCGCCAACGGCGAGTCCGGTACCTAGTCCCACCGGCAGTCCTTTTATTGCGCCGGGTCTGGCCGCTGGTGAATTGGCAGTCGCTCAATTCACCTTGAGTCCCGCGCCGGTGCCAGCCGCGGTGAGCGCCAACGCTGCCTCAGAATCGCGCCGGGCTCCGGCATTGCCGATCGAGTTGAACGGCTTTTCAATGTCGATCAATGGCGCCGCCTGCGGTCTCTATGCAGTTACCGCAACCTCGGTCAGCTTTGTAGTGCCGATCGGCCTGATCCCGAATACGGGGACCTCAATAAGTTATCCGGTGGTAATCAATAATAAGGGGACGGTGGTTCGCGGCCAGGTAACTATAAAACCCTCGCAACCTGATATCTTTACCAGCACAAATGGGCCCGGCGGACGGGCAGTTGTCTGTAACATCACAAATCCAACTATTGCGACGTGCGTGGTAGAACCGTTCAACGTCACCTCGCTCGATGCCAGCGGCGCGTCAGTGCCGACGATACTCGAGGTCCATCTAACCGGTGTCCGCGGTACGGCGGCGTTAGCGGCCAGCGTGACGATTGGCACGACAGTGATCGTTCCGTCAGCGGTGATTTCGTTGGATCAGCCGGGTTTTGACGTAATTAATTTCACGCTGCCCGCAGCAGTTCAGCGTGGCGATTTGCCCATTGTGATCACCGTAGGACTTGCGAACAGCCGGCCCGCCGACTCGGCCCCGCACGTGACTATCAATCCGTAGACCAGCCAACCACATTTGAGAGTACACCGGACGATACTATGATCGCAGGTCGTCCTCTCAGTGTGATCAGAGTGACTTGACATTCCATCTCATCGGTTCGTAGCCTTTGAAGCTGAGTCGTCAAGGGCTAATCCCTTCATTGCGTCTAAGACAACCCCGAGTGATTAGTTGGAAATACAATCATGAAGCGAAACTCTTCCGAAAAATCGGGCCCTCCCGCCATCCGCGACCAGGACGTTTAAGCCATGGCCGCTCCACACGCGATGGAACTCGATATCGATCAGTTGATGGCAACGATCAGGGAATCGGCGGCAAAACGGAATCTGGCTGCTCGCTATTCGCGCACCTTATCCGCGGCGGCGAGTCTCTTAACCAGCCGTCCGCAATTGCATCTCGTCGCTACTGACTTTCCGGATCTTAAGCTCAGTCCGGATTTTAAACCCCGCAAGGACGATCACTACCACGTTAACGATCTATTGAGGTTTCATGACACACACTTCGTAAGAAATGCGTACCGGGCAATACTGAAACGAGATCCCGATGACGCGGGATTTGGCGGTTACCTTGAACGCTTGCGCAGTGGCAGTCGCAATAAGGTCGACATCCTGGCTAGCCTGCGCTTCTCGGCTGAAGGAAGACAACGAAACGTCAGAATTGACGGTTTACGGCTCCCGGCCTTAATCCGGCTAATCAGCCGTGTCCCCGTCCTCGGATATTTCCTCGAGCTTTTGATTGCAGTCTTGCGGATTCCCAACTCAACTCGAGAACGAAGACGTTTCGAGAGCTATTCTCTGGCGCGAGCGCAGGAGTTGGCTGATTACTCGAATAGGCTGTCCGGAGTCATCCGCGAGCTGCGTCATTTCGTGATCGAATTGCCGAATAAGATAGAGGAGCAGCGACAGCGCACGGAAGTATTAGACCAGAGACAGCAGCAATTCACCGAACTTGTGTCCCAACAAGCACAGCAATTCACTGAACACCTGACCCAATTCACGGAACACCTGACCCAACAAGGACAGCAACTCAGGGAACTCCACGGAAAACAGCAACACGAGCTTGAATTACAGAACAGTAAATTGCTGGCGCACGAGAACAAATTGTCGGACTTGGCTGCGGCAGGCGCCGAGCAGAAGATGCTTGGGGAGGAATTTAACACGCAACTCGCGGACAGCCGCAAAGCTCTGGCAGCGCATTCCGAAACGTCAAATCAACTTGTCCAGGCTTTAGAACAAGTACGGATACAGCTGGCGGCGCAACAGGCGCGGACGGCTGCGCTGCTAAAAGCCTTCGACCAGAAGCCGCTGAGTCCGGTGCAATCGGATATCTTTCGCGACGAAGACCGGCACTTGTTGGATGCTTTATACCTTTCATTGGAGGATCACTTTCGCGGGGGACGCAGCGAGATTAAAGCGAGGTTTGAAGTTTATCTGCCCTATCTTCAGCAAGCGGGAATATCGACTAACATCCTGGACATCGGTTGTGGCCGCGGCGAGTGGCTGGAGTTGCTCAGCGAAAATGGCCTCGAGGCGACGGGCGTTGATGAAAATCGTTCGATGACTGAGCAATGCCGGACCGCGGGCTTAACGGTCACTCGCGAGAATGCGATTGATCATCTGAGGCGACTTCCCGATCAAAGTCTTGGTGCCGTGACGATTTTTCACGTTATAGAGCACTTGGGATTTGAGCAGCTGGTTCAACTAATCGATGAAGTAGTTAGAGTGCTGCGCCCGAAAGGGCTCTTGATCATTGAGACACCAAATCCAGAAAACATCATTGTCGGCAGCTGCAATTTCTATTTCGATCCGACTCATTGTCATCCCTTGCCGATCCAGCTATCCAGGTTCCTGTTAGAAGCCAAAGGGCTGTCTGATCTGAAGGAGATTGGACTGCACGCGTTGGACTCGTCCCGAATTCAAGGTGACTCGGAACTGATCAATCGCTTCAACGAATTTTTTTACGGTCCGATGGATTACGCAATCATAGCGCGCCGAAACTGACCATTCTGGTCCAACCAATATGTCCCGAGTTGCCGTCGTTACACCCCATTTCACCTGGCATGACGCTGTTTGCAATGATGTGCTCGGGATGTACGAGGCTTTACTCAGACGGGGATTTGACGCACGGATCTATGCGGCTGATTGGACTGTTAGCGAAGAGGAACTAAAAGTCTGGCCAGTTTCCGGAATCAAAAAATTCCTCAAACATTCACGCGACACTCTGATCTACCACCACTCAATGGGCTGGGAGACCGGCGGCGACCTACTGGCCGAACTGAGTTGCACACGGATCATCAAGTATCACAACGTAACGCCGCCGAGTTTTTTTTCGGGGTGGAGTCAGGAGTATGAAAGCGTCTGCCGTGCGGGCCGCGAGCAACTGGAACCGATCGCCAGGTCAGGATGTGACGCTTATCTTTCCGCGTCTGAATACAACATGACCGACTTGTTGTCTAAAGGCGCGCCGGCATCGAGAAGCTTCGTCGTGCCACCTTTTAACCGGATAGACGATCTTTTTAACCAGGAGCCAGACTTCGACATTATCGACAGATATCGAGATGGCCGCACAAATCTACTGATGGTCGGCAGTCTGGTGCCGAACAAAGGCCACGCCGCTTTGCTTGAAGCATTCGCTGTTTACCATCATGAATACAAATCTGACAGCCGCTTATTTCTGGTGGGAAAAGACAAGGCCAGCCTCGCGAATTACAGGTCATTCCTGCATCAGTTAACCACAAACCTGGGATTAGAAAACAGCGTCATTTTCACTGGTGAGGTGAGCGAGACTGAACTTAAATCCTATTACCTGCTTTCTGACCTCGCAGTGGTAACCAGTGAGCATGAAGGGTTCTGTGTTCCCTTAGTAGAAGCCATGGCTATGAAAGTTCCCATCGTTGCTTTCGGCTCTTCGGCGATTCCCGAAACGGTTTCTAAAGCCGGGCTCGTATGGGATGAGTGCGATCCTTATCTGTTCGCAGAGTCCATACATACGCTGATCAACGATGAGTCAATCCGGACCCGCATGGGCCTGCTCGGAAAACAAAGACACGAAGAGTTTTTTACTGCAAGCAGGATCGAAGGCCGACTCTTCAGTGCGGTAGGTGACTTATTGTGAAAAGGGTCGCCGTCATCGTGCAGCGATGCCACGAAACTGTGGTCGGTGGATCAGAGTCGCTCGCCTGGCAATACGCCAATCTGCTAAAGGACAATTATCGCGCTGAAGTCCTGACCACGACTGCTTTACATACATCGGATTGGGGAAACGCGCTTCCCGCGGGCGAAGAGTTTAGAGAAGACGTTACGATCCGCCGCTTCTCAGTCACCAGCGGCCGAATGCCCTACTGGGGCCGGTTGCACGAAAGGCTCCTGACGGATCATCGTACGCAAAACGCTCGCAGAGTAAACTCTGACGAAAATCATTGGTTGCCGTGGAGTCTCTCATTACAGGAAGAGTTTGTTCGAGCTCAGGGACCGTATTCGCAATCGTTGTTTGATTTCCTCGAAAGTCACTGGTCTGAGTATCAGGCGCTCATCTTCGTTACCTATCTATACGCCACCAGTTACTTTGGGATGCTGCGAATCCCGCCCGGAATTTCATTTTTTGCTCCGACATTACACGACGAAGAGCCCGCATATTTATCGGTATATCGTCACGTTGCCCATCGCGCGAGATCACTGATCTGGTTGACTGATGCTGAGCGACGTCTGGGCCACAGACTTTGGGGCCCGCTGTCAGGGCGGACCGTTGGCATGATGATCGATAGCGTCCCGCGGCCGCCGGCCAAACTCAAGAACCGCTATCTTTTGTATTGCGGTCGCATCGATCCTAACAAGGGTTGTAATGAGTTATTCGATTACTTCATTCGGTTCAAGCAACAGCATCCGACTGACATTCGCCTGGTGCTCGCGGGAAAGGATGATATTAAGGTGCCTCGGCACCCGGACATAGAGTTCCGCGGATTCGTTTCGAGCGAAGAGAAATTCAGCTTGATGTCCGGGGCCACCGCTCTCGTTATGCCTTCTCGTAAAGAGAGTTTCAGCATCGTGACTCTGGAGGCCATGGCCCAGGGAACTCCGGTCATAGCCAACGGGAAATCCGAGGTGATTAGCGACCACGTCAATCAAAGTAAAGGGGGATACACCTACGCTGACTACGCGGACTTTGCCAATAAGTTAAAGGATTTAATTTCAGACAGAGACAAAGCGAGAGAGATGGGCATCAATGGCAGCGAATATGTGAATGCAAACTACACCCTCGAGCGCGTTCGCAGCGATCTACTGGACGTTGTCGCAGGAACCCCGCAAGAAAATGGTGAGGATCGCGATATTTCTAAGGCCATCGGTTGCTAATTTCGGCTTAGTGCTTAAGGCCCTGCGTAACCGAAGCGCTCGCGATATTCAGAGGAGTTTACAAACCCGGAAGCGACGTGCAGGAAGTCTCCGGTTTTGTTTAGTTCATCCAGCCATCGATCGAACCCGTCACCTTCCGGATCTCTCTTTAGATAAACAAAATATTGGAGCGCGACAAAGGCCCGCGTTTTCAATTTAGTCGAAACTTCGCCGCTCTGCGTAACCTTACTTAAGATTTGCGCGCGAGTGTCCTGGCCGGCCAGTGTCTTTCGCAGTCCAGTTAATGAGCTTACTTGAGCCCCCTTCAAAAGCGTGTCGATGAACTCGCTATCCGTCATTCCCTGGTAGCGATTCGCAAACTCTGAATTCTGCGCCAGCTGGAGGACGAAGTTCTCTTTTGCCTTTTCGCCTTGCGCCGGATCCTGGTTAACACCCAATTCACGCATGCTCGATTTGAACTCTTCGAATCGCGGCATTCGGCCCAGTCCTACTTCGTATAGACGAAACACAAAGGCACCCTTCTCAAAAAACCCCGTCGAATTGAAGAGGCCCATTGAGATCGCCTGGGGAGTGCAGGACTTATCGCCGGGCTGGCAGCTCTTAATTCGTTCAGCCAGGACTTCAGATTCTTCGCCGGATGGTTCGCGATCGAGAAAATCCCGGTACTGCTGGCTGACAAAGAATCTCGGATCATAGATCGGATTAGGAGAGTGCGGATAAAAGTCTTCTATCTGAGGCCCGATTTCAAGACGGCAGATCTTGCTGTCCAGGTGGTGCAACTCGATCCACTTCCTAACGTCGTCTTCATAATCCGGAGCCTTGACCAGGTATAAGTCCCAGTTGGGCGGAAATTGACTACTTGATCCATTCAAGGTGGGAATTCCGCTGAGAATCGAGATCAACATGGCGTCGTACTGGTATTCGAAAGGATTGTGCTTTCCGCGCGATCCGGGGGCGATGTAGAAGGCTTTGCAATCAACGGGTAGCTTTGCCGACATCGCTTTCAAATAAGTCTGTTCCGGCCGCTTGGGAAATCCCGTGCCGCCAACTTTGAAAACACCAAACTGTTCGAACACGCCAAACCCTGCAACCAATATGATGCCGACGGACAACGCAGTTTTCCGGAAAGAGCTTTCCTGCCTGGAAATCCATCGCATGCCCGAATGCAGTGTGAAAGCAAAGGCGATCGAGATCGGCAGACTCAGAAAAATCACATAGCGGGCCATCGCGCGAATAGCTCCAGCGCCCGGAAAAAGGCCGTAAACGAAATACCACGGCGAGTGCTCACCCCAGAACTTAATACCAAACAAATAGAAGATGGTGGTGGTAAGAATCATTAGCGCCAGGAAGAATCGACCGGTCTTCGGATCTGCTCCAGCAACTTCAACTTGATAGTTTGCGCTGTTCGTCGCTGGCGAATGCTTTCGCACGACGAAAACAGCATAGACCGTAATGGCAATCCAGGCGGCTGATGAAATCAGTCCGATTCCGACCATAAGTTCGCCCCAGGTTGCCGGCGGGGGATTCGGTTTGACGACCGCAGAGAGCCATCCCCACAGGTAATTGCCCTCGCCCATTGAAAGTAAAGACCACCATTCGGGAATCATTAAAGAAACATTGCTGTACGAATACCAGGTACCCACGCGAACAGTCGGGATGTAAACGAGGAGAAACGGCAGGAAAACAAGCAGAAAAACCCCGGCGCTAATTGCCAGAGCCCGCCAATACTTCTTTGCCACCGCAAAAAGAAAGAGCCGGCTTCTGCGAAAAACGACCGCCAGGATAAGAAAGAAAAAGCTCCAGAGCAAAAAGAACCAGGCGTAGTAGAAAGCTGTGGCTAGCTGCAAATTCAAAAGGACGCCGGCGAGGGACAGGAACACTACCGCTCGCTTCTGACTGATAGTTCCAGCCTTTTGCGCAAAGGAAATGACGAAAGCAAAGATCAGCGGCAAGAGCCAGATGAATTGCAGTTGTAGATGCCCGGTCTGAAAAAACTTCGGGCTATTGAAGGCGAAGAACATTGCTCCGGCGCAGGATGGCAGAAGCCTAAAGCGGAGGACTTTGTAAAGCAGCGCGAGGCAGGTAACGTAACTGAGAAAAGTAAAGATAACGACAACTATCTCGATCGAGGAAAACATGCCAATCCCCGCAGCCCGCAAACACGAGTAAGGAACGGCAAAACCTACCAGGAGGTCCGAATAAGCGAGTGTGGCTTTGGTCGGATAGAAGACTCCCGGAGAGAGCAGGTTGGCTTTTCCCAGAAACGACTGGTACCAATGCTCGCAGTAATAAGCGAATCCTCGCGCATCGCCTCTGTCGCCAAAAAAAATATTAAAGCGTGAAGAAAACTGCGCCAGATGATATTGCACAGTTCCGCCAATCCCGAGGCCTAACACTACTAACCATCCTGCCAGCGTTCTTATCTTCATTAGATTGTCCAACTGCAGTTTTCGATAGTGAAGTGTTGCTCGACGATATCTGCTTCGGTTTAGTCGTCGGAGTTATTAACTATCCATTAGGCGGTTCGGTTCTAACTGCAATCTTGACCGGTTCAGGACCGCTTTGGGGCCACTCGATGAGGAAGTAGGGCGCGTCCTCGATTTTACCTCGCGGTTCCAACCTTCCTCCCAGATGAACAATCTCATCTATGAATGGCTGCATCCGTTCGCTGTCCTGAATCAGGTATTGACGCTCGCCGCGGTCAAAGACAAACCGGAAAATCATCGCTCGCGTTTCTTTGTCGCTAAATTGAATCTTAAACGCCGGCTTGTTGTTGTAATACCACAAAGTGCCGGTCAACACGTCGGCCCAAATCCACGCTCGAGCATCCAGCAACTCGGCGGGCAAGATGACGGGAGCATGGGTGACAGGTTGTGAGGGAGCCGGTGTTTTTTCGCGTCCGCCCCAGGCGCGGTTAAGAGCAGCGACTCCGCAGAAGAGAACGACCGCGACGGCCAGCCAGCACAGAACATTGCTCCTGTCCCATTTGCGCGCCGGCTGGGGTTGAGTCGCTTCAATACCGAGAGAACCCAGGCCAATCAAAGTTACTGCGCCAAAGATAGCCGGCATCGAATAATGAAGTCCGGTTGTTGCGTGACTCAAAAAGAAAACCGTTGGCACTAACCATACGAATAAACCAGCTAAGCCAAGGCGCTTCCAACTGATTCCCAGACGATTCGAGATTTCGGCGCTACCAGTCCGGCGGATCAGTATCGCAAAGGACACGAAGCCCGCCAGGGCGTAAATGAGCGCCCAATTATCCAGAGTGGCAAAACCATCGCCGAAATAATAAGTGAAATTATGTCTGACCCGCTCAAGCGTTGGGAGAGTCGCGTCGATCCTGCCATAGGTGGGCAGGTACCATGAGCCGGCGATCACATGTTGGTAAGCAAGATCCGGAATAATGCCAACCAGCACCACACCCAGCACAAAAACTGCTGGCAGACTCTTAACTGCAACTCGCCAAGATTTGGGCCAGAGTAATATCAAAAACCCGGGAGCCAGAAGCACCGTAGGGAGCCGCACCAGGGTTGCGAAGCCGAGGAGCACGCCGGCTCCTAACGCGCTGAGGAGCGCAAGTCTATGCCGGCTAGCAACTTCTAACCTGAGGGCCACCAGCACAAGTACCCCACTCATTAAAATGGGTATCAGTGAAGAATTGATCGAAAAACTCACGGCCCCGATTCGCACCAAAATTATGAAGCCCAACTGGATTGCGAGAACAACCAAACCTGCTGACACCCAGGCTTGCTTCCAGGCCGCAATTGCCAGCGCGCCTATGCCGGTCAGGAGAAGCACCAGTACTACAGCTCGATTAAGACCGTAGACTGCTTTTCCTTCGGGAAACATTGCCAGGGTCAAACCCGTCCCGGGCGGATACTGGACTCCGACAGATCCGGATTCGGGAAAATAATGATGGGCATGCGGCGCGACCAGTTCCTCCCATTGAGGAAGCGGAACGTTCCGCGAGCGCATGAAATCGATTAACAGTCGCGTTTGCGACGACTCTAGTTTGAACTGAGGAAACTCTCGCCGTGGAACAGCCTGTCGAATCTCTTTCGCCATACGTAGGTAGCCAAAGGAATCGCAGGCGTACGCATACTCTTCGGTTCTGAGTGATTGGCGATAGGCAGTTTGCGCTGAAAAGAGGACAGCAATGAACAGGACAACCAGCCAACAATAAACCAGGACCGCAGCGGGCCTGATCCTGTGCATCAGCGCTCTGCCATTTGTGGGATCTGCTTTTTCAGTAGTCATTCAGCTGGGTGATTTGATCCGCATATCCTGAATACCATTCATCTTCGTTTCAAACCAAGAATGCTGAGAAAGAAGCTGGAAAGAATAGTTTCCAGGCCGAGCGTGATCAGGGTTACGGCTGGAATCACCAAACGCAGTGTTTTAGACGGATTGAGTGGGCCAAAAAACTGAGCCTCCCAATAGTTCAAAACGTAAACCGACATAGCGATCCCAATAATCAGTAGCAAACTTCCCACAAACAATCCAGTTTCAAGTTTGATATACCGTAAGAGTCTGGTCAAACGTGGATCTTCGGGAAGCAACCCCTCGCTGACGCCAAAGACTTTAGTGAAGACAGCAAAGACAAACATCTGGAAACCCATCACAATCGCCATCGCGGCATACAGGAGCGTGTGCACGTCGAGCGTCAAGCCTTCGACCACCCTCGGGCCTAAGAGCAGCCAGCCACTCGCGAGCGCTCCCAGGATCATCAGCAGGAGTCCCGGATATAAGAAAAGCCAGCGCGGACTGTAAAGGAGCATAAACCGCAAGTGGCGCCACCCATCTCGCCAACTACGGAGATGTGGGGGTCGACTTCGTCCATCCGGCACCAGCGTGGTTGGGACTTCGGCGATTCGCAGTTTATATATGGTGGCCTTGACCACAGTTTCAGTTGCGAACTCCATACCTGTCGTACGCAAATCAAGTTTCTGGATCGCCGCTTTGCTGAATCCACGCAGCCCGCAATGGAAGTCTCCGCAGGGGCTACGAAAGAAGAGGCGGCCCATTCCAGACAGGACCGGATTACCAAGGTATCTGTGCAACGCCGGCATCGCTCCCGGCTGGATGCCGCCCTTGAAGCGGTTACCTATTACCAGGTCACAGCCGTTTCGTAACTTCTGAAAAAAGGGTTCGAGGTTGGCGAAGTCGTAACTGTCGTCCGCATCTCCCATGATGATGTAGCGGCCGCGCGCGGCGGCGATTCCACCCATGAGCGCGCTACCATAACCTTTGGCCGCAACTGGAACGACGCGGGCCCCCATTCGCGCAGCTATCGCTTGCGAGCCATCAGTACTGCCGTTATCCGCGACGATTATTTCTCCCGCAATATTCAGATTCTTGAGTGAGGATTGGGCTTTCGTAATACACGAGGCCAGGGTTTCCGCCTCATTCAAACAGGGCATGACGATCGAAAACTCTACCTCACGCTCATCTGGCGTGGCCTCACCGCTGCCCAGTTGTTCAATTTCTCCGGAAATCTCCAACTGCATCATTGGCTAGTTCTCAAAAATAGATAGGGCTTTTTGACCGGATTACGCAAAGTTTGATAGCTAATGATGTCATTCAGGCCACCAATTAATTGAAGAAATATTCCGATAATTGCCCAACCATTGGATAGTCTGTAGCGTCAAAAACAGGGGCGCAAAATAGCTGGTTCGGGCCAAGGAGATTTGTTGACCATTCTGGGGCCGAAAAGCTATACTCCAAACCCTAGGCCAATGAGCCACCTGACACTCAGAACTCAAAAAGGTATTCGAAATCCAGGAGACACCATGAAGATCAGCGTTGCAGTCCTAATAATAGCTCTGACAAGCCTTTCGGTGCTAGCTCAGGCCCCTACGCTTCGCATCCAAACCGAGACACCAGGACTTCCCTCAGAACTTTTCTACGGCAATGTCAAAGTCAAACCCGTGCGTTTACGTCCGGGAACCAACACACCTATCACTATCGATGATAAAGACTTTTTCATTCAGCAACAGTATATCGATTTTCTGGGCCGCTTTCCGGACGCAGGGGGATTCGCAAACTGGAACGCCACCCTGGGCAATTGCCCGAATGGCGGATATGGAGAGACTGATAATCCGTCATGCGATCGCGTGCACGTCTCTGCGGGCTTTGTACAATCATATGAATTCCAGGGGCGCGGGTACTGGATTTTGCGTTTTGGCTTCGTTGGTCTAAACCGCACGATTGGAACAACTCGCTCATCGGCCACCTATTCCGAATTTGTCCCCGCGCTAAACCAGATTGGCGGATCGAACTCACCGGCACAGGAAGATGCTGCGAAAATCGTTTATACCAATGCGTTTGTTCAGCGTTCGGATTTTCTGGCGCTGTTCCCTGCCAGCATGTCGCCTTCGCAATACGTAGACGCGCTTGAGAGCAATGCCGGGGTCACGCTATCCAACAAGGCGTCGCTAGTCAGCGCGCTGGGCGCCGGCACCATAACAAGAGCCGACGTGTTAAGAAATGTCGTTGAAAGCCAGGTGGTGTTCGACAAGTTCATCATCCCGTCATTTGTGACCATGGAGTATTTCGGCTACCTGCGTCGCGACCCGGACACCATCGGCTACAAGAACTGGGTCGATACGCTAACGGTGGATCCAAACAATTACCGCCATATGATCTTTGGATTTATTTACTCTTCGGAGTATCTCACGCGATTCTAAAACTATTCCGAGTTTACTCGTTAAAGGCCGGCTTCAATGCCGGCCTTTTCGTTTATGTCGTAGAGATGGCGCTCAGTTGTCGCTCGCTAACCATTATTTCACATCGCCAGAGCCCTTTCATAAACTTCGAGCGTAGCCCGCGCGGTTCGCTCCCAGGAGAAAGCTTTGACTCGCTCAAGCCCGGACATTGAAAGTTGTTTCCTGGCTTGCTCATCTTCGAGCAGACATACAATAGCGCCCGCCAGCTCCGAGCGGTCTGCAGGGTCGATCAAACACGCGGTTTCCCCCACCGTTTCAACTATGGCGGGTATTCGGCTGCAAATTACCGGCGCGCCGCAGGCCATTGCTTCCAATGTCGGCAGCCCGAAGCCCTCATATAGTGAAGGGTAGGCGAAAACGCTGCACGAAGAGTAAAGAGCCCGTAGATCTTCGTCGTGAAGATATCCCGTGAAGCAGATGTGCTCCTCCAGCCCGGTTCTTTTTATGAACGCGAAGAAATCATTCGTTAACCATCCTTCCATACCGGCGATCACCAGCTGTGGACGAAGAGAAGTTGTCCGCAGGATGTCATCGAAGGCCCTCGCAAGTGTCAGAAGATTCTTGCGCGGCTCGATCGTGCCAACAAATAGTACGAAGTCGTCTTTGATGCCGAGGCGTCTACGTGTCTCAAGAGTTTTCTCGCGCTCGATCGGCTCAAAAATCGATCGGGGAGCTAACGGCGTGACCGCGATCTTGCTCGATTCGATCTCTAAATACTCACATGCTTCACGTTTCACACTCTGACTTGGCGTGATGATCATCGTGGCCGATCGTGCCATTAACGGCAGCCGGCGGCGCCCGCGAGAAACCAGACGCTGTTCGTGAGTATCGGGATGCAGCAATAAAGAAAGGTCGTGAATGGTTACCACTGAAGGGCGCTTGATCCACAGCGGAATATCGTAGTTAGTGCCGTGAAATAAATCTAAAGGACGCCGTGTAAGATAGATGGGCAAGCTCAGGCTCCACCAACGCAAATTGAGCAGCGACGGACTTAAATAGATGTTATGAAGGTTCGCTGGAGCGTCCAGTTTGCTCTCGCCTACGCGGTTAGAGCCGGGCGGCTTCGGTGAGATCAGCGTGAAATCCGCAGACGGGGCTATGAGAGCGAGGGTTTTCGCGAGTTCAAAAGTGTAGTGTCCGACTCCGGTCCTGGGCGAGGCCAGAGGGATTCCGTCAATTCCGATGCGCATCGGAATCAGTATAGCCCGGAGAGCCGGCCTCTAGCAGGCTGTTGAAAAGGCAGCGCACCACAAGGACACCAAGCCGCCAGGATTTCGGAAGCGCTGGTTTCATACTGAACTCGTCTTTGTGTCTTTTCGACTAGTAGTTGGTTGTGAGTTTTTCAGCACCCCTGCTAAGGAGTGCCAAAGCGGCCGCGATATTCGGTTGAGTAGATAAAGATGAAGATCATGTGCCGCAGGTTACTCGGATTGGCGTTCAGGGTGGCCACGTTGTTGTTGTATCCAGTCGTATCCGGATCGCGCCGCAGGAAGGCGAAGTATTGGATCGACACCGTCCCTTCCGTCAGAAACTTGTCCAGAGCCCCCTGGCTCTCCGCAATCCCGCGCAGGATTTGGCCGTTGCTTTGCCCCCCGGCGTTGTACGATCCCGCCGGCAATCCCGCCTTCTGCAACAGCGCGTTCGCCAGCGCCTGCCCACTCAACCCGGGATACTGGCTGGTAAACGCCGGCCGCACCACGAAGGCATTCGCGTACGCCACCTTTGCTGCCTCCTCCTCCGCCGGTGATTTGGGCCCTCCTACCTGCGCCATGTCCGGCATGAACTGCGCATAGGTCGGACGCTGATTGAACGCCACCATGTAGAAGCGGAACGCAAAGTATCCGCGATTCAAAAACTCGGCCGACTGGAAGAAGCCGGCTGCTACGTGTAAGCGATCGCAGTTCGACGTCGGGGGCTCGCCAAACCCGCCATTCGGACACGGCGCCAGCGTGTCATGCCAATTCTGAAACCCGCCCGCGTCCGGCATCCGGCCCAAAATATCTATGTATTGCTGGGTGATGAAGAAGTCCACGCCATCGATCGGATTGCTGGAAGACGGGCTCGAGTCATTGTCCTGGATCGTCACCGTCGCCGTCGTCGTTGCGCCCAGACTCACCCCAGTCGGGCTACTTAGGGTGACATTGAACGTCTCATTTCCTTCGACCAGTGCATCATTGATGATCGGAATGTTAAAGCTCTTCGTCCCGCTCTCGCCGGCAGCCCAGCTCAGCGTCCCCAAACTCGTGGCATAGTCACACCGGTCACTCGCCTTGCCGCTCACTTGAGAGCAGGCCGCATTCAGGCTCGACGTGTCCGAGGTGGCAAAGTTTACGCTCGCCGCGCTGCTCGCATCCCCTTCCCGGATCACGCTCACCGTCACGAATCCCGGCCCACTGTTCTCAGCAATTGGATAATCCGTGGCTGTTAAGCGCACTGTTGGCGGTGGAGTAGAACTCCCGGCAGGTAATTCGTACGCGCCGCGGCCGTAGGTGCCAATTTGAATTAGGCCGCTCGCCTGAGCTGAGAACGCCAGCACCGGCACTGGTGGGAGGCCGTTGTTGAACGCAGCCCACGTTGCTCCATTATCGGTAGATCGAAACACACCGATGTCCGTTCCCGCATAGAGCGTTGTCGAATTCACAGGATCAATCAAGAAAGCGCTGGTTGGGATGTTGGGCAAGTTATTGTTGATATTCGTCCAGGTGGTGCCGGCATTGGTCGATCTGAAAACATGGCCACTCCCATACCCGGAAACGGTCAAGTAAACGAGATTCGGGTCGGTCGGACTTACCGTGATACTTGTTATCGATCTATTCGGCAAACCAGCTGTAAGGTCCGTCCAGTTGACGCCGGCATTCACGCTGACCATCGCGCGGCCGCTCCTCGATCCCGTATAGATCACATTGTTGTTGCTCTTAGCCACAGCGATGGAGGTCAGAACATCGGTGCCGCCATTGGTCAAATCCGTAGTGCCCCCTGGCGCTGTCCACGTCGGCGGGTTACCTCCTCCGTAGACCTTGGAGCTGTTATCACAATCGGTACAGATAAAGAGACGCCAGGTCCCAATATAGAGTTTTGCGTTGACGCCGTTGCCGGCGATGGGCGGATAGAAGCTGATGCGTGGGCTGCTTAGCGATTCGCCAAAGGTGTCTGCATCAGCGATTACACCGCTAAAGCTGAATCCATCTGACAAAAAGCGACTGACACGGCCGCTTACATAGCTGGTAAAAACCATCGAGGGGCTGAGCGGATTGATGACTAGCTTTCCGCCGTCACCGGAACTGAACTCCTTCCATCCGTTCGTTCCGATCAGACGTCGTTGCGTGCCGTTGTCTTGTGTGCCACCGTACGACCTCGTGACATCAGTCGGATGAACCCCAATGCTCACGAACTGAGTAAGCGAAAGCGACGAGTTCAATGACGTAAAGTTCGCACCGCCGTCCGTCGTCTTCCAGAGACCCCCATCGCAGCCCGCGTAAAAAACAGTGGTGCTACCCGGCTGGAAAGTAAACGATTGCTGGTCAGAGTGAAACTTCTGAAGATCAGGCCTGTATGTTCCGGGTGACCACGGCCCCAAAAAGGAATTCGAAATGTCGGTGAAAGTCGCACCGGCGTCGGTGCTCCTAAAGATATCTCGCGTACCGACATATACCGTGTCCGGATTCGTCGGACTCGCGGCAAGGTAGGTGTTATATCCTAACTGTCCCACGTCGATCTGGCTGCTGCTGATCACCCCGCGGTTCGTAAATGTCGTTCCGGAGTCGTCGCTTACTTCAAGGCGAACTTCGAACGGGGTTGTAGTTCTGGTTCCGAAGTAGATGTACACGCGATTGGGACTGGCCGGCGTGACCGCCACTCGAAAATCCCGCGTAGCCGTCTGGGTCGATGTGTACGGTGAAGCATAGACGTTAATCCAGGTTTGGCCCCCGTTGGTGGATTTGTACAGACCAGGGACATCACCGGTTCTGAACTGTACTCCAGCATAAAGAATCTGGGAATTAGTCGGGTGCATCGCGAGATCGCGGACAAGGCAACTTAGAGTCTTCGTCCAGTTCACGCCGCCGTCGTTAGAAACGTAGATGCCGCTGATGAAATTTCCATTTGTGTTGGCATCTACAAAGCTGTATTGCGCGAGAAAGACCTTATCGGAATTTGCAGGGTCGACCAGGATTTTCATGCACTGTCCTTTGTCAGGCAGCGTCAAATTGTTGACCCGCGTCCAGGTGACTCCCGCATCGGTTGAGCGCAGCACTCCGGTGCCGAAGTATCCGTTATCGTTGTCTCCCATACCTGCGTACACGATGCTCGGATTGCTCGGAGCGAACGCGATGGTACCGACGGCGAGATCGACCTGAGTGTCTGTGACCGGGACAAACGTTGTTCCCCCGTTGGTCGACCGCCAGATGCCTCCCGTAGCCGTTCCGATCAAAACGATCTGAGTGTTAACAGGCGAGACGGCGATCGCATTGATCCGTCCGGAGGTCGCACCTCCGTTGTTGGGAAATGCCGACGTGGTAGGTGCTGGCCCAACGGGCGACCAGACGGTACTCGCGGCCTGCAAACCCTCGCCATCTGTCTGATTGAGAGCTGCATACTTCTCGCGTTGAGACAGAGTGTCCCAGGCGCGGCGACGGATACTCGAGGGAATTTCGTCAAATGGATACATTCGTTGAAACCAGAACCAGTTCAAGCGGGCATCTGGGTCGTCTGCTTCGCCTTCCGGGAACTCTTCTTTCTCAACCTGTATTCCATCCGGCTTCATACGTACTTCGTCATGCTGCTTTCGCGCTGCCTTTTTTGAGTTCACCTTTTTCGCGCTGGCAATTGCAGTTGGAGTCTCGGGTGTTGCCTTCGATTCAAGCCGCAACAGCGAGCCAGACATGAAAAAGAGGAGCGTGACGGCGCCGGCTAAGATGACGAAAAAAGCGAACGCGAGGAGACAGTTAGGGGTAAAGTACCAGCGAAGAATGGATATTCGAGGACGATAACGCATGGGAAGTTTCAACAACGACTACTTAATCTGATTGCGCGCGTAGAGGTCGCACGCCTTTCGGTAGATACTAATTTAATCATCGGTGAATGTGAAGCGCAACATTATTTGCGCAATGCCGTATTAGCTCCATCGCGGTCTTGAGGTAGAATGACCGGACACAACACCGAGCGGTCCCAAACCTGAATGCAAATGTTCAGAAGTCTTTTATTAAGTGCTGCGCTAACCTGCCTTGGGGTAAGTACGAGCGTCAAAAACAATCCTTCAAAGTGCCTTCCGGACGGCATTAATAGAACGGACGTTGTTTCCACGGAAGTGGTGGGTTCCTTGAAAGGCCGTCCTCAATACCGCAAAATTACGGTTGAGCAGAAGCTTAATGAGCTGAAGGCGCGGTGCCGACGAGACAAACTAGTCGACGCTTCCGGAACTGAGATTCGCTTCTATAAACTCGCAGGCTGCTGGGGCCACCCCTCTCCTGATGATCAAGAGGTTCTCGAACGCCAGAATCGCGAGCTGAAGGCATTGAGAGAACGTTATCGTGTCATAGCGATGACGTGTAACCCTTCAGGTGAGCAGATACCTTAACTGTCCCTCGGCATGCCTGAGATTCGCGAACAAGTCCTGCTAAGGAGTGCCAAAGCGGCCGCGATATTCGGTTGAGTAGATAAAGATGAAGATCATGTGCCGCAGGTTACTCGGATTGGCGTTCAGGGTGGCCACGTTGTTGTTGTATCCAGTCGTATCCGGATCGCGCCGCAGGAAGGCGAAGTATTGGATCGACACCGTCCCTTCCGTCAGAAACTTGTCCAGAGCCCCCTGGCTCTCCGCAATCCCGCGCAGGATTTGGCCGTTGCTTTGCCCCCCGGCGTTGTACGATCCCGCCGGCAATCCCGCCTTCTGCAACAGCGCGTTCGCCAGCGCCTGCCCACTCAACCCGGGATACTGGCTGGTAAACGCCGGCCGCACCACGAAGGCATTCGCGTACGCCACCTTTGCTGCCTCCTCCTCCGCCGGTGATTTGGGCCCTCCTACCTGCGCCATGTCCGGCATGAACTGCGCATAGGTCGGACGCTGATTGAACGCCACCATGTAGAAGCGGAACGCAAAGTATCCGCGATTCAAAAACTCGGCCGACTGGAAGAAGCCGGCTGCTACGTGTAAGCGATCGCAGTTCGACGTCGGGGGCTCGCCAAACCCGCCATTCGGACACGGCGCCAGCGTGTCATGCCAATTCTGAAACCCGCCCGCGTCCGGCATCCGGCCCAAAATATCTATGTATTGCTGGGTGATGAAGAAGTCCACGCCATCGATCGGATTGCTGGAAGACGGGCTCGAGTCATTGTCCTGGATCGTCACCGTCGCCGTCGTCGTTGCGCCCAGACTCACCCCAGTCGGGCTACTTAGGGTGACATTGAACGTCTCATTTCCTTCGACCAGTGCATCATTGATGATCGGAATGTTAAAGCTCTTCGTCCCGCTCTCGCCGGCAGCCCAGCTCAGCGTCCCCAAACTCGTGGCATAGTCACACCGGTCACTCGCCTTGCCGCTCACTTGAGAGCAGGCCGCATTCAGGCTCGACGTGTCCGAGGTGGCAAAGTTTACGCTCGCCGCGCTGCTCGCATCCCCTTCCCGGATCACGCTCACCGTCACGAATCCCGGCCCACTGTTCTCAGCAATTGGATAATCCGTGGCTGTTAAGCGCACTGTTGGCGGCGACTGAGTGCAGTTGGTCTCCGACCAGTTAAGAACGAGGTTGCCGGTGCCACCACCGTCACCATTATCAAAACCGTCGACCGCGATGCGATATGTTGTTCCGGCAGTTGCGCTAAAAATAACACTGCTAGTCACGTTATGGGGTTGACCAGGAACGTCTGGAATATCGTCGTTACTGGCAATCGCTGTCCCAAGAGAACCCACACTGCTTCCTGAATAAACCGCCAGGACGGTATCGAATCCGCTTCCCGCTGTGGTCATCGTCGCGCTGCCGGAGTTG
>JBBPID010000086.1:0-21328 GCA_038040505.1 Acidobacteriota bacterium | reverse complement strand
TTCAATATGCTAAGGGACACTTTCTCGCCCTATTTCATCGATTCATTAGCGTGAGAGCTACAGTGTACTCCCGCCGTGTTGCGTCCCATGGCAACATTCGAGGCAATTTTATTCAGCTCGCCGCCAACAGTAAGATCGCCTGCGTCAGCACCTAAGTAAGGCACCACGGTAGAACCATCGTTGGAAGGTTGAATAGGCGCCAAACCAATGTCGACCAATCTGGCCGACTCTTTGAACCACGCCTTCAGGATCGTCACGCATGCTCCGGCTACGGTTGCGTGGCCGGCCCCATACGCGGGGTGCGTGGGCGAGCCTTCGGGAAAAGCAATCGGCAGCAAGGCGTTGCCCGCCGGCATATACCCGCCCAACCTTGAAACGCTGGAGAGTGAAGTAAGAATTTCCGGATGAACCGGATAACCAGCTCCATGATAAAGGGTACGATCCACGCGCGCCGCCTGAACTTCAGGTCGCAGGCGACGATGCACAAACCATTTCTGAAACCAGACTGCCTTTAAGGCCCTGGTGGAAACCTCGCAAAGCAGCGTGGCGATGTGTGGGCCGCCAAACGTGCCAAATCCGTCCTGCGTCGGATTACCGACGTAAGGATTACCGTCATCGACTGGCGCGCCGGCACCCGCCAAAACCAGAAAAGCTTGAAAGTAAGCCTGGAACAGCACGTCGATATGCACCCACTGGCCGATGTCCCGGCCGTTCCGCATATAGCGCATGACGGGGTCTAACGCCTGTGGTCCCTGATTGACTCCGCGCTGCACCGCCAGCCACGTGCTGAAATCGTTCATATAGTCGATCCCGGGCGCTGCGGTGGTAGTCTTCTGCTCGATCTTATTCGCGCCAAAGTTGCAGGGTTGATAGAAGAACTGCGAAAGATATGGGCCCTTCTTATCGCCGGGTGTGAGCCCACGAAACAAAGTTTCCGTGGTGACCACGCCGCCGTTCTTCGGACCCTTGAAATCCGAGCCGTAAAGTGTGAGATCAGCCGCGGCTGCTGCAGCCAGAGTACTTGATGGGTAGTCAGCATAGGGAACATCGCGCAGCAGAGCCATCCAGTAGTTCTCAGAAATTTCCGCCGCCTGTTCGCGGCTCGCAAACGCCGGCGCGGGCGGTTGCACCATCGCGTGCGCGTCGTCGCCTTCCATGTCAAACGCCAGGCCGCACTGCGGGTTCGTCAGCCGGCGATCTCCTCCCAAAGGAATCGCATTAAAGTCGGCGTTGCTGCCGCTTTTCAAGGCCTTCAGGAGCGCGCCATAGGCGGCAAGGTTGACGGTTCCGTCGTTGTTGTGCGGCAAACTCTTTGAGTAACTGCCGATCTTGTTTGAGTACAAATCCTCATCGCCGTTTCCAGGATGCTGCAGATTTTGCGGCGTGCTTTGCAGACCAGATTGGGCTGAATCGCGACGAAGTTTGGCGCATTCGTTAGCCCGCTGATTTGATCCTGGCGACGCGGCCTGGACCTCAGAATGGCCATTCCCGATCAAAGGCTCGAGGCCGATAACTCCCGCAGCCACCGTGGCGGCGCTCGCCGCGCCTACTCTACCTATGAATTGACGTCTACTGGTTCGCACAAGATTCTTTCCCATGGGGTCCTCCTTAGATGAAATTAGCGGTGGGTGAACAGGGCGGTAACTGATTGTCGGGACGAACTCGCGGGAGAGGATATTTTAGAATCAGGAAAGCGTCAAGTTTTCTAGTTCGACGTCAGCTCTGCAGTCTTCTCAGTAATATCTTTCTTTCCCCACTCGTTGTCGCGCGCGGCCTCGCCGGCTTTATGTCGCTTGGCTTCTTTCATGCGACTTACCAAATCCATATGCGTCGAAAAGTAGGGCAGGCTCTTGCCGACGATTTCCTGCACTGAATTGAACTTCTTGTCGGTCATAAACTTTGCCAAACCTTCCTGTAACTCATCAACCATCTTGACGCCCTGAAGCATCACGCCGGTGCAAATCTGCACGGTTGAGGCGCCGAGGAGCATGAACTCGATCCCGTCGCGAGAGTTCTCGACCCCGCCGATGCCGCTGATGCTGACTCCTTTGGGCAGGCCCAGTCCGAGTTGACTGACCATGCGGAGAGCGATCGGCTTAACCGCCTGGGCCGAATAACCGCCGGGAACTGTGTAGCCTTCGACGGTGGGCATCGGGCGGAGAGTGTCAAGGTTCACTCCAATCACCGAAAGGATGGTGTTGATGGCGGAAATGCCGTCAGCTCCGCCGCGCACGGCCGCCAATGATGGTTCTTTGATGTTGGTAATGTTCGGAGTCATCTTGGCCCAGACCGGAATCTTCGATACTTCGACGACCCAACTTGTTACTTCTTCAGTCAGGTCAGGATGCTCGCCCATCTCTGAGCCCATCTTGCGCTCAGTCATCCCGTGTGGGCACGAGAAGTTAAGCTCAAAAGCGTCCACGCCCGTGTCCTGGACCATCCTCGTTAATTCCTGCCAGCGCTTCTTCTCGTATTCTTCCATGATCGAAGCGACGAGAATGTTGTTCGGATATTCCTTTTTCACTTGCCGGAATTCTTCCAGCCAGACTTCGATGGGCCGGTCGGAAATCAGTTCGATGTTTTGAAATCCGATCACTTCATTGGTTTCGCGCGAACGCAGCTTTCCATAGCGCGGCACCACGTTGACGACTTTGCTCGACTCGAGGCTGACAGTCTTAGCCACGGCGCCGCCCCAGCCGGCGTCGAATGACTTTGCCAGGACGCGCGCATTGGTTCCCGGCGGGCCAGAGCCAAGTAAGAAGGGGTTGGGGAACTTGATGCCGTTAACTGTGGTTGAGAGATCCATGATTCCACTCCTGATATCCGGTTAGCTTTTTTGAAACCGCGCGGCTGCGCCATTCGGCTTGAGATGCTCACTGATCACACTGTAAGGAACAAAGTTTTTGTCGAAGAATGCCATCACATGGGGAAAATCAAAATAAACCATCAGGCCTTTGGGCGTCATCACCCAGCCTGATAACTCAGACAATTGCTCCTCTGAGACGAGCGATGAATCGCGAGGTTTGGGCTGACGTTTTTCGCGCCGCGCTTCCTCTGCTTCGAGCGCGTCCGCCCGTTTGTCGATATCGGCGGTCACGTATTTGGCAATCGCTTCCTGGTAATTACTGCCCGGCTTGAAAAGATCCTCGAATTGAAGTTCCTTGTTCGCCGCCAGATCGTAGGTTATCGACCAAAAGCGGTTATTAGGATGGGCCCCGCCGCCATCCGAGTTTTCAACCATCTCAATACTCACCAGGTCGTTCGAACCCAGTAGAACGTTGTAATTAGTATCAAAACTTCCTTTACCCTCATCGATTGGCGCGAACTCTCCGATTGCCTTTCGCACCAGCTCGAGGACTCGCTGGTTGAAATTCTGAGTAGCCGCGCTTAATGAAGGATTGCCGGTAAGCTGCGGATACGAAACACCAACCCCTGTCTTTCGGTTATTCAGAGTCTTTGGGACAACCTGGAGTCCGTTGGTAAAGGCAATGTGTTGCTCAGCCAGCGTCATGTAAGACTCACGAGTGCCGTCGGCTCTGGACCAGGTGCATTCGGAATCAAGCAGATCGTCGAGCTGCCGTTTGCAGACGATCTTGCCGGACTGCGTACCTTTAGCCGCTGATTCTTTGAGCTCAAGGCGATTTTGATCGTCGAGCTGGCCGGTTAGTTTCAGGTCCTGGCCGAAATCGTCGTAGGAGTAAGTTCCGGTGACCGCCTTGCCGTTGAAGTTCAACCGCATTTGAACGTGACGGTTACCGATGGCGCCGCGGTAGACCTTTGTGGCCGATGTCTGAGCTTCTACCGAATCCGGGGCCCAAAGACAAAGAACATTCAATCCTAAGACCGCAACTATTAACAGCGTTGTCCGAAGTGTTTTCACAGTCTTTTCTGAATTATCAAACGCCGTTAGTGGGCCCTAAGATTCTGTTCTCAGCGACCTTTTATTGAAGGTCCAATTTGCTGAGTACCTGAGATCCAAGGACCGAGGTTGCGTGTGATTCGCAGCCAATCCATAGTTTTGCACCGGCTGAGATCCTTTGCGGTTCAATTGCTCTCTCGATCGCGTTCGTCGACCAGAACCTGTTGAATATCAGGCGCGAGCTGAGCGGCCTTATTTGCGGCCACGTCCCAGACAATCTCGTAATCGACACCAAAGTAACCATGAATCAACCGATCCCTCATGCCTGCTATAGTCCGCCATTCGATTTGCGGATACTGCTTTCTCGTCGAGTCAGGAATCCGTTTTACTGCCTCACCAATTATTTCAATACTTCGCACGAATGATCGCCGCAACGTCTCGTCGTTTAGAAACGTCTCTTTGTCGATGTTACGTGTCGTCTTGTTGAGATACTCGATCTCATCAAGAATGTGCTGAAGATACTCAGCCAGTGATCGAGGCATATTCAACCTCGCGCAAAATGTGCGGACCGATATGCGGACTCAAAGACTCTGGTGTAACGAGTTCAACTCTCCTTCCGACTTGGTCTTCGAGAAAAAACGCAAGGTGCATGAAGTTGTCAAACGACTTCTTGCCTTGCTCGAACTCGACCAGGATATCAAGATCGCTCTGCGAGTCTTGCTGATTACGTGCAAAGGAGCCAAAAACACCCCAGCGTTTTACCCCAAATTGTTTCAGCTGCTCTTGATGTCTTGCAAGCAGCGCAAATAAATCGCTTTTGCGTTCAATCATCGTAGATGTCCTCCCGTTACCGAGGTCTCTAGTCAGCCACCAGCTGGCCGTAACTATCCGGCCGGCGATCCCGGAAAAATTGCCAGGTGTTGCGGACTTCGCGAATCATGTCGAGATCCAGGTCCGCGACTACCAGGGCATCCTGGTCGCGCGGCGCTTGAGCGACAATCTGCCCGCGCGGATCGCAAAAATAGCTTTGGCCATAAAACTCGCCGATGTTCCACGGCGCCTCGTGCCCGACGCGATTGATTGCGCCCACGAAGTAACCGTTGGCAACAGCGTGCGCGGGTTGCTCCAGCTTCCAAAGATATTCTGACAATCCGGCCACAGTTGCCGAAGGATTGAAAACGATCTCAGCGCCGTTTAGTCCCAACGCGCGCGCCCCTTCAGGAAAATGACGGTCATAGCAAATATAGACGCCGATGCGGGCATAGGCCGTGTCGAAAGCCGGATAACCCATGTTGCCCGGGCGAAAATAGAATTTTTCCCAGAAGCCGGGGTTGACGTGTGGAATATGGTTCTTGCGATATTTCCCGAGGTACTTGCCGTCGGCATCGATCACCGCAGCCGTGTTGTAGTAGATGCCGGTGATCTCTTCCTCATAAATCGGGACGATGATCACCATCTTGTGCTTCTTGGCCAGTTCCTGCATCAACTTTGTGGTCGGACCATCAGGTATTTTCTCGACCGCTTCATACCAGCGCGTCTGCTGCTCAGCGCAGAAGTACGGCGTGGTAAAGACTTCCTGCATGCAGAGGATTTGCACACCCTGTTTGGCCGCATCTTCGATCATGCCGACATGCTTCTCGATATTGAGTCGCTTGATCTCTTCAATCGGCGCATCAGTGGGCGCCGCGTTGGCCGCTTGAATCAAACCACATTTAACTGTTCGTGCCATATGTACTCCAAAGTTTCAGGTTTAATGAACCAGGGTTTCAAGCTGGTTCCGCCGCGATGTTTGAGATCTGCGGAGGCGCCAGCATCATCAACAGAAAATAAGTCCCGCCGGCAACTCCGAAACCAATGAACCACGCGTAATCATATAAGGGCCTTAAGACAGGAACGAAAACGCCTATCCAGGCAAAGAAACATCCAGCTAGGGTAGCAACGACTGCTCTCCAATTCCATCCGTGTCCACCAGTTGACCAGATGGCGATCCCGATCAGCACCAGCATGATAACTGAGTTGATCAGGATGTCAGTCAGAACTCCAAGCAGGGAAGGCCGCTCAATCGCGGAATATCTGGCGATCTCACGTGCGAGCAGTAGAGAGCCACCTAATATCACCATCAGCAAAATCACCGCTGCCCGGACGGCTAAACTCCGAATCTTCGTGTAAGTGTAAACGCCTCGCGACCGATACAAATCACCCAACTCAAGCCGTTTCCGTCGCACCAGCCAGTAATCAACAATTAGAACGCCGGCAATGGATCCCAACCCGCCGGAATAACCAACCAGCCACGCGAAGATATAGCCCGAAGGGTCGGCAAGCAAGCGCCAGGGCCGCATGAGGATGCCGATGATGCCGGTAATCAGACCGCCCGTACGAAATGAGATCAAACGGGGAAATGCATTCGCGAAGTCATTCGCGGGTGAAACCACATTGGCGGCGATATTTACCGCCAAAGTGGCCACCACCACGGTAAACATCGAAACTGCGATTACAAAGACCTGATCAAACTGACCGACGAGTTTCATCGGATCCCAGAGGTCTTCGGCCTTCATGTGCGGATAAATGATTACGGCTGCCGAAGTAATCATCACGCCCATGGCGGCGAACACGGTCATGGTGGTGGGCAGCGCTACAATCTGTCCGATAGCCTGTTCGCGCTGGCTGCGGCCGAAGCGGGTAAAGTCAGGCATGTTCAGCGAGAGCGTGGCCCAAAATCCGATCATGCCGGTCAAAGAAGGAATAAAGATCGGCCAAAATTCCCTGATACTATGAAACTTGCTGCCCTGTGTGAGCAGGTAGCCAAGCCCATTTGCTTTCCAAATCGCCCAGCCCAGCAAGAGCGCGGTCATAATCAGCACGAAAGGCGCGGCCCAGTTCTCAACCTTTCTTAGCAGGTCCATCCCGCGATAGATGATAAAAATGTTCAATCCCCAGAAGAGCAGAAACGAAAGCCACTCAGTCGGAGGATAACCACCAATCGGTCCGCCCAGGAGCGTTGGCCAGCGCGGAATTAACGCGGTGAATAGAGTGTGCAGCGCTTCGCCGCCGATCCAAGCCTGAATCCCAAACCATCCGCAGGCGACGATCGCGCGCATCAGGTCCGTAAGATTTGAACCGTAGGTTCCATAGGCAGCGCGGGCAAATACGGGGAAGGGTATTCCATATTTCGTGCCGGGATGAGAGTTGAGCAGAATCGGAACCAGGACGATCGTGTTGCCCAGGAGAATTGTAATCAGCGCCTGCCACCAGTTCATCCCGGCACTGATTAAGCCGGACGACAGCATGTAGGTCGGGATGCAATGCGCCATGCTGATCCAGAGCGCCGCATAATTGTAAGTGGTCCAGTTGCGCCGGGCGACGGGCACAGGCGCCAGATCATGATTGTGAAGCGGACTGGTGCTGATTTCCTGCGCGACTTCGGGCCGCAATTCGACGCGGCCGTCAGGGTGTTGAATTGTTTCGCTGGGACTGGCCATTTTGATTCGGACGCAGCCTGATTATTGAAGTCGAAAACTGACCGTCACATGCGCGGTAATCGAGAGCGATCCGGGCGCGATGGCACCCTCGGACTGATCGTCGGAACTTCGTCCGGCCACTCCGGCGACGTTCTGCGACACGTTGTCATATGGAGTTACTGCGGTTTCAGTTATTGAATACGCGGGTCCTATCGTCTGCCCGATCTCCCGAGCCAGTAGATTTGCCTTCTCCTGAGCCGCCTTAATTGCCATCGCGCGCGCCTGGTCCTTGTGCTTGCGATTTTGCGAATCACGAAATTGAAGATTGCTGAGCCGGGTCACTCCGGCCTTCAGTACGTCGAAGAGCATGCCATCGAAACGCGAGATGTCGCGGAGTATTACGGCGACCGTCTTAGACACCTGATAGCCCACAAACTCTCGCTTGACGGTGCGTCGTTGTTCGTAGTCGAGGTCGTCGGTGTTGTACTTTGGCTGGACACTGATCTGGCTGGTCTGTACGTCTTCGGGCTTGATGTTGTTCTTCCGGGCAATTGCCAACACTTCCTTCACGCTATCGTCGGTTCTTTGCTTGGCTGCTAGAACGTCTTTATCAACTGCTTCAATGCCCAGGGTGAAGACTACCTCGTCCGGTGGTACGCGGATCTCTGCCTGGCCGGAGACAGTTATCAAGGGCGGTGGAATCTGGTTCTGTGCCAGGACGTTACCTGAGGCAATGAGCACGATCACAAATAGAAACAAGAGTCTCTTCATGCGTCTCCTTACTACAAATCAATTACCGGTATCAAACTTGGGTTTGCCGCCCTTGATTCTCGTGTAGGTGCCTTCCGAACTCACGTTCAGTCCAAAGCCGCAATTAATAGTTCTATCTTCGGTAACTCTAATCTTATTACCGCGAAGAAACTTGATTGTGATCGTGCAATTCTCAGTATCCGGCGGGTGGAAGGTGGCAACGTCATTCTCGATGGTTGCTTCGCCGGTAGCCTCGCCAACATTGGCCATGGGCCCAGCTTGAGATTTGTACTCGTAAGTCAGATTCATTTGAATTCGCAGCTTGTTTTGGCCGAGGGCCAGAATCTTGATCTCGTTGCGACCGGAACGATAGGTCCCATTTGCTTCGGCGGCAGTGACGATCCTGCCTCCCTGCGAAGCAGCGAGACCGGAGCACACGAACATGAGTAGCGTAGCGAGTAGTATTTTCAACGCTGTTTCCCCTTATCGGTTTAGCGAACTCTGTATGAACTTGCTGATGTCCGCCCGCATTTGACCGAGCGATTTCTCGTCAATGTACATCATGTGTCCGGCCTCGTAATATCCTGCCGAGATGTTTCGGAGCACCATCGGATCCAAGCTGATGTGATGCAGCGTATAGTCCGCCGCGAAATACGGCGTGGCCATATCGTAATAGCCCATCGCTACAAAAATTTTCAGATAAGGATTTTTGGCCAACGCCGTGCGCAGCGCCACGCTGGTGTCGACGTAGTTATTGTTGGTGCCCCAATTCCAGGGCGAAGTAATACCGCCGCCGAGAATGTAGTACTCGAGGTCTGTCTTGTAACCGAGCTCGGTGCGCACGTAGTTATTAAGTGTCGAGGTGTACGGAGGACGAATCGCGGCTTCGCTGGCGTCGAAATCGGGACTGTCGGTCGCGAAGTTTGAATCGAATCCCTTAAAGCGCGAGTCGAGCCTTCCGATCGAACGTCTTTCGGATCGCAGCAATTCCTTTCGGAAAAGATTGAGCGAAACCCGCAGGTTAGCATTGTCGATGAACTGCGGATTAAGACCGGTGTAACGCGCCAGCCGGGCGACAGTCTCCTGGCGTTCCGTCGCACTCAATCGGTCGCCCTTGCTCAGCGCCAATCCATAGTCGTTCGCGGCCCAGCGCTCAACTTCAGCCACCAAATCCTGCACCGATTTTGACTGGAGATCGGAAGGCAATTTTTTGTGGTACCAGGCGGTCGCCGCGTACGACGGCAGAAAGAGCTGGTAAGGAAGGTCGTTGCCGGCCGCGAAGTTGGTCGTCGCGAAGTTCATGATCGTGGAAATCAGCATGATGCCGTTTAAGGCAATGCCGCGATCGATCAGATAGCCGGACAGCGCCGAAGCCCGCGTCGTGCCGTAACTC
This sequence comes from Acidobacteriota bacterium, assembly GCA_038040505.1. Lineage (GTDB taxonomy): Bacteria > Acidobacteriota > Blastocatellia > Pyrinomonadales > Pyrinomonadaceae > UBA11740. The sequence continues at coordinate 11,868 of JBBPID010000086.1, read as the reverse complement.
TCTCCGGCCAAAAACAGCGGCGACGTCCAACGCTCGTAACGCGTCAGGTAGATCCGGATGAATTCGCCGACTGATTCAATATCCCCACTCAAGCCAAAAAACTTTGCGGCGAGGTCGGGGCGCGCCGCGCGACTGTACCCGGTGCCCACCGGATCGATGAAAACCAGATCGGTTTGGTTCAGCCACGTCAGCTCGTTGTCCACCAGTTCAAATGGCGGCGCCGGCATGGTGCCGTCTGAATTCATCCTGACACGTTTGGGACCAATGGCTCCGAGATGCAGCCACACCGATGCCGAGCCTGGTCCGCCGTTGAATGAAAACGTCAGTGGTCGCCGGCCGCGCGCGCCCGCGTCGTCCAGCTTATAAGCCATAAAGAAAATGCGGGCTTCGGTTTCACCGTCGCGGTTTTTGATCGGCATCATGCCGGTGGTTGCCGTGTACCGAAGGACGCGGCCGCCGGCTCTGATTTCATGATGGGTTACGACTGGCGGCTCTTCGGCAACCGGAGGTGTACTTCTGGTTTGAGCGGAGGACGAACCGCCCGGCGACGCAGTCGGGGAAGCGCTCGGGGCCGGCGTCGGCTGTTGAGCCGGAGCTGGTTGCCGGCGTCCCTGGCCTTCCTCCTGTCCGAAAGACAATAACGCAAAGCAAAGCAGAGCAGTTGCGAGCATCGTTGATGGACCTTTCCGCCAGGATTTCTGCGCAGGCTTAGAACAAGGCGGTCATAGTAAGACAATCCGGAGGGCGCGACAAGGAGTTTGGGTTGGGGATAGTATCCTAATTCAGCGGCGTTTAGAGTACCAACTTTAGTTGGGTTCTTTCTTGCTTAACAAAAGCCCGACTAAAGTCGGTACTCTGAACACCGCTTATGAAAGCAGGGCACTACCGTAAACCCTCACCCCAACCCTCTCCTAATGGGAGAGAGAGATAAGAATATTCTCGGTGGATGCGACAAGTACTGACTCCATCTGCATCAGAAGCAATCGGATTGTCCGTCCGACCCGCATTGGAACATGAAGGAAAACTGAGCCCTGGTTAAATGCTCAGTCGCATTCCAGACTCTCGTCTGTCTATATTTTTCCGCGGTCCAGCCCAAACGCCGCTTCTCGCGCCAGGTGGAATTGAGCGCGGCTTCTTCGCCCGAGCCCAACAGGTGGGCAGCTTCGTGCAGCAAAACGGCAGCGCGCTCTACGTCGTCAACCGGAATCTCAAAGAACTCGGGGTAGAGGGTCACCACCTCAAACGGAAAGTTTGTCGCGGCGTACGCATCGCGGTGGCCGATATAGGAATTCCACCAGTTGTCGGTGCTGCGAAAGACTGCCAGATGTTTAAGGATAAAAGCTTCGCGTTTGAAGCCGCGCTGTTCAAGTTGAGCAATCGCAGCGCGAACCTTTTCCATCTGATCGGGCTTGAGCCCATCGGAACTTAACAACAGCGAGGCATACCAAATCACCATGATCACCATAGTTGCAGATAGAACCCAGATTAGTCGCTTAAGGAAGCTTCTCTTCCGTGTTCGTTTGTCATCGATGGGCGCAGTTTGAGACTCATGTTTCGCCGGCTCGACTTCAGTGAGCGGGCCGCCGCAGCGCCGGCACGACTCGTCCGCGAAAGAATTCACCAGCCCGCAGCTCACACACTTCTTCCGCGACTGATGAGGTGATTGAGTATTGGCCTGATTCATCGAACTGATGGTCGGGTTGAGTTGAAACCTCTGAGAGTCAGAAGCAGGTAGCTTAGATCGCCACACACTCGCCGCGTTTTAGAAACTGACCGTCGCCGGATTTACCTTTGAACTCGCCTTTATCAATAACCACTTTCCCGCGCGACAGCACCGTCTCGACTGCGCCCTTGATGGTCTTGCCTTCGTAAGCGCTGTAATCGACATTCATGTGATGGGTCTTCACAGAGAGTGTCTGATCTCTATTGGCATCGAAGATTACGATGTCGGCATCCGAGCCGACTGCAATCGTGCCTTTCTTCGGAAACAGCCCGAACATTTTGGCCGCCGCGGTTGAGGTTAGTTCGACAAAGCGATTCAGCGAGATTCGATTCTCAACGACGCCGTTATAGATGAGCGAGACACGATGCTCGACTCCGGGCGCGCCGTTGGGGATTTTGGTGAAGTCGTCTTTGCCCAGCTCCTTCTGCTCTTTCATGCAGAACGGGCAGTGGTCGGTCGAGATCACCTGGAGATCGTCCATCTTCAAACCTTTCCAAAGTTCCGCCTGGTTGGCTTTTTCCCGCAGCGGCGGCGTCATCACGTACTTGGCGCCGTCCCAGGCGTCGCCGTAATCGTCGATCGAAAGGAAGAGATACTGGGGGCAGGTTTCGGCGAAAGCGGGGATGCCGCGATCGCGCGCCTGACGCACCTGATTAAGCGCGTCGGCACAGGAAAGATGGACAATGTAAACGGGCGCCTCAGCCATCTCAGCGATGGCAATCGCGCGGTGAACGCCTTCGGCCTCAGCGACTGTCGGCCGAGTCAGGGCGTGATACTTCGGCGCCGTATGACCCTTGGCCAGCGCGTGCTTGATGATTTCGTTGATGACGATGCCGTTTTCCGCGTGCATGCAAATCAAGCCGCCGCGGGCGCCGGCCGCCGACATAGCGCGAAAGATCGTGGCATCGTCGACGAGAAAGACACCCGGATAAGCCATGAACATCTTGAAGCTGGTCACTCCGTCGTCCATGACGGTGTACATTTCCTCGATCTGGCGGTCTTCCAGCTCGGTCGTGATCAGATGAAAGCCGTAGTCGATCGCACACTTGCCTTCAGCTTTTTGGTGCCAGTTGTCCACACCCTGGATCAGCGCTTCGCCTTTGTATTGCACCGCAAAGTCGATGATCGAAGTGGTGCCACCGTGCGCCGCCGCAATCGTCCCGGTGCGGAAATCGTCTGAGGCAGTGGTGCCGCCGAAAGGCAGCTCCATGTGGGTGTGCGGATCGATGCCACCGGGAATTACAAGTTTGTCTTTAGCGTCGATGGTTACGTCGGCTTCCATGTCGAGCTTGGCGCCGATGACCGAGATGGTTTCACCTTCGATCAGGATGTCAGCTTTGTAATCGTCGATGGCGGTAATGATGCGGCCGTTACGAATAAGTGTTTTCATGGATTCAATTAGTCCTGCAGTTTTCGGTTAGGAGCGAAATGTTTATAGAACCCGGCTGGAAATAAATCAACCAATGAGTAGTGCGGTGGTTTGGTTTTGTGGGTTTTTTTGGATCGGACAAGAGCGAACCACGAAATCACACGAAACCACGCGAACAAGAGCCATCCGCTTAGTGTATTTCGTGGATCGGTATGTTCGGAAAGCGCCAATCTGTCGGATAACGAGGTCACCCACCAATGAAACGAAAAACAGCCATGACCTTTCGATCATGGCCGTTCGGTTTTTGAATGCCCGGGTTCTATTGCAACTCAGACGTTAGCAACGCTCCGCCCAAACTCGGAATCGTGGCCATGATCTTTATTACTTTGCGCGAGTCCTTTGCGATCCAGACGGTCTGCTTGTCGGCCTCGTTCTCAGTCGAAGTCAGCTCAACTTTGTAGGTGTCGAAGGTTCCGGCGGCGACCGTGACTGATTCGCTTCCCAGAAACTTCAACTGCCGCAAGCTGGCCTTCTGCTTCTGCACGTCAAAGTTGCGGTAGGTTGTGGTGTAACTAGCCGCCAACGGGAGCCGCGCGATTACATCAAAGGCGCCGGCGCCATCCGCAAAAATCACTCCGCCCACGTCGACCAAAATCGGCTTGGCCTGTCCGTTGACGGTCATCGTACCGGTGGCTTTGTTGTCTTTGAAATCGAGTTCAACCACGAGCGGGCCCTGATTGATCGAACGATGCTTCAAGGCCAGACTGCCTTTCTCGATCGTTGAGACGTCCGTGATCTTGCCTTGCGGCGTGTCGGCGGTCTCTGTTACCACCCATGAGCCGCCCTCATCTTTGATTACGGTCGTGGTGGTTAGCGGAATGTTTTGTCCGCCAAAAGCAATCGAGGCCTTGTAGTTGTTAGTCCCGGGTTGCAGATCGCTCGCCGGTTTCGGCGCGTCGGCGGTGACTTCGACTTTCTTCGGCAGCGTCACCGTCTTCACGTCCACGGTAATTTCTTTCAGGCGCGCGGAGGCCTCTGGGGTCATCTCAGCCTGATAGCGCCCGCTAAGATACTTGGCGAAGAATTTCTCGGCCGTGGCGAACATCGCCATGTTGTTGACGGGTCGCGCAAATCCATGACCCTCATCCGGGGCCACGATGTATTCCACTGGAAAGCCGCGGTCGCGCAAGGCGATGACGATTTGATCCGCCTCGCGCTTGGTCACGCGTGGATCGTTCGCGCCCTGGACAACCAAAAGCGGTGTCTTAATCTTTTGCGCGGAATTGATCGGAGACTGGCGTTCGAGTTGCGCTTTGCCCTCGGCCGTCGTCGGATCGCCCATGCGCTGATAGAAAAGCTGCCGTCCCGCTTCCCAGTACGGCGGAATGTTCTCGATCAGCGTGATCAGGCTGGACGGTCCCACATAGTCGACTGCGGCCGCGTACAGGTCGGGAGTAAAGGTCACTCCGGCCAGCGTCGCATAACCGCCGTACGAGCCGCCCATGATCCCGAGGCGTTTCGGATCGGCGATACCTTGAGAGATGAGATACTTCACGCCCCAGGTGATATCGTCCTGCATCTTGTCGCCCCATTGTTTGTTGCCGGCATCAATAAATTTCTTGCCATAGCCGGTTGAGCCGCGGAAGTTTGGTTGCAGGACTGCGTAACCGCGGTTTGCCCAAAACTGCGCGAAGGTGTCATAGCCCCAACTGTCACGGGCCCACGGGCCACCATGCGGAAAGATCACGACCGGAAGGTTCTTTGGCTCGACGCCTTTCGGTAAAGTCAGGTACGCCGGAATCTCGAGTCCATCGGAAGATTTGTAGCGAATGGCGGTCATGGGCGCCAGCCAATCGCGGTTGAGCTTTCCGCGAATGCGGTACTGCAGCGTCAGTTCCTTCGTGTCGCGATTGAACAGATAACGCTCGCCCGGCTCGACATCGCTGCCGGCCGAAATCAACCAGAGTCTTTCGTTCTTGGTTGACGAACCCAGGCCAATCTCTTTGCCAGGCAATTTCTTTTGCAGCAGTTTGTAGTCGGCTTCGTACCCTTTGTCTTTCCAGTAGAGTCGCTGGCGCTCGTCTTCATAAGTGGTCACCACCAGTTCGTCGGTAAGATCAGAGAAGTGCGCATCGCCGAGATCCACGCGATTCAAAGGATCCGACTCGACGAGTTCTTCCTTGCCGGTAACTGGATTGAAGAGCTCGAGCCGCGTCAGGTCGATGCCGGTGCCTTTGTTCGTGATGAAGTAAACCCGCTGTCCATCCTTGTGGTATTGAAGAGGCCCGCAGGCTTCAAAGACGTTGCAGGAATAAACCTTGGTGAAGCCTTTATCGTCGACTCGCAGAATTTCCGTGTCGCCGTTGTCCGTTGATCGAGCCGCGAGACGAAGTTGGTCCTTCCGATCAAACGTCCAACTGACAATGCGGTCGGTATTCTTTCTGATGAGCGCGCGCTCACCCGTTGAGATCTTAACTTTGTAGAGATCATGCCAGGCCTTATCTCGATCGTTGAGGCCGACATAAATCGCGTCAGGTTCACTGCGCGGAACGTGGACAATTCCCGCGCGAACACCTTTGACGTCGGTTAGGTTGCGCGCGGCAGGTACGTCCTGACCCGCAGCCGGGGCTTCTGCCGGATTAACTGCATAAACGAGATAGTTCTCGTCACCGGCTTTGTCCTGGACGAAAAGGATGTATTTGCCGTCTTCGCTCCAGAAGTATGCCGGGATGGGCCGGGTGGTGTCGGCGGTGATCGGTTTGGCCGAATCGAAAGGCGCTTCGGTGCGCTTTACCCAAATATTCCGCACGCCTTTGAACGGCTTAACGAAAGCAATAAATTTGCCGTCGGGGGAAATCTGCGCGCCGGATATTTCCGGATCTCCGAAGAACAATTCGCGATCAATTATCGGCGGCAGGCCCTTGGGCTGGGCAACCGTTAGCACTGGAGACGCCATCGAGATGATGAGGGCGCCCAAAAAGGCTGTGATAAACAGAGCAAATCCCGAACGAAACAGCGAAGAAACTGCAGATCTCATAATAACCTCTTTCGTGGATGGAAAATGGATTTCTGGTAAGCCAAGCATTGATGTTACGCGATTGAGGCCGGACAAGTTTCGGGTCTCGGAAGTGAGTACGGAACCGCTCGCGGTAGCGAGCGGGACGAGGAATCAACTCGTGACAAAGCAACCTACAGGGCCGCTTGAGCGAGCGGGTTCAAGCAATATCTCTGAAAGGCACGCAGTCCTATGCTTCACCGATTCAACGCTTTGCTTAAGTCGAGTCCTCAACCCGCTCGCTACCGCGAGCGGTTCTGTACCGCCGCCTATTCGGCGACTCTTTTGCCGTCAACGTCCAGGTAGGCGATCGTATATCCGTTCATTTGCTTCAATTTCGGTTCGATCACCTTGCGGTCGCCAACAATCAGAATCGCCATCCGGGACGGGTCGAGATACTTATTCGCGACCCGGTTTACGTCGGCGACAGTTACGGCATTGACCTTGGCGATGTATTCGTTGAAGTAACCATCCGGCAAACCGAACACCACCAGGTTGGACAATTGATTCGAGATTTGTCCGACGGTCTCGAAAGCGCCTGGATAGCGCCGAATAATACTCTGCTTGTTGTATTCGAGCTCTTTCTGTGTCACCGGAATTGAGCCGCGAATGCCATTGAGTTCTTTCATGAACTCTTCGACGGCTTCTTTGGTGACCGCAGTCTGAACATCGGCCGAGGCTGAAAACGGCCCGGCCCCCCTGCGGAAACTCCACCCGCTTCGCGCGCCGTAGGTGTATCCCTTGTCTTCCCGGAGATTCAGGTTTACCCGAGACGTAAACTGTCCGCCTAAGATGGAGTTCATCACCAACAGAGAGAAGTAATCGGGATTGCTCCGCTCTACGCCTATCTGACCAATGGTCACGACGGACTGTGCGGCGCCCGGTCTGTCGACAATGTAGATGCCGGGTTGCTCAAAGCGCGGCGCTGGCGGGGCCGCGGTGGCGGTCACACTGCCGGCCTTCCAGTTTGCAAAAGCCTTCTCAAGCTTCGGCATCAACATCTTCGAATCAGCTTCTCCGACCACAATCAAAATCGAATTGTTTGGCCGATAGTAACTGTCATAAAACTTTTGCAGGTCGTCTCTGGTGAGCGCCTTAAGTGAATCTTCATCGCCCGCCAACGATCTGCTATATGGATGATCCTTGCCATAAAGCAATGAGTTGTAAGCTACGTTGGCAATCGCGTTCGCATTGTTCTTGCGTTGCAGAAACGCCACCGCAGCCCGGCGACGCTGGATCTCAAACTCGGCTTCCGGAAAAGTGGGATTGGCCACGACGTCCGCGAAGATGTCCAGGGCTTTGTCCAGATTCTTAGTCAAAGTCAGCAAGGCCACGTTCGAGGAATCCCAATCTGATCCCGTGTTGAGCTGAGCGCCGATTGATTGAATCTGCTTTGAAATCTCTGTTACAGAACGAGTCTTAGTGCCGTCATCCAGGAGGTTGGCCGTCATGCTGGCGACGCCGGCCTTTGCGTCGGCGGTACCGCCGGTCTTAACTACGAGGTTCATCGAAACAATGGGAAGTTCATTGTGATGAACCAGCCAGACTTCCAGACCGTTTGAAAGTTTGTTTTTCTCGATTTTCGGCAGCACTAGTTTTGGATCCGGACCCGGTTTGGGCAATTTTGAAGTATCCGGCTCCTGCTTCTGTTTGGCTGCGGTTGAGGTCGGAGTGTTGGCGGAGTTTTGCGCCACGGACTGCGCCGCGCCCTGTCTGCGAAGGTAACTCATGACGAGTTTCTTGTCCGTCAGGTACGTTTGGGCGACCCGTTGCACATCGGCGGGTGTGACTTTGCGAAACTCATTCAGATTCTGCTGGAAATAGTCAGGACGGCCGCGCATGGTGAAATAGTTATTCATTTGGTCGGCCCGTCCAAAGACGGTTTGCAATGCGTAAACGGCTTGAGATTCGATCTGATTCAAGGCCCGCTCCATCTCTTCAGCCGTTGGTGGTTCCTTCTTGATACGCTCAATTTCGGCGAGGATTTCTTTCTCGATTTCTTCGAGCGACTTTCCCGGACGCGCGGTTGAGGTCACTTGAAATGCTCCGGCGACTTCACGCGACGCTTGAAAGGCCCCCACTTCCTGAGCGAGTTGTTTCCCATAAATCAGATTGCTTTGCAGCCGCGAGTTGCGTCCGGAAGAAAGCACTGAACCCAGCATCGAGAGAGCGCTCTCGTCCCCCGCAAACCGGGGAACGGTGTGCCATAACATGTACAGACGCGGCAGCGGCACGTCGTCGTCGAAACTCTTGCGGATCTCCGCGTCGAATTTCGGCGTCGGAGGATTTGGGCGAACGACCGCGGCGCCGCGCGGTATAGGACCAAAGTATTTCGACACCCAGGATCGCGCCTGCTTTGTGTCAAAATCTCCGGCAATCACCAGAGAAGCATTATTTGGAACATAGTACTGACGGAAGAAGGCCTTAACGTCGTCTATTGAGGCGGCGGTGAGATCGTCAAGCGAGCCGATCGTAGTCCAATGGTAGGGATGATCGGGTGGGTACATGATCTCGGCGATTCTTTCCTGCGCCGTCCCGTAGGGCTGATTGTCATAGCTCTGCCGTTTTTCGTTCTTCACTACGTCACGCTGGTTGTTTAGCTTCTCCATCGTGATAGCGTCGAGCAGGCCACCCATCCGATCTGCTTCCATGAACAACGCCAACTCCAGAAAGTTGGACGGAAGAATCTCGAAATAGTTCGTCCGGTCGGTGTTGGTTGAACCGTTAATGTTTGCGCCCGCTTCCTGCAAAGGCTTGAAATAATCGTCGTTGTAATTTTTCGAGCCCTGAAACATCAGGTGCTCGAACAGGTGTGCGAAGCCCGTACGCCCGCGCACCTCGTTTTTTGAGCCGACGTGATACCAAAAGTCTACCGCTACAATCGGAGTTGACTTATCAACGTGCATGATCACGTTCAAGCCGTTCGGCAGAGTGAATTGCTCATACTTGACTGCGGGCAGGTTCCCGCCACCTCCCGCTTGAGCGGCAGCAAGGCCGGGCAGGAACAGGAAAAGTACCAGGGCAAGCGCAAGCAGTTTCGCGTATCTCATTTCATTCTCCTTCATAAACATCAGGTCTCGCCGGCATTTTAGGCAGCGGCGAACCCGGCATCCAATGCCTCGATTAATTCATCAACGTGATCACGAGTCGAATTCAACATCATACCCGTCCGTATAACGTTGCCGTAGAGCCCGCCTTTGCCGACCAGCACCCGGCGCTTCTTGGTCTCTTCAAAAACTTTGAGGACTGATTGCGGATCTGGCTCTTTAGTTTCCCGGTCCTTAACTAATTCGACAGCCTGCATCAACCCCATGCCGCGGACATCGCCGATGACCGGATACTTTTCTTTCAGTTCTTCGAGGCGCTGCCGAAAATAACCGCCGACCTCAGCGGAATTCTTTTTCAAATCGTCATCCTCGATCACCTTTAGCACCGCCAGGGCCGCCGCCGCCGAAACCGGATTGCCACCGAAAGTCGAGAAGGTCAGTCCGGGAAACTTGTCCGCGACTTCCGGAGTTGCGACCGTGATCCCGATAGGGACTCCGTTGCCCAGGCCTTTGGCTGAGGTGATGATGTCCGGCTCGACGTTCCAGTTCTCAATGCCGAACCACCTGTCACCGGTGCGTCCCCAGGCAGTCTGTACTTCGTCAGCGATGAACAGGCCTCCGTGTTTGCGAGTGATCTCGACCGCGCGTTCGAAATAGCCCGGTGGCGGCACGATGAAACCGCCGACGCCGAGGATGGGCTCTGCCATGAACGCGGCGATCTCACCCGTCGTCGTGGTCATGATCAATTCTTCGATGTCGTTGGCACAGGCGAGGCCACATTCCGGGTAACTCAGCTTGAATGGACAACGGTAGCAATATGGCGCACGAGCATGAACAAAGCCTGACACTTGAGGAGGTAACGGGCGCCAGGTGGAGTGTCCCATGGCTGAGAGCGAGGTCGCCGACCGTCCGCTGTAAGCGTGCCGCAAAACTACAATCTCGTGACGGCCGGTCGCGAGCTTGGCCGCATGAACGGCAGTATCGTCGGCTTCGGTTCCGCTATTGGTAAAGAAGGATTTTTTCAGACGGCCCGGAGTAATCTGCGCAAGCTTCTCGGCCAGATCGGACTGCGGCTGGTTACAGTAGAGCGTCGAGGTGTGCGAGATCGTCTTGACCTGGTTGATGATCGCTTCATTGACCCGCGGATTCGCGTGCCCGACGCATACTGTCAACACGCCGCCAAAGCAATCGAGATACTTGTCACCGCGATCGTCCCAGACGTGAAAGCCCTCGCCGCGCACCAGGGCCAGCGGCTCCTGGTAATAAGTTGCCACGGCGGGAAACAGAAACTCTTTATGCTTGCGGACAATTTCGGATGGCGTGGTCTGTGGCTCTGGTGAACTCATGGATTCAATCAGTTGCGGAACAGCTTGGAAAACATCAAGCGAACTTTTCAGGAGGAGGCGGGGCAGAATCGGTAATTCCTTTGCGCCCAGTATACGCGGCGCCGACCAGGAGAATGATTACGAGTGCGAAGACAAAGTCCTCGAAAAAGAAAATCAATGTATAGAGCCAGCCGGATACTTTCGGCGAGAGCTTCATCGCAAACGTCAGATCAGGGATCCAATACAGAAAGGCAAGGAACAACATTCCTTCGATCAAATAAATAAGCAGGGCGAGCAACGTCATCAGAGAGGATCGCGGATGTCGCCGCCATCGCACAACCGCGAAAGCACTGCCGCCCAGCACCAGCAGCAGCATCGGCAGGCGCCTGACCATCCTTAGCAGAAAGAAGTAGAGAAACCCGTCCCGCACAGTTTGTTTAGTCCTAACGTGCCAGCTTAACCTGGCTGTGGTTCGTTCGACCCGCCCGGTTCTCGTTTCATAAAGACAGCGCCCAGCAGCAAGGCGAAGGCAATAGCGAGCCCGGTATAGTAGAGAAGGCCCAGGACGATAGCGACAGTTCGTCTGACGGACTCGATGTTCTGCGAGTTTTCCGGCTTGGTGAACAGCGGCGGAACCACATCGAAGATCACCACGAACGCCAGGGCATGAAGCAGAAGGTACCCAAGTCCGGCGACAATCAGCAGCGAAACCTTCGGGTAGCGTTTCCAGCGCGTAAGAGCAAAAACGATGCAGCCGATCATGGCGAGCAGCGATGGCAATTGCTCGACCAGGAGCCAGAAGTACTGAACGATTTTGGAGCTTTCTTCCATCTAGTTTTGTGCCGGCAGTGCCCTAGTAGAGGTTTCCTTCGCGCTTCCGGCCAGTGTAGTCCACGTAAACTACTTTCAATTCGGTGTAAAAGTCCAGAGCGGTCGAGCCCTGTTCCCGGTCCCCGATGCCCGTGCCCTTGATCCCGCCGAAGGGAATGTGGGCCTCGCCGCCGGTAGTGGGCGAGTTAATGTGAGTCATACCGGTTTCAATTTCGTCAACGAAACGAAAAATGCGCGCCGCGTCATTCGTAAAAATTGAAGAAGACAACCCGTATTCGGTGTCATTCGCTACCTGCATGGCTTCCTCAAAATCCTTGACCCGCAGAACCGAAAGCACCGGACCAAAAATCTCTTCACGCGCTATCCGCATGTCCGGAGTGACGTGATCGAAAACGGTGGGCCTGACAAAGTAACCTTTATCCAGGCCGTCACCCGTAGCCCGCTCTCCGCCGCAAGCCAAAGTCGCGCCGTCTTCGCGGCCGATGTTCAAATAGTCGAGCACCGTTCGGAACTGGCTT
>JBBPID010000008.1:0-101503 GCA_038040505.1 Acidobacteriota bacterium | reverse complement strand
CGGCGTTACCGTGGCTTTTCTCTACAGCGTGATCGCTACCGTCTTCCCCGGAATCTTCCCCCACTCATTTCGCGGACACACGGGGACTGTTCCGGTTTACTTTGAAGCTGCCGCGGTAATTACGACGCTGGTGTTGCTGGGACAGGTGTTGGAACTAAAAGCTCGCAGTCAAACCAGTGGCGCGCTCAAAGCACTTCTGGGTCTGGCTCCCAAGAGCGCCCGCCGCCTAACTCATGACGGCCGCGAGGAAGACGTCTCGTTGGATCAGGTGCAGGTGGGAGATCGTTTGCGCGTGCGCCCCGGAGAAAAAGTCCCGGTCGACGGTGTGGTCATTGAAGGAACCAGCGCGGTAGATGAATCGATGGTGACCGGCGAGGCGATCCCGATCGAGAAGCGTAGCGGCGATCATGTGATCGGAGCGACGCTGAACGGCACCGGTTCGTTTGTCATGCAGGCCGAGCGCGTCGGGTCTGAGACGTTGCTGGCGCAGATTGTTCAGATGGTTGCCGACGCGCAACGCAGTCGCGCGCCAATTCAGAAGCTTGCGGACGTCGTTTCAGCCTACTTCGTGCCGGCTGTGATCCTGATAGCAATTGCCACGTTCATCGTCTGGGCTACGCTCGGGCCAGAGCCAGGCATGGCCTACGGTCTCATCAATGCAGTGGCGGTGTTAATCATTGCCTGTCCCTGTGCCCTGGGTTTGGCAACGCCGATGTCGATTATGGTCGCTACCGGGATGGGTGCGCAGGCCGGAGTTTTATTTAAGAACGCCGAAGCGATCGAGGTGCTTCGTGAAATCGACACGCTGGTTGTTGATAAGACCGGGACGCTGACGGCCGGCAAACCAAAACTGGTAACGGTCAGGGCAGTCGGTGAAATCACGGAAGCCGAGTTGCTACGTTTGGCCGCGAGTCTCGAAAAAGGCAGCGAACATCCGCTGGCGGCGGCCATCGTCGCCGGCGCCGAAGAGCGGGGCCTCAACTTAGCAACCACTGAGTCGTTCGATTCGATTACCGGTAAAGGCGTCAAAGGAAAAGTTGACGGACGATTCGTGAGTCTGGGCAATCGTGCTTTGCTCGACCAGCTCGGCATAGATCCGGGCGAGCTGGCGAAACAGGCTGAAGAAATTCGGGCTGCCGGTCAAACCGTCATGTTCGTCACGGTCGAGGGAAAGGTTGCCGGGTTGCTGGGGGTGGCTGATCCGATCAAAGAAACGACGCCGGAAGCGATCACCCAGCTGCATGAGCAAGGGATTAGAGTCGTCATGCTTACCGGCGACAGCAGCACAACGGCACAGGCCGTCGCGACCCGGCTCAACATCGACGAAGTAATTGCTGAAGTTTGGCCTGACCAGAAGGCTTCGGTCGTAAAGCGGTTTCAAGACGAGGGTCGCAAGGTAGCGATGGCCGGTGATGGCATCAATGATGCGCCGGCTTTGGCCCAGGCTCAGGTAGGCATAGCGATGGGCACCGGGACCGACATCGCGATGCAGAGTGCCGGCGTGACTTTGGTGAAGGGAGACCTGCGCGGTATCGTCCGCGCGATTCGCCTCAGCCGCCTGACGATGCGCAACATCAAACAGAATCTCTTTTTTGCTTTTATCTACAACTCTGTGGGAGTTCCCGTCGCGGCCGGGTTGCTTTATCCTTTTTTCGGAATTCTACTCAGCCCGATGATTGCGGCCGCCGCGATGAGTTTTAGTTCAGTCTCGGTCATAGCAAATGCGTTGCGGCTAAGAAGAATCAATCTTTGAATCCGGTTCTGAAAACATGAAAGGACTTTGTTTGAAATTACTTTTGCTGGCGGTCCTCTTACTGATCGCACCTTCAGTCTTCGCAGAGGCTGCGAACGAGCAGAACGTAACCCTGGAAGGACTGGTTGTGTGTTGTGCCGAATGCTGGGCCGAAGCTGACCGGACCAGGGTGGAATACGGAACAGCTGAGAACCTTTTGAAAGCGAAGTCTTGTGTTGAGCGCGATCCGACTTTGCTGGCGGTTCGAGAGGGCGACAAATTTAAGCTGTATCAATTGGCTCTCGGAAAGTTTCGCCTTCCCGGAAAAAACTGGCTCGACTTTGTCGGGAAACGGGTTCGGGTCAGTGGAGCAATCCAAACCAAAAAGGAAGTGAGCATATTTCGCGTTGATTCGTTGACTGTCACCGCGCCAAGCCTCGCCGAGCGTGAAGCTGCGAAGGTCATCGGGCAGGAAGTCGAGTTGAGGCTAAGCGATTTCTCCGGGTCTCAACAGAGTCTTGGCTCGCTGAAAGGGCGGGTTGTGATTTTGAACTTTTGGGCAACTTACTGCATTCCCTGCAAAACCGAAATGCCGGATTTGGCGGCGATCCAAAATGAATATGCCGCTCTTGGGGTTCAGGTTATCGGCGCCTCGACCGATGAGATGGGCGATCGTCAAAAGGTGCTGCAGTTCGTGAAGGAAAACAAAATAAATTTCCCCATCTGGGTTGGCGCCGGAACCGGTGACATGCTTCGATTCGGTTTGGGCTCGGCGCTACCTGGGACCGTAGTCATCGGCAAAGAGGGTCGGATCGCTAAGGTAATTTCCGGAGTAGTTAATCAAGCCGATCTGAAAAAGCAGATTGAGGCGATGCTTTCGTCCGCTACCTCACCTGCGCCAGGAATCGAGAATAAAGAGGTAGCTTCCGCGAAGCGTCCGGCCGAAGTCTCATCAGTTCCCAGTTGACCGCTTTGACCTGGCGAGGGCCGCGCCGTGAGCGGGGCAGGAGATAACAATTACAAGTGGACTTACGGCGTGCGGCTCATAGCGAATCAAATCGATCGCGCCAAATGGCGTAACACGCTCACCTACAGATTTCATCCTCGAGTAACGGCGGGCATTGAATATAACCCTTTAGCGAAAAAGGTGAGTCCGATTGGCAATGTGGTGGTAATCACCGAAACGCATCACCGGCCTGCGCTGATAATTGGAACCAGTTCTGATCGCATCGGCACACCCTCGGGTCAATCCTTTTATGCAACCTTTAGCAAGAGTTTGAAGCACCACACGGGCCTCCCCATTGCGCCTTATGCCGGAGTGGCGTACGGGACCTATGAAGATCGTGCGCGGATCATAGGCGGCCTAAACCTAACTTTTAGCGACCGTTGGAGCTCCACGATTCTCTTCGATGGAGTCCGAGTACATCCGCTCGTGAATTACACTTATGGACGCCACCAATTCGGCATGATTTTGGAGCGTGGCCGGAACCCAGGAGCCAGTTACAGTATTTCCTTTTGAAATTGGAATGCTTTCGTCGCGCTCAAGGATAGGTCTTGCGAGTTGTAATCGACATCGTCATCGGCATGAGGAAAGAAACGAACTTTCTTTCTTTGACTGCCGGCAGAAAAATTATCTGGCGCGCAGCTTCCGCAGCTTTCTCGTCCAGGCCATAGCCGAGACCCTGCACGATCTTAACCTCGCCGACAGTTCCATCCGGCCGTAGTTCGACGACCATCGCCAATGAACCGCTGACATTCTTTTCCCGCGACTCCGCCGTTGATGCAAAAGGCACCTGGAGTAAGACGGTGACTCCGCGATCAGGAATCGGTGGCTGATAGGATTTGTACCGGCCTTCTGCCAGTAGGCCAAGAAACTTTTTCGTCTGTTTCTTGTCTCCCATAGTACTTCGCACCGCGTTGCCGGCGCTGCGGAGATCGTTCCACCACCTGGTCTCGTCCGGCAAAGCGGGAAGAGTGGCTTCGGGTATCTCGCGTCGGCGTAGAGCATCTAAAGCCGTCTTCTCAGCTCGATCAGATTCACTTTGCGCCGGCGTGGATTGCGCGAGGGCGCCGCCAGAGATTACCAGCGACAGAACGAGAATTTTGCAGCAAGTGGTGAGCGTTTGGCTCATCGAAGCATCCTCTCGAAATAACCTCAAAGATTATCTCAACGTTTGCTAAATAAATCAGTGACCCACGGCGGCGGCTCAGGATCGCCGTCAAAGCTGACTTCCATTCCCTTACTCTTCATCCAGCGCCAAAGCCAGCTGGGTCCGTGTGCTGTGACGACGGTATCTTTAGTCTGATAGGCCGGATCGCTCATCGCTTCGTCCAAGCTTACAAAACTGTATCCGCGCGCGACCATTCGCTTAAGCATTTCATCCAGACAGTCCGCGTTGATGTCGTTGGCATGGATCAAAAGTGTTTGGGTAACTTCGCGTTCAAAAATCTTTGGCGAGATGCGTTCGGCAAACTCTGTGACTGCGATCGTAAAGTTTAAATACTCGCTCCGCAAGCGTTGGGCTTGGGCTGCATCATTCCTGCGCAAAGCATCCACATAGATTGCATTGAAGATGAAGTCTGAATTCTCGATCGTGTGTGGCGTCACTTTGTAACCCCGCGCCGCCAGGAACGTTTCGATCGCCTCTTTCTTGGCCTTGGTGTCGCCGGTATGAGTCATGGGGTGACGAAAATAAAGTTGGTATGGTTCATGCGATCTCATCAGCCGGCGTGTGACTACTTCGCCTTTGACGATTTCGTCTTCAAATTGCTCGATGGTGAGTGAGTTGAAATTCGGATGCGAATAAGTGTGATTGCCGAGGATCGCTCCGGCGTCAATCCACATTTGCAACAGCGCAATCCGCGCATCGACTTCCCCGGTTACCTGCAGCTTGCCTTCATTCACGAAGGCCACCGTCGGGACCTTGTACTTTTTCAGGACCCGTGCGAGCTCGCGAGTTACTCGTTGGGCGGCGGGCAAGTTGCGTTGTCCCAGCTCGACATAGGGAAGATCGTCAAAGGTGACCGCCATCTTGCGCACGGGCTTGCCCGGTTGCGCTGCCGCACTAACGCTCAGGAAAAGAACGAGGATGATTGACTTGAATTGCATACGCGATCTGGCTCCTTCAATCTTGTATGCGTTTTTAAAGCGCAAAAGGTAACACCTTTCGCCCGCCGAGCCCCCCTACCTACGCCGCACCGTACTTTCTCAAGTTTTCCTCAACCCTGCCCGAATCCTTCAGAAATCGGCCATTTTCTTAAGGAAAAGCGCCCGAGCGCCCCAATCGCCCGGCCTCAAGTTTTTCTCAACTCCGATTCTTAGAATGGTCACCATGCTTTTCGATTCTGCCAAAAGAAATCACAACTATTTGGGGGCCACGGGAATGTTCAAACAGAGAAAAACTCAATCGCTTTTGATCGTTGGCGCGCTAATCGCGGCGGCCGTTGTTTTCGTGAACTATCGGTTGACAGTTCCAGCCGGCGCCGCAGCCGGGTTAACTACGGTCATCGTAGAGCTGCGCGATGATCCGGCTGCCGTCTACAAAGCAAAGGCTGAAAAGTCGGGCGTTTCGGTTTCGCAGGATCAGGTTCAGGCCTATCGCGACCAGTTGCGAGCAAAGCAGGACCAGTTTCTGAATGCGCTGAGCGGCGGTGGCATTAGCTACAGTGTGCTCTCGCGTTCGATTAAGAACCTTGACGGCAGCGTGGCCGCGACTGTGCCGCTCCGCTATAGCCTGGTTTACAACGGAATGGCGTTGAGAGTTTCGCCTTCGGCCATTAACGCGATCCGGAACATGCCGGACGTAAAGAGCGTCAAGCCAAACACGACGCTCTATACGAACCTGAACAACAGCGTTAACTACATTCACGCTCCCGAGGTTTACGGAAGCTATCCCGAGCTGACCCAGTTTGACGACATGCGCGAGGGCTATGAAGGCCAGGGCATGTACGTCTCGATCATCGACACCGGTGTCGATTGGACGCATCCGATGTTTGGTGGCGATCCAACGCCGCCGCGTCTGGGCGTGGCCCCGCCGACTCCGGCCGCCGCCAACTCAAATAAGAAAGTTGTCTACTACCTGCCGCTGACCGACAGCGCCGCTTACGACGGTTTTGGTCACGGTACTCACGTTGCTTCTACTGTGGCCGGTTATCTGGCTCAGGCTCCTGGCAAGGATCGAGTTCCGAATACTGCCGACGATGTTCGGGTCCACGGGGTCGCGCCCCAGGCGAAGCTGATGTCTTACAAAGTATGCAGCGACGTTGGCTCAACCGCGGCAGCGGTAGGCGTTGGCTTGCCGATCGGTTGTCAGACTTCGGACATCATCACGGCTTTGGAAGATTCGGTTTCTCCGTTTGGTCTTACTGGCCAGCCCAAGCCTATCGCACATGTCATCAACATGAGCCTCGGCGGCGGTGGCGGCCCGAACGAACCGTCAGCGATTGCCGCCAGCAACGCGGCCTTAACTGGAACCATCGTGGTCGCGGCTTCAGGCAACTCGGGCCCTGGGGAAGGCACGACCGGATCGCCAGCGGCGGGTACTCACGTGATTTCGGTGGGCGCATCAACTCATCCCGGCAGTGCCGCGATTTGGTCAGCCGACATGTTGCAGGCCAACACAGTTCCGCCGGCCTTGACTGGTGGAGTTACACCGGCCAGGAATTTGCCGAAGCAGGCGGGCTTTGACCGGATCAAACTTTATCCGATGGCCGGCACTCCGATGCCGCCGGCGGATTCAGTAGCTCAACGCTATGTCTATGTTGATTTGCCACTCGGCCCGTGGCCGGCAAGCGTTTCCGGACGGATCGCGCTTGTGAACCTGGTTCTTGGCGCTACTTATGGAGATCAGTCAGCTCAGGCAGCAGCCGCTGGTGCTATCGGGATGATTTTGATCGATGAAACCCAGAACGCTACCGCCGTGAAGGGTCTGATTCCGACGGCGACGATTTCTCCGGCCGATGCCAAGATATTGATGGACGCAATGTCATCCACGGATGACAACAGTGTGCCTCCTGAGAGCGGAACGGTCTCAGAGTTTCCGATTCGCCTGAATCGGTTCGTGGCCGACTCGTTCATGGGCGAGATGGCGGGCTTCAGTTCGCGCGGCCCGGTTCTGGGAATGGGGCAGGTCAAGCCAGACATCAGCGCGCCCGGCGTGACGGTGCTGGCGGCGTGTCCTCCGGGATCGGTGCTCAGCGCTCTGGCGACTGCGGATTACCTTCCCGGCCCGGCGACAATCAACGGAGCCGAATCAAACAGCGCGGTGAACTACACGGCGATTGATGGCACTTCGATGGCCTCGCCACATATGGCCGGTGCGGTGACACTCGTCAAACAGGCGCATCCCGGCTGGACGCCGGACATGATTCGGACCGCGTTCATCAATACGTCGACGAACATGCGCGACCTGTCTGGTGCTGCCAAAGCCGACGGCGCCGCCGCAAATTCGATCATCGAACAAGGCGGTGGTCTGATCGACGTCAATAGCGCGCTGAATGCAAAGGCATTAATGGGCATCAGCGGCGACGGCATTGAGAAACCAGGAATCCTGGGCAGTCATTCTTTCGGCGATGTTCCGTTGCTGAACAGCCGCGTAACCAACACCAGAACCACCACCGTGACCGTCCGCGATCTTTCCGGGCAGGGCGGCACTTACAATTTGCGCGTCGCCAACAATCGCGACCTGCAACTGAGCGGCGTGAACGTCAGCTTGAGCAGCACCAGCGTTAACGTGCCGGCTAACGGCAACGCCAGCTACACAGTGAGCGTAGCGGTGGACGGTAATGTCCTTCGCCAGACAAATCCATCAATTGAATTTCAGTGGTACGTGGTGGCGGAAAGGTCCGGCGGTCAAACGCTGCGTGTGCCCTTCTACCTGAACGCGTCCCGTTCGCTGCCGACCCAGCCACGGGTAACCGTCGAACCCCTCGATGATGTGATGTTGGGGGCCGACGGCGGCAATCAAGCGGTCGGTGGATTCTCGTACAACGATTATCCGTTGGAGCTTGGCGAAGACGTGCTGACGCTTGAAGGAACTGTGGAATTTCTCGAAGTTGCCGACAGCGGAGTCAACGATCTGGATTTCTACCTGTGCGCTCCCGATGATCCCGACTGCGAACATCCGATGGCGACTTCAGGCGTACCGGGCGGACCGGAACACATCAAGGTTACGATCACCAAACCCGGCACCTACAAGTGGCGCGTCACCGGTTTCGCGAATGCTCCGGCCACCTCGTACACCCTGACCACCACGAAGACTCTCGGCAGCATGCCGCCGGTGGCGCAGGCAATCGCCGGCGACTTCACCGACGCCCAGGGCAAGGCCGTGGATTTTGACGGCGGCTTTAATCTGAGCTGGCAGGGGAACGGCGGCGAGACTGGTTACGAAGTCGAACGATCCGCTGACGGAGGCGCTTATCAAACGATCGCGACCTTGCCGGGAAGCCAGACGAGCCTGGCGCTAACGGATCAACCAAACGGCAATCTCAGTTTCCGCGTGCGCGCGCTGACGCCGGGCATCATTGGCTCGTACGTCACCGCGGCCAGCAACGTGGCCACCATCAAGGTCGATCGCCGCACCAGGATGGACATCACCAGTCTGGTGTCGACGGCGATCTCGAACGTCAGTCTTACCGGAGGCGTTTTCGCTCTCGACATGACTGTCACGAACAACTCGACTTCGGCATATGTGCCACTCGTCGAGCTAAACGTGGTGAAGATCACTTCCGGCTCCGGTACCGTCAGCGTTAAGAACGCCGACAATGCCGGGAACGGCAAGAGCGCGGGGACTGCGGCGTTGTTTGGTTATTCAGACAAGCTGGGGGCGGATCAATTGTTCAGTCAGGCTGAAACCAGCGGATCTCGGAAACTCCAGTTCAATGATTCGGCTGCAGAGATGTTCAGCTTTGATGTGAACATCACGGCCTATCTAAGTTCCGGAGGCCCGGGCGGTGGCGGCGCTGGCGCGGCAGCTCCGGCCGGAGGCGGCAGCGGCAGTTCATCAGGCAGCGGTTCGCTTTTACCGCTCAGCAAGGTGATGCGAATTACCGTTAATCCTTTAACAAAGGTAGTGACTGCGAAGCTGCTCTAGTCCTTGAAAGGCGCCATTGCCAAAGAAGAAGCGCGTGAGAGTCAGTAGGCTCTCACGCGCTTTTTTCCTCCCGAACTACAGTCACCTTAAGAACCTGGCTTTGATTTCTTCATGCGAGATGGTTTCGCCGTCTGACTGTTCAAGGCCACGTTCGATCTTCGCGAGAAAATAGAGACGTTCCATAGCGTCCTCTACCGTCGCGTCGTCGGGTAGGTCCTGAATGGCTCTGACGATCTCAGTTTTTGTTTGCCCTGTTTCCATGGCGTAACTGAGAGATTCTACCGCCTAGTCACTAACCGTGCCAACCATCAACCGCGAATTCAATGCTGGCCTGGAATGGCACGTCGTCATCTGTTAGCTCATCTTCGCGCCTAGTGCGAAAAACTCCCGACCGGGACGTCCGCGCTCGCAGTCGCTACTACCGCTCAATTCTACTTTCTCAAGGTTTCCTCAAGTCCCTGAAAACCTGCGATTTTCCGCGGAAATCCGGGTCTCTTCCAAGGCCCGAAGCCTCTCAAGTTTCTCTCAACCCCTGATCGTCATACTCCCACTATCGAGAGATACAGGAACAGGAGCGCAAGCCAATTTTGCACAGGAATATGAGAGGAGTCGGAGCCATGTTGAGAACACGTTCGTGGAAAACTTATGCCCTGGGTGCGGTGTCGTTGCTAATCGTAACCGCGGTTTTGGTCACCAGCAGATTTATCGCGCATACGATCGCTGCGCCGCAGCCGGTAATCGTTGAATTGAGGTCCAATCCCGTGATCGTCGCCAAGACGTTGGCGGAGGCCAGAGGCCAGAACTTTGATCCGCTCGCCTATCGTCAGCAGTTGATTGCGGAGCAGAACAATTTTCTGAGCCAGCTTAGCGCTGCCGGCGTCAATCACAGTCTGGTCAGCGTAGATGCGCCGAACGGACCAAACGGCGAGATTGCCAACATCCAGTTTCGCTACAACTACGTTTTCAATGGCGTCACGTTGGCAGTGCCGGCCTCGGCCATCGATACGATCCGCGCGATGAGTGCGGTTAAGTCCGTCCACAACGACGAACCGTTGACTATGAACCTGGACCAGGCAGTGAAGTATGTTCGGGCTCCTTCCCTCTACGGAAATCCGCCGCAGACCCACATGGGTGATTCACTCAACAGTGGTGGTGTGGAAGGTCAGGGAATCTATATCGCGATCCTGGACACCGGCATTGACTGGTCACACGCCATGTTCGGCGGCGATCCCACCCCGCCCCGCTTCGGTGTCGGTCCGCAGGTGGCGGCCGTCAATACCAATCAGAAGGTTGTCTATTACATGAATCTGACGGCCGGCGCGATCCAGGATGATTTTGGACACGGTACACATGTGGCCGCGATCACTTCGGGATATTTGGGAATGGCGCCGGGTGCTGACGGCTTGCCGCTGACCGCAGACGACGTGGCGATCCATGGCGTCGCGCCCCAGGCAAAATTGATGGGCTACAAAGTGCTTTCGACGGTTGGCGCCGGCACCGCTTCCTCAACGATCCTGGCGGTGGAAGATGCGGTTCAGCCGTTCACGCTGGCAGGCTTGCCGAAGCCGGTCGCAAATGTGATCAACCTGAGTCTGGGCAATGGCGTTAACGATCCGGACTTTCCCACTTCAATTGCCTGCGACAATGCGACTTTGGCGGGAACGACCGTCGTTGTCGCCGCCGGAAACTCCGGAAGACCGACGCCCACTAATCCGACCGGAGAATCAACGGTCGGATCGCCGGGGTCGGGCCGCCGCGTGCTCACGGTGGGGGCGACCCTCGATCCTGGTTCGGCTCCAAATCGGCTCGACGAACTTGGCGGCGGCAATCGCACCGGAATGAAAGCATTTCCATTCGACGGTAGTGCTGCTATCGCTGCGGACATCACCGCTAATTATGTGTACTGCGGCCTGGCTGAAACGCCGGATCAGGTTCCGGATTCAGTCAGTGGCAAGATTGCTCTGATTGTTCGCGGAGGGACAGTTAACACCCCTGCGGGTTTGCCCACGTCGGCAGGCACGGGCTTATTTTCAAACAAGGCTGCGTTCGCTTTCGCCAAAGGCGCCGTCGCCGTCATCATCTATAACAACGTAGACGGTGAACTGACGGCAGCGACCGTGCGCAAATCTGCGATCCCGGCCGTCGGTCTGAGCAAGGCAAACGGCGATTATCTTAAGGATGCAATTGGCTCAACGGCTTTTGGAGCAATTTCGATAAATCAAATTAGCCTCAGGAAAGGGGTGCTGTTCGATCCGGACATGGGCGACTTCAGCTCGAAAGGTCCAGTAGTCGGTTTCAAGCAAATTAAACCGGACGTTGCCGCTCCCGGCGTCAGCGTTCTGTCAGCAACGGTCAGAGTTGGCGCCGCCGGAACCAACGCGGCGTACATGTTTGATCCGACGGGTTACATCTCAGCTTCAGGCACATCGATGGCGACACCGATGACCGCCGGTGTGGTGGCCCTGGTGAAACAGAAGAACCCGAGCTGGACTCCATCAATGATTCGCGCGGCGATGATGAACGCCGCAACGAACTTGCGTCTGGCTGATGGCACACCGGTTTCGGATGGAACGCAAACTCTTAATCAACAAGGCGCCGGCCTCGTCGACGCTTATGCAGCAGCTAACGCGAAGGCCATGATGGGTGTAGGCGCGTTTGCGCAATCAGCCCTGGCCGCACGCTCAACCAACATCTGCCCGACAGCCGAAGTAAACTTACAACCGAGACCGCTTTGTAGTTACTCACCGGGCGATCCGGACTTTCTCGGCAGTTGGAGCTTCGGCGCGGTGCCGATGGCCGGAGTGATCGGCACGGCTACCAAAACTCAGACGGTGACGATCGCCGACGTTACGCATGGCCGTGGCGCGGGAGTTTATCAACTTAGCTCAAGCGCGGTCCGTAATCTTCCCGCGGGCGTCTCTGTAAGCCTCACCGATGCGGGCGGAAACAGCATCACTCAGGTCGAGGTGCCTTCAGGCGGTAGTGCAAACTTTAACGTCGCTATCACCGTCAATGGCGAAGCAGTCCCGGCCGATCCAACTCAGATCGAGTGGTACGTGACTGCGTCGCGCACCGACGGCGGCCAAACGCTTCGAATGCCTTTTCAGTACCGGGCAATTGCGCCGACTGTCGCTACGTCAGCGCCCACGCTGAATAACGCCGGCAACACCGAATTCAGCGGCGACCCGGGCACCGACATCAATGGAAACTATCAACTCAGCTTTGCGGCGACCGGCGCTCCGGCCAAGCTGCGTCTGGAAGAGTCGAACGACAACGGCACTTCCTGGACGTTGCTAGCTGATGTACCGGCTTCGCAGACAATTTACGACCTGACCGGCCGCGGCAATGGCTCGTTCCAGTACCGCGTCCGCGGACTGTTCTCGGTTGAGAATGGATACCTGCCCGGTCCGTCGAGCGCGGTGAAAACCGTCGTGGTCGATCGACGCCTCGAAGCCGATGTGACCTCGCTCTTCGAGACCCGGATCGTCGATGGATCGCTGACATTTACGGGAGGCGTCTGGCAGTTCGATCAGACCCTGCGGAACGCCTCGTCAAATACGTCCGTGTTTGCGCCGCTGCGTTTTGTGATCACTTCGATTAGTTCGAACAGTGGGACCGTGAGGGTGAAGAATGCTGACGATGGAGGTAATGGCGTTAGCGCTCCCGCGACCTTTGATTACACTTCGCAGGTCGGTTCCGATCAGCAGTTGGCTCCGGGCGAGCTGACCGCGTCGCGGCGTCTGCAATTCAACAACCCGGCATCAGAGATGTTTACTTTCACCGTCATGGTGAAAGGACATATGCCAGATCCCGCCGGGGCTGCTTCCGGGGGAGGCGCTGGCGCCGGAACCAGCGGGGGTAGCAGCGGCGCCTCAGGCACCTCCGGAAGCTCAACCAATTCCGGTCTGTCACTTCCGAGGGTGATGAAGATCACGGTAAACCCGCTCACCAAGTCAGTGACGGCCAAGCTGCTTTAGATGGTCAGGCGGCTCTGCCGCAGCACACTGTGGAAAGCCTGTGGCTTTGCATGGGACGCTCATTCCTTACATGAGGCTGCGCCTCTGAAATTGAGGCGTAGCCTCAATTTGTTTTCAAGGCTAAACGTAATCCGATTCAAAACCGCGAAGCGGTTTCGCCCTTCAGCCCAACGTTGCCGAAGGCTACGTTGGGTACGAGATCCTTGATGAATCGAACCGCAACCCTGACAGGGTTGCGGACTCTATCGTTGACCTGGACCCCAGGGTAGACGCTGCGCGTCAACCCCGGGCTTTGTGCCGCAACCGCTTCGCGGTTCTAAATACCTGTGTGGATTCTTGATCAAGTCCCGCGTGCCTGCCTGATCACTCCCACCGCATATCCGGTCATTACTTCCTTGCCGTGTTGGTTGTGGCAAACAAACTCTGTGCGCACGTTCGTGTATTGCTCTGCCGGTTCAAACTCGACGATGGTGCATTCACATCTGATCGTATCGCCGCCAAACACCGGCCGATGAAACTGAAACTTCATTTCCCGCGCCACAAAATTCATGTCGCCGCCGATTTTTGTAGGCACCGTGGCGGTCAATAGACCATGGACCATCAGCCGGCCCTGTTCGTCAGGCACCACGTGATGCACACCTTGATCCCCTGAGACTGAGTTGAAAAGTCGGATGTCCTCTTTGGTAAAAGTCCGCTCCCAGGAAGCGACGTCGCCTATTTTCATCATGCTCATCAGCCCCAATCACACATGCAGAATTATTTTCGCGATAGTGAAATAGATTACCAGCCCGGTGGCGTCAACCAGTGTGGTAATCAGCGGAGCCGAAAGCACCGCCGGATCGACGCCGAACCGTTCCGCCACGATCGGCACCAGCGAGCCGACCGTCGTTGACCAGACGCAGATCGCAAACATTGTGACCGACACTGTCAAGGCGAGCGTTATGGGCACCTGCCACAGTAATGCCTGACCAAAAGCTACGGGCGCTACCAGCAGGCCGACGACCATTCCGGTGGACGCTTCGCGCATCACTACCCGCCGGGCATGTTTCACTCCGACTTCGCCTAACGCGAGGCTGCGAATCACCGTCATAACCGTCTGCGCGCCGGCATTTCCTCCGGTACCGATTAGCAGCGGGATAAAGAAGGAAAGCGCAACCACTGCGGCCAGCTCATCCTGATAGCGGTGCAGCACCGCGCTCGTCAAAGTGCCGGCCACGAACAGGAGCAACAGCCAGACAATACGCTTCCGCACGACCCGCATAATCGGATTGTCAAAATAGGGCTTGTCCAACGCGCCCGGCTCGACGCCCGCCATGCGCAGGATATCCTCGGTCTGTTCTTCAACCAACACGTCGATCACATCATCGACTGTTACAAAACCGACGACGCTTTCGTCCTGCTCGAGCACGGGCACGGCCAGCAGGTTGTACTTGGCGATTTTCTTGGCCACTGCTTCCTGATCGTCGAGTGCGTTTACCGTCACGGGCTTGCGCCGCATTACCTCCGCAACTGCCTTATCTAACTCTGCCATTACCAAATCGCGCAGCGAGATCGCGCCAAGCAAATGATCTGTTCTGGGCTCCATCACATAACAGGCATAAATCGATTCCTTTTCGCGCGCGACTGCGCGGATGTGTTTGAGGGCCTCACCCACCGTCATTCCCGGGTCGAGTCGCACGAACTCGGTCGTCATAATGCCGCCGGCTGTGTGCGCAGGATATTGCAGCAGACCTTCCAGCTCGTTCCGCAGCTCCGCGCTGAGTTTAGGCATGACGCGGTGCCGTTCGTGCGGGCTCATCCGCTGGATGATGTCAGTGGTCTCGTCGGCCGAAAGGCCCTCCAGAATCTGCGCGACTCGTGAGGGATCCATGCCCTCAAGGATTCCCGCGCGCCGGCGCATCGTCGGCTGATCAAAGATTTCAATCGCCCGCGGCACGGGCAACAGCGAAACCACTGCGGCGGCTTCAGCGAGAGTAAGTTGATTGATTAGCTCGGCGAGATCAGCGGCGTCGAGGTCCTTCAATTGCTCGGCGATCCCCACCATGCTTTCGTCCAGCCGAAGATGAATACGCTCCAGCAGTTTGAATAAATCTTTCTGTGCCAAGACTCACCTCCCACTGACGGCTAAAGTGTGTGGATCTCAAGACGAGCGAAACAGGGCGCCTTGAGCAGAGTGCATCATACTCGCGGCGCGTTTGCCGGCAAACAACTTAGTTGGATTTTTATTGAAGACCGGCGCGCATCGGGTTCAGGCGGACCAATGAACTGATGCGCGCCGCTGAAATCTGCACAGGTGAAAACTATCAGAGAGTCGTGTCGGCCAGATTGGATTTGTACTTGGTGTTCGTCTGGCGGTCGTTCATCTCGATATAAACATAGCTGGGTGGAAGCACACCCACCTCGAGCCCGAACCAGAGCTTTCCAAGATCCTGTGGCTGGCCAAAGGCGCAGAAACCGTACAGACGCTTTCCGCTCTGGTCAAAGAAGTCGACCCAGGTCCGAGATGCTTTCGTGTTGTTGCCGCAGGGCGGCAGGGCCGGCGCGGCGGCGAACATAGCGGCCGGGTAGGCATCTTTATTCAGTACGTCGTACCGGTAGCGAATAAATTGCTTGCCGTTGGCTTGATACATTTCGACGTCAGTCATGTAGAGTATCGGATTCGGCAGCGCAGCAGGCATCGAATTCGGAATGGGCGGAGCGGACACTACGTTGGTATGCGCGAGCACGATCAAAGCCAGCCCGGCGCAGGATAGAAACGCTGTTTTCAAAAATTTTAAAGACATTGGGGACTCCTCCTTGTGAGTTATCTCAGGGATCCGAAGGATTTATTTGTGTTCGCAATTCTATGCGCATCCGAATTTATGTCAACCCTTTGCCGGAGCCATGCTTGACGCCTCACTCCCCGGTCAACCAGAAATAAGGAAAAAAACTATCCGCTCAATTTCACCATCACGGCCAGCGAATCGCTGATGACCCGCGACGTGTGTCCCTTGCCTGAGGTGTCTTCGACCAGCATTACGCTGGCGGCGGAAAAACTTCTAGTCTCGCCGTCGCTGGCGGTTACTTCCCATTCGCCGGTCAGGACACAGAAGAGGTTGCGGGCTGAGGTGGGATGCCAGTCGCTCGACCAACCAGCGGGCGCATTCATGAATCCGAGCTGCTCAGCCGGCGTAACCGATGAAAGTTCGAGAGGCGGCGCGGGCGGCGCATAGTCCGTTAACGTCAGATCGATTTCCACATCTTCGAAATGCGACTGACCGTCGTCGTCGGCGTAGAGGCGTGTATAGGTTGGCATAACCGAAATAAGAATTAATTTGCCGAGGGCTTTTGCCAATTTGGTGAGTTGGTCACTTACAAGTCTGTCAATTCCTTCGCGTCAACGCCAGAATAGGTTCCTGATCACGAATGTAACAAGAGCGCTGATTGCTAATAAGAAACAAGAATGGGCGATTAATCGTGCTGGACGCAAAGTAGGCTGAAAGTCTTTCGCGTATGATGCCCCAACATTCAACGAGATGGCTCTCATCATTACCAAGCTTGCACCAATGCAAATCAAGAAGAGCACGAACGCAACAGCTACTAACGGTTTCCATCGAGGAGGAGGGGTAACGAAGATCTTCTCCAAAAATGCGATCATAACTAAGATCGAGCCAGAGCTGATGGTTACAAGCTGCTTCATTGTTTCGTGAAGCAACTTGTTGCCTTCCGTTCGCATTTCTTGTTCGGGCGTCATGAGTTCGCATTCTAGCCGTACAACTATAACTAGTCCACAGGAACCAATTTGTACTCGCTCGACCTCGCTGTATAATTCAACTCCGTCTCGATTTCAACTCTAACTACCGACGAACTACTAAAGGAGTTCGCTATGCCGGATCCAAATCAAATCGACGTTAACTCAGGAGATACCCTGCTGCTGGTCGGCACGATGAAGGGCGCCTTTCTTTTTCGCTCTAACGCCGATCGCAGGGAATGGGACGTGGCCGGCCCGTACTTTCCCGGGCGCAGCGTCTATGCGATGAATTTCGATGGACGCAACGGGCGACAGCGTCTCTGGGCCGCGGTCAACAGTTCGTACTGGGGGTCTTTCCTGAGCTCTTCGAATGATTTCGGCAAGACGTGGAGCGATCCCGAAGCCTACAACATAAAATTTCCGGATGACTCGGAAGTTTCCTTAAAGCAAATCTGGCAAGTCGTGCCGGGACACCCCAGCGAGCCCGATACGCTCTATTGCGGGGTTGAGCCGGCGGCGCTGTTTAAATCAAGCGACGCGGGTGAAACCTGGTCGCTTGAACGCGGCTTGTTTGACCATCCGCATCGCACACAATGGATGCCGGGCGGCGGCGGACTGTGCCTGCATACGATCCTTCCGGATCCGAAAAACGACCAGCGGCTGTACGTAGCCATTTCAACCGGCGGCGTCTATCGCACCGATGATGGCGGCCAGAGTTGGCAGCCGCGCAACAAAGGCATTCAAGCCAGATTTCTGCCGCCCGATCAACAGTTTCCCGAATGGGGACAATGCGTCCATAAGGTGGTGAGTCATCCGTCGAATCCGGATCGAATGTTTCTGCAACACCATTGGGGGATATATCGCAGCGACGACGCGGGCGACAGCTGGAACGACATCGGCAAAGGTGTGCCGTCAGACTTTGGTTTTGCGATGGAGATGGATCCTCATAACGCCGACACTGTCTATATCATTCCCATCGAATCAGACGAGTTTCGTTGCACCCCCGAAGCCAGGCTCCGCGTCTATCGCACTCAGAATGCCGGCTCGTCCTGGGAACCTTTAACCGAAGGCCTGCCGCAGGAAGATGCGTTCGAAACCATCTTGCGCGATAACATGAAAGCGGACGCGAATAACCCAACCGGCCTTTATTTCGGCACTCGCAGTGGCAAACTTTTCGGCTCGAACAACGGGGGCGAGTCGTGGACGGCAATCAGCGAAGGCTTGCCGGCAATTACCTGTGTAAAGACGGCGACGATTAACTGACGTGAGCGGGCTTAGCCCCAAGTTTTGCGACACAAACTTCAGAGCACAACCGAAAATGAAGATTAGGCAGACAATCATTCTCACGATCACGGCCGGTTTCCTTCTCGCTGGTTCTCCGATCTTTGGGCAGGAGAAAAAAGAGCCGCCGTCCAAGCTGATTCAGTTTCACATGGCCCTGTTAACGAAGGGGCCGAATTGGCCCAGCACTCAGACGCCTGAGACGCAAAAGATTCTTCATCAACACCTGGTCAATGTTCTGGCGATGCTCGATTCCGGCAAAGCCGTCGCGGCCGGCCCGATGGGCGACGATACAAATCTCGCCGGGATCTTTATTCTGCGTGCGGCCTCAGCAGTCGAGGCAAAGTCCTGGGTTGACAGCGATCCCGCAGTGAAAGCCGGCTTGTTCGCCGCCGAGATGCATCCGTGGTGGTCCGAAGATGTTTTCAAGAAACGCAGCCTGCCGATGCAAATGAAGACTGTCTACCTCGCTTTCCTTAAGAAAGGACCAAATCGCAAGGAAGGCGACGGCGAGACTCCTGAAGTTCAGGAGCTGCAGAAAGCTCACATCGCAAACATCAGCCGGCTCGCGGAAATGAAAAAACTGGTGGTGGCTGGACCATTCGGCGACGATGGCCCGCTGCGCGGGATCTTCGTGTTTCGAGTAGCTTCGCTAAAAGAGGCCGAGGAACTTTGCGCTACTGATCCCATGATTAAGAACGGCAGACTCGCGGTAGAACTCCATCCCTGGCAGGTGCCGGAAGGGATAATTCCGTAACTTTGTTTGACTGACAACTTGATGAGATTGCCCGTTATTCAAGGAATCATCCGTCGCCGCATCCTCGCCAATTTCCGAATCGATCCCGAAGTGATGCAGCGTCAATTGCCGGATCGCTTCAGACCCAAGCTGCACGATGGTTTTGCGGTGGCGGGCATTTGTTTGATTCGCCTGGAACACATCCGGCCGAAACCATTTCCCGGTATTGTCGGCCTTAGCAGTGAGAACGCGGCGCATCGGGTAGCCGTGTGTTGGGAACAAGACGGTCAAACTCAGGAGGGCGTTTTCATCTCTCGCCGCGACACCAGCTCTCAGGTTGCACATCTCGCCGGTGGACGTCTTTTCCCGGGCGAACATCACCACGCGGCTTTCAATGTGGCCGACACCGGCTCGGCAATAAACTTCTCGATGGAATCAAGTGATTCCGCCGTGGCGGTTAAGATCGAGGCGGAAGTGGGAAGCGAGTTACCTTCGAGCTCAATTTTTTCAAATTTAGAGGAAGCCTCTTCATTCTTCGAAGCCGGTTCACTAGGCTATTCAGTCACCCATGACGTGGATCGTTTGGACGGCCTAAAACTCGAAACGAAGGAATGGCGAGTCGCGCCTCTGCGGGTACGGAGTGTTTACTCGAGTTACTTCAGCGACGAAGAAAAGTTCCCCAGGGGCAGTATTGAGTTTGACCACGCCCTGGTCATGAGAAATATTCCTCACGAGTGGCACAGCGCAGACGATTTGTACATTTGAATTAGCGCTTGTACGTACCCATCAATTGCCCCTGCAACAGGACGTGATCATCCATCGCTTTTAGTAGATCAGCTTTGGTGACGCCAGCTTTCAAAGGCAGCTCGATATCAAGCGCATAGATCTTGAAGAGATAACGATGCGTGCCTGAAGGCGGGCAAGGACCGCCGTAACCAATCTTTTCAAAATCATTCTTACCCTGAAATCCGCCGGCGACCAGCGTTTCAGTTGCGGGCAGGTTTTCAACCAATCCGATGTTTTCAGCGGGAAGATTGTAGAGCACCCAGTGTACCCACATGCCGCCGGGCGCGTCGGGGTCATCGGCGATGATGGCCAGAGTCTTGGCAGTCGCGGGCACGCCACTCCATTCCAATGGCGGAGACACGTTCACGCCATCACAGGTGTAGGTGTGCGGCATCGCCTGGCCTTCTTTGAAGGCGGCGCTGGTCAATTTGAGTTCGGGCTTGCCTGGACTTGATTGGTTGGCGGGAGGGTGGACGATCGGTTGGGGGCGGGCGCAGCTAATCGCGAGCAGCGCCAAAATTGCAAAGCTCAGGATGCTCAGACTCTTTCGCATTTCATTGCTCCCTGGATGACAAAGAAAGGACGCAGGTCGGGTGAAGGAAAAGATCTTAGTTTCGTGATTTTTGTGAATTAGCGGATTCCCTGCGGTGCCCAAAAAGAGTCGATCCACGAAACCACACGAACCGCCGAAAAGGATTTCAATCGCGCGCGCTCTCTAGTTCTCGGCGATCTGCTTTGAAAGCAAAGCACCCATCTCAGCGCGTGACATCGAGAACTTTACACTGACTTCTTTGTCCTTGGAAAAAACCTGGGTGTGATTGTAATAAATCTCCTCGTCCTTACCGCGTTTGGCGATGCGTCCGCCGACGATTAGCAGGCTGAAACCTTTCTCCATCTGCCGGGCGCGTTGTGCTGATTCGACTTCGGACGACGCAGTCACTTCCACATTCTGGTCGTCAACTTTGGCTGTCAACTTGATGTGTTTAGTACCTTCGAGAAAATCAAGCACTCCACTGTCACTCAGGGCGGCCACGAAATCCAGCGCGATGGATTCAAGTTTTTTGTCCCCGCGTTTGTCCTTGACGACGGCGTTAATCAGTTTGCCGTCGTCGCTCCGATCGGCTTCGACAGTCAGTTCAATCTGGCCGTTCAGGTTCAACTCGCCGTTGTCCTTCTTCTTCTTGGCCTCGGCCAAAAGATCCTTGAATGGGCGCGTATTAATTTCTTTTGGCCGCTTCACCCCATTTTCAACCGCCGCCCGATCCAGCTCAGCTTCAATTTTCTGTCGCTCTTTCTCGTCATCGGGATTGGGACTGGGACTCGGCGATTTGTTAGCGGCAATCGCACTCGACGGAACCGCCACCGGCGTAGGTGTCGGCGACGGCGTCAAGAGGTCGGCCGGCGAAACAGTTGTGGGCGTGAAACCCTGCGTTATGAAAGGCGTCGGCGAAGGGCTCGGTATTGCCAGGGGGTCCATCGCAAAGTAGCCCTCGGGGTAACGAAACTTCTCAGTAGTGAGCTCAACGATGTCGCCTTCGTTCTCAATTTTGGTTTTGGTGTAGGCGCGATCGACGAAGCCGACGCCTGAGAACATCGCCGCGATGCTCAGCGCGTCGCGCACCGGAGGAATGAAAACGACGCAGGCGACCAGCGCCAGGTGCAAGACTACGGAACCGCCCAACAGCCGCATAATCCGCGGCCAGAAAGGCTCCGGATTGACCTCGAATTTCTCAAAAAGCCCGCTTGTTTTAGATAATTCCAGCATATTTTCGTACGTAATACCGTTAGACGCTAACTTCGCCTTTCAAGTTGTGATCGCATGATTAATCACCAAAGAGTGTAGAGCACGCTCCCGCCCTCTGCAATTCGGGCATCTGCGAGGCGGCCTCGGGTTGGTTACGAAAAATAAAAGGTACAATGGTTTTTATGACACGCTCGCCACGCAATCGTCAGGATCGCAACCGGCGAACGAAAACGCCGGGTCATTCAGAGCGCGATCCTCGGGAACGCGGGCATGGCTTACCGGAAGGCGCTCGGGCGCCGCAAGCCATGCCCCCGCCTGCGGGCACGTATAGCCGCGAATTGCGTCAACTGCTTAGCGGCATCGGCGCTCCCAAACCAGCTCCTTTCAAAGCGGATCCGTTTCAAGTCGAAGCTCTCGCGGCGCTCGAGTTTGAAGATGTTTTGGTGACAGCGCCAACCGGCAGCGGCAAAACCTGGATCGCCCGCGAAGAGATTCGCCGCTTGCTCGCCGGCGGTAAACGCGCCTGGTACACCACGCCGCTGAAAGCTCTAACGAATTCAAAGTACCAGGAGTTCAGCGATGAGTTCGGCGCCGCAAACGTGGGCATCCTCACCGGCGATCGCAAAGAGAATTCAAACGCGCCGCTGATAGTCGGCACCACCGAGATCTTTCGCAATCAGTTGTTCGACGCGCTGCGCGGCGGTGAAGACGTGCGCGCCGATCTGGCGGTTTTGGATGAAGCTCACTATCTGGCTGACGAAGAACGCGGCCACGTTTGGGAAGAAGCAATCATCCTGACGCCGCCGCGGATTCGTCTCTTGTTGTTGTCAGCCACGATCGGAAACGCGGACGAATTCGCCGCCTGGATCGCTGAAGTCCGCGGCGTTCACTGTGGCGTGGTCAGGCGACCGGGCGCGCGTCCCGTGCCTCTGCGAGCGGCGTTTCTGATGCCGGACAAACGTCTGGTGCCGCTCTTGAATGACCAGGGCAAGCTTAGTTCCGAGGTCAGGAAATTGACTGAGCAGGATCAGCAGGAACGTCAGCGCGGGCCGGACCGAGGAGGTAGGCGACGAAGGTGGTGACGTGTGTCAGAAGCCCGCCCGAGGATTCGGCTTCGCCGCCTGATGTGCGGAAGCGCTCCGCGCTTCCATCAATTGTCACGACGATTTGGGGCTGCGCCCCAAACTGGGCGTAGCCCGAAATTCAATGTCGAACTTGCCGGAAGGCCGGAGGCCTTCCGCACATCAGACGGCACAGCCTTACGGCTGGAAGAGTTTTTAAGCAAAGCAGGCCTTGTGTTTTTTCGTGGATCGTTGACCGACTTACCTAGGCGATCCCCGCGGGCACCTGCGTTGGCGAACTCTCTGACACTCTTAACTTAGACAAATATGAAACTGCGCATGCCAGAAATGCCGCCGGCGACTTTGCTCACGGCGCTCGGCTCGTACAACTTGCTCCCAGCAATCATTTTCCTGCCGACGCGCCGTCGTTGTGATGAAGCTGCTTCGGAAGCCGCGCTGGGTCATCGCGCCGCCGACGACCAGCGGCGAGAGGCGCGTCGGGATTTCATGCGCAGCTTTGTCGAAGAGCACTCGGAGATTCGCAGCCATCGTCATTGGGACGCAATTATTCGCGGCGGCGTTGCGGCGCACCATGCCGGGCACATGCCGGCCTGGAAGCTGGTAATTGAAAAAATGATGAGCGCCGGTCTGCTCGATGCGATCTTTGCCACCGCAACGGTCGCCGCCGGCGTCGACTTTCCGGCGCGCACAGTCGTGGTTACCGTTGCCGACCGCCGCAGCGCGAGCGGCTGGCAACCACTAACGGCTTCCGAGTTGCAGCAGATGACCGGCCGCGCCGGGCGGCGGGGAAAAGATCGTGTGGGCTTTATCGTCGCGGCGCCGGGGCCTCATCAGAATCCACAACGAATCGCCGGGTTGCTGGCGGCGCAGCCGGACAAGCTCGAAAGTCAATTTCGCGCGACCTACACTTCGCTGCTCAACCTGCTGGACGCGTTCGGAAATTTTTCTCAGGTGCGGGCCATCGCGGAAAGAAGCTTTGCTTATCGGAACCTGCTGCCGCGAATGCACGAGCTCGAAAGGACCAGCGGTGAGAACGAGCGACGGATGCGCGAACGCCTGGAGGCCTCTCCCCTCAAGATAACGGTTGGCGCTGTCCGCGGTCTCGAGCGTTTGGCCAGCGCTCGCGCGCGGCTGCTGGAACTGGCGCCCCATACGCGCAGAGAAGTCTTGCTGCGTTGGCTGAACAAGGTAGTTCAGCCCGGCCGCGTTGTAGCCGTGGGCCGCAGCGGTAAGCGATTGGTGTTGGTGACAGCGCGCAGCCACGATGGCGTGACCGGCGCGCGCGAGGATGGCCGCACCGCGTCGTTTGCGCTTGAAAGAATTGGCAGAGTTTACGCTCCGCTGTTTTCGTTGAAGCCGGAGAGGGCTGAAGAAGCCTTCGATGAAATTCATGCACGGGGAAATCAGCTTGGTTTGCCTGAGCCGCGCCTGCGCGACGCGCGCTCAGAGGAAGCTGAAGCAGTGAAGCTGGTTAACGACCTGATTGACCTGCTCACTCCCGCCGATTTGACTGAGGCCCAGCGCGTCGCGGCAGATGAGCTGATGTGGTCGCTGCAACCCGAGGCGGTTGCGATTGAAAGAGCCGCCCTACAGAGCGAACGATTGCGCGCTGAGGTTTGGGAGCCTTTCGAGCGTTGCGCGCGCGTGTTGGATCGGTTTGGTTATCTCGCGTTTGCCGCCGAGCGCGTCACCGAGCGAGGTCGGTGGCTGGCGGACCTGCGGGTCGATCGGCCTTTGCTGATAGGAGAGGCGTTGCAACGCAATTTGTTTGCACTGTTAGAGCCGGTGCGAGCAGCGGCCCTAATCGCGGCGCTGGTTGCCGATGAAGATCGCGACTATGGCGAACTGGAAATCGACGATGCGATTGTCAATGTGCTGATCAAGTTTGAAGAAATTGCGTTTGAAGTTGCGACGGAAGAATGGCAACAGGGAATCGAAGCCGCCCCGGAAATAAATTTTTCGGCGGCCGCGGCCGCGGCGCACTGGGCCGGCGGCTCTGATTGGTCTGAGCTGGTGAGAGAAACACGCGCCGAAGAAGGCGACCTGGTGCGACTACTTTCGCGCACCGGCGAAGCTCTTTTGCAAATCGCGGGTCTAAGACAGACGCATCCTGAGGCGGCCCGGACCGCGGCCGGCGCGGCTGAGATAATCCTGCGCGAGCCGGTAAGGTAGTTGCGGCGCCAAGGGATCCGATTGGGAGCGGTAGCGACCGGGTGTGCCTTAAGAACATGGCTTCGCCACGCTGATGCGCGGCAAGTCTCTGACTTGCCGGGCGGCGATTCTTTTCTTTTCGGGTCTTAGACCCGCTAGATCTTAAGAAGGTCGTTCGGCAAGTCGAAGACTTGCCGCGCATCGGCGTGGCAAAGCCATAGCAAAGCTCGCCTCGCTTTCGATTCACGCTTTCTCTTGAGTCGAAGACTTGCCGCGGATCGGCGTCGCAGAACCATAGCCAAGCACGCCTTTGGCTCCCTTAGTCTGACGCAGATTGAGTTGCTACGCAGGGTGCAACTCAGTGCTAATTTCTCAGACCGTGTGCTACCATTGCTTTGCGAAGTGGGGGAACTAGTTTACTAACGTATGGAAGTCTTATTAGCAGACGAATTCGGGTTTTGCTTTGGCGTTGAGCGCGCGGTCGAAATGGTGGAAGACGCGCTCGAAGTCGGCGCTCCGGTTCGCACCCTCGGGCCGCTGATTCACAACACGCAGGAAATGAAACGCCTGGAAGGCGAAGGCGTGGCGACGATCGAGGCCCCGGCCGAAGTCGGCAAAGATGAGATTGCCGTCATTCGCGCTCATGGCGTCACTCCGCTGGTGCAAATTCAACTCGAGCAGCGCGCGGCGCTGGTCGTAGATGCCACCTGTCCATTTGTAACTCGCGTTCAACGGCTGGCCGAACGCGCTGCCAAAGAAGGCCGTCACGTGGTGGTGGCCGGCAATCCGGATCACCCTGAGATGATCGGCGTGGTCGGCTATGCGCCGTCGAATACTTTTGTAGTCAGCGACGCCGGCGAAGTCTCCAAACTGCCGCCGCTGCACGCGCCGCTCGTGGTCTCGCAAACTACGCTCAAGCTGCAAACATTTCTCGAAGTAGCCGAAGCCGTCCGCGCCAAAGCCGATGCTGAGCCGCAAGTCGTCAACACGATTTGTTCAGCCACGCGCGATCGGCAGGACGCCGCGCGGGCCCTCGCCGGCCTGGTCGACGTCTTCTACATTATTGGCGGCAAACATTCCTCAAACAGTATCAAGCTGCTGGCCGTCTGTAAGGAGCAGTGCGAGCGAAGCTTTCTGATCGAAACTGAAAGCGAAATTAATCCCGGGGATCTGACGGGCGTGAATCGCGTCGGCGTTACTGCCGGAGCTTCGACCCCAAACTGGTTGATCGATCAGGTCGTAAAGCGCCTGCGCGAAATCGGTAATCGGAACCTGAGCCTGAACTAAACAGCGCAGTTTGAGTTGCCTCGCGCTCAAGCGCGAGATCCCGGCGCAACTTTGAGTTAGCTGCGCATTCTCAAAAACACTACTTAACCTCAATGACTACATCCTGGAAATGTGCAGAGTGTGGCCTGGTGAATTTTGCCGACGCCGCTAATTGCAAGCGCTGCGGCGCCGCGAGTGCCACTGCCGCGGTACCGGATCAGCCGCCGCCACCGGCCGGAATCGTGCTGGAAGACGGTTACGTCTTGCCGCCGCCGCCTTCAGGCGGAATCTGGCGCGACAATGCCACCCTGGTGATGGTGAAAGAAGCGCTGCTGCCCAATCGTTGCGTGAAGTGCAACGAGAGTGCGCAGAGCGTGCGAGTCAGACGCAGACTCTCCTGGCATCATCCGGTGTTGTACCTGCTGCTCTTTGTGGCGCTGCTTGTCTACGCCATTCTGGCCGCGGTCTTGAGCAAGCGCGCCATCGTGTATATCGGACTCTGTCCCGGACACTTTCAGCGCCGTCGCAAAAACCTCATCATAGGTGTGGTTCTTTTGGTCGCCGGCTTTATCGGCGCGATTGTCGGCTTTGCCAATGAATACTTCATGATTGGGCTCCTCGGGCTGGCGGCCTTTCTGTTTGGGATGGTGTGGACAATCGTGGCTTCGCGGATAGTGACCGTTAAGAGGATTGACGACCGCCTGATCTGGCTCAACGGAATTAACTCCGCTTATCTCGCGCAATTTCCGCCGTGGCAGGGCTACGAGCAGCCAACTGATCCACCAACTTTCACGAACTAACACCTCGCGGATTCGTGAGAAGGTCTGCGACTTAGAGGATCGTCCAATCAGGGTTTGCCACGGGCCCTGCTTTGAGGATTTCCATTGATGCTGTCTCGGATTGTCAACGAGTTAGACCAGCGCATTCTCAAGGACCCGAGGCTTGATCAGCGCCTGTTTGATGAATTGATAGCTTCCCAACGTGAGCTGGGGCTGGTCTACGGCGAACGTCCCACCTGTCCGTTCCTGCGGCCGCACATAATGTCTCGCTCGCAGTACGACGAAGTTACGCGCGCCGCGCAGACGATTGCGGTAGCGGTCGAAAAAGTTGTGGCCCGGGCCTTGATCGACGAAGACTTACTCAAAGTTCTTGCTCTCACCGACCGAGAGAGACAGATGGCACGAATCGATCCCGGCTATTCGTGTCTTTGTATTACCAGCCGGCTCGACGCCTATGTCACTGATTTGGCGTTTCACTTTCTCGAATACAACGCTGAGACACCTGCCGGCGTTGGCGATCAAATGCAACTGGAGAAAGTTCTGTTTGGCTTAAACCACGTCAAGCAGCTCTTGCAAAGCCACGCGCATTGGCGCCCCGAGCCTCACCGGCGCCTGCTGGCATCCCTGCTGGCCGCATATCGCGAATGGGGAGGTGAAGAAGAGCGCCCGCAGATAGCGATTGTGGACTGGAAAGGCGTGGCCACCGAAAGCGAGTTTCGAATCCTGCAGCAGTACTTTCAGGCCGAGGGTTACCAGACCGTGATCGCTGATCCGGGCGAGCTGCGTTATGACGGTGAGTATTTAGAAGCGGGAGATTTTAGAATCGACATTCTCTACAAACGCGTCGTCATCTATGAGTTTCTTGAACGTTGCGACGAGCATCATCCGCTGGCGCGGGCATATGCTGACGGACACATCTGCATGGTAAATTCCTTCCGCACGAAGATCGCACACAAGAAGGCCAGCTTCGCGATCCTGAGCGATCCGCAATTCGCCAACCTGTTTAATCCTCAAGAAATCGAAGTCTTTCGACGACACGTTCCCTGGACCCGCCGCCTGGCCAAAGGCGTGACTACTTTTCACGGCGCTGAGAACGATCTGATCGAGCTGCTCCATCGAGAGCAGGATTCATTAGTGCTCAAGCCCAATGATGACTACGGCGGACACGGTGTCTTTTTGGGCTGGGAGACGTCGCCCGATGAATGGGAGGGCGCGATCTCTTTAGCACTCGAACGTCCGTATGTTGTTCAGGAACGTGTGCCGATGAAGAAAGTCTCGATGCCCACGTTTTCCGATCAAGTCCGGATGGAAGAGCTGTATGTTGACTTCAACCCGTTTCTATTTCATAACGAAGCGGAAGGCGCGCTGATCCGGCTGTCGTCGTCATCTCTAATGAATGTAACCACGGGCGGCGGCCAAACTGCGCTGCTGATTTTGGAGGATATGTAGTGGACATTGAAAGAGTTCGGGCTTACTGCCTGTCTTTCCCGCACGTCACTGAGACTGTGCTGTGGGGAAATGATTTAGTCTTCAAGATCGGCGGCAAGATGTTCGCCGTAGCGTCGCTCGAACCCGCTTCCGATCACTGCCTCTCGTTTAAGTCCACGCCGGAAAAATTCGGGGAGCTGGTAGAAGAGGAAGGCATCATGCCCGCGCCCTATGTTGCGCGCTATCACTGGGTGGCGCTGGAACGGTTTAATGTTTTGAGCGATAAGGAACTGAAGGCCCTGCTGCGAAAAGCATATGATTTAGTGTTTGAGAAGTTGGCTAAAAAGACGAGGGCCGAGTTGAGTTAATCCTCTGTGTTACCTCCATGTTCCTCTGAGTCTCTGTCGTGAACTCTTTGCGTCGACGTTAACTAGTCAAGAGAACGGGATAACAAGAAGGGCAACCGACTACCATCATGATAGAATGCCTCATCGTCGCCGAGGATGGTCGCTTTGAATCGCACGGCCATTAAGAGAACCAGATGAAATCCAAGACCCCAGCCCATTACAAGAGCCTATCTCTGGGGAATTTCCGTGGGTTTAAGAAAGTCGATCGGATACCACTGGCTCCTCTGACTTTTCTCGTGGGGCCGAATAGTTCAGGCAAGTCATCAATTTACGACGCGCTCCTTCTTTTGACACAGAGCGAGGTTCTGCTCACAGACGAGCCACCGTTAGTGCCGACTTGGATTGGCCCCTTAGTAGACCTCGGCAGTTTCAAGGATTCGGTGTTAGCGCACAAATCCTCTTTAGCGATCAGATTAGCTGTGGAGTTGTCGTTAGCTTCAAGGCTAGAAAAAGGGGAGCTCCTTCAATCGAGTCAGCAGCCGATCACGTTTGAATTTGAGATTAGGTCTTCTAAAGATGATCCAGTTGGGAACTTTAGGTTGATGAGTATCATAGACAACCTCTCAAATGAACGGATGACAATGCGATTTCAGCCCGGATCTTCACCAAAATTAACGCAAGAGTATTTAGGGCGTGTTTCGGAAACAAATCTAGGCCAACAGCTCTATGGCGTCAATTACCCTTTTGCGGATGTGGCGGGAGAAATCGAGCGAAGATTTGACGCCAGCCGTGGTTCGCTTCGTGCTAAGCGCGGACGCGCTCGAAAAAAGGCCTGGCGTCGCATTACTAGCTACATGCGCTCGAGCGACTACGCGACTGCTTTTGTTGAAGGAACACAGCGAGTAAGCGGCGGGCGTGCCGCGCCTCGACGTTGGTTTTCAACCACTACTCCCGACGAACTACTTCCAAATTCCGTTCGCAAAATGTTTAGTGGAGTCTATCCTGCAATGGTTGAGGCAGAGCGAAGATCTCATGTTTCTTACCAATCGTTCGAGAAGCCTTACAATCAGCGCGCGGAGCTTAACAAGGTGCTAAAGGACCTCAACATCGCAACCTCCGTATCGGCTTCTCATCTTTCACCCTATCACTCTGCAATCAATATCAAAGACAGCGTGACGAAGATTACGTCAAACCTTATTGATGTGGGTTATGGGGCGTCTCAGGTCATTCCTGTGATAACGGCCTGTCTAAGCAATCGTTCTGGTCCGCTCTTTGTCGAGCAACCAGAGATTCACCTTCATCCGAGCGCGCAAGGAGCGATCGCGGAGTTGTTGTGCAGGACAAGTCTTCATCGGCAAGTTTTGATAGAGACCCATTCCGAGCACATGATAAATCGAGCCCGGCTGCAAATCGCAAGAGGTACTCTCAATCACAAGAATGTAGTAATAGTTTACGTGGATCGCGATGCGCACGGTTCTCGCGTATTAACGATTCCTCTTAAAAGCAATGGCGATTTTGCCAATGACTGGCCGGGAGGCTTCTTCGATGAACGGTATGAAGACACAATGGAT
Organism: Acidobacteriota bacterium; assembly: GCA_038040505.1. Classification (GTDB taxonomy): domain Bacteria; phylum Acidobacteriota; class Blastocatellia; order Pyrinomonadales; family Pyrinomonadaceae; genus UBA11740. The sequence continues at coordinate 71,802 of JBBPID010000008.1, read as the reverse complement.
CTCCTTCGGCTTAAGAGCAAATGAGAGAAAGAGCAATAGAGGCTGTTATTGATTCAGTGACGCTGAACAGCGCTTTTCAGCCGCCAAAACCCAGCCGTAAATCCGCACAGTTCAAAGCAGACGCCGTCAACCCGCTAGATAAGCCAATAAGTGATCGTAGACTAAAGTTGGCACTCGATGAAGCCAATGGACTACGCAGCGAGTGGGTAAGAACATGCGGACTGCCTGCAGTTCAGGCATTCGTCGTCCATTGTGAGCAATATGCTGGAATTCAGCTGATCAAGACTCCAGTGAGTCCAGGCTCCGCGGCGTCCAAGAAACTAAGATTTCTAGGCTTTGGTAACAATCCGGTGGATAAGTTGATTCTCAGGATCGCATTGGCAACGCAGGACCGTATTATTGTTTCAGATGATAGCGATTTCTGGGATCCGAAAAAACCAAATGACCGGCGCCTTCGGGGAGACAAAAACGCTCCCGTAGCGCGCTTCTGTCGAAAGGAATTAGGGGTGACAATTCTGCTATTGAAGAAGTTGCTTGCCAAGTTCGCTTGAAGTCTCCCGGGAGGTGTCTACTCCAATACTTCTACTCAGATTTTGGCGAGAGCCGCGCCGATCCTCGTCAAGTCTGAACACCCTTCAAAGCCTCGAACGCTGCGCATTTGTGATGAAATCTCTATGCACCTGCTCTCAATATGCGCGACATTGTCAGCGAAGGGTTCTCGCACGGCTCTGAGAAATTGCTGTATCACCCGGAAAACGTACAACCCGTGAAGAACTCCGTTTACTGTCCGATATTCTCCTCTCCACGGTGAGAAGATTTCTGTCGAAGATGCGACAGCAAGCGCAACAGTTTTCTCAATTAATGTTAGTTGCAGGTGCATTGCCTCGTGCACCATGGCTTCCGCTACCCGCAACGCATCATTCGGAATTCGCTTCTCAGGAACCGAAACAAATATTGAGAAAGGAACTTGCGGCTCGCTGAAGCTAACATCGTAGTCGATCTTTTCTGGTTTGATTATATGCAAAGTTCGAACTAAGGCAGCTACGGTTCTCATGAGACTCGGCACTTGATTGATGATGGCGAGCGCCTCTTCAATGCACGATAGAACCGATGTGTGAAAAATTTCGTCAGGCGTGTAAAAGGTAACGCCTTGTTTCTTATATTGGACGGCGCATTCTGGCGTGAGCGCTTCGATCGAAATGGTTGGGGCGGTCGCACAAATAGACGGACATGTCTTTAGAGATGTAATGACCTCTCGCGAAGCCGAGTGGCTGCGAGACAAAACTCTCTCTGTCCCATAGCTGTCCGGCGTAAGACCAATATCATGATGCAAACTCTCCCATGCCCGGGCCGCGAGATCGGCGGTAAGATCCGGGAACCAGAGTTCGCCATTAGGATTCTCGATCGCTCCTTTGATTCTCTCCGCCAGGTCATCCATTGCCATTCCTCCCGTAGAAGGAATACACGAGCGTAAACCGCTCGCCGCCATGTATGGTGGAAACAGCATGGTTTGACGTTGGCGAGACAGCAAAGCCGATAGCGCTGTTGTGAATTGGCCGGAATGCTTTGTGGATGTCAGCCGGATCCGCACTATCAAAAAGAAGCAAAATTCCGCCGTCTTCGTCTTTGCAGCCGCGGTTCAACTGGATCAGCAAACGGTAACTCTTCTCGCCGGAGATAAGATCATTGTGAATACGAATCCGCTGCCCAGGAACGAGCTTGTGGGCAGCAACATCGATATCGCTACCCAGTTCTGTCTTGAATAAACTCTCAACCTTCGTCTTCAACTCATTAAGGAAATCCGGTTCTCGAAAGACGAGCAACGGAGCAGGCACGTCCACATCCCAGAAACTGAATTCGTATTGCTCGTAGAAATCAGTCTCCACCAACTTCCAAGGAGCTTCCGTCTCTAACCAAGCCAGTAGTGTCGTGCTGAGGTCGGCTCTCAGTGCTTGAGAAGAGAGAAAATAATCGAACGGTTGCGTGAAGCGTTCGACGGAAGATAGGCTAAGGGCACCGTGAGCATCTACGCGCATTTGGCTTGAATCGAGGCCACTTGTCTACGAATCTCTCCTATTACCAGGAGTTGATCCGCGCAATAGACCGAGGTGTTATCGTATTCGTTCGTGTTCCGCCATCGGTGGAGGGTCATACCTCCTCCGCACACCTGCAGTTCAGGACACGAAAGACATATCTTGGATGTTGGGCGTTGCAGAGCGTGGCTTTCAGCAAATTCGACTGAGCTTAGAATGTCTTTCAAACTGTTTCCATGAACCGACCATCCACGAGCGAACCGATCCGCGCCGTGGAAGGAACTCTTTAGTGTGTCGTTCTTCGTAATGGATCCATCGGTATCAATTACGAGGATTCCAAAGTCAGTTAAACCTGCTCCATCCTTCGTCCCTTTCCCGCCAAGAGTCAGCTTTATCAAATCATCAATGAAGCGTATCGGGAGAGGATCCTGATCGAAGAGGTAGATATCAACCAGGCGAGTAAGCCACTGACCATATTCAGTAGATCGTAGCGATTCCTTTCCTTCCGGCAGTCGCGTGTGATTACCGTCGCGATAAAGGAAATCAACACCTGGAGGACTTAGCGTCTTGAAGAATTCGTATACTTCTTGAGGTTCAGAGGTAGGATCAATAACTGCTAGAAGGCCTGAGAAAAGAAATGCTGAGTTAGGATGTCTTCTTAACTTGTTAATTCCTAGAAGAACCTTATCGTAGGTTCCTAACTTGTCATGCCCGATTCTTCCTCGATCATGGACATGCTTTGGGCCATCAATACTGACAGAGACTGTGGTCTTGTGTCTGAAACATACATCCAATATCTCTTCACTGATTAGGATTCCATTGGTTTGAAGGCCAAAAGAACACTCCGAAGGAACAACACTTCTAAGCTCTGTTAGAACTCGGTCTAGTTTTCCTGGACCAAGAAGAAGAGGTTCACCGCCGTGGAGGACTACCGCGAAGGGCCGAGTCTGAATCTGTGTTAACTCTTTGAGTGCTTTCGCTACCGCGAACGTCGTCTCTTGAGAAATATGATTGGGCATTTCCGCCCAGCCACTATCTCCCATGTTGTAGACATAACAGTAAGTACAGTTAATGTTGCAGCGACTGGCAACTTTCACCAGAACGGTATCTATTTCGATCACTTTCCCGTTCCCATTTGGCAGTTGGTTAACGCGAGCGGTTGTGTCGATTGTGGAATCGGCTATAGGCGTCGATTCCTGAGGGTTCTTCGTTACGCACTTCTTCGATCAGTCGAGCCAGCACAGGGCTTGGTAGTTTGTTGACGTCTATTTCACGTAGATCATTAGAAACTTGCTGCGGTGCCTCAGCTGACTGAACTGCGTTGAGATCTTCCACGTTGCTTATCTCCTCCGATTACTGATAAGACGGGCGTACTTTATCATATTTTGTGCTTAACAAAGGACAACTTTGCCAATTCTTGATGGTTCGTTAGAGCGGCAAACCTCGTAGCGAGGTTATCCTCGGCGTGAGCTTCGCAACCCGTTGGCGACTGGACATCGCCGATTGTTAGAAAACTTCGCACCCCGCGGCCAACCAAATCGGCGATAGCGTGTCTATTGAACTGTTAAGGCGTAGAGTAGCAAGGCAAAGAATCCCATTAACGCCTCCGCTCGAGACAGTCAGCCGGTGACCAACATCGAAGACGAGCTAATCAAACGGGCCCAATCAGCCGACATGGACGCTTTTTGTCTGCTGGCAAAACAATACGAGCGCCGCATTTATCTGCTTGCCTTGAATTATTGTCACAACCCCCAGGACGCCGAAGATCTTTCGCAGGAAGTCTGGCTGAAGGCTTACCAGGCGCTGAAGAATTTCCGAAGTGAATCCAGCTTCTACACCTGGCTGCGCCGAATCACGATCAACTGTTTCCTCAATCATCGTCGCGCCAGGAGTTATCGCTGGGGCGGTCAGACGACCGACGTGACCCTGGCCAGCATGGAGGGAATTGAAGACACCGCCGGCGCGGCGCCGGATATGAACTCTGAGAGAAGTCTGCACAACCGCATCATGGCCGAGAAAGTAATGCAGGCCCTCTCGGAACTTACTCCGCCGCAGCGTCTGATTTTTCTGCTCAAGCATCACGAAGGGATGACTTACGAAGAGATAGCCAAAGAGATTGGGTGTTCGACGGGCGCCGCCAAGAAATCTGTGCACCGCGCGGTGGCCAAGCTGCGCCAGCACTTGAACGTGGGCGACCAGGAATCGGCCACCTTTCGGACCCTGCCGAATGGAATAGAGATAGGAGTCTAGGAGAAATGCATAACTGCAAAGCCAACAGAGAGCGGCTGATCGAAGCGGCAATGACCAGCACGCCGTCTGATCAAAGTGCGATTGAGCTGGAGCTGAGAGGCTGCCCGGCATGTCTCGCGGAGTTCGAATCCGTGCGCAGCTCGCTTCGGATTACCGATCAGGCCATGCAGGCCACCGCGCCGGCCGAGAGTTTTTGGGCTGGATACAATTCCCGGCTCCGGCAATCGCTCGAGCGCGACGCCGCGACTCGTTCCCAATCAAGGAACCGGGCCGCGTTTCGTATCAGTCTGAGAAATCTTTTCGATTCGCACCTCCGCGTGCCCGTCCCGGTTGCTCTCGTTCTGATTGCTGTTTTCGGCCTGACCGTCTTTTTTGCAGGGCGCTCGCAGCGTGCGCCGCTAAGTTCCAGCCCCCCATCCGTAATCACCAGGACGATTGAAGTGCCGGTGGTTCAAGAACGCCTCGTTACCCAAATCGTTTACCGGGACAGAATTCGGGTCCCTCAGGACAGATCGAGACAGGCTTTCGCGAACACGGCCCGCCGGCGCAACGCGACGAGTGATAGCAATCCGGCTAGCCTGTCGGGATTCAAACCGGCGAACGAAGCCAGGCTGACAATTATCAAGGGGAGTTACCAGAATGATAAGTAAGGCGCTGTCTTTAGTATCACTGCTCCTTCTGGTTTTCATCACCGCGACGGCCCAGGACGGTTTGAAGCGGCAGCTGATTGTGCCTCTGGCTGAAGGAGGTTTTGTTGCCTTCAAGAACGAAACGAACTGGACCGACATCAAGAAGGCGTCGGCAGATTTGCCCGCGGCTCCGCCGATTCTCGACTCGCAAGCCTTGATCGATGGGAACAACATTATTCACCGCGTGCTGGAAGACCGGGTGGGCAGATTCGTCTTTGGCTATGATCTCTGGGTTTCCGCCAATCCCACTACGAAGCAATTTACGATCGTCGTGCGACCGCTCGCTCCGCAATACGAACGCAAGCTCAGAGCCCAGAGTTCTAGCGACGGTGATTCCATCCAACCGGAAGTCATCTCGACATTTCCCAGATCGACCGAAGCGCAAACCCTGGAGGATGGCGACGCCTTCACTCTGGATCTGCTGGTTAACCAGGGCGCCGGCGTCAAGATTGTCGACGTCGTTAAGGTGACTTTCGATCGTGCCAATCTCAACGATCCGAGCCCGAGAAATCGGGCGCGCGATTTTACGCTCGATGCGGTTGAGCTCGAGATGAAAAACTATCGCTTAATGATCAACGGAAACGTCGCGGGTGTGGGGAAATCAACCGGTGGTTACGCCGGGGCGTTGCTCTGGTTTTATGCCGAAGGCCACGGGCGTTTCATTGTTTCGCTGGTGCCCCGCGAAGGCTACGAGTTTCAAAAGGTCGGCGTGATTGAAGACAACCGGATCGAATTCACCGTCAAGGACAATCACTACGAATGGCTTTCCAGCTCGTCGATCTTACAGGGTGGAGGCACGTGGAACCTCTGGGTGCTGCACGACCCGAGCTATCAGCCTATCATCGGAGCCGATCCGGGGGTGGCGCGAAAGAAGAATGCGCTGGAAAAGTTGGAGGAAATAGTAACCAACGTTCAGAGCCCGTCTCCGGTACGTGCCCAAAACCTGGGCGCCCAGCGCAACATTAAGGACCCCGTAAAACCAAAAACCATTCCGCGCCCCCGAGTGATGGTCGGCGGCGCTGATCGAATTGAAAATCTATGGCCAAAAAATCCATGAGTTTGATATAGGTGGCACGGGCGTCCCGCCCGTGATTCACGCGCCAGACGCGCGTGCCACAAAAAAGTCTCCGCACATTAATCGCGCTTAAGTTTCTCTCCGGCGTTTGAAAAGTCGCAGTCCGGGGAACGGGGATTAGTGTGCGCTTTATCAGAAAGAAAAGTTCTCGCGCCGAGCGAGCGGCTTTATCAGGAGGTATGAAAGTGAAAGTTAGAACTCTGGCAATTGTGATTGTTACCGCATTCGTATTAGTTAGTTCTTACCAGGCGTCCGCCCAAACGAAGCCTTCCGCAGAGTTGCCGAAGTACGAGGTGGCCGCGGATTTTTCTTCGCTCACTCTCGGCTCCGGGACCACTCTTCCCGGCCTGGGTGGCAGATTCACCTTTAATCTCAACAAGCACGTGGCGCTGGAAGCGGCCGGTTATTTCTTTCCGGGCAAATGCGAGTTCTGCCCGGGCGAGAATACCGGCCATGTAACTCAAGGCTTGTTCGGCGTGAAGGCCGGCAAGCGATTTGAGAAGTGGGGCATCTTCGGAAAGGTGCGGCCCGGCTTTGCCAGCTTTGGTCGCGGAGCTTTCAATGTCACGCCGGCTTCATCGCTTATTACTGGGGGACAGGTGCAATGCTACGGCCCGAACCCGAGCACTCCGGCTCCTTGCTTCACGATCGAGTCGGTGGGTTTGACGCATCCGGTAGTGGACCTGGGCGCCGTCCTCGAATTCTATCCGACAAAGAAAATCGTGGTGCGCTTCGATGGTGGTAACACGTTCGTGCATCATGGTCGTCGAACCTTTAACACTCTGATCTTGAACCCGGCTAACCCAACTTCCGGCATCCCGATTCTCGTCCCGGTTACCGACCCGAGCTTCACTCGCAATACCCTGCAGTTCACGGCCGGGGTGGGTTTTCGGTTTTAGACCAGTACTACTACAGAATTAGAAGGAAAAGACGATCCACTAAAACACACGAAGCCGGAGTGTTTTGTTCGTGCAGTCGTGTGAGTTCGTGGATCGTTCTTTCCCGAGCGGACAAAACCAGGAGAAGTGAATTTGACTAGCTCAACATCCGCTCAATCACCGCATAACTGGCTTCCAGAGCTTCTGCCAGTTTCTCCGGCTGGCTACCGCCGCCTTCGGCCATGTCGGCTTTGCCGCCGCCTTTGCCGCCGATGATCGGAGCGAGTTCTTTGATCACCTGTCCCGCGGGAACCCTCTTGGAGAGATCTTCGGACGTGCGCACAATCAACGAAGCCTTGCCATCGTTGCTGCGTCCCAGCACCACGACTCCGGACTTGATTCGAGCCAGCAGCGTGTCGGATAGCTGGCGCATGCCTGCCGCATCAAGGCCGCCGGCTTCCCGCGCCAGCACTTTCACCCCAGCGACTTCACGCCCTTCATCGCCATTGGTCGCAGCGGTGCCCACAGCGCCGGTGGCAATCTTCAGTTTCAAATCGTCAGCTTCGCGGCGGGCCTTCTTTAGCTCATCCTGCAGCTTGCCGATTACCGAAGGCAGATCCGCGCGCGAGCTGCGCAGGTTGCTCGTGACCTCGTCGATGATCTCTTCGTCTTCGCGAAAGCGTTCGTAAGCATCCAGCCCCGTAACGGCGCGAATCCGGCGCACGCCCGAGGCGATCGATTCGTCGCTGGTGATCTTAAAGACGCCGATGTCTCCGGTGGCGCGCACGTGCGTGCCGCCGCAAAGCTCTTTGGAAAAGCCGGGGACTGTCAGTACCCGCATCATGCCCGAATATTTTTCGCCAAACAGGGCCATGGCGCCCCCGCGGATTGCGTCTTCGACCGGCATGACATCGGTTTCGACCTTTACATTGCGCAAAACCTGTTCGTTCACCAACCGCTCCACGTCCTTAAGCTCGGCCTCAGTCATTGGCTGATAGTGTGTGAAGTCAAACCGGAGATAGTTCGGGGCTACGACTGAACCAGCCTGTTTGACGTGACTGCCCAGGACTTCACGCAGGGCCGAGTGCACCAGGTGCGTCGCGGTGTGATTGCGGCGCGTGGCGTCGCGCTTTTCCACGTCGACCTGGGCAGTGAACCATAAATCAGGTCTTGCGTCGGGCATTGGTAATTCGGTCGGAGTGGCGAGAGTGTCACCGAATGCAAGGTGCGGTGCCGAATAGGATTTCATAGTCCCGCGTTCGACAGTGATCCGATGAAGTATCAACGCCGGCTCGATGAGAACGGTATCTGTGACAGAAGCCCGCACTGTCCCATCAAGACTGACTAGAACACCTGTATCGCCCACCTGCCCCCCGGCTTCCGCATAAAATGGCGTACGACTGAGAATTACTTCTCCTTGTTCTCCCGCAGTTAACTCTTCGACATGGCTATCATCCTTCGACATGGCTCTAATGAACACCGGGCTAGTTGTTGTTTCATCATAGCCCGTAAAGCCACCGCGAAAAGCCGCGTTGCTGAGAACGTGCCGTGTTTTTGCTTTAGTCGGCGACCGTGCGTCGCTTGATTCGCCACCCTGTAACTGTCGCAATGCGTCATCAAACGCCTCGTTGAACGTCACTTCGTCTTGAGCGAACACTTGCCCGCGTTCAATCAGACTAATTCTTATTAAATCGCGGGGCACTCCGAACGTATCGTAAGCGCGTGCGAGTTCCACCATCGGAATCATGCCGTCCTTCGGCGCTTTGCCAAATAGCTCATCAAGTCTGGCTAGTCCCACGGTCAGAGTCGATCCAAACCGTTCCTCTTCGAGCTTCACCATCTTCTCAATGAACTCGCGATGACTCTCCAGCTCTGGATAAGCCTGACCCATCTGATCGACAACAAAGTTCGTTACTTGATGGAAGAACAGTCCATCGAAGCCGAGCGCATGCCGTCCCTGATAGATCGCCCGCCGCATGATCTTCCGGATCACATAATTGCGTCCTTCGTTGCCGGCAAGAATTCCGTCGGTGATCGAAAAGGCGGTAGCCCGCGCGTGATCGGCGATGACCCGCATCGCAAAACCTTCCGTCGTTTCAGCTTCGTAATGACGATCAGCAAGCTTGGCCGTGAAATTGATGATTGGCTGAAGCAAATCGGTTTCATAATTCGACTGCACGCCCTGCATGATCACGGCGGTGCGTTCGAGTCCCAGGCCCGTATCAACCGAGGGCTTCGGCAAAGGTTCAAGATTGTATTTACCCGACTCGATTTCTATGCGGTTGTATTGCATGAAGACCAGGTTCCAGATCTCCATCGTAGTATCGCCGGGTCCGTTGACCAGGTCGACGCGGTTCTTGTTGGGGTCGCCGGGATCGTCGCCGAGATAGTAATGAACCTCACTGCAAGGGCCACATGGGCCCGTGTCCGCCATTTGCCAGAAATTGTCTTTGCGGCCAAAGCGCAGAATTCTTTCACGCGGCGCACCGACTTTTTCCCAGAGCTTTTCAGCTTCTTCATCCGGCCCAACTTCATCATCGCCGCCAAAGACTGTGAACCAGAGCCGCCGTGGATCCATCTTTAATTCATCGACCAAAAACTCCCACGCAAACTTAATCCCGTCTTCCTTGAAGTAGTCGCCGAAAGAAAAATTTCCGAGCATCTCAAAAAAGGTCTGATGCCGCGCGGTTTTGCCGACTTCATCCAGGTCGTTGTGCTTGCCGCCGGCGCGCAGACACTTCTGCGATGAACAAGCGCGCACATAATCGCGTTTTTCGGCGCCGAGAAAGACGTCCTTGAACTGGTTCATGCCGGCGTTGGTGAAGAGCAAAGTCGGGTCGTTTGCCGGCAGAAGGGGACTGGAGCGCACGCGCGTATGGCCGTGCCGCTCAAAATATTCCAGAAACTTTTCGCGAATTTCGTTACCAGTCATAATCAGAAGTCAGAAATCAGAAAGGTCAGAGATCAGATAAGAATTGGTTCACTGACAACGCTCGACTGACTATTTGGAGTTTAGCATGCGTAAAGCGGCTCGAAAAACAGCGTTGCGGTGAACTCGAACCCATCGCGCGTCGGGAATGTCTCAATTTAGGAATCAGGCGTTCAGAGTACCGACTTTAGTCGGGCTTTTTCGGCTGTGGAAGTCCCGACTGAAGTCGGTACTCTAAACACCTGTCAACTAAGAAGCGCCCTCCTCTTCAAATCTGTTTGACTCATGCGCTCGATCTGTCATACAAGATCGATACTTCGCGAAGGCATAACTTATGCACACATTCGGACGCTATTGCATCATCAGTGTAATCATCTCCTGCGTACTGTTCACCGCGTGCAGTCGTCCACCCACCCCAGTCGGCCCCAAATTTACCGGCCGCTTGTTGTTGTTGGCGGGAGACAACCCGAACGGAGCGGATCTAATTGAACTGACGGCTGCGCCGACCGGCTCGGGCTACACCCATGCCGTCGTCACCAGCGGTGTGTTTGAAGCGGTCGCCAGCCCCGACCGGACCCAGCTTTTGTACACAACCAGGGACGAACTCCTCTTGCGCGACCTTGGCAGCGGCGCTGTCAAACCATTACTCAAAGGGAAAAACTTCTGCATCGACTGGGCCCCGGATGGCAATCATTTTAGCCTCAAGCAGAACGCAGCGAATTCCGAAACCAGGCTCTTAGTGTCGGACCTGGAGGGCAAAACGAAGTCGATATGGGACGATCCTTATGCCCACTTCGGCACTAGTACGACCGGGAAGTCCTCAGGGGCAGCGAGGGCAGCCGGTACTTTCGGATGTGCGCGTTGGCTCGCGCCCGATCGGCTGATCTTTGATCGATTCATCGGGGGCGTTGGCAAACAAAAACCAGGCAGCGAAGTGCTTAAGCCCAACACTACGACGCTCGCAACGGTGAGTGGCGTTGTGAAGCTGACTGATAGCGACAAGAAGTGGCTCATCGAAGGTATTTGTCAGGTAGGAAGCGCGATCTTTTTACGAGCTCAGGATCAAAGCCAGATTCTGATCGCGAAAACTATCGACAACCTAAAGACTCTAAATCCTAAACCGGGTCCGTGTTCCGGGTGTCGATTTGCCGGCTTCGCGGCAAAAAGTTGCGTGCCCTTCTTCATTGAAGACAGCTCGAGTACCAGCAGCGAGTTGTTTTACCTGAATCCAACCAACTGGGAGCGACAACGAGCAGCCCACATAGGCCAAACTTTTTCAGTGTCTGCCAGGATGCTGATCAATTCTGCCGCCAGGTTAATGGTCGTGGGAGATGTTCCAGCGTCTTTGCTGTTGGTTGACACTGAAACCGGGGAAATCGCACCGTTCTTCCCCAAAGCCGGGGTGCCCGGAGCCAGCGATGAGCGATTTACTTCGCCAGTGCCGGTGGTCTGGATCGAAAAGTAGTTTTGTGGAGTGCGCTGACTTGTCAGCGCTTTGGTATGCAGCGGCTGGCTCGGCACTGTGGTTCTTTCGTGTAGTTTGGTGTGATTTCGTGGATCGTGTGGCTGCGAATCCTCAGCGCACGATCCACGAATTACACGAAATCTCACGAAAAAAAACGCGAACAATTAGGCCGGCGCGCGTCAAATCAAGCCTTTCAATCGTCGATGTCGCTCTTCGAAACTGCTCGAACCTTCTCACTCACCAGCTCGAAAGCAAACCCCTGGCGCAGCAGATGATCAAAGAGCTTTTTGGCTTCGGCGCGGTCCTTTGGCTTACCGCGCAGGCGCACGCGCTTGGCGATCGCGCGATCGATCATTTCTGTTTCCGGAGTATCTGCAAAAACTTGATCCAGGGCGGCCTCGGCCGTTTGCTTGTCGATCTTCTTCAGCCAGAGATCGCGCTGCAGTCTTTGCCGGCCGATTGGCCGCTGCTGTACGCGCAGTGATGCGTAGCTGTGCGCGAATCGCGCATCATCCAGATAACCGTACTCGCGCAGGCGCTCGATCACTGACTCGACGATGGTCGCGGTCGCGCCCCGTCCTTCGAGCAGACGCTCGCGTAGCTCGGCCACTGAACGCGGTTTCGCGGCCAGCAATCTGCCGGCTCGCTCAAGAGCACGCTTGCGCGCCTTGTCCGGATCGAGTGGGGGCAAGAGCTCGCTTTCGGTCTCATTGAGAGTTTTTCGCCTTCGTTTCGTCTTTGTGACCTCCGCGTCTTGGTGGTGATTTGGCCGGCTAATTTACCACGGAGGAGCGAAGGACACAGAGACAATTGCCAGGCAAAAATCTAGAATTGTCAGCGTGGATGGATGCTTCATCATCGATAAGCCGGCGGGCATGACGTCGCATGACGTAATTGCGCGCGTACGCAGGATTATCGGCGAACGTCGGGTTGGCCACACCGGCACGCTCGACCCGTTCGCGACTGGAGTGCTGGTGGTCCTGGTTGGACGTGCCACCCGGCTGGCGCAGTTTTTGAGCGGCGCGGAAAAAGAGTACGAGGCGATGATTCGTCTTGGTTACGCCACGGACACGGGTGATGTGACCGGCAATCGTCTGGAAATTGAGGAAGATCTCACCGCAGAGACGCAGAGAACGCCGAGTTTTCGCAGAGAAGATATCGAAGCTGCGATGGCTTTGCTGCGTGGCGAGATCGAGCAGACGCCGCCGATGTACTCAGCCAAGAAAGTTGCCGGCCGCAAGCTGTATGAACTCGCGCGCCGCGGTGAGGAAGTCGAGCGCAAACCTGTTCAGGTGACCATCAAAGACTTCGTTCCAATCACAAACGATGGCGTGCTCTTGAAGCGTAACCATGATCAGACATGCGATCTTGCCGTGCGCGTCGCATGCTCTGCCGGTACTTACGTGCGGACGCTGGCCGAAGATTTCGGGCGGCGTTTGGGAGTTGGAGCGCACCTCGCGGCGTTGCGGCGCACGCGGGCCGGTCGCTTCCGAATCGAAGATGCTTTGACGCTGAATCAACTGAGCGAAGCCGCCGATTCGGGATCGGTTGCGGAGGTTTTGGTCTCGCCTGACGCGGCAGTTTCGCATCTCCCTTTCAAAGAATTAAGAGATGATGACGCGCGCCGCACGCAACATGGTTTGAGTTTACAAACTGACGCAGCTGAAGCTGCGAGCTGGCCGGATGGGCAGGCAGTGCGCTTGCGTGACGTCGAGGGCCGGTTGATAGCGATAGGCAACTATGACAATAAAAGCCGGACTGTTCATCCTGGGGTCGTGATCGCGAATGCGTGAGAAAGGATCCACGAAATCACACGAACTGGTAAAAGCATTTTGTTCGGGTTCTTTTCGTGTGCTTTCGTGGATCGTCCTTGCTAAATGACGGGACCACGAAAATATGCAGCCAAAAAGCGTTATGTCTTTCAATCTATGAGGAGCCCGCGTTAATATCCCTTCGTCATGAAGAAGCGTTATCTGCTGGCCGGAGTTTCCGGCATCGTCGCGGGCGCGGTGGCGACGAAACTGTTCACTCGCCCCCGCGACGTGAGCTGGCGCGACAGTATCGACCTCATTTATCACCCTGAATACTCCTGGTTCACCCGGGTCGGTGGCGTGCGGATTCACTATCAGGATGCCGGTGACGAAAATGCACCCGCGCTGATCCTGATTCACGGCTTTATCTCTTCAAATTTGATCTGGAGCGATGTGTTTCTGCCGCTGGCCGAAGCCGGCTTTCGCGTGATCGCTCCCGACCTGCCGGGCTATGGCTATTCCGACAAACCGGCCGACGGTCGCTATACGATCAATTCTCAGGCGCACGCAGTAATTCGTTTGATGGATCGTCTGGGGATCGAGAAAGCTACGATCGTCGGCGCTTCTTACGGCGGGGCAATCGCCGCCTCAATCGCCCTCGATAATCCAGAGCGGGTCGAGCGGTTGGTGTTGGTCGGAACCGTAAGCAGTGATGAGCCCAAGAAAAAATTACTGCTTCGTCTCTCGCGTCTGCCACTCGTAGGCGATATTGTGACGCCGCTCTTTCTGAGCTCGCGCTGGATTTTGCGGAAGCGGACTGAGCAAGTGTACCGGCGCATCGGAAAGCCGCTGGACGAACACAAGCTGGAAGCGCGTCACCATTTGCTGGCGACCTCTAATGTTCATCGGGCCATGATTCGCACCGCGCGCCGCTGGAACGCGAATCGAATCCAGCGTGAGGCAGCTCTGATTCGCCAGCCGACGATGCTGGTCTGGGGCGACACGGACACCCACATTCCGATCAGCGAGGCCTACCAACTGCGCGACGCAATTCCTAACTCAAGCCTCTTCATCTTTCATAACTGTGGGCACTTGCCGCCGACAGAGCGACCGGAGGGTTTTGTTAAGTTGGTCGCTGGGTTCTGCCAGGCCGAGAAACCTCAAGGCTGAACGTCTTTGGAGTGCCCTGACTTGTCAGCGCTTTAAGCTGCGTGGTTCGTAGCGCTAGTGAAAAGCGGCGACAAGACGCCGCACTCCAAAGAGCGGGATAATGACTCGCTACCTCAATCCATCTTCAGCGCTTTGCCGACGGAGGGATCGCGGCGCACGCGCCAGATTTTTGAATCGAGATAATAGTGGATGAAGGCGTAGCCCCAGAGAAAAGCGATTCCCAACTGAATGGGAACAGATAGAGCGGCCGGCGAATCGCCGGTGTGCAGATTCAGATAGCCAAGATACTGACGCGGGCCCTGGTAGATAATTCCAAAGATAATTCCAAACGCGAGGTAATAGATCAGCCGCCGGCTAATTGTCGCCGCGGGACCGTAGGTGCCACGCGCATCCGGCGCGTTACCCACGGGCGAGCCCGGGCCACGATACTTCTGATTATGAAACCAGATCAGCCGGTGATATTGCAGGTTGTGATAGATGGTCAGTATCGCCACCAGCGCGATCGGTTTGGCGGGCATCGGTGTCATCAGAGCGATCCAGTGCATGGGAATGGCCGCCGCCAGCAGCAGATACTTGGGACCATTTAGGGGCTGTCGCAACCACCCTCGCTGGATCTGGCGAATCAACCAAAACGCGCCAATCACGATCGTGCCTGCCAACAGCAAGGTCGCGACCAGATTCACTCCACTCCGCAGCGCCGGTGGCACACGCGCCATTGCTGCCGGGTCAGCGGCAATAAAAGCTACGAAGGGATAGTTGAAGGCAAACATCAACAGCAGGCGGTCGAGGGCGTTATCAACCGGTGCCAGATCGTTGTTCTTCTTTTTGTAGAGCACCATGAAGCCATAGTGCTGTTTGACGAGGTGGTAGTACGCCCACAGCGCAGCTACGAAGAAAAAAGTGAGGCCAAAGCCGAGCAGCACAAGGGCCGGGCCGATAACAAAGAAAGCTAACGAACCCATGAGGAGACGCTTGCGGGTCTTCCATTCGGCGCGATCAAAATAGGTTCGAGATAATGTGCCAAAGACATGCGGCGCGTCGATCAGAATCGCCCAGCCCGCCACCATTGGAATCAGCGGCAGCACTCCGGTCACGTAGAGAACCAATAGCAAGTAACTTGCGGCAACGGAGCCGACAAACCAGATCAAGTCCTCGCGCGCGTTGATAATCCAGCGCAGCGAGATTGCTCTTGGACGGGCTTGTTCAGATATGATCTCAGTTGCGGCTGACATTTTTCTCATTAGCACCTGGCTTTAGCCAGGTGACAAGGGGCCGGTCGCGACTCTGGAAACCGTTTAAACGGTTTCCCCGTTTTAATTGTTCTCTACACCTGGCTGAAGCCAGGTGCTAATGAGATCAACTCCGCTAACCTTCTCGCAAATCTCTTCCGGTCATCTCAAACGGCTTTTCGATGCCTAAAAGACCAAGCATCGTGGGCGCGACATCTTCGAGCGCCCCGTCTTCGCGTAGTTTAGCGCCTTTTGAATCTTCGTCGATCAAATGAAACGGCACCGGGTTACTCGTGTGCGCCGTATGAGGTTCTCCGGTTTGGAAATCGATCATCTGTTCGGCGTTGCCGTGATCGGCGGTGATCATCATCGTACCGCGGGCGGTGCGCATAGCCTTGCTAATCCAACCCAGACAGGTGTCGACGTACTGACAGGCTTCGATCGTCTTGTCGAGCTTGCCGGTGTGGCCGACCATGTCGGTGTTGGCAAAGTTAACCACGAAGACGTCTGTCTCAGCTTCCTCAATCGCGCGCAAAAGCTTGTCGGTGACCTTGAACGCGGACATTTCAGGCATCAGATCATAAGTCGCAATTCTTGGTGATGGCACCAGCAGCCGCTTCTCGTGTGCGAATTCACGCTCAGTGCCGCCGTTGAAGAAGTAAGTCACGTGCGCATACTTCTCAGTTTCAGCCATACGATAGTTGCGCACCCCCAAACCGGCGAAAACATCCGCCAGAATATTCAAAGGCTGTTCGGGCGGGAAGGCCACCGGCAAAGGATAAGTCTTGTCGTAGACCGCGAAGCAAACAAAATGTACGTGCGGCCGATTCGTAACGGGAAAAGCATCAAAGCCGGGCACGGCGAGGGCGCTGGTAATCTGGCGCGCGCGGTCTGCGCGGAAGTTAAAGAAGATCACTGAGTCGCCGTCGCCAATCGTGGCTACTGGCTCGCCGTTTTCTGTGATGACGACAGGTTCGACAAATTCGTCGGTCACGTCGTGCTGGTACGAACGCCGAATCGCCGCCAGAGGATCGTTCGCTCGCTCACCTTCGCCACCCACCAGCAGTTTGTAAGCACGCTCAGTTCGTTCCCAGCGTTGGTCTCGGTCCATGGCGTAATAGCGCCCCACCACCGAAGCAATCTGGCCGACGCCGATTTCCCGGCACTTTGCCTGCATTGCCGCGACATATTTTTCCGCTGAAGATGGCGGCGTGTCGCGGCCATCCAGAAAGCAATGGACAAAGACGCGGTGCAATTCTCGCTCGCGCGCGAGTCTGAGCAGGGCATAGGCATGTTCCTGTGAAGAATGCACCAGCCCATCTGATACCAAACCCATGATGTGCAGCGCGCGGCCGTGTTTCACCGCATTGTCGATCGCCGAGTTGAGCGCGAGATTTTGAGTGAATTCGCCGGTTTCGATCTCATGGTTGATGCGCTCGAGGTCGGTGCGCAGCACCCGTCCCGCGCCCATACAGAGATGGCCGACATTCGAGTTACCCATGACGCCTTTCGGCAATCCCACACATTCGCCGGATGCCTGGATCAAAGTGTGCGGATACTGCTCGAGCAACTCGCGATAGTAAGGCATCTCGGCCTGGGCGATCGCGTTGCCTTCGCGCTCAGCGCGATAGCCAAAGCCGTCTAGAATGATAAGTGCGAGTGGGCCTTTCGGTGGAGGCATAGATGTTAAGCGATGGCTTTTCGCCCTCTCCCTCTGGGAGAGGGTCGGGGAGAGGGCTTTACGTCGACACGCTGCGCGCCCTCCCTAACCCCTCCCAGAGGGAGGGAACAACTCAACGCCAGTAATCCGGACTCTCTTTCATTTTTGGATCGGGGCGTTCCATCCAGCGCTCAGGCCGGTGGAGCTTGATGAAACCAAAATGCTCGTAAAGGCCGTGGGCATCTTTGGTAGCCAGGACCCAACGGCGAAAGCCCTGCAGCTGCGGATGCGCGAGCATCACTTCCATTAACCATTTGGATAGCCCGCGGCCGCGATGCTCGGGTAGCACAAACACATCGGCGATCCAGGCGAACGTCGCGTAATCAGTCACAACGCGCCCAAATCCGACTTGCGCGGGGCCGTGATAAATGCCGAACGGAAGAGAGTTTTCGATCGACCGCTGCACCACTTCTCTGGCGCGCCCGGTCGCCCAATAGGTGTGGTTGGAAAGAAAGTCGTGAATCAGATCAAGATTCAAACGCGCGCGTTCAGTGCTGATTTCGTAATCGTCGCGTTGCCAGGTTTCGGCCATAGGATTAGCTGTGTCAGAAGCCCGCGCGTAAGCAATCCCGACTTGTCGGGACTCCCTTACGGTCGGGCTTCTGAAACATCACTTCGGCGATATTTCGCTTCGCAAATAAAACAACAAGTCTGTCGAGGGAGGCTCTAGCCCAAGTTGGCGAATCATTCCCACAACCTGGCCGCGATGCATCGTTGCGTGATTAGCCACGTGCTGCATTTGATCCACTACGCGCATCGAGCTGGGGTCGCCGCTAAGAAGCTTGAACGGCAGTTCGGCCGCCAGCCGCGGTTCATTTAGATCGGAAATGTAACGCGTACGCCGATCCACAACCTCGCCCCAACGTTCTTTGAGTTTAGTCAGGTCGGGACAGGCTTCTGCAGTCCATAACGACCAGGCCTCGGCTTTGGCCGGCGAATGTCCGTGCCAACGCTCAAGCCAGATCCATTCGGCGCCCGCCATGTGCCGCAGCGTTCCGAGGATCGAGCCGTGACTAATGCCAAAGTCGCGCTGCAAATGCTCCGGGGACAAATTAGCCGCGGCGTTCATGGCCAGGTCGTTCGCCCACTCGGTGTAATCAAACAGATGCCTGATGTCGGAAAGATTCATGACTCAATTCACGAGAGCAGTGCCTTTGATCAAGCTTGCAATACTCCCCTCCCTTTGGGAGGGGCTGGGGGAGGGGCGCAGCTAGAGCAACAACCCAACCACACACTGCGGGCGGGCTGAGCCCGCCCGCAAGCTTATTTGTTTAAAGCTTCAGTAACTACGTCCCTCCCCTGACCCCTCCCAAAGGGAGGGGAATCTGGATGTTTCATCAACAAACTATTAATCCGTTATTGGCGACGACAGAAACGCCGAGCGCCCCGGATAGCGCGCCGCCGCCCCTAACTCTTCTTCAATGCGCAGCAGTTGATTGTATTTTGCGATGCGATCTGAGCGCGAGAGCGAGCCGGTCTTGATCTGCCCGGCGTTCATTCCCACGGCCAGGTCGGCGATGAACGAATCCTCAGTCTCGCCCGAGCGATGCGATACGACCGCCGTGCGTCCGGCTTTCTGGGCCATCCGGATGCAGTTAATGGTTTCTGTTAGCGTGCCGATCTGATTGACCTTGATCAGAATCGAATTCGCCACTCCCAGCTCAATTCCTTTTTCCAGAAACTTGGTGTTGGTAACGAACAGGTCGTCACCGACCAGTTGCACGCGCCCGCCGATGGCGTCGGTCAGGGCCTTCCAGCCGTCCCAATCGTTTTCAGCCATTCCGTCCTCGATGGAGATGATCGGGTACTTTCCGGCCCAGTCTTTCCAGAAGGAGATCATTTGCTCGCTCGAAAGTTTTCGCCCGTCGGATTTTTTGAAAACGTAGGACGACCCGTCGTAAAACTCACTGGCCGCCGGGTCGAGCGCCAGCAAAACGTCATGCCCTGCGCGATAACCTGCCTGGTCAATCGCTTCGAGAATAGTTTCGATCGCTTCGTCGTTTGATTTCAGGTTCGGCGCAAAGCCGCCTTCGTCGCCGACGCTGGTGGCGTAGCCTTTCTTTTTCAGCACCGCCTTGAGCGTGTGAAAGACTTCAGCGCCGGTCCGCAGAGCGTCTTTGAACGTGCCCGCGCCGACGGGAACGATCATGAACTCCTGGAAATCCACGTTATTGTCGGCGTGCGCGCCGCCATTGATGATATTCATCATGGGCACGGGCAAGGTTTTGGCGTTAGAGCCGCCCAGGTAGCGAAACAGCGACACCGGTTGAGCGGCCGCTGCCGCGCGCGCAGCCGCAAGCGAAACCGCCAGTAAAGCATTCGCGCCAAGGTTTGATTTATTTGGCGAGCCATCGAGCTGGATCATTAATTCGTCTATTGCCTGCTGATCCTGGGCGTCTTTTCCTTTCAAGGCGGGGGCGATGATTTCGTTAACGTTCTTGACGGCTTTCAAGACGCCTTTACCGCCATAGCGCTTCGCGTCGCCGTCGCGCAACTCGACGGCTTCGTGTTCGCCGGTTGATGCGCCGGAAGGAACCGCGGCTCGGCCCACCACTCTGTTTGCCAGAGTGACCTCGGCTTCAACAGTTGGGTTGCCGCGCGAATCAAGGATCTCGCGTGCGTGAATGTGATTGATTTGGGTCATGACCGGATCTTGGTGGCCAGAAACTTTATCATCAAGCGCCGATGACGCGAAACATGGCTGAGAATGGTCCTCGCTGATCAGCAGTGTTTAGAGTACCGACTTTAGTCGGGCTTTTGCTTTCAAAACAAAGAGCCAACTAAAGTTGGTACTCTGTACGCCGTTAGGCCAGGACGCGTGCGGAGATTGCTGGTCTTATGCACAAACTTGGTATTTAATTCGGCAACCGGAGGAATTATGAACACGACAGTTAGAATTCTTCTTCTGATTTTTGTCTGCAGCGGCCTTGCCGCCGCCCAGGCGCCGAAGTTTTCCGTCAACGATCTCGCCTGGATGGGCGGATGTTGGCAAGCGTCCCTCAAAGGTCGCGATCTCACTGAGCAATGGATGAAACCAGCCGGTCAAACGATGTTGGGTATGGGCCGCACCGTCGCCGGTGGAAAGACGGTTGAGTACGAGTTCATGCAAGTTCGCGAAGAGAAAGACGGCTCGATTTATTATGTCGCTAAACCTTCCGGGCAGGCCGAAGCCGCGTTCAAGCTCATTAAGCTCCAAAACAAGGAAGCTGTATTTGAGAATCTTGAACACGATTTTCCGCAACGAGTAATCTACCGGCTGCAATCGGACGGCTCGCTGTTCGCCCGAGTTGAGGGCATGTCCAAGGGCCAGCCGCGCGGGTTTGACTATCCACTAACGCGCGCGCGATGCGATAACTAACTCTACCGGGCGCCCCCTTCGGATCAATCACCCATGCTTGAGTTCCTCAAGGCCAACTGGTCGGACATGCTGTCGCACATTGCGCAGCACCTCTGGCTGGTCTTCATCTCGATAACGATCGCGGTAGTCATAGCCTTGCCGCTGGGAATTCTGATCACGCGGCGCAAAAGCTGGCGCGCGCCGGTGCTGGGGATCGCCAACGTAATGCAGACAATTCCCAGTCTGGCTTTGTTTGGATTTCTGATTCCGCTGCCCTTCATCGGCGGCATCGGACCAAGGACGGCGATCATTGCGCTGGTTTTCTATGCGCTCTTGCCGATCATCCGCAACACGGTTACCGGAATTCTGGGTGTCGATCCGAACGTGAGAGAAGCTGCAGTGGCGATGGGCATGACCGATCGTCAGGTTCTGTTTCAGGTGGAACTACCCCTGGCGCTGAGCGTCATTCTCACCGGTGTCCGGGTCGCAGTGGTAATCACGATTGGCGTGGCAATCATCGCCGCGGAAGTCAGCGCCGGAGGACTCGGTCAATACATCTTCCAGGGACTGCGCATGAATGACCAACGCTTGCTGCTGGCCGGCGCTGTGCCTTCGGCGCTGATGGCGCTGCTGGCTGATTTTGGTTTCAGCGTTATCGAGAAACGTTTCGATCCGAAAGCTGAACGCACTAAACAGCGCTCGCCTCTACGCTTCCTCGCCTGGGCTATTCTGGGAATCGGAATCCTGCTGATGGGCTATGCGGGGTGGCACGCGCTGCGCTCGAAATCGTCGGGGTCGGCCACTCGCGGGCATGTTAGTCTCGGCTCGAAAGACTTCACCGAGTCTGTGTTGCTCGCCGAAATTGTCGCGCAGATGCTGGAAGCCAAAAACGTCGAAGTCGAACGGCGTTTTGATCTGGGTGGGAATCTAAGTCACGGCGCCCTGGTAGCGGGAAAGATCGATTTGTATCCGGAATACACCGGGACCTCATTCAGCGAAATTCTTCATCACGATCCGATCACCGATCCGCGCGCCGTTTATGACCAGGTCAAACGCGAATACTTAAGTCAATTTAACGTCGAGGTCAGCGCGCCGCTTGGCTTTGATAATACTTTCGCCATTCTGATTCGCGGTGAAGATGCTCGCAGGCTAAACCTTAAGTCGATTTCGCCGGCCGCCCAGTATTCCAAACAGTGGCAAGCCGGATTCGGCCACGACTTCATGGTGCGCAAGGACGGCTATAAAGGATTCTCGCGAGCGTACGGCTTGCAGTTTGCGAACGTGTACGACATGGCGCTCGACCTGACCTACACGGCTTTGGCCTCTCGCAAAGTCGACATGATTGCCGGTAACTCAACGGATGGCCGCATTGCAGCGCTAGATCTTGTCCAACTGGAAGACGACCGCCGATACTTTCCGCCCTACGAAGCGGTGTTTCTGACGCGGCAGGATGCGATTGCCCGCGTGCCCGCTCTGGCTGAAGTGCTGCAAAGACTCGGGGGCGCGATTTCAACCGAAGAGATGCGCAAATTGAACTATCAGGTCGATGGTGAGAAGCGCGACAAGAAAATCGTCGTCAGCGAATGGCTGAAAGCGAAGGGGTTGATTTGACGGCGAGATGTGTCGGAAGCCAGACCGTGAGGGAGGGCCAGCTCCAATAAACTCAATCCGTTACGAAAACTACGCCCAAAGCGGCTTTATCGCACACACCACGCAGCAGGCTATCATCGCCCTTGCTTACGCGCGGGCTTCTGATATTTCACAAAATCCCGTTAATAAAACGCCCCTCAGAGACGTCTAATCATCGGAACAATTGTGGGGACTTTTCTGTCTAAGCTCTAAACTTTTCCGGGCGGGCCGTCGTATGGCTCTCCGAACCCAAGGAAAATGCGCTATCTCTACTCAGTCTATTCCGACGCGGCCAAAATTGCGCTGCAATCCATCCTGGCGCACAAACTGCGCGCCTTCCTTACCCTGATCGGAATCATCATAGGCGTGGCTTCGGTAGTTGTCGTCGGGGCTGCGATCTCAGGGCTCAACACCTACGTAGTCGAAAAAGTCTCGAAGGTCCTGGGCACAAACCATTTCATGATCGCGCGCATGGTCAGCGCTGGCGAGCTCTCAGAAGAAGACCTCGAGCGCATGAACCGCCGTAACAAGCAGCTGAAGTGGGGCGACATGGAATGGCTGCAGGATTACTGCGAGACTTGCTCGGCCGTGGGGGCGCAGGCGGCGCGCGGAACCAAGTTCGAGCAAGATGGCATGACTTTCTATGGCGGCATTATCTTCGGGGTGACCGCGAACATGGCTGAGATCGAAGATAAGACCATGACGGACGGCCGCTTCATTCAATCCGATGAGGTGTCCTACGGCAAGCTGGTCGTCGTCCTGGGGGCGGACATCAAAGACAAGTTCTATCCGGACACTGACCCGATCGGCAAAGAATTCAAGGTGGCCGGCCTGCCCATGCGCATCATCGGCGTTGAAGAGAGACGCGGTCCCATCTTCGGCGATCTAATCGACAAGCACGTTTACATCCCGCTCACGACTTTTCAGCGCATTTATGGCCGCAATCTCGATTTGCAAATCCACGGCAAGGGTCAGCAGCGCGAGACTTTTCAACTAACAATCGAGGACGCCCGCCGCGCGCTGCGCAATTATCACGAGCTGATCGGAAGCGAGGAGGACGACTTTGGTCTCGTCAATACAGAAACGCTTGGCAGTCAGATCGATCAATTCACGGGAGCTATCGCGTTGGTGGTTACGCCAATCACTCTAATCGCGCTCGTGGTCGGCGGCATCGTGGTGATGAATATCATGCTGGTCTCTGTCACTGAGCGCACGTTCGAGATCGGTTTGCGAAAGGCGCTGGGCGCCCGTCGCAAGCAAGTGCTTTTGCAGTTCTTAATTGAGTCATCGATGCTGTGCGCCTTGGGCGGTGTGCTGGGGCTGATCGCGGCGGCCGGTATATCGTGGATTGTTACGCTGCTGACTCCGATCACGATGACGATCACGGTGGGTTACATCCTGCTCGCAATTGGTGTCTCAACCGGGGTCGGGATGGTGGCCGGCATCTATCCGGCGTTCAAAGCGTCGCGGCTCGATCCGATCATTGCGCTGACACGCACCTGAAGCTCTAATGAAGTTGAAACTACCCAATTTCGTCCCGCGCGAAACGCTCCTGATGGCGCTCGACAGCGTCCGCGCGCACAAGTTTCGCAGCGCGCTCACCGTGTTGGGAATCGTCATCGGCGTAATCGTGGCCATTGTGGTCGCCTCGATTCTCACGGGTCTCCGGGCCAATATCGTCCATATGGTTGAGGAGTACGGCACCAACAATATCTATGCTTTCCACCTGACTACCGGTCCCCAGGTCGGCGAGCGCGATCAGGCTGAGCGCGCGCGTAAGCCCCTGACGGCCGAAGACGGTGAAGCCATTGCCCAGCAGGCGTCGGCAGTGGATGCGGTGGCCCTTGAGTCAACGAACATAGGCTGTTTTGGTTGCGGCTTTGACGACACGATCAAGATCAACGGTAGGACCTACCGGCGCGGCAACACTCAGGGAGTAACCGCGAACCACGCTGACATTCACAACGCGAGTTTGAAGGAAGGGCGCTTTATCTCTGAGCAGGACGATCTCAATCGCCGCAATGTGATGGTGATCGGCGTGAACGCGGCTCAGGCGCTTTTCCCGGACCAGGAGTCGGGAATGGTCGGAACCCGAGTGAGAATGGGCGGATATGTGTGGGAGATAATTGGCGTGTTGGCCAAGCGTCAAACAACCGTTTTTGGCGAGAACGAAGAGGACAACGCGGTCTTCGTTCCTTTCCGCACGGGGTTTCAGGTCGCGCCCGGCCGCAAGTTCCTGATTATAGTCATGCGGGCCAAGTCCGGACGGTTGCCGGAAGCTCTCAATCAAGTCGAGGAAATCCTGCGCACCCGCCGGAATGTGAGGTTTTCTGAACCGAACAACTTTGACGTAAAAACGGCAGACGCTTTCATTACGCAGTTCGACAGTATCTTTGGGATGATTGGAATTATCGCTATCGCCATTTCCTCAGTCGGGTTGATGGTGGGCGGCATCGGCGTGATGAATATCATGCTGGTGAGCGTTACTGAACGGACGGCCGAGATTGGGGTTCGGAAAGCCCTCGGCGCGCGGCGGCGAGACATTACCAATCAGTTCTTATTTGAAGCGATGACGCTGACTTTTCTGGGCGGCGTGATTGGCGTGTTGGCGGCCGTTGGTATCAGCAAACTTATCGGCCTCATTATTCCCAGCCTGCCTTCCTCAATTCCACTCTGGGCGGTGATCGCAGGGTTGACCGTGAGCGTAGCGATTGGGTTGCTGTTCGGTGTCTGGCCGGCCCG
Organism: Acidobacteriota bacterium; assembly: GCA_038040505.1. Taxonomy (GTDB): domain Bacteria; phylum Acidobacteriota; class Blastocatellia; order Pyrinomonadales; family Pyrinomonadaceae; genus UBA11740. The sequence continues at coordinate 46,905 of JBBPID010000008.1, read as the reverse complement.
CAAAGCTGCCCGACTCGATCCGATCGAGTGCCTCAGATACGAATAAGTCATTGAATCATTGGATCATTGAATCAATGAACAGATTCACTGCCCCGCAGCCTGTCTCTGCATTTTCTTCAAACTCTCGGGAATCAGCGTGGTGATGTGATGAATCGCGTCGCGGCCGTCGGCGAAGGTCTGATAGAGAGTGAAGTCCGGCAGCGATAGACACGAAAGCGGCGACTGCAGGTTGTATCCCGTGTCGATGCCGATGGCGCTGCGGAAAAGATAAATCCCATGCCGGCCCAGACGTCCCCGCAAAGGAAGAAACGCTGTCGGCGTGTGTCCAAACACGCACGGCTTGCCTGAGTAGCTCTTGTAAAAATCCATGTCGCGCGTCCAAAGCAAAGAGTGCGGCGAACTGTCCCGCGGATGCTTGCCGCTCTCGAGTCCGGCGTGAACGTAGAGGGCAAAGTCGTCTTCGTGATAGAGCGGCAGTTGGCGAAAGAATTCGATCTGTTCGGCCGGAATTTTCCTGGCGAGAAGATCGCGGGCCTTATCAAAGTCTTCTTCGGAGCGAATTTGCAGTATCGCCTCGGCGTACTGCTCGAACGTTCGATCACCGCCGGTGGCGGTCTCCATCCAAATCAAATTGTCGTCATCAAGAAAGTCCAGCAGCATCTGTTCGTGATTTCCTCGCAGACAGATGACGCGTTCAGGATTCTCTTTGCATAGATTTCGCACCAGCTCGACACAGCCAGGCACGTCCGGACCGCGATCGATCAGGTCGCCAAGGAAAACCAGAGTGTCGACGGATTCGTCGCGAGGCATCAGATCGAGCAAGCGGTGTAGCTGGGCACAGCGTCCGTGGATGTCGCCGATGACGAAAGTTTTCATAGGGCCGAAACCCCGACGTGTCGGGGATGATTAGGGTGTAATTAAGAAAGAAGAGCTTGGCTTCGTGTGATTGGATCCTCTTCCGGCAAACCGGATCCACGAACTCACACTTGAAACAGTAAACGGTTCTTAATCCGCCTCATCCCTCGAAGCCGGCGTGACGATAGAGCTAATAATCCGCTGGTACTCAGGATCGCCGCGCAGCCCGTTCCAATTCTTGTCTCGTTCGAACCAGGGCCGATTTTCATTTCCCAGGGCGACCGCGCGGCGCAGCCACCTAAGGGCCGGCTCGCGCTCGTGCTCGAGAGCATAAGCTGAGGCCAGCCAGTAAGCGACGTCATGATCGGTGTCGGCCGTCCGCAGGACTTCGTCGGTCAATTGCGCGCGAGCCTCATCGTTGAAACCCAGGGCGCTCAAAAACGTCGCATAAATTGGTCGAATGCCGTCAAGCTGCGGTTGTTGCTCCAAAACCTGCTCAAGAATTTCCGCGGCTTGAACCGGCTCCCCTTTGTAATACAACGCCCGCGCGCGAAAAGTCTTAATCAGCGGATGATCGCGTTCGAGGACCGCTCCCTTGTCCAGTTCCGCCAGGGCTTCATCATAAAACCCCTGGTAGGTAAGCAGGCGCGCGCGATTATAACTGGCCACAACGCCCTGGGCGGGATTGAGACGGGCCATGCGATCGAGCATGCGCATCGCTTTGTCATAGTTGCCATCGAGCCGCGCCAGCACCGCCCGCGCAAAATGCACTCCGGTGTCGTTAGGCGCCTCGCGCCCAAGTTGCTCGGCCGCGTCGCGCGCTTTCTGTTTTTCTCCCCTTGAGAGATAGATGAAAACCATCTGCATCCGTGCTTCAAGCAAATGGGGATCGAGGGCCAGCGCGCGGTCGAATGCGGCTTCCGCACTCTGGTGATCGCCGGTCTCGCCGAACCCCTTAAGCACGCGGCTGGCGTAAGCGCTGCCCAAGCCACAATGCGCGAGAGCAAAGGAAGGATCGAGGTAAGCCGCGCGTTCGAAACGCTCGATTGCTTCGTCGATGTCCTTGCGCGCGACTGTGTGATAGATAAAGCGGCCCAGACAGTCGCGAGCGCGCAGGTATTCTTCGTAAGCTTCGGCGTTCTCGGGTCTGGCTTGTTCCAGACGATCCTTTTCGTCGGAGGTGAGCTCCAGGCGCAGCCCTTCACAAATCTCCTGAGTGATTGTGTCCTGGACGTTCATGATGTCGGTGGCGTCGGCGTCAATTCGATCGCTCCATAACAAGTCGCCCGAATCCACGTCCACTAACTGGGCCGTTACCCGAATCCGATCGCCGGCGCGCAGAAAGCCGGCGGACAAAACGGCGGCCACGCTCATCTCGCGGCCGGCCTGGCGCGGGTCCACCTGCTTGCCCTGATACTTGACGATTTCTGATGAAGGTCGAACGACCACCGAGCGAACTCGCGCCAGTTCGGTTATCACCGCATCGGCCAGAGAGAATTCATAAAAGCTCGATTGAGCATCATTGCTGACGTTCTTAAAAGGAAGGATAGCAACACTTTTGCGCTCGCGATCGCCCATGCTAGTGACGGGGGTGTCGTGCATCGGCCGTTCGGAAGTGGACTCGCGCTGAGGTGTGGTGCGCTCACCGGTTACGCCTCGCAGCCAGCGTAGCGCGCGGCCCATGCGGCCGGTGCCGGAAAGGTGCCTGGGAGCGACCGGCGTGATCGGATCGAATGCTTTCTCGCCTGATGCTTCGACCTCTCGCAGCACCGCGCGCAGATCCTCGCGAAGTTCACCAACCTTCTGATAACGATCTTTCGGATCTTTCGATAAAGTGTGATCGAGGATCGCCTGGAGCTGTGGCGGCACGCCGCCCGGCCGGACTTCATCCAAACGCGCCGGCTCGTCGTGAAGCACGGCGTGGCGAACATCGACGCTGGTCTTTCCCTGAAACGGCCAGGTGCCGGTCAGCATTTCGTAAAGCAATACGCCGGTTGAAAAAATATCGGCGCGCGCATCAACGCGTTCACCGCGGGCCTGTTCCGGCGCGGCGTAGGTTGCAGTGCCGTAGGGGATGCCAACTTCCGTCAGGTCGGTATGATGAATGCCGCCGGGTTGTGTGTCTTCACCCTCCATCAGTTTCGCGAGACCAAAGTCCAGGATCTTCGCCTGTCCGGTCGGCATCACCATTACATTGCCGGCTTTGATGTCGCGATGAATGATGCCGCGCGCATGCGCCGCCGCAAGTGCGTCTGCCACTTGAATAGTGATCGAAAGGGCGCTTTGCAGATCGAGCGGACGACCGCTCACCAGTTCGCGGACATTCTTGCCCTCAACGTACTGCATCGCGATGAAGTGAACGCCTTCAATATCGTTGAGGTCGAAGATCGTGCAGATGTTCGGGTGATCGAGCGCCGAAGCCAGTCGGGCTTCACGCTCAAACCTTTTGCGGTTGGCTTCTTTGACGGTTAGTTCCGGCGGTAAGACTTTAACGACGACCGCACGTCCCAGCTTGGTGTCGGTCGCCTTGTAGACTGTTCCCTGACCGCCGGCGCCAATCTTTTCCAGAATTCTATAATTCCCTAACTTAGCGCCGATCATTTTGGCCTATATTAAACTCTCACAAGGCGACGACTGCAAATGTAGCGGTGATCACCTTCGACCGTGTGCAATCTTCTCTGCTTCCGGCAACCCGCGCAAACGGAGCATGGAAATAACGCCGAACAGTGGTCCGGGCGCGAGGAGCATAAAGGCATAGCGCCAACCGACGATGTTGACGAACCGCGGAATTAGCTCAATTGAAATCGTTGTCAGCAAGAACCCCACGCAAGTCTGGATCGTCAGGGCCGTGCCGATGTACCGCTGATCTCCCAACTCAGTCACGCAAGCCGAAAACTGTGCCGAGTCGGCAACTACGCTGGCGCCCCAGATTGCAGCCACAATCAAAAGCAAAATTGGATTCGCGCCAAAGAGAAAGCCGATGAACAGGCAACAGCTGCCGCTGATAGCCATTGCCGCCGAAGTAACAATCGTGCGGCCGATTCGATCGGCGATCAGGCCGGCCGCAACGCAGCCCAGGGCACCGCAGCCAATCACCAGGAACGAGGCGATTTCCGAGAACGCAGGATCGCTCTCGCGTGTTGATAAGCTGGCGCGAATCATGAATGGGATCCAGGTCCACATTGCATAGAGCTCCCACATGTGACCGAAGTACCCGAGGTTGGCCCAACGGACACCCCGATTGGCAAATACTTTTCCTATCTGCTTCCAGTCAAAGCGGGCGGCCGGCAAGGCGTGCGGTCCGTCGGCGACGAAGAATAAGACCAGCAACCCACCGATGACGGCGAGCCCCGACACGAACATTACGTTGTATCGCCAGTTCTGACTGCCAATACCATTGATCAGATACGGCGCCGCTTTTCCCAACGTCAGCGCGCCGACCAGTACTCCTAAGGCCAGGCCACGGCCATATCGAAACCAGGTGGCCAGAATTTTCATCGCCGGCGGATAGACTCCAGCCAAAAACATCCCAGTAAGAAAACGCAACACAATCGCCGTGGCCGGGTCGTGAGCACACCAGGCGAACGCTGCGTTGACTACCGCGCCGGCAATCGCCGTCAAAGTGAACAAATGACGCGGGCTAATAATGTCTGGAAGGTTAAGGAAGGCGCTCAGCAGGGTACCGATCACAAAACCGAGTTGTACCGAGAGCGTCAGCCAATTAGCTGTCTCGGGACTAAGGGCCCATTCGCGAGTCAGAGCCGGTACGACGGCCGAGCCGCTGAACCAAAGCGACATCCCGAGCAGCTCAGCAATCGCTAGTAGCCCGAGCGTACGCCAGCGCGATGGAGCTACCTCTTCTGATGTAGAGTAAGCCGGACGATGCAAGCCCGAGATTGTAGCGTAAAAGTTCGAAGGCTGTGACGTAAGTTATTGACTTGGGAAGTGCCCTAAAAGGGAACGTCGCGGGTTAAAAACTTAAAGGCAACAGATTCTAGGCTACTGCTTCGATGCGAGGCTTAATGAAAGTTGGGGGGAGGTCCGCTGGTGACCGTTTGCGGCGCTTGTCCTCGTACATGGCGCGGTCCGCGCGGGCCATCAACTCTTCGATTGAATGTCCCTCTTCGGAATCAAAGCGCGCCAGGCCGACACTTATCGACAAATCATAAGAACGGTTCCGGCCGGCGTTGCTCGCGCTGAACTTTTCCTGCAGGCGCACGGCCAGCGACTCAGTGCTTTCGTCCGGGCCGATCGCAGCCAGCACCACGAACTCGTCGCCACCCAGGCGCGCGAGAATGTCAGAGCTGCGGAACGTATCCTTGAATATCTCGGCTGCCTTGACCAGAGCGCGGTCGCCTTCCCGGTGTCCGAGCGAGTCGTTGATTTCTTTTAGCCCGTCAAGATCGGCATAGAGGATCACTGGCACCTTTTCGTTGCGGCGAATGGCGGCTAGGTGCTGCTCAGTAACTGCCAGGAAACCGCGCCGGTTGTAAAGACCAGTAAGTTCGTCAACCAACGAGAGACTTTGCAGCGCGGCCTCAGCGCGTTTGCGCTCAGTGATGTCCTGAATCTGAAAAATGAAGTGCACTGGCTGATCGTCTGAGTCGCGCACCAGCGAAACGTTGTTCAGCGCCCAGACTATCTGACCGAAACGATGTACGTAGCGCTTCTCGACCTGGCAGGTGGGTGTTTCACCCTGGATCAGACGGTAGAGGTTGGCCAGGTCATGGCCCAGGTCGTCGGCGTGAGTGACTGCCTGAAAGTTCGAAGCCAGTAATTCCTTTTCAGTGTATCCCACCAGATCGCACAGCGAGCGATTGACGCGCAACCAGGCGCCTTGCGGCGAGACCAGGGCCATGCCGATGGCGGCGTAGTCGAAGGCGTTGCGAAAATGCTCTTCGGTTTCGCGCAGCGCCCGTTCAATGCGAGCCTGTTCGGCGATGTGGCGATTGAGTTCTTCGACGTGCAGGCGCGCCTGTTCGGCCTGAGCCGATGCGCCTTCAACGTTCTTCATGTAAGTCCAGTAGGTGAAATAGACGATCGCGATAATCGGAATCGTGGCACTGAAAGCAAAGAAGCCGACGTTGTCAATAAAGCGAGCGATAATGCCGGCCGCCGATGCGCCCGCCAAATATGTCAGCGAGGTCCACAAAAAGTCTTTGTGCCAGGTGCGCCAGATGGGCTCGTCTGCCTTCAAAGCGGTGCTGGTCGCGATCAGGATTGAATTGCCCAGGTATTGAACTACTGCCATGACACAAATAACGACCAGATAGTTTGGCGAATAAACATTGCGCCAGGTTAACGTCTCGCCAAAGAAGAGCCGCAGAGTCCACACGGTTAGAAATGTGGCGCAGCCCATGACGCTGGCGTTGAAGAGGTGAGTTTTGATCTTGCTGCTGAGACGGAGAGAAGAGCAAAGCGCTTCGGTAGTGGCGAGCAGAATCGCTGCCTCGCCGCCAAACAGCAGTAACGAAAGGAAAACAAAAGTGTCTGAAACTGAGATGTGAGCTTTGACTCTGGGGATTTGAATACTTAAGCGCGGACCGATCAGAACCGTGGCCAACGACAACAGCAGGAACCGCACATCCATTTGTTCCCTGGTCAGGTGCATGGCCGAAAACACCACGACCGATGTGCCGGCGGCAGTGATTAGCCAAACGTAGATTTGATTGATGCGGCTTCGAGTCATTTTTTGGGTGGTGGGAGCAAAGGGGGCGTTGCTGTCCAGAGATGCGCGTTGGCAATGGCCGTTCCGCTGGTCCTGACGGGCGATTCACCTTAAATAAAAGGGGTTTTTCACGGGGGAGTTCGCTAGTCCGGTCAAGTGGGCAAGGTCATTCTGATTGGTTTTTCAACTTGAATGGCTTGGGGCAAGCCAGGTTTGTCATTTGAGCGGGCCGACAAATCGGTCGTTAAGGGTAAGGAGGCTGCCTTAAATCCCGTAGCGGGCGAACCCGTTAGTTAACTCTAACGTCTGGCAAGGGTTGAATCAAGAACAATTATTACGGTCAACTTTGTGGATTACTCGTCATGCGCTAGAATCAACGCCCGAATTTGTATTGAGCCGCTGCCGCCACGCACAACGAAAGCTTCTTAAGAAATAATTTTGGATGTTAGCCATGTTTGCCAATAACCCTCGTCCTCTCACCGGTGATCTATGCCGGGACTTTCCCGGATTCTGCGATCCGATCGACAAGACGGCGGCCAATATCAGTTCGCTTTATCAACTTGATGCTTTTGACTGGACGATTCTGATTATCTACTTCGGCATCCTCTTAGTGCTGGCGATTTATGGCGTCTATCGCGTGAAGCAGGTTATTGAGTTCTGGCGTTATTCGAAATTTCCGCCCCGGCCGAAGAGTTTGTTCAGTCAGGAACAGCTCCCGCACATCACGGTACAGCTTCCTCTCTTCAACGAGATGTATGTCGCCGAGCGTTTGGTCAAGGCGGTAACTGAAATCGATTACCCGCGCGACCGTATGGAAATCCAGGTGCTCGACGATTCCACCGACGAGACTGTCAACATTGCGCGCGCTACAGTCGAGAATTACGCGCGCGCCGGTTTCGATATTCACTACATTCATCGCGACGATCGCACCGGCTTCAAAGCCGGCGCTCTGGAAAACGGCATGAAGACCGCCAAAGGCGAACTGATTGCGATCTTCGATGCCGACTTTGTCCCTAAGCCGGATTTCCTGCGCAAGCTGGTGCATTACTTCACCGACCAGACGGTTGGGTGCGCACAGATGCGCTGGGCGCATATCAATGGCTCTTACAATCTGCTGACCCGTTTGCAGACCATCATGCTCGACGGCCACTTTGTGATCGAGCAGACCACGCGCAATCGCAGCGGAAACTTTTTCAACTTCAACGGGACAGCCGGCATCTGGCGCCGCGAGGCGATCCTGTTAAGCGGCGGCTGGCAACACGACACGCTCACCGAAGACACGGACCTCAGTTTTCGCGCCCAGCTGATGGGCTGGCGATTTGTTTATTTGCTTGACGAAGAAGCGCCGGCCGAAATTCCGGTTGAGATCAACGCTTTCAAAGCGCAACAGCGACGCTGGGCGAAAGGCGTGCTGCAGGTTTGGTTCAAGCTTTATCGCCGCATCTGGTACGCACCTTTGCCCATGCGCGTGAAGCTCGAAATGTTTTTCCGCTTAACCGGCAACATCAGTTACCCGCTGATGATCGTTGCCAGCTTCATGCAGTTCCCGCTGTTGGTGGTGCGATACAACCAGGGCTTGCATCAACTAATGATGCTCGACGTGCCGTTACTCTTCTTTTCCACGATTTCGGTGGTGCTCTTTTATGGGTCGGCGATTTGGTATCTCGATAAAGAGCGCGGACGGCGCCTGTGGCATCTTCCGCTGGTGATGGGATTGGGAATCGGCCTGGCATTTTCGAATGCGCGCGCCGTCATCGAAGCGCTGGCCGGTGTTAAGTCGGATTTTGTGCGAACGCCAAAATATCGGGTCGAGAAGACTGACGACGAATCGTGGAAGCGAAAGAAATACAAGCGCAAACACGGCTGGTTGCCGCTGCTCGAGCTGGGCTTTGCTTTCTATTTCGTGCTGGCCATCGCCTACGCAGTGCGTATGCACATGTGGGGGCCGATTGTTTTCCTGCTGCTGTTCCTGTTCGGTTATGGCTACATGGGCATGATGAGCCTGCTGCAGACGGCCGGGGGCAGGCGGCTTTCCTCAGTGTTGCGGCCGGCGCCGCGCGCGAATTAGCTCACGATCGACCTGCCGGGTAACGCGCCACGATTTGCACCGAGTTAGAGATTGCTCGTAACCCGCCGCGCCGACCGAGCGTCTTAACTAGCGAACTCGCAACTATTTCGCCGCGTTTGCAAGCGCACGAATCACAAATTTACGGAGGATTTTGTAATGAAAAGAGCTTTTCTAATAGCCGGACTAATGGCCGCTTTCGCTTTGGCTGCGCTGGCCTCATCCAGTGCTAATTTCGCCGGCACATGGGCACTGGACAAGACCAAGAGCCAGGGCTTATCACCGCGGATGCAGGGCGCCGATAGCGTTGCCTGGATAATCACACAGGACGACAAGACCATTTCCATTGACCAAAAAGTTACTGGAGGTCAGCCTCCCGCCGGTGGTGCGGGTGGTGGTGGCGGGGGAACCGGCGGCGGCGGTGGTATGGGTGGCGGACGCGGCCCGGCCGGTCCGACGGCTTACAACCTGGATGGCAGCCCAACCACGGTGGACATCGGCGGCGGACAAATGACTGGCAAATCGACCTTGAAAGCTACGTGGGCCGGCAATGCGTTGGAATTGTCGCGTAACAGCATCTTCAACGGTCCCAATGGCGAGATAACTTCCACCGAAACGCGCAAGCTCGAACTTTCCGGCGACGGCAAAGTGCTGACGGCGACCGTTCACAGCGAGAGTCCTCGGGGAACCACGGACTCTACTCTGGTTTTCAACAAGCAGTAGATATCGAGCTTCGAGACTGCCGAGTTTCTCTGGTAGTTATGAAGAACAAAAAAAGCGCCGGAGGGCTGAAACCAGTCCTGCGGCGCTTCTCGTTTAAGATTGATTACCGCCGAACGCTGCCGGTGGCGTCTTCAACACACACTTAACTCGTACGCGGGTAAACTTCAATGATTGTGTGCGCGAAAGGGTCGAGAACGCTTCTGGCGCGCAATCCTAATCACAGTTACAATTGGCGCGGTGCCGACGCGATTCAAATGGAGCCTCGTCTCGGATGAACGCCTGCTGGACACGCGTATCTGCGATCTTCCGATACGCATCAAGGGATCGTTTCTCGAACCTCATATCAAACGTCTTTACAGCGAACTGAACAATCGGGGTATTCGCTTTAAACCGCATGTCTGGTTGTCGGCGGAATGGTTTACGCCGGACGGCGTACCCGGATTTGCCATTCCTTTTTACCTGGCTCATCCGCGTCTGATGAAACTCGAGCGCAAGTTCATGCGCGAGGTTGAAGGCGGGACCGACATCGAGTGCATGCGGATCCTGCGTCACGAAGCCGGGCACGCACTCGATAACGCCTTTCGTCTGCATTTCAAGCGACGCTGGATTCGAATGTTCGGATCCTTCACCCAAAAATATCCGCCCTCTTACAAGCCGAAACCAAACAGCCGCCGCTATGTGCTGAACCTTGATGCCTGGTACGCACAGGCGCACCCGGCCGAGGACTTCGCCGAAACCTTCGCCGTGTGGTTGCAGCCGCGTTCCAACTGGCGTCGGCGTTATCGCGGCTGGCCGGCGCTGCGGAAACTGGAGTATGTCGATGAGCTCCTAAACGAAGTGGCCGGCGCGCGCCCCAGAAACCGTGTCCGCCGGAAAATCGAAAGACTGCCTGAGATTCGCATCACGCTCCGCGAGCACTACGAACGAAAGCGCAAGCAATACGCTTTTGAATGGCCCGCCTATCTTGATAATGATTTGCGGCGAATTTTTTCAAACGAGCCGCGGCACCGAGCGCGCGAAACCGCGGTCAGCTTCCTGCGCCGCATTGGCCCGGAAGTGCAGCAGCTCGTTTCTGAAGGCACCGGAGTGCATGGCTATGCGATCGATCACGTGATGGAATTAATGATTGAGCGCGCCGCCCAACTAAAATTGCGCATCGTCGGACGTGAGGAACAGATCAAACGGCACTTGATGGTTATGTTGACAGTGCAAACCATGAACGTAGTTCACTCGGGTTACTTTAGGATTGCCTTGTGAGCAGCGAAGAAACGTCAAAAGAAAGTAAACGCCCCCGCCGAAAGAAGAGCGCTGCGAAAAACGGCGAGTTCAAGAAACTACGCGTGATGGTCCTGTGTCACGAAGACCTGGTGCCGCCGGAAACGGTTGAGGGTTTGACGCCTAAAGAGATCGCGCCCTTCAGAACGGAATGGGACGTCATCTCCACGCTCAAGAAAATGGGACATGAGGTCTCGCCCGTTGGCGTCTATAACAACCTGGGCGTGATCGGCAACGCGCTGCTGGAGTATAAACCCCAGATCGCCTTCAACCTGCTGGAAGAGTTTCACGGTTATCCTCTCTACGATCAGCATGTCGTCAGCTATCTGGAGCTGATGAAGCAGCCGTACACCGGATGTAATCCGCGGGGGCTGACTATTTCGCATGACAAGGCGCTGGCCAAGATGGTGCTCGCTTACCACCGCATACACGTGCCCTCCTTTGCCGTCTTTCACATGAACCGCAAAGTAAGGCGCTCAAAGCGCCTAAAGTTTCCGCTCCTGGTGAAATCAATCAGCGAGGAAGGATCAGTCGGCATTGCCCGCGCTTCGATCGTCAATGACGACGAAAAGCTGGCCGAGCGCGTCGAGTTTATTCATCGTCAGACCAAGACCCACGCGATTGCCGAGCAGTACATAGCCGGCCGCGAAATTTACGTCAGCGTGATCGGCAATCAGCGGCTGCAAACTTACACGCCCTGGGAAATGGTGATCGAAAAACTCCCCGAAGGCGCGCCCAACATCGCCACCTCGAAATTGAAATGGGATCCCGCTTATCAGGAGAAGGTCGGCGTGGTAACGAAAGCTGCTGTTTTGGATAAGAGCATGCGGGTCAAGCTGGAACGGCTGTCCAAAAAGATTTATCGCACGCTTTTCTTGAGCGGGTATGCGCGGTTGGATTATCGTGTGACCGAAGACGGGCGGTTCTTTTTGCTGGAGGCCAATCCGAATCCTCAAATCGCCGACCATGAAGATTTTGCCGACTCGGCCAACCATTCCGGTGTTGACTACGAAGGCCTGTTGCAAAAGATTATGGCGCTGGGTTTGAGATACCGCACCGGCGCATGAGACGAGCGTTGACTCGTCCATGCTCAATTCAAGATCTAAACCCAGAAAGAGTTTTGAGGAACGGCCCGGGCTGCCTGAGCGTTACTAAAATGTTTTTTTACTCGAAATCCAAAATCTGGAGAGATCTCTTGGATCGGTTAATGGGTAATTTTACCCTGACGCTCGCCGTGAGCGCGGCGGTTTTGATGTTGAGTAGTTCGGTGCTTGCTCAAAACGAATCCCAGCTGAAGTCGGACTCTTCGCTTTGTAGTCGCGAGAGCGCAATAGAACTTATCGAACAGCAAATTGAAGGGACCAGGACCGTCAAAGACTCAGTCCAACGAATCAGAGTTCTCATACGCGCTTCGGATTTACTGTGGCCGCACAACCAGAGAAAAGCGCGGTCAGCTTTTAGCGAGGCTTTTGAGCTGGCGACACAATACTTCAAGGAAAGAGGCGATAACCCCACGGTGGAAGGACGGGGAATGTTGGTAGAGACTCCGGATCAGCGGTATGTGGTCATCCGCGCCGTTGCCAGGCGAGATCCGGCGTGGGCGAAAAGACTTACTGAAGAGTTGCTGAACAAGGAGCGTCAGGAAGCCGAAAGCGGCGCCAAAGACTCGCAGACTGATATACGGACGGCGGAGAAGTTGCTCGATTCTGCCAGTTCGCTTTTGTCTTCCGATCTTAATGCGGCGACCAGCTTTGCCACCGCGAGTCTCAGGTATCCGGCCAGCATGCGGTTGACGATGTTTCTGTACAAGTTTGCTGAAGTGAACCAGCAAGAGGCCGATCACTTCTACGCGCAGGCTTTTGCCGCTTATGCCGCCAAACCCATGCGCGAGTTTCTTTATTTGGCCGCTTATCCTTTCGGCCTTAACGAGACCGGCGATATGCCCTGGATGGGCCCGTACAGCGTGCCTCCTGCTTTTGTACTCAACTCGAGCTTGCAGCGCATGTTTGTGCAGACACTTTTGCGGCGAGCGCAGATGGCCCTTCAGGTTCCTTTAGATGAGGGCGACAACTACAACGGGCTTCCCGGGACGGGGCACATCCTGGAAGTTTTGGTGCGGCTTGAACCGCAGGTGCTGAAACTCTTGCCGGATTTGAGCGCTACGGTGGAGCAAGCACGAAACGATCTGTTGGCCACGCTCTCGCCTGAGAACCAGGCGACCTTTCTGAAGCCAACGTCAAATCAGGATGCAGCTGCGGGAAAATCACTGAAAGAGCAGGTAGAGGCGGCTGAAAAAGTGCCCAATGTTAACAAACGCGACGAACTGCTGAGTACGGCCATATTGAATGCCGGTCCGGAAGAGAGGCTGGAAGATTTACTGAGCACCGCCGACAAGATTGCCGATACCAAATTGCGTTCGCAATTACTGGACTGGGTTTACTTCAATCGTGCTCAGGAGGCGGTAAAAAGTAAACTACTTGATGAAGCCATGCGGTTGGCCGCCAACGTGAAAGAGATGGATCAGCGGGCCTATCTCTATTCAGAGATCGCCCGCCAGGCGTTTCAAAAGATCGAGAACGAACAACAGGCCAGAGATCTACTCGAAGACATCATCACGACCGCGAGCAAAGGACCGAACACTTTGGTGACCGCGCGCTCGTTGCTCGCCGCAGCTTATCTATACTTAAAGATTGATCCGGCGCGAGCCATTCCGGTTTTTGCCGAGGCAGTTAAGGCAATCAACCGAATTGAGTCGCCGGATTTTTCGCGAACGTATGTGATGCGGAGAATCGAAGGCCGGAATTTTGCGCGCTATGCTTCGTTTCGCACGCCGGGATTCGACCCGGAGAATGTTTTCCGGGAAATGGCGAAGATCAATTTCGATGACGCTCTGTCTCAGGTGAACGGGCTTACGGATAAGAGCCTTCGGTCTCTAACTACCCTGGTCTTGGCGGAGTTTTGTTTGCAGCGAGTTGAAGAACAGGAAAGAATTGAGAAAGCGAAAAAGAAAGTTAAGTCACCGTGAGAGGAGTTTTGGCTGCTGCCCGGATAATTACGGACTGAGGTTTTTGCTGGAAAAAGAAACGCGCCTGGAACTCGAATGCTCCAGGCGCGATCTTTGTCGAAATGACTTGCGGTTAGTTGCCGTTTACTGCTCCGCGGCTGCTATCCACCACCAAATCCTGATTCGAGCCACTGAAGGTAAATCCGATCAATTCAGCGACGCTACCATTTGTCATCGTCCGCACTCCGTTTTGTCTCGCCTTGTCAGTACGCGGCGCGAACCGCGCTGTCGTTTTGGCCTTAACCTTACCGTCTCTGAGAATTGACAGTTCGCTGGTCTCGTCATTGAACTTGATCTGATAGGTACCGGCCTTCAGGACCGTGCCGTTGACCATCACATCTGAGCCAAGCGTAAAAGTCTCTTTTTTGATCTTGCCTTTGCCTCCGGCAAATACGCTAACCGAAGCCAGCGCGCCAATGAGCAGGGCCGACATACATGCTTTCAGAAGAACTTTCATCACATTCCTCCCTGTTGTGTGTGAACTGTTTTGTGTGAACTCACGTTGGCCCGTCGAGCGCTGGGGTTCCTCGCGACCTGTTCGTACTCGTTTTAGATAACGCTTCAGGAAAGATTGAGTTGCAGAATTTATCAATGAGGTCTCAATTAAGTGAGAATCTATCTGAGGAGTTGGATCGCTGTCTAAAAACCTGCACAAATTGTGCTCACCAATTGAGGATGTGTTCCGGATCCAACCAGTGGCGGGTGAGATCGCACCACAAGACCAGGCCGCGCCACGAATCAAAGCGCGCATAGTACCGCGCGATCTTTTTGTCGCTGGCGGCGCGCCCCTGGTTGCGTGAGCGGGCGAACTGCGCGCGGGTCCACGAGTCCAGAGCCAGCCCGTCGTACCTGCCTATCAGTTTCAGCAGATTTTCGGCGGCGTAATTCCCGACTCCTTTGACGCTTTTCATTTCCTTGAGCAAGTCGGTCAAATGAGCTGCGTTGGTAAGCCAGCTTTCGACATCCAGTTTTCCGGACGCCACGCGTTGCGCCAGTTCCTTCAAATACGGGGCGCGATAGCCGGCCCGGATCTTGTCGCGAAAAAACTGATCGGGTTTGCGAGCCATGGCCTGAGGCGTCGGAAACGATTTGCGGCCATCGTCGGACTCCCCACCTAATTCAGTGACCAGCGCACCGACCATTTTTTCAGTCAGCGACCACGAACAATTCGTGGTGCAGATCATCTTCACCAGGTCTTCAAAGATTGTCGGCGAGCGCAACAGTCGTCCGGCGCCTTCTTTGGATATCCACGCGAATTCCGGTTCCGCCGCCGTGGTTCGGTAGAAGCTTTCCAGGTCGTCATCCAGGCGAAACATGTGGCGCACATCACGAACGATTCTCTCCGCGGCTTTTTTGCCAAGCCTCCGGGAAGTCTTGAGTTCCAGCCCTCCTTTCGTCGATGAAATCTTCACCGTCACCGGACGGGGCTGGCCGGCATCAAGCACGCGAGTCAGGGTCCACGCGTTCTTGTCGAACTCAAAGGGCGGCAGGGCGCACCAACCGTGACTGAGTACGGTGCGCCGGAAACTAAAGTCGTCCGGGGTGTTGATTGTGATCTTCATCGGCGGCCGAAGTTATTCTCCCTAAAGTTTCGCGACACATTATCAAAAGCACTCTTAATTCAGAAGTGGCACGCGCATCTTGCGCGTCAGTCGCGAACCGAGAGCACTCCACGTTGAAGTGTCCTAATTTCAGTTTTTTCTCGGCGCCTTCTCAGCGACCTCGGCTGCCTCTGTGGTGAATGATTAGTTCCAAAAACACTCACCACGGAGACGCAGAGAACGCAGAGGTTGCGCTGAGACTTTCAAATTCAGAACACTACGCCATGCCGCGCCCGGTTTGGCCGAAGAGCTCCCCTCGTAGTACCCTGCGAGAGTCAACCCCCCAAGCTTGTAAGCGAATTCCCCATTTCCCATCAAGCTCTTCATTAACGAATCAGCCTGCGAATTCCAGATCGCAGCGACTTCCGAGAGGATGTTTGTGTTTGGACTCAGTCCGCAACAGGTTTTGTTTTTCCTCATTCTGATCGCGGCTTTGGTGCTTTTCATTACCGAATGGATTCGCACCGATATCGTCGCAGTCTTGATCGTGGTCGCCCTCTACGCGACCCGCATTCTAACGCCATCAGAAGCTCTGGCCGGATTCAGCAGCGAGCCGGCGATTGTCGTCGCTGGAATTTTCGTGTTAAGCGGAGCACTGCATCTAACCGGTTTGTCCGACCTGATTGGCGAGTGGATTGCCAGACTGGCAGGCAAAGGACTCACGCGAGCAATCGCAGTCATCATGCCGGCGGTCGCTGTGATGTCTGCGTTCACTCATCATGTGACGACTACGGCGATCATGGTCCCAATCACGCTGGATCTGTCCCGCAAACAAGATCTTCCCGCGTCGAAACTTCTGATGCCGATGTCATTCGCGGCTTCGCTGGGTACTACGATTACGATCATTGGCGCGCCTGCATTCCTGATCGCCGGCACGGCTTTGCATCAAGCGGGCCGACCTGGCCTGGGTATCTTTTCGATCGCTCCAATCGGTTTGGCGCTCTCGCTGGCAGGAACTGTCTTTGTTCTGGTGGCGGGCCGGTTCCTGCTTCCCAAACGCAAAGGCGGCGAGGATCCGTCGCGACATTTCCGGTTGGAAGATTATCTAACGGAGATTACCATCCTGCCCGACTCGCCGTTTCTCAACAAGACGATTGCCGAAATTGAAGACGATCCCGCTTATCACTTCAAGGCGCTGGGTTTGATTCGAAAGGGCAAAAGGCTGCGCACCCCCTACAAGCAGGAAGAATTAGCGGCCGGCGACGTGCTGGTGGTACGCACCACCCCCGAAGAGCTGGTGACAATCCGCAAGCAGTCCAATGTTGAATTGCATCCGGTCAAGGCATACCAGACGCTCCAACAGCGAAGGAAGAAGGAGCAGGATCATCAGGATGATGATGGCGCCGACCTTTTTGTTCAGGCGATGCTCGGGCCACGCTCGGACCTCGCCGGCCGAACTCTGGGGGAAGTCGATTTTCGGCGTCGATACGGAGCGATCGTGGTGGGTCTCTGGCGCAAAGACGGTTGGCTGACCCAGGAAGTCTCCAAGGTCAGGTTGCGCCCCAACGACATGCTGGTTCTGGAAGGTGACGAGGACTCGTTAACCCGAGTTGCCAACGATGACGCGTTTCTGATGGTGGTCCCGTTTCATGCCGAGCCGAAGCTGATCCGCAAGGGCTGGCTCGCCGGCATGATCATGCTGACGACCATTCTGCTCGCCGCGTTCAATATTATGACGATTGAAATGGCGGCCATTGCCGGGGCTGCGGCGGTCGTACTTACCGGCTGCATCCCCGTTAAGAAGGCCTATCGTTCAATCGACGTACGCATTTTTGTATTCATTGCCGGAGCCATTCCGCTGGGCGAGGCCATGCAAAAAACCGGGACAGCGAACATGCTGGCCGGGTGGTTGCAGCACGCCATCGGAGGCTGGCCCGAACGGCTTATCCTGCTGGCGCTATTTGCGGTGGTCGCCATCCTCACGCAATTCATGTCTGACTCTGCGACGACGGCATTGTTTGCGCCCATCGCCATCGCCCTGGCGCAGGCTTTGGGAAGGCCGCCCGAGGCTTTTGTCGTGACTGTGGCCATGGCTTCGGTGGTGGCTTTTTTGACGCCTATTGGTCACCACGGAAACCTGCTGGTGTATGGTCCGGGGCGGTACAATTTCATGGACTTTGTGAGGGTGGGTACCCCACTTACTGTGATTTGCGCCTTGATCGTTGTGTGGCTTGCGCCGGTGCTTTGGCCGGGGTAATTGAAACGCAAGAAACTCGATCGAAAAAAGCCTGTACGTATCACGTGCGGTCAAGCTGCCACTTGACCAAAACGGTCTCACGGACTAAACTTTGGGCACTTACCAAGATGGACGGAAGGCTGTACTCGTTGGTTCCTAACTTACTTGGTTCTAAGCGGGCGAAGGGTCAACACCGAGACTCTCTACAGCTTAAGGTTGCTTAAGCACCTTTTCCAAAAATAGCTGCCGGAGCTTTCCGGCGCGCGCTCCGTCGCCCCGTGGGGAAACCCTTCGGGGCGATGTCGTTTTTACTCCTCGTTTGGTTCGGTTGGTTTCCGAGGCCAGATCAGCGACGCGACCACCGAAGCCAGCAGCACAAACGCAACAAAACCCAGGGCCCAGACGATGGGAATGTCGTGTATCGGCCGCAAATAGGACGCCACGCCCTCGAATCCCAAGGCATGAGCTGCGGCGACGCCAATCTTTGTGAGCAAAGGCAAAAGCATCTTGATGCCGATAAATCCGAGCACAATACCCAGACCGATCTTTAGATAGTGAAATCTCTCAACCACTCCGGCGAGAAGAAAATAGAAAGTACGCAGGCCGAGGATGGCGAAAACATTCGAGGTGTAAACAATGAAGCGATCGGTGGTAATTCCAAAAATTGCCGGAATCGAGTCGACCGCGAAAACCAGATCAGTAACTTCCACCACAATCAACACCAATAGCAACAAGGTGCCTACACGTTTTCCATCCACCACTGTGAAAAACTTTCGGCGCTCGTAATGCCGGGTGATGGGAACGAAACGGGTGATGAGCCGGACCACAGGATTCTCATCGGGTTCAATATCTATTTCTTCCCCGCGCATCATCTGGATCCCGGTGTAAACCAGAAAGGCGCCGAAAATGTAGATAATCCAATGGAAGCGATTGATTAGCTCGGTGCCAATCAGGATCATGGTCACGCGCATCACCAGGGCGCCGATGACACCCCAGTAAAGGACGCGATGCTGATATTTAGGCGGGACCTTGAAGTAGGAAAAAATCAGCAGAAAGACAAACAGGTTATCGACCGAAAGCGAAAGCTCGATTACATAACCGGTGAGAAACTCGAGAGCTTTCTGGTGTCGCTCGTCGCCGAATAACTCCCAACCCAGCGGACCAAACAACAATCCGGCAAAAGCCAGCGCCAGCGTCACCCAGACGCAGCTCCAGATCGCAGCATTCCGGTAAGAGACTTCGTGTGGTTTGCGATTGAAAACGCCCAGGTCAATCGCCAGCATCGCCAGGATGAAAACGCAGAAACCGGCCCAGGCGATCGTCGAAGTGGCAATCGAATGCATCTACTCCTATAAAATATCATCCGATACAAGCCGCGCAAAATCGATGGGATCGTTAAATCAGTTTGCACAGTCGCCGGTAAGGCCCCGATCTGAGCCTCGCGCAGCGATTGGGAAAGGACCACGGCGTCTGGCAAGTTGCAGGCTGGCGGCGGCGTAATCTAGAATTCGAGGTTTCCAACTAGCTTGAAAAGGTTTTCCCTGCATGCTCAAACAACTAAGTAAGCTCGAACGCACCCGTAACGTACTGATCCTGGGATTTGTAGGACTGATGGCCATCAGCCTGGTCCTGTTTTTCCGTCCCAACAGCGGGTCGTCGACGCTGGAACCGGCAAAAAGCACTGAAGTCCTGGCCACGGTTGGTGGCGAGGACATCACCGTGGGCGACTTCGTCACACAACGACAGCAAATTCAGCAGCAATTCGCCCGCTTCGGCGGACAGATTAGCCTGGCCCGCATGGGTTACACCGATGAACGGATTCTGAGCGGGCTGATCACGAAAAAGCTGACTGTCCAGGAGGCCGAGCGTTTGGGTCTCGGCGCTTCCGAGGCTGAAGTCAAAGAACGAATTTACAAAACATTCAGCGACTCAAATGGGAAACTAACGCTGGTGGACGCCTCAGGAAAGCTCGACATGGTGAAGTATCAGGAGCGCGTCGGCGACGTACCGGCTTTCGAGCGCGGCGTGGCGGAAGATATCGCGAGAGAGAAGCTCGAAGCGTTCGTCGCGGCCAGTGTGCGGATTTCAGAAGATGAAGTACGGGAGGACTACACGCGCAAGAACACGACTTTCGATTTGACGTACGTGACGGTCTCAACCGCCAAGCTCGCGGAAAAAATGCAACCGACCGAAGCTGAGCTGAAGGCTTACTACGACCAGCACCGGAACGATTACAACATCAAGGAACCGCAGAAAAAGATTCGTTACGTCTTCATCGATCAGGAAAAGTCCGGACAGAAAGCCCAGATCACTGACAAAGAGTTGCGCGACGAATATGACGGTCTTAAGCCGGAATTCAAACAGGCCGGCGTCAAAGTTCAGCAGATCGTTCTGAAAGTTGCGCGCGAGGATTTGGATGCCACGGTGAAAGCCAAGGCTGGTGATCTGGTAGGCAAGGCCCGGGGCACGACAGGGAATACAACTGAGGAAGCGTTTGCCGAGTTGGCCAAGGGAAACTCGGAAGACGCGGTGACGGCCAAGAATGGCGGGCGCGTTACCGGCGTGGTGAAGAAGAGCACGAAACAGACTGACGACCCCTACCAGAAAGTCCTCGATCTACAGTCGGGGGACGTCACTGATGCCATCAAATACAAGAATGCTTACTACATCCTGCGCCGCGGCGACCCGGTGCCGAAGACTTTCGAAGAGGCGAAGGCCGAAATAATGGTTTCTTTGCGCAATCGGCGTGGCTATACCATCGCCCAGAAGATTGCCCAGAAAGCTCAGGACCGGCTGAAAGAAACTAAAGACGCGCAAAAAGTCGCGCAAGAGTTGGCCGCCGAGGCGAACATGTCGCCGGCGGATATGGTGCGTGAGACTCCGTTCGTGATACCGGGTGACGACGTGCCCAACATCGGGAGCTCGCAACAGTTTGAAGACGCGATCGCGCCGCTCAACAATGTGAATGACGTCGGCGATCGCACGCAGATCAAAAACGGGTTTGCGGTACCCATGTTGATCGATAAGCGAGAGCCGCGCATCGCCGAGTTTGACGAAGCGAAAGAGAAAGTCGCCAAGGCGGTGAAGGAAGAAAAGGCCAAAGCGGAGTTAGAAGCGAAGGCCAAAGAAATAATCGCGACGGCGAAAACCCCTGGCGATTTAAAAGCCATCGCGGAGAGACTGGGGGTGGAAGCCAAAGCCGAAGCCAACTACAAACTGGCGACGCCGCTCGGCGAAGCGGGCTCGAGTGTGTTGATTGACGATCCTCTGTATGCAGCCAAGGCCGGCGAAGTCATCCAGACTCCGATCTTCCTCAATCAAAACTATCTGGTCATCGGAGTAACCAAGCGGACTGACGCCGATGTGAGGGAATATTTCAAACAGAAAGATTCATTGATGCAGACCGCGCTGACGGAACGAAAAAATCAGGTGTTTGATGACTATCTGGACGCCGTCAAGAAACGGATGGAAGCGAGCGGCAAGATCAAGATCAACAAGGACGTGCTCATCTCGCTGACCGCCGAAGAGCCCGAGGCTGCCCCGCAACGCCCGCGGTTGCCGGTTACTCAGTCATAAGATTAACCGCTGGTGTTTTTTTATCTTTCGGGTGACTTAGTGGATCGCATTTAGGATTGAAAATCTCTCACGTCTCGGAAAGGCGTTACGGCGTCGCTAAAGTCCGGGCGATAATAAAAGGCCGCACCGTCGTATTCCTGCATCCAGCCTTCCTGCATGCCCAACTTGTCCAGCGCGGCCACCGCGCTCAACCATTCGCTTTCTCTGAGACGGCGTGAAAGCAAAATGTAACGCGGGTTGGTGCCCGCTACATTGGTGGGATAGTACTGGGCCATCAACGAAATCGCGACGCGCGGACTGAGGGCGCGGTGAATCCACTGCAACGACTCGCCGACACCTCCGATATCGTTCGGCAGAACCAGCAGTCGAATCACCAGGCCGCGCTTAAGCAAACCGCTCTGATCATAGACAAGTGCGTCGCTCATCTGGCGATGCATCTCAGTAAGTGCAGCCCGGGACACGTCGCGATAACTGCGGACCTTTGAGTAGAGAAACCCTTCTTCGTCTCCCGAGTATTTCAAATCGGGCAGGTAAACATCGACGATGCCTTCGAGCAGTCGCAGGACCGCCACCGAGTCATACGCGTTGGTGTTATAGACGATCGGTAGACGCAAGCCTTGTTCGGCGGCAATCAGAATCGCGCGGGCCATCTGCGGAGCAAAGTGCGTGGGAGAAACAAAATTGATGTTGTGACAGCCGCGCGCCTGCAGCTCGAGCATCATTTCCGCGAGCCGTTCGTGCGTCACTTCGTTCTTTAGCTGTTGCTTGTGGGTTTGGGAAATCTGATAGTTCTGGCAATAGACGCAACGCAGGTTGCAGTTGCCGAAAAAGATGTTGCCGGCGCCGCGACTTCCCACCAGGGGCGGCTCTTCGCCAAAGTGCGCGGTATACGAAGAGACGATCGGCAGCCGACCGGAATAGCAGGCTGCAATTTCATCGCGCAGGCGATTGTTCAGGCAATCGCGTGGGCAGACAGTACAGCGTTCGAGCAGACCCTCGAGACTTGCGACCCGATGATGCAACTCGCCGGTGCGCAACAAACGTTGGTACCCTGGCTCGAATTCCGAACTACTCATGCTTTTTCCGGAAGTGCACGTAATGCGTTTTGTGACCTTCAACCAGTTCCTTCGGCACGATGCGTTTGGTGGTGCGCCAGATGAAGTCCATTTCGGCGTGCGTCGTGCTCAGCGCCAGACGCGCCTCGAAAACCAAAAGCATGCTGCCATAGAAGAGAAAGCAGGCGCCGACCAATCCCATTACTACCGGGACCCAACCAAAGCGAGCGCCCGAGAAAGCGACCACTCCGATGGCCACGCTGGTGGCTACGAACACACCTACCGCGAGGTAAAAACTGGTCAACGCTCGCTGCAACAGGCGCGAACGGCTGGTCAGCTTGTCGAGTTGATCGTAAAGCATCGCCCGCCGCTCTTCGAAAAACTTTGTGGTCGCCTCGTCGTTGGAAATCTCCTGCAACCGGTCTGAAAGTGAACGAGTGCGATCGACGACGCGTCCCAAGCGGGTCGAAGACGACAGGATCATGGTGCCGCTCGCGGAAATCAAAACCGCGGGCGTAATCATCGCCGTCAGGACTGTCAGCGAAGATGAAAGACCGTCCATGAAATAGAATCTATAGCGCCACGTGTGCTATGGCAACTCGGTTGTCAGAGGGTCTGACCTCATGCCTTGGGCTTATGTTATGCTCCCCGCTTCTTAGCTTAAGATGGCGTCCAAAGAAAATAGCGAGTCAAAGATCGCCTGGCTACCGGATCTGCTTTACGTCGAGAGCAGATTCGAACGCGGCCGCGCGCTGGTTTGTGAAGCTTCGGGCGAAATCAACAGCGTCATCGGCGTCGCCGAGCTGCGTGATGAAAAAAGAATTCGGCTCGCGAACCGAGCGCTGTTACCGGGCATGGTGAATGCGCACTCGCACGCCTTTCAACGCGTGCTGCGCGGTCGCACGGAATATCGCAGCAGTACCCACGACAGTTTTTGGACCTGGCGCGAAATGATGTATTCGGCCGCGACCCGTTTGACGCCTGAGGACGTTTACGATGCCTCCCGCATGGCCTTCCTGGAAATGGCCCTCGCCGGCATCACCGCGGTTGGCGAATTTCACTATCTGCATCATGCGCCGGACGGCCGGCCTTACGACGATCCTAATCTGTTAGCGAAAGAAGTTATTCGGGCGGCGAACGATGTCGGCTTGCGAATCGCGCTGTTGCGGGTGGCATACGCGCGCGCGGGCTTTCAAACTGAACCGAATCCGAAGCAAACGCGCTTTATCGAAGCTGACGCCGAAACCTATCTCAAAAACCTCGAGAGATTGATTGGTGACGTGTCTGGTATCGGAAGCCCGAGCGTCAGCGAGGGCAGCTCTCGCGAAGATGCCCTCGCTCACCGTCGGGCTTCTGACACAGCCTGGGTTGGCGTTGCTCCACACAGTGTGCGCGCGGTGCCATTGGATTACTTGCGCGCAGTGATCAGTTTTGCCGGCAAGCATAACTTGAACGTTCACATGCACGTTGCTGAGCAGCCCGCAGAGGTTGCAGCTTGTGTTGAAGAGTACGGACGCAGCCCAATCGCATTGCTGGACTCCGAAGGTTTGCTGAGCGAGCGCTTCACGGCTGTCCACGCGATCCATGTAACGCCGAAGGCAATTCCTTCTTTTGCGCGGACCGGCGCGACGGTTTGCGCCTGTCCCACGACTGAGCGAAATCTCGGCGACGGAGTTGTGCCGGCTGACGAATACTTGAAACACAACGTGCCCATCTGTCTTGGCACTGACAGTCACACCCAGATCGATTTGTGGGAAGATGCGCGCGAGCTCGAATATCACCTGCGCCTGCAGAAGCTCGAGCGTGCCGTGCTCGACGGCAGTAGCTCGGCCAGCGAGGGCGTAATCGCCACCGCGACGCAACTATTTGATTGCGCCACCGTCAATGGCGCGCGCAGCCTCGGGGCGCCGGGCGGCACACTCGAGACTGGCCGGCCCGCGGATTTTTTCACGGTGGCCCTCGACGATCCATCAATCGCCGGCGCGTCGCCCGACGATCTGCTTGCGGGTCTCGTGTTCTCAGCCTCACGCGCGGCGGTTCGCGAAGTGGTGGTCGGCGGCAAGCCGATTGTCTCGGAAGGTCAGCACTTGATTCAGGAAGAGATTGTCGAGCGATTTAGCGAACTACAAAAGCGATTGTGGGGATGAGGAGAGACTTTACGATGGAAGCGGAGGCAAGCCCACCTTCCCAACCTGGAGCTTATCAAACTTGAACGCCGCTTCCTCCGTTGAAAGGTTTTCGAACCGAGATGTGACGATCTTCTGGGAAAGCCTCAGGTTAGGAAGGCGGGCTTGCCCCCGCTTTCAGAATTGATCTAATGACAGTCGAAGAGACACTTGCTCAATTGGTGGCCATTGATTCGGTCTCACGGCGTTCGAACGCCGAGATCATTGCTTATCTGGCGGCGCGGTGCGAGACAGCCGGTTTCGCGATCAAGCGTTTGCCGCACCTCGACGAAACCGGCGCGGAGAAGATTAATCTGGTGGCCCTACATGATCCACAGGGCGAAGCCAACTCCGCAGTCGAACTCGCACTCGTCGGCCACACCGATACCGTGCCTTATGATTCGACCTGGACTGAAGCGCTGCAGTTAACCGAGAAAGACGGCCGGCTGTATGGCCGTGGCGCGTGCGACACAAAAGCATTTATCGCTGCCGCCTTAACCGCGATCAAAAGTGTGGACCTGACCACGCTCCGTAAATCATTGGCGCTGGTCTTTACGGCCGATGAAGAGATTGGATGTCTCGGCGCGAAGCGTCTGGCGCAGGCCAAACCATTTACAGCACGTTACGCGATCGTGGGCGAGCCAACTTCTCTGCAGCCAATGCGCGCGGGAAAAGGATACTGCATCGCCGAGATCACTCTGCGCGGACGCGAAGCACACAGCGCTTATCCGCAACTGGGCGCGTCAGCGATCTTTCGTGCGGCGCGTTTGATCGAACGCCTCGAAAAAATCTCTGAGGAACTAAAGATTGATCAATGCGCCGGTTTTGATCCGCCCTACACGACGCTGAACGTGGGTGTCATCAACGGTGGCAGCGCCAAGAACATTATCCCCGGGGAATGCCGGTTCACGCTCGAGTGGCGCACCATTCCGGGGCAGGACGCCAAGCACGTCCTGGCTCTGGTCGGGCAGGCTGTTGATGATCTGAAAAAAGGCGATCCGGATTTTGTTTGCGAGATTGACGCCTCGCGGGCCGACGATAGTTTTGAAACCGCGGCGAGCTCGGACCTGGTGCAGTTTCTTCAGACGCAATCAGACAAAGAATCAGGCACGGTCGCTTTTGGCACCGAAGCCCCGAGCATGATCGCGCTCGGCGCCGCTGCCGTTGTATTTGGACCCGGCGACATCCGCGTCGCCCACCGCACCGGCGAGTATGTGCCCGTAGATCAGCTCAACAAATGCGTCGAGATCCTCCGCAGCGCAATACAGCGTTTCTGCATTTAGTCTGCAAACTGACCTTCCCCGACGGCTGGCACAGCGAGCTCAGGCAACCACCATCCCGCCTGATGAGTCGAAATATCGCTTTGACTAACCGTTTTGTTGGAGTTAGCCGTGAAAAGTAACACCCTCAATCAGCTCCGCGTCGCCTCGCCATGTCATGCGAGCTGGGACCAAATGAGCGGAGACAATCGCGTTCGCTTTTGCAATCTCTGCCAGCTGCACGTTTACAATTTTGCCGAACTGACTCGAATTGAAGCCGAGTCGCTCATCGCCAACACCGAAGGACGAATCTGCGGCAGGTTGTATCGGCGGTCTGACGGCACAGCGATTACCAAAGATTGTCCAGTCGGTTTGCGCGCGTTACGACGCCGCGTGGCGAGAAGGTCCGCCGCGGTCTTTGCGGCATTGATGAGTTTTCTGGGTGTCGTTGTCGGGCAAAGGCCCGCCGGTCAATCTTCAGGCACCAAACCAGTGACGATTAGTAGAAAGGCTGCTGAGTCATCGACCGCGAGCGGAGCTTTCTCAGGAACGATTCTGGATTCGACCCGAGCCGTGATCGTTAGCGCGAAGGTCACAGTGACTAACCAGGAAACGAAGAAGTCTTATCAGGCGGACTCAAATGCTGAAGGACGGTTCCTGATTGAGGGGATTGCGGCCGGAAATTATGACATCATCGTGAAGTCGCCCGGGTTTCTGGATCTCGAGGTTAAGCATGTCGCCCTCGGTGGCAATGAAGCCGTCAACCTGGAGGCTGTGTTGGAAGTCGCCGAGACAATGGGAGTTATCGTTCAGGAAATACCGCTGATTGACACCTCGTCACCGAGCAATACAATTATCCTGAAACAGGAAACGATCCGCAGGCTTCCCATCAAAAACTAATAATTGTGGATCTGGTTTCAAACGAAAGGTTATTTTGAAGCACTTTAATTCGCTCATAAAACGAGCTGTCCTTCTCTTCCTGCTGGTATTAGGACTGGGAGCGTTCGGGTCGCCGATCCAGGCTCAAACCGACAACACGCCGTTTCCGCAAACGACTGAACTGCAACCGGGGCCCCCGCTGGGAAACCAGGAATTCGTTCAGTTGCTTTATCAATTGCCAAAGCAACCCGGACTGCGCCAAAAGATCATCGACGATCTCAGAAAACGCGGCATTGATTTTCCGGTGACGCCGGGCTTGCGTTCCCTGGTGGCCACCAAAAGCGGCAATGATAGTTCGTTGATCCGGACGCTGGAAGAAGCCGACCGCCGCCGCACTAACCCAACTGTCGCTTCGCTGCCGCCTGCTGCGGAAGGACTCGAATTGCTTGAGCGCACCCGAAAGGCCACGCTGGGCGCCGCGGAAGGAATGCCGGACTATCTCGTCAAGCAACAGATCACCCGCTCGCACGCTTATGGCCAAAGCAAGAACTGGTCGGTTTACGATCGTTTGAGCATTGCGGTGAGTTATCGACAAAGCTCGGGAGAAGACTACAAGCTGCTTTCGATTAACGGACTGCCGCCGACTCAGGATCAGACCTACGGGATGAAACTCGGCGGGACTACTTCAACCGGCGAATACGTTTCCGCGTTGAGCGATCTCTTCAGGCCCGAAAGTCGCGCCGACTTCGAGATGGTGGATACCGATACGTTGCGCGGCCGGCGGACCATCATCTACGAGTATGAAGTGAAGAAGGAGTTTTCGCGGCAGACTCTGGGCTGGGGCGAGGGAGGCTCGATGAGGCGGCAGACCGTCACCGGCTATCGCGGACGAATCTGGGTCGATCGCGAAATTAACCGGGTGCTGCGGCTCGAAGACGTGAGCATGGACATCGAACCCGGCTTTCCCATCACGGCTGCCAGCAAAGTGATTGATTACGACTGGGTGGCTATTAACGAACAGAAACATCTGCTGCCATCGCGATCGGTAGTGGAGCTGACCGATCTCTATCGCGGACAAACCGAGCAAACCCGCAACGAGATTCTCTTCCGTGGTTATCGCAAGTTTGGCGCCGAAGTGAAAATCATCGACATCGATGAAAAAGATTTTCCTCCCGACAAGCCGGAAGAAGAACCGGCGCGGCCCGAAGTTCCGCCGGTTTTGAAACCTGCGCCGAAGAAACCGAATCCATGAAGTTGCGCTGGGTTGAGTCCGCGCAAGCGGACGACCGAAATTAGCCCAGCGCTTCAGCGCTGGGTGACAGATAGAAATGAAATCGAAGCCCGTAAAACGGGCGACTGAAATACTTGATTGAAAAAAGACTGCTCGCCAAATCTCAGCCGTCCGCTTCACGGACTTGGTTTGAAATACGATCCGTTTCCCAGCGATAAATCGCTGGGCTATTTTCAGTCGTCCGCTGCGCGGACTTTGGTATGCATGGTCTTCATCATCGCCGCAGCGTTCGTAACCACCCCCAGCACATTCGCCCAGAGCAAGCCCGACAAAGATTACCTCTTCTACGTCGTTTCAGAATCCGCGGACAAGATCGCGCTGATTCGCTTTGGGCCGAACGGAGCTCGTGTCGACCACGAGCTTCAAACCGGCGATATGCCGGTGGACATAGACGGCCCGCACGGCATCGTCCTCTCTCCGGACAAACAGTTCTATTACGTTTCCATAGCCCATGGGCGGCCGTTTGGATTGGTTTGGAAGTACGCGACGAAAGACGACAGCGTCGTCGGCAAAGCTACCCTCGGATATTTTCCCGCCACGATGGACGTTACGCGCGACGGAAATTTTCTGTTCGTCGTCAACTTTAACTTGCACGGCGACATGGTGCCGTCATCTGTCTCGGTAGTGTCTACGCCGACAATGACCGAAGTCGCGCGCATTCAAACCTGCACCATGCCGCACGGTTCGCGTCTGAACTCGCAGGGCACGAAACAATACTCAGCCTGCATGATGGACGACATGCTGGTCGAGATTGATACCGCCAGTCTAAAAGTGGCGCGTCACTTCATTGTTACCAAAGGCAAAGAGCTGGGTCTGGCAGGAGCGCCGAAAAACAAACCCGCGGCTACGATGGCTTCGATGCCGGGAATGAATATGCCCGGCATGAAAGACAGCGGCGGACACGGCATGGAACCGCCCAAGGCAGGCGATAACTCCTGCTCGCCGACCTGGGCGCAACCATCGGTTGATGGCTCATCTATCTATGTCGCTTGTAACAAGTCGAGCGAGATCGTCGAGATCAATGCGGGTACCTGGAAGCTGGCGCGGCGGATTCCGGCCCGTGCCGGCGTTTATAACCTCGCGGTTACGCACGACGGCACGCGGCTGCTGGCTACGAACAAACGCGATCAGTCCGTTTCAATTTACGAGTTGAAGTCGGGCCGGGAACTCGCGCGGCTATCTACCAAGCGAAAGGTTCTACACGGAGTCATCGTGTCTCCCGACGACGCTTACGCGTTCGTAACAGTCGAAGGCGTTGGCGCGGAACCGGGCACAGTTGAGATCATCGACCTAAAGGCCTTGAAGACCGTCGCCACGGTCGACGTGGGCGAGGAAGCCGCGGGAGTTGATTTTTACAAGATTGAAACGCCGCGCAATTAGTGCGGACCCTCACATTCTTAACGCAGCCCTGAATTACTTTGACACTCGACGCCTTCCGTTCGTGTGTTACCATACGCGCTCTCTGCACTGCCCGCCTCGCGGGCTACACATTCTGAGGCCCTGATGAAAGTTTGTCCCAAGTGCAAGCGCGAATACTCCGATGACAATCTGCGTTTCTGTCTTGACGACGGCGTTCTACTCGAGACCAGGACAGCAGTTGCCTCAGACGTTCAACCAACGCTACGGATACAGCCGCAGACAGTGCCGCGGCCAAAACCTCCCACCACTGTCCCGAGCGTGGAGCCCAAACCGGCCGTTCGCCGACAACTGTGGCCGATGGTGATTGGGTTTTCGGCGCTGGCTCTGGCCGTCCTGCTGATCGGAGGTTGGTGGATCAGCACCCATTCGGACAGCGAGTTGCTCTATCAAACCCGGAACGATCACACGGTGAAGATGCGGCTGCTGTTGATGTTGGGAGCGAATGTGAACGCCAAAGACGAAACCGACTCGACCCCGTTGATGGGCGCGGCCTGGAGAGGCCAGAGCGACGCCGCAAAAATGCTGCTCGAACATAGCGCGAATCTCAACGCTCGAAATAAGAGCGGTGAGACGCCGTTGATCCTGGCCGCCAAGGAAGGACGCAGCGAGATCGTCCGGTTGTTGTTGGATCGAAATCCGGACTTGAATGCGAAAGACAATGATGGCTGGACGTGCTTGATGTGGGCGGCGTGGAATGGCCACACCGACACGGTGAAATTGCTTTTGAATACCGGCGTTCGCGTCACCGCGAAAAACAACCTCGGCGAGACCGCCGAGTTTCTGGCCACAAAGAAATTGCATTACGACATTGCCACGCTGCTCCGGGCCGCGGATTAAGTTGCGGTCGATATCACTGCTCTGACTTACAACGTCTCCCCCGAAACCAAAAAGCCTTTTGATGTTCCAGCCAGGAGAATACCCATGTTGATAAAACTTTTCGCTTTGTGTGCTCTGGTCCTTACTTGCCTCGTCTGGCATAGCCTGCAGCCTCTGGTGAAGAAGGTCGCCGCCGAACGAGACCCGGAAGTCCGCAGCGAAATGGTTCTGTTACCTGCTCAGCAGGAGATTGACCTCGCGCTAAAAGCAGCGCCAGTCCACTTGCGAAGTGGAGCAACCGTGTACACCTTCGGGAAAGGTGGTTACGGAAAGGCGCGGACTGGAACTAACGGCTTTAGCTGTTTGGTTAATCGGGATGGGACCCAAAATGGAGCGCAGAGTGTCTATCCAACCTGTTGGGATCCGGAAGGCAGCAGAACTATTCTGCCGGTGATGTTGAGGGTCGGAGAACTGATTGCGCAAGGTAAGTCGGCGGCGGAGATCAAAAGCGATATAGACGAAGGCTTCAGCCAGGGCCGGTTTCATAGTCCATCGAAAACCGGCATCGCCTACATGCTGGCCGGCGACGTGAAGTTCGATTCAAAGACCGGCCAATTTGGTGCGGTCGAATTTCCCGCGCACTACATGATCTACGCGCCCGGCGTCAGCAATGATGATATCGGGGTCTCGAGTGAAGCGATTAAGCAGACTCCGGGACTGCCGTTTATCTATTCAGGATATTCGGGAGGCACGAGGACGGCTTATTTGATCGTGATGGCCAATCAGTCTGCCGGGCATTCGATGGAGTAGCCAGGTAGGCCCTCATTGATAGGAGAACTCGCTGCGTAACGTTTCCAGATAAGCTTGGGCGAGTTGGTTCTTAGAAGCTGCAAATCCGCTCGGTGTCTCGAGCAAAACAATTCGCCCCTTGTCCATCAGGGCGATTCGCGACCCCAGGGCCAGCGCTTCGCGCACATCGTGAGTCACAAAGATTGCGGTTTTTTGCAGACGCTCCTTCAACTCGGCGAATTCTCTTTGCAGGGACGAACGGGTCAGCGGATCGAGCGCGCCGAACGGTTCGTCCATCAGGAGCAAAGGCGGATCGGCGGCGAGTGCCCGCGCCACCCCGACGCGTTGGCGTTGACCGCCGGATAATTCGCGCGGGTAACGATCCGAGAAGCGCTCCGGCTCGAGTCCGACCAACTCGAGCAGTTCGTGAACGCGCCGCTTGATACGCTCTTCATCCCAACCGTCGAGTTGCGGCACCAGTCCGACGTTGTCAGCTACCGTGAAATGCGGGAACAGACCGGCTTCCTGAATGACATAGCCGGTGCGGCGGCGCAGGCGAATAACCTCCCAGTCGGTGGTGGCTTTCCCTTCAACCAGCACCACGCCTGACGTGGGCGTCAATAAACGATTCACCAGCCTGAGCGTTGTCGTCTTGCCGCAGCCTGACTCTCCGAGGAGCACCAGCGTTTCGCCGCGCTGGACCTCGAGGCTTAGGGCATCGATGATGGGCCGGCCGCCGTTGACGGCATAGCTCACGTCGCGGAATTCAACGAGTGTGTCTGTGGGTTGGGCTTGCGGCGTCATCATATTTGTAACAGTTCGCTAACAGTGACTGCGTGGTCGGGACGTTAGAACAAGGTCAGAATTCCCATGACTTCGTCTAATCCGAGTGCTTCAATGTCCCTTTGGTGATCGCGAAGTATTTCTTCTATATCCGTTGTGCAGCAGTTTCCGCGTCGAATCCAAACAACTTTTGGAGGAAACCCGAGCAGTATGCAAAGGTCACTGAAGTCCGAATCTTTGGTGACGATCACGAAGCCTTCGCGACCTGCGTATTCGCGCAGTTCTTTGTCAGACGCCAGATCGATGCCTAGATAGTAGACATGATTTGAATCAGGGAAAAGATCAGACAGGCGCTTGACCAACTTCGGCGAGAGGTTTTGGTCAAAGAGCAGTCTCACGCTTCGACCACCATTAGCCGCTTCTCGCGATCAGCGGCGTAACCGAGACACGCGAGTATGTCTTCTCTTGTGAGGTAGGGAAAATCTTGAAGGATTTCTTCCTGAGTCATACCGGATGCGAGGTATTCCAACACGTCGTAAACCGTGATGCGCATTCCGCGAATGCAAGGCTTGCCGCCGCGTTTTCCCGGTTCGATCGTAATGATGTCCTGGTAACTCATGTCGTGATAGTAAGGGTGGATTGTAGCGCGAGGCAAGGGGTGACTAGGTTCAACTACGCTTGGGACTGCGCGTACTTTCAATGCCGAAACGATAACAGTGACAATAAGGTCAAACATATCCCAAGGATAAAACATAGGAGCGCCGTCAAAAAACCAAAGTCCAGGACTTTCTCGACGACCCGATCGTTGGTTTTCAAGCGAAAAAAGCCGTTTCCTTTCCCCAAGCCAATCGCACCCACTTCGCCGAAGCGTAGTAGAACACAAATCCACACACAAGAGCCGTAACCAGAAAAATCCACGAGAAATAAATCTTCCAATTCAGAGCTTGTGATAACGGTTGCTCCTTTGGGATGGCTAGAATGTCTCTCAGAAAGAGGATGGGAAGCAAGAGAGTGACGCAGTCGAGAGATCCATCACAATCTTTACTGCATCCTATAACGCGCGTTGGTATCAAGCTCCATGGTTTGGGAGGGTATTTTTGAGCGTCGCTCATGGGCTCGCAATCCTTACTTTCCGGGCGTAGTCGTCGATCCCTTGTCCGCCGGCGCACCAAGCTTCACGATCCAAAGACCGGTGTTCACATCGTTGAAATAGATCAGACCTTTATGAGGTTGCGCGCCCCAGGCGAATGGCAAATTCACGCGAAAGCCTTCCGTGTCGCCCGTCCATAGCCGCGCAATTTCGCGACCCTGCCGGTACAGGTCGCCGCGTAACTCGCCCGAGACGTCAACCACTCGAGCGCCACCGCTGTAGTAACCCATGTACATGATTCCATCCTGGACCCACATGTTGTGCGCGCCACCTTCGGGCACGGGGTACTCGGCCACTTTGCGCGGGTTGTTGATGTCGGCAATGTCGATCACGTGGACGATGCCGCGGACCGGAATCCGTTTGTGCGAGCTGATGTCGAAGAAGGACGGGAAGACTTCGTCGCCGATAAAAACGTAATTGCGTTCGCGAAAGACCGAATGGGTGCCTGCAAGCCAACCGTTGCCGTAGAGTTCGTTGTGATTAAAACGAAATTGGCTGACGAGCTTGGGATGTTCCGGACTCCCGCCTTTCAAACCGGATCCCACGTCCAGAATTACCAGACCGTCGTGCCAGTAGGCGAGATAAGCCAGCCCATCTTTTACGTATATGTCGTGGAGGTAGCGGCCGACTACCGTATCACCTTCCTTGGTGCGAATGGTGCTGATGCCTTCGGTCTCGGTCTGCCAGCGGCCAACTTCCCTGGGGTTCTTTACGTCGCCAAAATCAATCACCCTCATCGAGCCGGTTGCATCATCAGTCAGGTAAACATAATGGCCATCGACAAAGGCGCTGTGCACGCCGCCGGTCACCGTCGCCGTGTATTCGGAAATCAGTTTCGGGTGCGCCGGATCTGAGGTGTCATAAAACGCGATACCGTTTTTCCGGTTCGATGCGCCTTCGCGCGAGATCACCAGAATCTTGCCGTCGGCCGTGGTGCTGATGTCATTAACTATCCGCGCATCAACTTTGACGGTGTCTGTTAATTTTGGATGTGCCGGATCGGAAATGTCATAGACGAGAAACCGATCAGAGATGGTCGAGTAGTAAGCGTAGTTGCCGATAATCCATTCTTCAGCGCCCTGAAACTCCTTGAATGGGGCGCGACCCACCAGCTCGAGCTCGCGCTCGGCATTCCGGGGCGACACTACGATTGAAGCTGTGGAACTAACATTGCCGCTGCTCGCGGTCACGATGTAGGTGCCGGGTTGCTCGGCAACGAAGCTGCCGTCCGGGTAAATGGTCGCCGCATTACCGCTGACCGCCCATCGCGGCGTGAAATTGTTATTGGGGGCGCCGCTGGCCTTGAAATTAACCACGTCGCCGGTGCGCGTAGTGCTTGAGCGAGGCTCAATCGTCATCCCGGTCAGAGTGTTTCGCACCACGGTAATCGTGGTTGTACCGGCCGCCATGCCTGAAGCTGCTTTAATAACCGCGGAGCCCGGCGCGATTCCGGTGACAACTCCGCTCGCGTCCACCCGGGCAATTGCCGGCCTGCTTGAACTCCACGTGATCGGTAAGCCCGTGCGGGGGTCGCCGTTGAAAATGCGGGTAGCAGCTTCGAGCTGCACCACGCCGCCGACCACCAGCGGCGTTGAAATCTTCATGATTTCCACCGTCTTGATCGTGGCCGGCTTAACCATGACTTTCGTAAAACCGGTCTTGCCGCCGACGATGGCGCCCGCGATCACTTCACCTGGTGCGTACAGCTTCAGGTTGCCGTTGTCGTCGGCAGCCGCTGCGTCGAAGGGACCGGCGAAGTAAGTGGAAGGTTCGACGTTGACTACGTTGCCGGCCGCATCTTTGGCGATGGCGGTCAGCTTCACGGTTTGGCCGACTTCGGCTTCGGTCATCGAAGCTTTGACTTCGACGGTTTTGACCTCTTTTTGAGCGATTGCCTGAGGAGCAGAAACAAAAATGATGGCGACCGTAACCAGGAAGAATAATTCGAGCCTTCGCATTTGAAACCTCCGAGTGAATGAAAACTGGGATGACGTCACGGTCATGTTATTCGCTACCTTGGATAAAACGCAAAGAGACAGGATTTGTTCACAAAGCTGACATCGCAGCCATCAAAAACGAGCGCTTGAACTCGCGCCGGTGGTGGCTCATCATATTGGTGTTACCGATCAGCGAGAACGAAATGGCTAACATTGCATTGCGGCTGCCGGAGAACGTTCCCGGCGACTTTTTTGTAGACTCGACCTGCATCGATTGCGACGCTTGCCGGCAGATCGCGCCCGAAACTTTTAGCGAGTCAGGCGATGTTTCCATCGTTCATCAGCAGCCTGAGAGTGAAGCAGAGATCAAACGCGCGCTGATGGCCCTGGTCGCCTGTCCCACGGCATCAATTGGCACAGGCGAGCATCATGACGCGCACATCGGCATCGATGCGTTTCCTTCCCGCATAGTTGATCAGGTCTATTTCTGTGGCTTTACTGCCGAATCCAGCTTTGGCGCGTGGAGTTACCTCGTCGTCAGGCCTGAGAGCGAAGGCGGCAATATCTTAATCGACTCGCCGCGTTTCGCCACTCAACTTGTAAAGAGAATTGAAGCGCTCGGCGGCGTGCGGACAATGTTTCTCACGCACCGTGACGACATAGCCGACCACGCTCATTTTGCGAAACGGTTTGGCTGCGAACGAGTAATGCACGCTGACGACGGAGCTGACCGTCTGGGAATTGAAAAAGTCCTCCGCGGCGAGGACCCGGTAAAGCTCGATAAGGATCTGATCGCAATCCCGGTTTCCGGTCACACCCGCGGACATGCGGTGCTGCTCTACCGCAACAAGTTCCTTTTCACCGGAGATCATTTGGCATGGTCGCCGAATCGCCGCACGCTGATCGCGTTTCGAAACGCCTGCTGGTATTCATGGGAAGCGCAGACGCGCTCGATGGCAAAACTGCGCAACTATGATTTCGAATGGGTCCTGCCGGGCCACGGTCGAATTCACCAGGACAGCTCCCAAAATATGCAGACCCATCTTGAGCGCTGTATCGAATGGATGAAAACGCGATAGTAGTGTGCGTAACCGTTTTAAGTTCTGGTTTTAGATTTGGGCTCGCTTGGGCTACTCGGTCGCCAGGTAGTGCATGTTCGGCACGCCAACGTACGGGTAGTTGTTTGAGACCCTGCAGTCGTTTGAGGAGGAACTCAGAACTCAGATTGCAGAAACCAGAGGTCAGAAGTCCGGCGAATTCTGCATTCTTCACTCTAACTTCGTTCGGTCATTTATTTGCGGTTGTACGCTTCCACCCCAGCCGCAAGAATCTTCATTGCCCGGGCCAGATCCTCGCAGTTGAGTACATAGGCGATGCGGACCTCGTCCTTGCCCTTGCCCGGGGTCACGTAGAATCCGTCTGCCGGCGCGACCATCACGGTCTCATTGTCGAGTTGGAACTCTTCAAGCATGAAGATGGCGAATTCCTGGCCGTCGCGAATCGGCAACTTGGCCATTACGTAGAATGCGCCCCCGGGCTTGCGGCAGACCGCGCCCGGTATCTTTGCGAGTGCGTCGCATACCAGGTCTCTCCGGCTTTGGTACTCGCGCCGCATTTCGGTGAAGTAGCTGTCGGGCACCTTTACCGCGGCCATTGCCGCCAACTGGTCAACGGTCGGCGGACAAAGCCGCGCCTGACCGAACTTCAATAGCGCGGCCATCAGTTCCTCGTTCCGACTAACAATACAGCCCACCCGTGCCCCGCAGGCGCTGTACCGTTTGGACACGCTATCCACCAGTATCGCGCGGTCTTCGATTCCGGCCAGATTGAGCACGCTGGTGTGCTTGATGTCGTCCTCGTAGATAAACTCGCGGTAGGCCTCGTCGCCGATGAGATAGAGTTCGTGCTCGACGCAGAAACCCGCAAGCATCTCCAGTTCCGGTCGGCTATAAACCGCGCCGGTCGGGTTGCCCGGGCTGGAATAGATGATTGCCCTGGTCCTGGTGGTGATGGTTCGTTCGAACTCAGCTTTGGGCGGCAGGGCAAAGCCGGTCTCAGCCAGACAGGTCACCGGAACGAGCTTGACGCCGGCCGTTACCGCGTATCCCAAATAGTTGGAATAGAAGGGTTCCGGCACGATGACTTCGTCGCCGGCGTCGGCCACCGCGTCGAGCGCAAAGGATATCGCCTCGCTGCCACCGGTCGTAACCAGAATGTCCTGGGCTCGCACGTTTATTCCAACGCCGCCATAGTACTGAACCAGCGCCTCAACGTATTCCTTCAAGCCCTGCGAGGGCCCGTACGACAGCACCTTAATGTTGACGTTCCGGTAGCCGTTCATCATTTCGGCCGGAGTCTCGATATCGGGCTGGCCGATGTTCAGGTGATAGACCTTGACGCCGCGAGCTTTGGCCCGGTCGGCATACGGCACCAGCCGTCGAATCGGAGAAGCCGGCATGTCAATCGCCCGGCTGGAAAGTCTGACTTTGCTCAATGCGACTCCTCTCACGTTAACTCTACGCCTCCATGCGCTGGTCGATCATCAATACACCGCGAGCTACTCCGAATCTGATTACTGCTCGGCAAAATTGTCCACCGAATATACCAGAGCTTCCCGTTCGTGCAAGCGCTGAAAAAGTGCGCGATGAAACGCATCCACCCAGCGCAGGCACGGCCCATAAATGGTTTTTGCTTTCAAGCCGTTACTTTGAGCCTGCCTCATTTAACGTGCTGAAGAAGTCCTTGACGAAATAAACCGAGAGCGTATAGTGTCCCCATTAACTGGCTCCCCACATCACCTCGATGTCTCGGTAGTCAGCCTCCTGGCAACCCACAAGAAGGAGTGAAATCATGCTTAGCCTCGGGTCAGGATTTCAAACGCGAACTATTGCGCTGTTACCGTTCTCGAGTCGAACCGTGCTGGTTACGCTTTTCATGGTCGTAATTGGCGTCTTTGGTCTGTCCTTAGCTCAGTCTGGAAGTACAGGACAAAAACGGGAGCGAACGATAAAGAGACCACCTTGGCGTAACGAGCCGATTAGGATAGAGAAAATAAAGCTGAGAGGAATGCCAGTATCAGATCAGAAGTTTCTTGAAGATGATGACTGGTTAAAGAGCTTAACGCTGAGCGTCAAAAACACTTCAGGTAGGATCATCAAGTACATCGAAATAGATCTTATTTTCCCCAGGCCGCAAGATTCTCTTGGCGAACGCATCTCGCGGGATCATCTTATGTACGGGCAGTATCCTTTACTGCCCGGTGAAGCGGTTTCGCCCAGTTCCGAGGCCCCTGTGATGCCCAATGATAGTGTGAGCATAACGCTATCTGATTACGAGGGCATGATGGAATTTTTGAAACAAACCAATTACGGTGCCAGCATAAGAGACTTAGAACTCGAAATAAGCATGGTGATATTTAATGACGACACTAAGTGGAGCGGTGGACGGTTGTACCGTCGTGATCCCAATAATCCAGATGGATGGATTCCTATACCTAAACAGCAAAATAAGGTACCAGACCGCGATCACAGCATTTAGACCCCGACGGAGCGTCGACTTTGCCTTGTCGTTCACCGGTATGCCCCAGCGAACATTGCCAGTGTTCGCTAAACTTGCCTTCAAGTCACCGCCTAACCTGACACAGGATGATCCTGGTCCCTGCACAGACATGTTTCATTGCGGAGTAGTTTGGTACGCCCAAGATTTACCTTGCACCACAGCGGGATGCGCGGTTCGGAGAGACTACGTTGGCTGTGGGGTAGGAGACATAAAACAACATTTCCTGACAGCCCAGAATGACCGTTGCGTAAACAGAACGACGCGCCGAGCGTGCAGCGTGTATAGGTACACGTGGTTCAAAAAGCCCTGCGTTTGGATAGCCGAAACACCCCAGCAATGTGCAGACATGGGAGCATCCTGGAATTTTACCTCCAACACTTGCGAGGAGATTCCGGCAGGTTGCGGGGAACCTGAAGATTGCTCGGCCTATGGTGACCCACCCATGATTTGGGAGGATTATCCGACATGCGGATGCGTCGATCGACCTTCTCCAGTGATTGTTGATGTAGAGGGTGACGGCTTTGCTATGACAAGCGCTGCCAACGGTGTAAATTTCGACTTAAATGCCGACCGACAAGTTGAGAGGCTAAGTTGGCCGGCTGCCGGCAGCGATGACGCCTGGCTTGTCCTTGATAGGAACGGCAATGGAACAATTGACGATGGAACAGAGTTGTTTGGGAATTACACTCCCCAACCAGAGCCGCCTGCCGGCACCAGCCTCAACGGTTTCCTGGCCCTGACGGAATATGATAAACCCGCGAACGGCGGCAACGACGACAGCTTGATAAACAAACAGGACGCCGTCTTTCAATCCTTGAGACTGTGGCAGGACACAAATCACAACGGAACATCAGAAGCTGCTGAGTTGCACACGTTAAGTGACCTCGGACTAAAAGTCATTGACCTTGACTACAAAACGTCGAAGCGGACCGATGAGTACGGCAACCTGTTTCGCTATCGAGCGAAGGTCAAAGATACTCATGATGCGCAGCTTGGCCGCTGGGCGTGGGACGTGTTCCTGCTTAGCAACTGATCCTGAACAAACAAGTCGTCTTGAAGGTTTGCTGTGACGACGAATGGCTTTCGATGAAGCGCCCGCCCCGTCACGGTCGGACTACTGCCACGTTGATTGTGTCTTCGAAGCAATCCGCAGCGACTTGCCGTCCCCATCGATTCTATTACCGTGCCCTCCCGTTCTTGCCATAAAAAGACGGCGCGCAGCATCGCCTATGAATGTCGCAAAAGGCTCGCCAGACAGCTCTTCAGTTCTTCCGCCTTCACCGGCTTATAGAGGAAGGCGTCAATCAAATTGTCTGAAGCAGCGGCGGCTTCCTTGTTTTCCTGTCCGGTGAGCAGGATTATCGGAAGGCTGGAAACTTTGGCATTGTTCCGGAGAAACCGGGCCAGCTCGTGACCGCTCAAGTGCGGCATGATGGCGTCGGTAACCACGACATCGATCTTATTTGAAAGTGCCAGCTTCATAGCTTCGAGCCCATCTCCAGCGGTGACGACGCGATAGCCTGAGCGCTGTAACGTCACCTCCAAATAACGCCGGACTGAACGGTCATCTTCTACCAACAGCACGCAGGGGTGCTGTGACGCCCCGGAAATCTCTGCTGGATCGCCTTTGACGGCATTTTCAGAAAGTGTTTGATTCTCTTGATCCATGTATCGGGTGATGAGGCAAGCTGAGTTAGACCGGAGTCTACTGTGAAATACGAGATTAAATCCTGCCCAGATCGTTGTCAACGACCCGCTCATAAACAATCTTCTCCGCCTTTGCTATACTTTTACTTTTCCAACTGAGACGCGATTCCATACTGACCACAGCTAGCTCCCGAAAGAAAGCAGTTTAAGGATGTACGAGTTTGCAGTAACCCCGGCAGTAACCCAGATTCGCCGGCGCGGCGTCGAGATTTCCGAGGTGACGCCGGGTAGTCTGGGCGCCGAACTCGAGTTGGAGCCCGGCGATCGCATCATGCGCGTCAATGGCCGCGTGGTCCGCGATTACCTGGACTTTCGGTTTCAGTCCGGCGGTGAAACCGACCTGGTCATCGATGTGCGCAAGCACACCGGTGAAGACTGGGAATTGAATATCGAACGCGACGAAGCCGAAGCTTTCGGAATCAGCTTTGAGCAAATTGTCCCGCGGCAATGCGCGAACGAGTGTCTCTTCTGCTTCTGCAAGGGCAATCCTGAAACCGCCCGGCCATCACTGTTCGTGCGCGATGAAGACGTCCGGCTCTCGTTTCTCTACGGCAACTACACCACGTTGACCTCGATCACCGAGGACGAGATGCGGCGGGTGATCGAGCAGCGGCTGACGCCGCAGTATGTTTCGGTTCATGCCACGGATCTGGAGGTGCGCGCCTACCTGCTCGGCGTTGATAAAGAGCGCGCCGACATTAGCGCTAAGATGCAACGCATGTTGGACGCTGATATCGAGATCCACGCGCAGGTGGTTCTGTGCCCGGAGATAAACGACGGCGAGATCCTGCGGCGCACAATTTACGATCTGGCCGAGTTGAATCCCGGGGTGAGCAGCGTGGCGATCGTGCCGTTGGGATTGACCCGCTATCTGACCGACGAGCGGTTGACGCCGGTGACGCCCGAATTTTGCCGCCGTACAATTCGCGAGGTGGGTGAGATTCAGAAAGACTTGCGGGGCCGGCTGGGAACGACCTTCGCTTTTTTGGGTGACGAGATTTATTTGCGCGCTGGATGCTCTGTGCCTGATCAAAAACATTACGGCGACTATCCGCAGATCGAAGATGGCATCGGCATGGTGCGAACGTTTGAAAACAATTTCAGCTCGTTGCTTCGCAAACTGGCGCGACGGCCACCAGCCAGCGCCGCGAAGGTGAAGGGAACTATCCTGACCGGGACGCTGTTTGCTGGGCCACTGCGGAAACAGATGGAACGTCTGAACAGCCGGCTGGGAACTGGTCTCACTGTGGTGGCAGTTGAGAACGATTACTTTGGCGGCGACGTCAGCGTTGCGGGTTTGTTGACCGGGGGTGATTTCGTCGCGGCGCGCACAAAAGTCGCGGGCGACTTTGCAATCATTCCGCGTGTGGCCCTGAAGAGCGATGAGCCGGTAATGCTCGACGGCATGCGTTTCGAAGAATTACGAGAGAAGTTTGACGTTCCCCTGTACGCCTGTGATTTCCAGGAGCTGGCCTCAATGATCGAAGGAAAAGTCGACTTGATCTAATTACAGCGAAAAACCAACAGCCTTCCGAAAGCGGATGGATTCATGATTGTTCAACCTTTTCGATTAGTTGGTGTCTTACTTCTACTGCTGACGGCCAGTATTTGCGGCCAGGCGCAAAAGGACAACCTCGCTTTATTCGGTGACGTCAAGATCAGAGTGAAAGGTACCGGCGAGCGCGCCACACCTCCGGTGGCGACCATAATCCTCTTCAGTCCGTCCGGTCCCGAACTCGCCAGACCGACCGGTCCCGAACTTGCCAGAAAAAATATCATGGACGGTGTTAGTTACCGCTTTTCGGATTTGCGACCGGGTCAGTATGAGTTAGTGATCGAAATCGAACAGCGCGAAGTATCGCGAACTAGCATATTTTTGTCCTCGCTGATGGCCCCGTTCGGACTTCAACACGACATTACCCTTGAGTGGCAGCCACCAGGTGATTCAACAAAGTCTAAGACGATTTCGGCTGATGTCCATGAACGCAGCGCGGCGAATAAGCGTCTCTTTAAAAAGGCTGAAGAGGCGGTTACCGAAAAGGACTACGATCAGGCAACCTCTTTACTTAAGCAGATAATTGCCAGCGACAAAGCTGACTATCAGGCGCAGACTATTTTGGGCACCCTGCTGGCGAGTCAGGGAAGGCTTGATGAAGCAGAGCAAGCGTACCTCAGCGCTCTATCCATCAGGCCCAACTTCCCACAGGCACTTCTCGATTTTGGCAGGTTGCGGTTGAAGCAAAAGAGATTTGCGGATGCCATCGAGCCTCTGAAACGACTAGTTGGATTGCAACCAGATTCGGGTGAAGCGAATCTGCTGCTGAGTGATGCTTACGTGCAGGCGAATATGCTGTCCAAGGCGATCCCTCACCTGAATTCGGCGGCCTCTCTCGGTTATCCGGAAGCGCATCTGCGTCTGGCCTGGATTTATGATGCAACGGGATCTAAAGACAAAGCGGCCCGAGAGTATGAAGAATTTCTCAAGAAGAAACCCGACTATCCCGACCGGCAGAAGTTGGCGGGCTACATTAAGGCCAACAAGAAAAACTGATTCCTGCGAATGACCAGCCCCGCTAACAACGCAAACTCTGCCCGCAAAATTCTCGACGTTGGTTGCGGCTGGAACAAAACGCCCGGCGCCACCGGCATCGATTCCAATCCCAAAACTCACGCCGATGTAATTCACGACCTGGGCGCGATCCCTTATCCGTTCCCCGATAATGAATTCGATCAAATCGTTTGCCGGCACGTGGCTGAGCATGTGCCCGATGTGATGGCGTTCGTTACTGAACTCTACCGGATTGCCAAACCTGACGGCCGTATTATGATTGTCACTCCCCACTATTCAAATCCGGATTGGCCGACCGACCCCACGCACCGGAATCACTTCAACAGCTATTCCTTTAATTGCTTTGTTGACGATCGGCAGCTCTTTCCGTTCTACACGGAAGTCAGGCTGAAACCAATCCGCATTTATGTGTCACTGGCCAATCTCTGGCGCGCCGTCGGTCTCGAATGGCTGGTCAATCTCGATCAACGCTGGCCCAGCCTGAGATTCACTCGAAAATTCTGGGAGTTTTATCTCAGCTTCGTATTTCGCGGGAAGGAATTACAGTTTGAATTTGAGGCCTTGAAAAGTCCGCAAACCTTCTCCGGGCCCCTCGCGAGTGGTTCCAGCGGTACCCAAGTTCCTGGATGACCTTGCAAAAGACTGCATGGAATTCCGGGAAAATGGAAACCTTCTTTACGTTTTTGGATTCCTGATGTAGGTTCATCACTGACGAGCTTAAGAAATGTTAGCCTTCGGCTACTTTCCTTTTTGGAATGCCTCTTGCGAACCAAAAGTTCGAATTGATGAGACATTGTCTTCACAAAGTAACTCTTCACAAGGAGAAAATGATGTTCAAGGGAATGATCAGAATAGCAGGCATGCTCGCTCTTGTGGTATTGGCGGGCACTTTTCAATTGAGTATGGCACAGGGCGGACTGGGGTCGCTTAGCGGTCGGGTCACTGACTCGAACAACGCCGTGGTACCCAACGCCACAGTCGAAGCCACCAACCAGGCGACCGGCGAAAAGCGCAGCGCTACTACAAATGATGACGGCGCCTATAGCATCCCGAATCTGTCGGTTGGCCTTTATACCGTCACCGCAACGGGGACCAGTTTTGCGGCTACGACAACTAAGGATTTTAAGATTTCCGTGGCTTTCACCGCCACGCAGGACTTCGTTTTGAAGCCGCAGGGAGCCCAGGAGACCGTGGTGATCACGACCGGCGAGGCGGCAACTCAGCTCAATACCACCGATCAGCAACTGTCGACGATTATCGAGCAAAGGAAGATTCTCGACCTCCCGTTATTGTCGCGCGATCCCAATGCCTTGATCCTGCTTTCACCGGGAACGGCTCAGTCCACCAGTGGCCTGGGAGGATTCGTCGTCAACGGACAGCGGGAACGTAACAACAACTTTCTGGTGGATGGGGTTGATAACAATGACGCTGACGTGCCGGGCATCCCGGGCGGCATTGCTACGCCGAATATTGACGCGACGCAGGAGTTTCGTGTGATTACCGGCAACTTCAACGCAGAGTACGGCCGCAACACCGGAGCAATTATCACGGTAGCGACCAAGAACGGCACCAACGCATTTCATGGAGGCGCTTACATCTACTACCGCTCTGATGCCTTTAATGCGCGGAACTTTTTCGACATTTCTGGCAAAGCAGATCCGCAACAACGGCGGCAGTTTGGCGTTTCAATCGGAGGCCCGATCAAGAAAGACAAAGCGTTTTTCTTTTTCAACTATGAAGGAGATCGCTTCGATCAGGGCTTTACGCTGACGCGGGTCGTGCCCACGGCGCGCGCGCGCCAGGGAAACTTCGACTTTGGCGGGGCGGTAGGGACGATTAACGCTAACACGAACGCCAAGTATGGAGACGTTGTGCGTCCGCAGATTACCGCGTTCCTTAATAACTTCTTCCCGCTGCCGAACACCGGCACCGGTCCGCTGCCAGGCATTTTTGAAAATTACCGATTCGGTTCTCAAACCAATGACAAATCGAATTCAGTAGCTTCACGCGTTGATTACCGCATCAGTGACAAGCACAATCTCTCCGTCAGCTTTAACCACAATCGCGGTAACTTCGAGTTCTGTTGCGAAACATTTGCCGGCACTGACGACTCGATCAAGAGTCCGCAGAAAACTTATTTAGTAGCGATCAATCTGATCTCGAATATCTCTCCTCATCTGATTAACGAGGCGCGCGTCGGCGCCAACCGTTCAGAGCTGTTTTTCTACGGCGATGGTGAGGGTGGGACTAACGGTGCTTTTGTCCAAGGATTCAGATCGCTGATTGGCGTACTGGGCGGACCTACTCCGGCTAATACGTTTGGAAATCCAAATGCCGTGCTAATCGGCTTTAACTCTCCTGGTAGTGGCCTTGTTACCACGGCCCCGTTTGATAC
Source organism: Acidobacteriota bacterium (assembly GCA_038040505.1). Classification (GTDB taxonomy): domain Bacteria; phylum Acidobacteriota; class Blastocatellia; order Pyrinomonadales; family Pyrinomonadaceae; genus UBA11740. The sequence goes on along the minus strand of JBBPID010000008.1, from coordinate 2,130 downwards.
CCAGTTCCGCTTCACAGGCACCACCACCTTTGCGGATGCGGTGACGTACATCAGAGGTAATCACACCTTTAAGGTCGGGGCTGAGCATCGCCGCGTATATACCAACGGCGCCAGTGATTTTGGCCGCACCGAGTATCTCGATTTCAACTATTCAACCAACTTCGGCGACAACGTACTGTTGCTCAACGGCGGCGGCAACCTTCCCATCACCGGCACTTTCGGAACGGTCAACAATTTTGCCAACCTTCTTTACGGCTTTACGGATTTTCAGACGCAGTCTCAGTACTTCAACAGGAATGGGCAGCGGACTGAATTCGATTATCGCGGGTTCCGCGTGCGCGAAGTCGACATGTTTTTTCAGGACAATTGGAAGGTTCGTCCTAACTTCACACTTAACTACGGACTGCGTTACGAGATCAAGGGCGTGCCTTTCGAAGTTAACGGACAGCTCTCAACTCTGGTGGATCAAGATCCCAGCGGGCCCCGGCCAGCGAACGGCTTTACCTTTCAACTCGTAGGCAAGAATTCAGGAAATGGCAGCAAGAAGCTTTACCTGAATGACTACAACAACTTTGCTCCGCGCTTTGGATTTGCCTGGAGTCCGGGTTGGCAGGAAGGCATGCTGTCGAAGGTGTTTGGCGGACCGGGTCGAACCTCTATTCGTGGCGGCTACGGCATCTTCTACGATCGCGTCTTCGGCAACTTGTTCAGTAACGCGAGCGGCAACCCGCCGTTTCAACAAGACGTATTCAACATCACTTTCGAGTATCTCCAGAGTCTGGCGCGCCCGACTCAGCAAACTCCGAGCCCGACTGTTCCGCTCGACGCCGAGATATTCCCAGTGCTGTTTGCACTGCCCGGAAACAATCAGTTCCAGACCAAGTTTGCTAACCCGTACACGCAGGCCTGGAACTTAGGCTTCCAGCGACAGTTTGGGAACAACTTCCTGATCGAGGCGGACTATGTTGGCAATCACGGCTTGAATGAACTGCGCGTCATTGACGGCCAGATGACCAGCGTCGAACGCGTGAACCAGATTCTGGGTTTGAACCGAACAATCAGCCCAACCAGCACGTTTACTAATTACCTGAATGGCGTGCTCAGCACGGACTTCTTCCAAACTGCGACGAATCTGTCGGTGGGCCAGTCCACTTACCACGCCGGGCAGTTCAGAATCACCAAAAACCTTACCAACAAGAGTTTTGGCACGGGCCAGTTCCAGGCGGCCTATACCTGGAGTCACTCGATTGATGACTCGGCCGATCCGCTGGTGGGTCAAAGCGGTGAACGCACGTTCCCACGCGACTCATCCGGTTTTGCCCAGACTGCCAGCGGACGGTCAGGATGGAGAGCAGAGCGAGGAAACTCGGGCTTTGATGTTAGACATCGCTTTGTTATGAACTTCCTCTACGAAGTACCGCTCAAGTTCGAGAATAGCTTCGCCAACGCAGCGTTTGGCAACTGGGCGTTGACCGGTATCTGGCAATGGCAATCGGGCAGTCCCTTCTCGGTCTTCGGTTCATCAGACAGCGCGGGTACAGCCCTGGGTCAGCGAGCTGACCTGGCAGATCCCGCCGCGGTAGCCGGGTTCTACACGCGGATTGCCGCAAATCCGGCCCTGAACCCACGCACGCAGGTTGGACCCACGGCTAATCTGTTCAAGAACCCTTGTGCCGGCGTGGTTAACGCGATCGGTTCGACCTGCACGCTGCAGCGCGACGGTAGACAGGGAACGGTGGGACGAAACGTATTCTATGGACCAGACTACAACAAGTTCGACCTGGCGCTGATCAAGCGATTCCCGCTGACTCGGTTCAAGGAAGGAATGAAGCTTACGATTCGCGCGGATTTCTTTAATGTCTTTAACCGCGTGAATTTAGATAAGCCCAACGCCACGAACATCAACATAAACAGCGCGACCTTCGGACAGGCCACCACTGCCGGAGCAGGTCGTATCATTCAGTTTGTGGGCCGGTTTGACTTCTAACCCGCACCATAAACTCTTAATCGGAAAACTAAGCTGGCGTTGCTCTTTCGGGAGCAACGCCAGTTTTCCTGAGTTGGCATCTTTTCTGTAAACTTAGGAAAAATCCGGGAGGGCAATCTGTGAAAAACCATCTTCACTTCTTT
>JBBPID010000085.1:0-21714 GCA_038040505.1 Acidobacteriota bacterium | reverse complement strand
GGCCGACACCCTGCTGCTCGGGCGTAAGTCGTACGAGGGCTTCCGGTCCTACTGGCCCGCGATCGCCGAGGACGTGAGCCAGCCGGCTGTGGAGCGCGAGATTTCGCGTCTCAACGCCGCCATCGAGAAGGTCGTGGTTTCGAACAGCCTGAAGCCCGACGAGGTCGAGGGGTGGGGCCCGACCCGCGTCGTGCGGCGCGCGGACGCGCACGCGGAGGTCGCCGCACTCAAAGAGAGGCCGGGTCGGGAGATCCTGATGTTCGGCAGTCACCTCCTCTGGAACGACCTGCTTGCCAACGGCTTGGTGGACGAGCTGCACTTCATGATCGGTGCCGGCGTGGTCGGCGAGGGCGTGCGGGCGTTCGAGACCAAGCCGCCCGGCTCGCTCCGCCTGCTGGACACTCGCACCTTCGACGGCTCGAGCCTGCTCCTTGCCCGGTATGCCGTCGAGCGCTGACCGCAACCTCGCCCGACGCCGAACAAATCGTTGGACGCGCCGCGATAGCGCGTTTCTCAAGATGCTTTATTAGTTCAAAGTTGGCGCTACCGCGCGGCCGCGTCAACTCAGACGTGGGGCAACTTCTTTATCTCTCAGCGATGAACTCTCAGCGCGCGACAAGAATTGCCGGCATCCTTCCCTCGCTGTTGGTTTCCGTTGTCCACTTTCGGCTCAGCGTGCTCGTTGCGCCGTATGCGAACGTTGTGTTTCAGCGTTGGTTCGATTCCGGCGAACAAGCTACCGGCGCTGCTGCAGCGATTGCCGCTGTCGATCGATTTCTATCCTTGCCGATACCCGCTATGTTTTTCGCAGCGCATCCTGTCAATGGTCTTGCGCGGGGTTGGTGGATTGCCACTGCCGTGAACAGTGTCGTGTGGGGCTTGGCGGTGTATGCTTGCTACGCAGTTTCGATTTGGGTTCTTAACAAATATGTGCGTCGGATTCCTGCTTGACGACGTTGCCCAACAAATCGTTGGACCGAAGCGGCGGGAGCAGGGAATTGCGAATTGCGGATTTCGAATTGCGAATTGATTGAATTCGTGCCGCCCGGTCAACTGTGCAGTTAGATTGCTCCGTTGTCATAGTTTCGCGCGAATCGGCAGGCATTCTGAATAAGGAGGAGGCATGAGTTCTGCTTTTCGCCTCTCGGAAGTTCACGACGTGGGAAGCGTCGCCATCATCACCTTACGCGAGAAAGGCTATCGCGTCTGGTGGGAGGCGTCCGAACGTCCGAGTGCTGATGACTGGTGGGCCAGGAAGGAAAGCCGGGAGTTTGTCGCGAGGAGCCCGCTGGCGCTGCTCGGTCTGGTGGCGTTGTGGGAGGCCCGCGGGGATGAGTGGCAAAAGAAGCCGGGCGAGCCAGACCTGATGCCACAACTGAAGCGAGAGGCATTGGCCGGCTTCACCCGAGCCACAGATTGAAAACGGGTGTGCCGTCGTCGCCTCAATCTAAGGACTTGTTGGACCGGAGCGGCGGGAGCGGGGAATTGCGAATTTCGAATTTTGAATTGCGGATTGTTTCGCGCCGACCGATAAACTCTGACGTTGGCATCTTGCTTCCACCGAGGAGAAACTTCTATGCGATCGAAAAAGGCATTGCCCAACATCCGCATCGTTCTGACAATCGCACTATTTGGGCTAATTGGTGTCTCGTTGAGTGCTTCAGCGAACCAGGACAAACCAACTTATCGGGCCACGGGTAGCGAAGCAACGCTCACCGGGACAATTTCTTTTGTTGGGCCGGCCCCCGAGCCAAAACGCATGGACATGAGTGCCGATCCAATTTGTGAGAGGTTGAATCCTGACCCCGCAGTCGGCTGGGTGATCGTCACCGACCACAAACTTGCGAACGTTGTTGTTTACGTTCGCGGAGAGTCTTTGGATTCTTACTCATTTGAGATACCCGCGCAGGCCGTCGCACTTGAACACAAGGCGTGTCGTTACGTTCCGCACGTCTTAGGCATACAGACGAAACAAACTTTGCGGGTCCTTAACGGTGACTCCACCACTCACAATACTCATGCCGCAACGACGAGTAATCCAGACTGGAACATCTCGCAGGCGTCAGGGGCGGCAGCAGTCGAGCATCTCTTTACATCGCCTGAAGTCTTTATCCCCATCAAGGACAATCAGCATCCATGGGAAAGGGCATACGTCGGTGTGTTTTCGCATCCCTTCTTTTCTGTTAGCAGCACGGATGGTTCGTACAAAATATCGGGCTTGCCACCGGGTCGGTATACAGTCGTTGCCTGGCATGAAAGCTTAGGTGAACAAACGGTTGACGTGTTTCTTGGCGGTAGCGAACAAAGGAATTTGGACTTTACATTCAAACCATCTCATCGTTAACGACGATGCCCAATAACTCGTGGGACCGTAGCGGTGATGGATCGGGATGTTTCGCATCATCAAAGATGCGGCGAAGGTGGGATGGAATTGCGCCGCCCGATCACGTCAGACATTCGGCCGCTAGCATACTGAGGGAAGTATGAAGACTGAGCTCGAAAGACTAGAAGAGCAACTCGAGCGGGCACTCGAAGGGGAAGCCTGGCATGGCCCCTCGGTGCTTGAAGTTCTCGACGGGGTCAGTGCTCACCAAGCCGCGGCGCATCCAATCGCCGGCGCCCATAGCATCTGGGAGCTGCTTCTGCATCTGTGCAGTGATTATGGTTTGGTCCTGAGGCGGCTCGCTGGGGATGGCAGCACACTCACGGAGGCTGAGGGTTGGCCCGGTGTCCCGGAGCCGAGTGCCGAGAATTGGAGTGAATCCGTGCGCAAGCTGAAGCAGGTCAACTGCGAGCTCAGGCGGGCAATACGGAGCTTTCCTCCGGAGCGTCTGGACGAGCCGTTGGTGACTGAGGTGCCCTACACGGCCCACACGCAGTTCATTGGCGTAACGCAGCACGGTCTCTATCACGCAGGCCAGATGGCACTCTTGAAGAAAGCGCTGAAGCAAGGAGTAGCTTGCAATATTGAACAAGCCCCGATTCATCGGGGCGGCTGTAGTTAAGCCCAAGGCGAGGCTCTGCAACGGGAAACTAAGATGAAAACAGCCTTAACGATGGCTCTGCTCTTGATCTCGTTTGCTTTGCCTACCGCGCGGTCACAGCAGAAGCTCCAGGAAAATATCTTAGCCATATCGGATGTGACAGTAATTGATGCTACCGGTGCCCCAGCCAAGCCCAATATGACCGTAATAATCACCGGGGATCGCATAACCGCGATTGGCAAAACAGGAGAAGTTGCATTACCGAAGAATGCGCAGGTAATCAATGGTACAGGCAAGTTCTTGATTCCCGGTTTATGGGACATGCACGTCCACACCGTGTTCAAGAGCTTGCCTGAAACTTACTTCCCAATGTTCATTGCCAATGGCGTCACTGGTGTTCGTGATATGGCGGCTGGCGACTTGGGATTTTTGAAGCAGCTTCGAAAAGATATTGACGAAGGCAGGCTACTAGGCCCGCGTATTATTGCAGGTCAAATGGTAGATGGGCCTATGCCAGTATGGCCCGGGCTCCCAATATCGATTTCTGATGAGGTTAGCGCGAGACAGGCCGCGGCGTCTGTCAAAGATGGAGGTGCGGATTTTATTAAGGTCTACTCATTAGTCCCACGCCAGGCGTATTTTGCTCTCGCAGATGAGGCAAAGAAACGTGGGATCCCGTTTGCCGGGCACGTGCCCATTTCAGTTACGGCATCTGAGGCGTCGGACGCAGGGCAGAAAAGCATTGAACACCTCGATGGGATCTTGCGCGCCTGTTCAGCCATCGAACCAGAGCTTAGGAAGACTCTTGAGGATGCGCTAAACGACGCAAAGGATACCGACCAAATGAGAGCATCTCTGGTGCGGGCAATTAACGAAACAGACTTTAGAGCTCTGGAAACCTACAGCCAGGAAAAGGCTGCGGCGCTGTTTGCGCGCTTTGCTGCGAATGGAACATGGCAAGCGCCTACTCTCGTTGTGCATCGGGCGGGAGCATTTATGGATGATAACAATTTCACTAATGATCCTCGCCTCAAGTATGTGCGTCGCGATATAAGAGACTCGTGGAAAAACCAGGATGATTTTCGCTTGAAGAACAGAACAGCCGAAAGTTCTGCCCGCCAAAGGATGCTGTTTCAAAAGAAACTGGAGTTAATAAGGGTGAAGATGTTGGCTGCGACGGATGCATTGGTATGGTATGTGTTTCCGGGCTTCAGCTTACATGATGAGTTGGAGCTTTTTGTTAAAGCCGGTCTCAACCCAATGGAGGCGCTGCAAACAGCAACACGCAATCCGGCAATCTTCCTTGGTTTGATCGACATGGTGGGAACCGTCGAGCAAGGGAAAAAAGCTGATCTGGTGCTACTAGAAGCAAACCCGTTAGAGAACATCAGCAACACAAAGAGGATTACTGCTGTAATCGTTGGCGGCAGGCTGATTCCAAAAGTCTCACTTGATAAGATGCTGAAGGATGCAGAGCGTGCCGCTAGCAAGAACTAATTTTCGGATTGAGATCATGTTGAAAACAAGGTTCTCAGAACTCGTAATAGCAGCGCTATGCCTTACGTGCATTCTTCAAGGATCCGCGCGGCCCGGACGGATGGATGGCGAGCGATCACCTTGCTGGCTGAGAGCATCAAGGTGCCGTCGGCGCTATCCACCAAGGAGCGCGAGGAAAAAGCGTATCAGCTCGCCGCTCTCATCCGACGCAAGGCTGGCAGGCCGCTCCGGAGAAGCTCATCACGGATCTAGCAGGTCTAATGAGTGACTCTGACCAGGTGGTGCGCTTTTGGACGGCCGTATCCCTCGAGAATCTAGGGCCCCAAGCCGCGGCGGCGATTCCCGCACTTGAGAAGGCTCTCGAAGAAGCCCGAGCTGCTGATCCGCCCGATGGATTCCGAACCGGTATTCATCTTGACGACGCCATTCAGCAGGCCCTGGAGAAGATCCGTCGGCGAAAGATCATCTCTCACTATTGATTTCATTCCAGATAATTCTATTGCAGCCAAGGTTTTTGAAAACCAACCGCTTGTCCAAATCGAAATCACCGTGAAATTACCTTGGGTGCTGTCGGAACCGGAGCTAAACTAATGGCGACGATGCCGAACTCGTTGGACCGGAGTCCCGACGAGTCGGGATTGTTTCGCATCAAACTTGGTGCGGCGAAGGTTGGATGAGATCGCGCCGCCGGTCAACTCTGACCTTGATTGCTTGTCATACCATCAGGAGGCTCATCTCACATGACACGACGAATCGTATTTGCGTCGCTCGCAGTGGTCTTCGTGGTTGTATCGACGCTTCACCTGCTCGCTGCGCCGCGAACTCATACTCCAATTCCATCGCCATACAAAATCACCGCCATCAAGGCGATGCTGTTCTACGATGGTAGCGCGACGTTCTCGCGCGATGTGCTTGCAAAACCGAATTTCACTTTTTGGAATACGATCATTGGTGAAGGGGATGCGAAGGCGCCGTCGAACTCAACACTGGTTCTTGTCGAAGTCGCGGGAAACCCTTCGCCAAACGAGACGGCACCCACCCGCAAAGTCGAATTAACCGCGACCATCCCGCGCAAACCTGTTTTCAAACGAACCGTTGATATTGGTTTGTTCGGTGATGGCGGAAAATTCTATGCGGCGTTTTGGCTCTACGAGACTGGGTGTGAGCCTGTCACGCTCGTCGCTCGAATCATAGGGCAAACACCATCCTCGGTCGTGACGCGAAAGATCCCGTTTGAATGCGGTGAATAACGTCGCTGTTAAAATCGATGGCGCAGCTGCTGAAGCACAACGGTTGGCTGCTTATCCCATGGGAATTCAGAACTGTGGCTACCCACGTTTCTGATGATCGGGCCAATCAGTATCGTCGGGACCCATGAAGGTGCTCCTGTTTTTCGTATTCCTTGCGCTCGGCATCTTGTCCATGCGAGGCAAGCGCTGGGCTTACATTACCTACATCGTACTGGGTCTATTCTATTTTCCCGCGAGTGTGGGCTTCCGACTCAATCCACAACCCTGCGAAGGCATCCCCAACCTGCCACTGGCGGTCTATTCTTTGGGCAACTATGGGCATATTGTACTGTTCGTTTGGTTCTTCCTAATGACCAGCGCGCAGTTTCGCATGTCGCGGTGGTCGGGGTACGCGTGGGCGGCCGTGGCTTGTATGGCAATGGGGATACTCGTGGAACTAGCCGAGGGCATCAGCGGGGTCCACCATTGCCGCTTGCGAGATCTAATTCCCGATTCCGCCGGCATCTTGCTTGGGGCCGGTATTGTTTTTCTCTGGAATAGAATGCGCGGAAGGCCGCGAGTTACATAGGCGGCAGCCAACCCGACGAGTCAGTATTCATCCTTCGTTTGGCCGCGCCCCGTCAACGCTGCGTTACGCGCTGTCTCATGATAGAAAAGACATCAAATGAACGATGGTTATCCAAGTCTTTACTCTGATGCACGTCGTTATGATCTCGTGGAAGGCGCGTTCGCCAGCGGAGATTTCCTTGATTTCTACAAACGGCAGATTGCCCGCTACGGCGAACCGGTATTGGAACTCGCTTGCGGGTCAGGCCGTCTCACGATCCCGCTCGCGGAAGCAGGCGTAGAGATCACGGGCTTGGACATCTCCGAAGAAATGCTCAACCTGGCGACCTTGAAGGCTTCGGAGCGCGGGATAAAGATACGGGTCGTTCGAGGGGATGTTCGTAGTTTCAATCTAAGCAAAGAGTTCAAGTTCATCTTCATCCCTGCTCAGTCTTTAACACATCTGCATAAGCGCGAAGAGATCGAGGATTGCTTCTCATGCGTGCGACGGCACTTAGCGGAAGATGGCAGATTTCTGATTGAACTATTCAACTCATCGGTAAAGTTGCTCGCGCGTGACTCGGATCATCGTTATAGAGTCGGAGAATATGAAGAACCGAATGAAGGCGGAGGTCGGGTTCTGGTTACTGAAGACGTAAGCTATGATGCCGCCACCCAAATCAATTTCATACGATGGTTTTTCCGCAATGAAAGAAGTGATCAGGAAAGGGTGCTCTCATTCGAGATGCGACAGTTCTGGCCGCAGGAGATAGATGCCCTGCTCTGGTACAACGGATTTCTGATCGAGCACAAATACGGCAGCTATGATGAGAAAGAGTTTTCCAGTAGTAGTCCTAAACAACTTATTGTCTGCCGCTCTAAATGAGCTTCCCAATTCGATCCTATGATTCGTAGGTAAGTTGCGCCGCCGGGTCAACTCTGACATTCGACATCATCTTGCCGCGACGAGAGAATTAAGACATGAGAGGTATCTTCTGGAAGAATCTCAGCATAGGCGCGCTCGCCTCACTCATCGTATTTTTGCCCCCAGTGGGCGCCCAGAAACAGAATGTTTCAAAGTCCGGAATGGACTGGGAACGCCTGGCAAGGATTCCGGTGCAGATGAACTCGTTTGTTAAGCAAGGCGTCATGGCCGGCGCGGTAACCTTGATTGCACGGCGCGGCAAAGTGGTCAGTCTGGAAGCTGTTGGTTATCAGGATTTGGAAAGTAAAAAACCGATGCGGATAGATACTATCTTCGACATCAGGTCAGTGACGAAGCCGATCACTGCAATCGGCATCATGGTTTTGATGGAGGAAGGCAAGCTCGCCTTGAACGAACCTGTAGAAAAATATCTTCCTGAATTCAGGGCCACCGGCCAGACGCCGGACTCGCCGAAGCGGATCACGATTCTTCACCTGCTAACACACACCTCCGGGATGCCAATGAATCGCCCGGTGGAGATCCAGGACATAACCGTCACGCGGGATCGAACGTTAGCTGATGCTGTAACCGTCTTGTCCAAACAGCGGCCTGAGTTTGAACCCGGCACCCAATTCAGATACTACAGCGGCGGTTTCGCGATATTGGGACGAATTATTGAAGTAGTTTCCGGCCAACCCTTCGAGCAGTTTATCAAGCAGCGCATCTTCGATCCCCTCGGTATGAAAGACAGCTTTTTCTTTGTTCCCATTGAAAAACAGAACCGAGTCGCAAAGATGTACCGGCTGCAGGACGGCAAGCTAAATCGGTGGAAAGAGATCGAGGCTTCCGTCAGGAATGCGAAGTTTCCGGGGCCGGAGTTTGGCATGTATTCGACTGCTCCAGACCTGGCGTCCTTTTGCCAGATGATGCTAAATGGCGGGACGTTCAAGGGCAAGCGAATCCTTTCGCCCCTGTCCGTCGAAACGATGACGCAAAATCACACGCTTAATATTAAGTCTGCGGTTACACAGAAGCCGGCATATCAAGGTTTGGGCTGGGGTCTGAGTGGTGACCCGATGGAGGATTTTCCTCTCACTTCGCCGGGCAGCTTTGGGCACAACGGGGCCTTTGGCGCCATCGTCTGGATCGATCCCAAAAAAGACCTGATCAGAATTTTTCTGGAGCACCGATTCGGATTTAATAATGAGAGCAATGTCTTCATGGCGATGGCAGGAGCGGCGGTTAAAGATTAGCTGCCGGTTCTCGGTAAGGTGTCGCTAATTTCGTCAAAGACGGTCGACGCTTATGGACAAAATAGACGAACCGAAATGTGCACGGGTGGACATGAAGATCAGTTTATGGTTTGCCACGCCTGGCGCTGTAGCCTTTCTCGGGTTCGTTTTGTTTAAGCTCATCGATGTGCTCTTTGAACAACAGGAAAGGCAGCGACAGTATCTTGGCCGTAACATTCTGTATTATGCAGTGCTCGGCCTGGTAATCGTTGGTACTTTGTATTTATCAGCCGCGGTGCTGGGCCGCCAGGCCGGCAAATTTTTCTGCCGCAAACCGCCTGCGTCTTTCCGTGCTGCTTTGATCGGGATACTTGTGGCGTTGGGTTGTTTGGCTTCCGGGGTCGTCATGTGGTCCATCTTTAATCTCATCGAGGTTTCTCTGTTTGCTGCTGATCTCAAGCTTTCAGATATTCTTTTCTTCTCATCATTAGTGGGAGTCGTCGCTTTTATTTATGGGTTCATACCTGCAATTCTGCTGGGTGTACTCTTTGGCCAGTTGCTCAAAAGACGTTTAGCTCAGGCAGAGTGGAAGAAAGCCTAACACTCGACCTAATGGGAGATGGGCTCATACACGTTCGGGTCGCGGGCGAGGATGACCTGGCCTTCGTAGGCCAGGACGGCTATCTCGCAGTCGACGTCCTGCAGCGCAGGGTCACCGCCCGGGAAGTGCTCATCGCGGAGCAGGATGGAGTGGCAATTGGCTATCTCCGGCTCGAATTCCTTTGGTCCAAAGTGCCCTACATCGGCCTCATCCGGGTTCTCGACGGGTGGCGACGGCGAGGCGTGGGCCGGGCCTTGTTGCAGTTCGTCGAGCAGGACTTGCGAGCTCGCGGCCATCGGGCACTCTATAGTTCCTCGCAAGCCGACGAGGCTGAGCCGCAGGCGTGGCACCGCAAGTTAGGTTTCCAGGAGTGTGGGATCATCGCAGGTATCAATAAGGATGGCATCGGGGAGATCTTCTTCCGTAAGGAGCTGTGACGAAACCGCAGGCTTAGCCTCTGATGGAGCACCCGGAATAATGAGACTACATCGCTACATTTGGGCGCTGCCAAATACTCTCATTGGACTTCTCTTTGTTCCCTTAACGCTAATCACAAAAGGCAAAATGGAGGTAGTGGACGGTGTGCTGGAACTCCATGGTGGGATCATCTCATTGATCTTGAGGCACTGTGTACCGATGCGAGGAGGCGCGTCCGCAATTACCTTGGGCCATGTAGTGATGGGACTGGACCAGAGAACGCTTTGGGCAACGCGCCGACACGAGAGGGCGCACGTAGGGCAGTACGAGGTGTGGGGACCGGCGTTTATTCCGGTCTACCTGGCAGCCGGGTTGGTGGGATTGGCCAGAGGGAAAGGAGCATACGCGGGGAATCACTTCGAGCGAAAGGCAATGGAGCAGGAGGCAGAGTGTCAGAACTCCGACTGGTCGGGATAGCGACCGGATCCCAGATTCACCTTCGCGCGTTTGGAGATCATCGCGATCTGCGAATCATGACGAAAACCATTTCATACCGTCTCTTAGGTCTGGGAAAAATTCACGAGCCACTCGCTTCCCAACTAAAAGCAGAGGGCATTCTCCTTCTGGATGAAGGGATCAGGGGTTCGGCGACCTACATAAACTTTCGCGCGCCGGGAAAAGCTTCCAACTGGCTGCGGCGATGGTTTACGGCTTCGATTGCGCTGACGCGAGTGCGTTTGTGGGCGCAGATGTACGCGCAAAACATCATCGATGTGCCGGTGACAGACGAGCGGCTCAAGAGCATGCAGTTTTCAATTGAAGGCGATGGAACTCTGCTGGTCGCGTTTGATGCCTCGCTGTTTCATAGCGATTGGTCGGGCCGGATTGAGTATCGCTTCCAATCCGCGCAGGCTCGTGCGTTTTTGGATAAGTTGGGTGAAGCAGGACTGAGCGGTGCGGGGCAGTAGCCCGTGAGGGAGGGTCTTTTTTGGTCGCTCACGTCAAGGAGCCGCTGTATACTCACTCCGATTTGCCTGCTGGCTTCCTCAACCATGGCTCAACAACTTCGAGTAATGATTAGCAGCACTGTGCGTGACCTGCCTGAGCATCGCAAAGAGGTCATGGATGCGTGCCTACGTCAAGGCATGTTCCCAATAATGATGGAGCATTTGCCGGCTAGCGATGACGAGGCTGTTCCAGCGTCGCTCAAGATGGTAGATGAAGCGGACATCTATCTTCTGATTCTCGCCCACCGCTATGGCTACGTGCCGGCCGCGAATAATCCTGAGCACATCTCCGTGACTGAGCACGAATATAACCGCGCGGGCGAACGCAAGTTACCGATCCTTTCTTTCGCGATGCACAAGGATCATCCGTTGAAGGCCGAAGATGTCGAGAAAGGGGAGGGAGCCATAAAGCTGGAAGCCTTTAGGAATCGTGTACTTGTGAAAGGAGCCAATTTCTTCACCTCGCCCGCTGGCCTGCGAGCGGACGTTATTAATAGTTTGTCTCATCATCGAAAGTCGGATCTTACCGCTTTCCACTTCGTCAGCGACATTCCCAAAACACCCGATGAGTTTGTTGCGCACCCCTATATACTACTCCAAACACACACCCTTATAGGCCGTCAGTGGGAGCTAAAACTTCTTACCGATTGGATCACTGGTAAAGATTTGGAATTAGACGGTTACAAGGCTCCTGCCGATTCCGTGCGGATTATGAGCGTGGTCGCAATGGGCGGCATGGGCAAAAGTGCGCTGACTTGGAAATGGTTCAAAGAAGTGGCTCCGGAAGAGATGAAGCCTCTGGCTGGGCGAATGTGGTGGAGCTTCTACGAGAGTGATGCGACGTTCGAAAATTTCATATCCCGCGCCCTGGCTTATGTGTCGAGACGACGACTCGATGAAGTTAAACAAATTCCAACTCCTGAAAGAGAATCAGAATTGCTCTCGGCCCTCGATCATGAGCCGTTTCTTTTAGTGTTAGATGGGCTGGAAAGAATACTGATTGCGTATGCCCGCATTGACGCATCGCGTGTAGATGACAGTGAAGTGGGTAAAGACAAACGACTTCGCAAAACCGTTGATCCGAAAGCTGGCAGCTTTTTGAAAAAACTGTTGGGAGTAAAGCATTCTCGGATTTTGTTAAGTTCGCGACTATATCCTGCGGAGCTTGAAAGGTTCGGTGGAGATCCGAGTCCTGGCGCTTTTACGTTGAGGATCGAGGGTTTAACCGACGAGGATGCAGTCGACCTGTGGAGAGCGTTTGATGCAAGTGGGTCGCGAGATAAGTTGCTGGCTGTGTTCAAGTCCTTTTCAAAACATCCGCTGTTAATTCAGGTGCTTGCCGGAGAAGTCAAGAGTTATCGTAAAGCCCCAGGCGATTTTGACGCATGGCGCAAGGCAAATCCCCAATTTGATCCATCAAGATTTTCGAAGATCCGCGACGCGATGGGGCACGTTCTGGAGTTCGCCCTCCGTGGCCTTAAGTGGGAATTGCGTCGCACACTTCAGGTCATTGCGGCATTTCGCATGCCCACTACTTATGACACTCTAACGAGCATTTTGGTCGGCAAAGGAAAAACTCGTTATGAGTTAAAGACAGGTAAGTTGCTAACCGAAGAAGGTAAGCTTTTTTCTCACGAGAAGGACTTGGACGGGGCGTTGTCAGAATTGGAAGACCGTGGATTGTTGGGTTGGGACAAGCGCGCCAACCGCTACGATTTGCATCCTATTGTCCGTAGCGTTGCATGGCAAGGACTACGTCGCGATACGCGATATGACATTTATACTATCTTGCGAAGCCACTTTGAGGCACTACCAAGAATTGCTGACAAAGATATTCGAAGCGTAGAGGATTTAACTTCATCAATCGAGCTCTACAGCACATTGATAGGGCTAGAGAAGTACCCGGACGCAGCAATTGTGTTTGCGAATCGACTAAAGCCTTTGCAGGGGTTCCTTGGACTTAGTGCGGATAAGAACGTGGTTGAACTACTCGAAGCAATTCCTCCACCTGGATGGTCCAAAATTCAGAATGAAAACCCCGCCGGAGCAGCAATAACACTTGTGGTGCTTGGCGTCAGTTACAGATATGTCGGTCTAATCAGCAGAGCCGTAGCTTTGGGCTTACACCAAGCACGATTTTTTGAAGCTATGAATGATGAGCCAGGGCTTGCCGTGGCAGCAACTTTCCTGAGTCAGGCGCTTTGTCTTTCCGGAGCTCTATATGATTGTGAACTATGGGCTCTTCGTGCGTTAACGCCGGCCCGCAAAGAGGGCGTTGAGTCGTTCGCGCTCTTTTGCCTTGCGCTTGGTCAATCCGTTCGCAACGTACCCCAAGTCGCAAGCGTCTTAGAGAGAAGCCGTAGGCTGACTGTCGCTCACGACCTCAAGGCTCGGCGATTGATTAACGTGACCATTTCACAATATTTCTTGCGATTAGGGAATGTTGCTTCAGCGCTTTCATTTGCTGAGCGTGCGATTCAAATCGGGACCGGGCCCGGAGGTGAACACGACTTGGTCGCTGCTTATAGGCTAGCCGCTGAAGCGAAACTGGGTCTCGGCGAATTAAGGGAAGCTGAGGAACAATTGCACTCCGTGCTAGCTAAGGCGCGGGAATTAAGCTTGGTTGAAGAAGAGCTCCCGGCAGTTTGTGCTTTAGCCGATTTGCGCCTACGAGCTCGGGATTTGAAGGCGGCACGAGTGTTCCTTGACGACGTTTGGGAGATGGCGGATCGTGGTCCTTACCCAATATTTCAGGCTGATGCATTCAATATCCTAGCGCAAGTCGAGGCAGGCGAAGGCAACACTTCGGGCGGAATCGAGGCGGCGACGAGAGCGTATCGTCTGGCATGGTGTGATGGGCCGCCATTCGCTTATCACTGGGGGTTGGAGAACGCGAAGAAACATCTGAGAGAACTTGGCGCGCCTGAGCCGGAGATGCCGCCGTTCGATGAATCAAAGTTCGAGCCGCTGCCAGAAGTTGAGATCGATCCTGAGGATGAATTTCACGTTGGTAATTCTTCCGAAGCTGATTTGTTGAAGTAAGTCCCACCTCACGGTCGGGCTAGTGCCCCGCTAGTCCCGGCCCGCAATCCTCCTACGGGCGCTTGCTTACGCGCGGGCTTCTGACACACAAAAAAAGGCCGCTTCCTTTGAAGCGGCCCGAATACGTATCTCAGATTTCAAATTCCAGAACTCCCAATTTCGGAACTCCAAATTCCAGAACTGCGATTACTTGTTCGAAGTCGTAGCTGCAGCAGCGGCGGCAGCGTTCGCTAAATTGCTCTGGATTCTCGCAGCGTAGCCTTCCACATACTTCTTCTGGCCGCCGTGGCCATTCGAGGTGTAGAAGTCAAAGTCCAGCATCTCAGCATAAACCTGGTCGAGCGTCCATTGGTATTTGTTGAAGCGGTAAACCGCGCCCATGACTCCGGTCCGGTGACGGCCGCCGGCGCAGTGCACGTAAAACTTGCCGGTCGAGGGATCGTCAACTAGTTTCAGAAACTGTTGAATCTGCGCGTCACTGGGATCCTTCTTGTCAGGAATCGCAATGTTCACATATTGCATGCCCTGCGCCTCAACGTAGCCTCTTTCCTCCGGGGTGTTGTCGGTCAAATCTACGACCGTGTGAATGCCCAGCGCTTTCAGGCTCGCGAAATCTCTTTCCTTGGGCCGCGCGCCGCGGTAAAAGCGGTCGTCCAACTTGCCGAAGTTGCTAATCTTTATATTTGAAAAAGCCGGATCGGAATGTCCCTTCCCCGGGGAAGCGGCGGCAAAAGCCAGCAGTAATCCCGCAATAGTCGCAATCCTGACGTAGTTATTTCTTAAACGGATCATCTGGGGTTTCTCCTCTTAAAATCTTAAGTTCTTAGTAACTGTTTTCTACTTTACCGACTGCTTCAAGCGGAGGTCGTTAAAGAGGGTCGGAACCACATAACCGGCTTGAGGGATTGTGTCGCACCAATTTCAATTGCCGGGACAAACATTAGATACATAAATAACGACGTGAGTTGCATCTGATAGGGTCAGGAGCGCACCCAAATCGAGGCAGGTTGACCGTATTGAAACCTTCTTTTTGCCGGTGTCGAAAAACGCCATAAAAATGCTTCAAATGGGCGGACTTCAGACCCGAGATGAAAATGGGCTAAGCTACGACCATCGCATATACGGGGTAATCAAGATTAATGTTCGTTCGGGCAATCCATGTCCTGAGTAAGTACAGCCTCAGCCTCTTCGTGGCAGGTTTGTTTTACTGCGTTTTTGCGTTCGCATCGGGCGAGGTGTTTGCTCAAGCCGTGACCTTTGCCGGCAATGCTCAGCACACGTCCAACTACCCAGCTCCCGCGCAAAACTTGAATGTGATTAAGTGGACAGCCAACATCGACCTGAACAATACCGGCACGCCCCCCGCCCACTATGGTTCTCCGCTGATAACCGCGAGTAACACCGTCCTCGTGCCGATTAAGACTGCCGGGAACGGCTTTAAGGTGGATGCCTTTAACGGGGCGACGGGGTCCCTGAAGTATTCAGTCGGGAGCGACTACATCCTTCCGACATTTGTTTGGATTCCCGTTTACAACCCCTGCGTGACGACCGGAGCTTTCGGCACGCGCATGTATTACGCGGGAGCCGGCGGCACGATCTGGCACATCGACAATCCCGACTCCAACTCCCCAGGTCCGCCGGTCAGGGAGGTCTTCTACACTTCGTTGGCCGGCTACAATGCCAACGCTGCCGCCTATAACAGCACCATCTTCGTCAACAGTCCGATTACGGCCGACGCAGCCGGCAACATCTATTTTGGTTTTCGCGTTCAAGGCACGGCTCCCGCGCCGTTGAGCACCAACCAGAGCGGCTTTGCGCGCATTGGCCCGGGCGGCTTCGCGACTTTTGTTCTGGCCGGCACGGCGGCCGGTGACAACGCGCTCAGTCAGGTAAGCCACAACGTGGCGCCCGCTCTAAGTAATGACGGGAATACGCTCTACGTCGTCGTGAAAGGCTCTGGCATTCCCAAGTTGCTGGGGCTGGACGCGACGACTTTGGCGACGAAGTTTTCGGTATCTCTGAGAGACCCACGCAATGGCAACGCGGGCGTGGTGACGGACCAGGGCACGGCGTCTCCGATGGTTGCGCCTGATGGAGATGTTTATTTCGGCATACAAGCCAACCCGAGCAATGGCTCGCGGGGTTTCCTCTTGCGCTTTAGCGGCGACCTGTCGGTGGTTAAGACACCCGGCGCTTTCGGTTGGGACTACACCGCGGGAGTCGTTCCTGCATCGATGGTGCCAGGCTACACCGGCTCTTCAACTTACCTGTTGTTCTGTAAATACAACGACTATGCATTTGCTGACGGAAACGGAATAAACCGGGTCGCGCTGCTCGACCCCAATGATACTGAGATCGAACCGCACACTAGCTCGGCTGGTCTAACCGTAATGAGAGAAGTGCTGACTGTGATCGGCCCGACTCAGGACCCGGGCCCTGTTCACAATACTTTTCCGTACGCGGTTAAGGAGTGGTGCATTAATGCGCCGGCAGTGAATCCGCCGACTAAGAGTGTCTTCTTCACCAGCGAAGACGGACGGAGCTATCGCTGGAACCTTGTAACGAACACTCTCGATCAGGCAGTGGTGCTGACGCAGGGAATCGGCGAGCCGTACGTCCCCACTGTAATCGGGCCGGACGGCACGGTGTACACCCTTAACGGTGGGACCCTATTCGCCCTGGGGAGCGTTGCGGGTGTCGATGTAGTCATCAACTCTTCATCGCCCGACTTACGAACGGTTGTCGTTGGCAGTTCAATTACATTTACCGCCACGGTCACCGGCACACCCGCAAATCCGACCGGCACAGTGACCTTCACGGATTTCACTTACAACGGAACGACTGCGGTAACTACCACTCTGGCGACCAATGTTCCGCTGGATGCTAACGGGCACGCCTCAGTGACTACTTCATCTCTGACGGCCGGTGGTGCTTTTCTCGGCAACCACCTCATCACCGCCAGCTACAGTGGCGATGGTTCGCATGCAGCGTCCTCACTGACCATGCTGCAAAAGATTCACGCCAACGCGACAAGCACTGGTGTTACTGCGGCTCCGAATCCATCGAGTCTGGCGCAAACAGTCACGTTCACCGCAGTCGTATCGGGCCTGCCCTCCGGTTCCGGAACACCGACGGGCATGGTTACTTTTCAGGACGGCTCAACAGTTATCGGGCAGGTTCCACTTGCTTCCAATGGCTCAGCCTCAATCACGAAATCGAACCTGACCACGGGAACGCACAGCATCGTTGCGACCTATGTTTCGGATACTCAATTTGCCGCCAGCGCGGGAAGCGTCAACCATCTGGTTCAGAACGCCACGTCCACAGCGATCGCGTCTTCATTGAACCCATCCAGTTTTGGACAAACAGTGACCTTTACCGCGACAGTCTCGCCGGCGAATTTGGGGCCCGGAATCCCGACCGGGTCGGTAGCTTTCAAGGACGGCGCCGTGGTTTTGGGCACGGTACAACTTGACGTTAATGGAAAGTCAACGTTGAGCACGTCGTCTCTCAGCATTGGCAGTCACACAATCACGGCTGAGTTCACCGGCACTAACGGATGGCTTAACAGTAGTTCCACGGTAACGCAGGTTGTAAACGATCCTCCTTTGTTATTGAAAGATGAACCCTCTGAATTCGCGGCCGCGCTGGATTCTGTAACGCAGTTGCGCGATCCGTTCTCGCTGCTTAATCCACATAACCTGAGTACCGATTCGCGCAATCGCGTGTCACTTTTTGTCTGGCGGCTGGGACTCTTGCCGAGCGACACTATTGCTGATCTGATTGTCGTCGCCGAGGATGATCAAGCGCGAACTTATGATCTGGTGGTTGTATACATCGGCCCCTTGCCCGGCGTGAGTGAGGTGACCCAGGTCGTGGTGCGATTACCCGACAACGTCGTCGGCGCGCCGAGAGACTTGTGGGTGAAAGTCGGACTGCGCGGCACAGTTAGTAACAGGGCCACCATCAAGATTGCTGCTCCCTAGAGTGGCAGGGAGCGTCCCGCCTCTGAATCACGTGCAAGATGCACGTACCACCACCCTTACTAAGCCTTCGAAAATCGGCTAAGCTACGCCCTTCTATGTCCTTCTACGACATTCTTCGCCTGGCTTTAAGAAACCTGCGCGAGGCTCGCCTGAGAGCTGCTCTGACCTCCATGGGCGTCATCGTGGGCGTCGCCGTAATCGTGACCATGGTTTCGTTTGGGCTCGGCTTGCAGCGCAACATGCTTACGCGATTTCGCGCGCTCGATCTCTTCAACGAGATGCGGGTCTTTGGCAAGAGCGTCTTTTCGATGGCCGTCACCGGCGTCGATCCCAAGTTGGGCCGCGACCCGAATCCGGGCGATCGACGCGGACCTGCTTTCCGAGCCGACAAGGCGCCCACGCGGATTCTCGATGATGCGGCGCTCGCCGAAATTGCCAAGATTCCCGGCGTCGCATATGTCGAACCCGACATCGGCTTTGTTACCTACGTTCGTTGCAATGGCAAGGTCATTGCGCAATCCGTCAATGGCGCAATGGTGCCGAATCATTCATCGCGGTTCAAGACCTTCTCGGCCGGGCAAATGATTGCGCGCCAGGACGCTGACGAAGCTGTGATTAGCGATGTCCTGAGAGAAACCTGTGGTTTTGAAAAAGCGGCGGATGCCGTAGGCAAGTCGATCGAATTTTTGACGACTCGAGACGACAAGCAGGACAACAAAGATCCTGCTGCTAAGAAAGACTCCGGTGACGAAGACGAGGGCGGGACGAGCTTTTTTGGAATCCCGTTGGCTGAAGAGGACAGTGGCGCCAGCGCCGCCAATGTCGTCGGCCGAACTTTTCGCATCGCCGGAATTCTGGGCGACGACAAGCGCGAAGGCGCCGCGCAGGGCGGTCCGATGGGCTTGATGCCCAGCGCTTCGATTTACATTCCGGTTCCGGCGGCGCGCGATTGGGCGTCGAAACATCGCAATCCGATGGGCGAGGTGGCGCTCGCCCTGGCGCGTCAAAGCGGACAGATCGGACAGTCGGACAGCGAGGGATATTTTTCCGCGGTCGTGCGGGTCCACGATCCGGTGGTGCTTACCGATGTGCGCAAGCGTCTTACTGAACTTGGCTTTGGCAGTTTCTCGATCGTCGATCAATTGGATCAGATTCGCACGGTCTTTCTGATCATCGATGCGGTGTTGGGTTTACTGGGCGGTATTTCACTGCTGGTGGCCTCGTTCGGGATTGCCAACACCATGATCATGTCGATCCTCGAGCGCACTCGAGAGATTGGCATCATGAAGGCCATCGGCGCCGAGGACCGCGAGATCAAACTGATCTTCTTTTTTGAAGCCGCCGTGATTGGCCTTACCGGAGGCGTGCTTGGATGTCTGGCCGCCTGGGGAATTGACGGGATAGCGAATCGACTGGCCTATCGATTCATTCTGAAGCCGCAGAACGCGTCATTTGTAGACTTCTTTTCCCTGCCGCCATATCTTTGGATGGGCGCGATCCTGTTCGCCCTGTTGGTGTCTATTCTGGCGGCGCTCTATCCCGCCTCGCGCGCGGCCCGCATCGATCCGGTGCGGGCGCTGCGGCATGATTAGCGGCTGATTGGTAGTATCAGAAGGTTTTTCTCAAATTGGAAAATCGCGTTTCGCGGCTCTGCCGCGTCGGCCCAGTTAGAATCGGAGCAACTGGAGTTTCCGAGATCAGCGTTGGTTCGTGTTGCTTCGTGTGATTTCGTGGATCGTGTGCTCAGGATTGGCAGCCATACGATCCACGAAATCACACCAAGCGACACGAAATACGAGTTTTTGGGACAAGCCACAAAGGCACAAGCGCCGTAATGACTTATCGCTGCTTGTGCCTTTCGTGGCTAGTTATTTCTAAAGACGTTACGGAGTTGGCGGCGCCGGTGGTTTCTTCGGTGCCGGCCGTCTTGGCTTCGGTGGCGGGGGCGGTTCCGGTTTGGGATTCCAGAAGGCCGGATCCCGATCGACAAACTCCTTCGGCACATAACTCATTCGAGGATTGAAGGCATAGACGCTGGTCTCACTAAAGGCCACACTATCGCCGGCTATTTTGTCAGCCTTCTTTTTCTCGTCGCTGCTCATCATCTCGCGAACTCGGGCACCGATTCGCAGATCGTATTCATCCAGTGATTTCAGCGGCCGGAAGAACATGTAGGTGCCGGCCTGGGAACCGGCGATTACCTGAAAAGCTGCAATATGAAGTTCAGCTTTCGCTTTGGTGCGGGCGGCGTTCACAATAGTGCGGACGTATTCGGCGTATTGATCGTCCTGACCCGGTCGCACCCGCACCGTCGTAATCGCGAAGTAACGCATCTTGGTGATGTCCACGCCCGGGTCAAAGCTAAGTTCAGAACGGTAAATCGCGAACAGGTCCCGCATCCCGTTATGAAGATCGGGGGCTTCTCTATCCAAACGATCCAGTTCAGCTCTCATCGGGCCGGTGGCCGCGGACATTTTCTTGTCTGTATTAGTGTTCGCTTGCTCCAGCTCTTTGAAAGTGCCCAACGGGGTAATGTAAATCACTTCGTTCTCACTCCCCGCGACCGGCACCATCGCAATCCGATGGTTCGGAGTTTGTAGTTCCCGGAAAATGCGTGCGTAGTTGGCTGAGTGCGTATTGTGGGCCGGCATCTTTCCGGGCTTGATGTCCTCGCGGACGATGAACAACACCGGCGGGGGACCCATGCGTTCGCCGGGCTGCGCGTTCACCTGCGAGCAGACCGAAGCAAGCAGAGTAATCGCCAACAACAGGAAAAACTTTTTCATTTGACTCCTCCTGATATGTATCTCTCGTTTAGGTTCTTAGCGAGGTGTTTCTGGATGTCTGATTCGCAAAGGCACACGGATCAGTGGATCTCCAGGGGAGGCCCTTGGCTCGTTAACTTACTGATAAAGCAGCGGGACGATATGACTAAAGGCGAGCCAAGTCAACAGATTTTGATAGGACCGAAGTTTGTCCCCCAAAGACTATTGACGAAAACACACGAACCAGAGCAATCAGCTTGCAAGTTGTTTCCCACACGAATTACAAAATCGCGCGGCTGGATCCTTTTGTACGGCCTCGCAGTGGGGACAGGTCAAACCGGCGCGCAGATTGGCGCCGCACGAAGAGCAGAAAGCAGATCCGGCGCTGGCGGCGGTCCCGCAGGTGCCGCAGCGGCCCGGCATGGGTGGCACATAGCCGCCGGCTTTGTTAGAGATGTGGTTCTCGATTATCTTCCACGCGTCTTCGGTGAGTTTGTATTGCCAGTAAGCGCCCAGCGCCGGCAGCGCCATCAGCAATCCCGCGGACAAGAGAAAAGCCACCGTGGCTACTGCCGCTTTGTCGAACCATTTTTGCATGCCTAGCTCGACCCGCGTGCCGCCGGTTTCCGGCGTGACTTTGATGGTCAACGCCGCCGACAATCCGGTGATGTCGCGCAACGTGCTAGACTTGCGCGCTTGCAGCACAGCGGTCGAGGAAACCTGCATCGTTTGAACTTCATAGTCTTCATCGAACAGACTACGAAGCTCAGTCATCAGTTTGATTACGTCGGCTTCAACGCCGGGATAATATCGACTTTCCATTTAATCGGTTTGCTCCTCAGGGAATTCTACGTGAAGTCGTCCGCGATAGTTCAAGGAATAACGATACGGAGGGCAATTAATGAAGACCATCAGGCGAAAGACTTTTTCGCTCTTCATTCTTTCAGTTCTGGTTCTTTGCCAATCGATTACTCCGGCACAAAACCAAACCGAAACGCTGGACGGGTTTCCGTCCACGTCTTCCAGGGCCCAGCGGCAGCTCGAAACCCAATACCGCGCGGTGCCCTCATCAGTTACGGCGCGCGAAGAACTGCGGCGGCTGACTTCCGAAGCACATATCGCCGGCTCGCCCGAAGACTACGCGACCGCCATTTATGTGCGCGACCTGATGCGCAGCTTCGGCCTGGATTCCGAATTGAAGGAGTATCAGGTGCTGCTGCCTTATCCGCGCACGCCGAGCATCGTTGAGTTGATTGCTCCCCGTCGCGAACGGCTCCAGGTGCACGAGAACATACTCCGCGAAGATCCGACGTCCGCGAGCAAGAAAATTGTGCCGCTCTATAACGGGTACGGCGCCAGCGGCGACGTCACTGCGCCGCTCGTCTATGTTAACTACGGCTTGCCGAACGACTATGAAGCCCTGCGGAAAGCCGGTGTCGACGTGAAGGGCAAGATTGCTCTC
>JBBPID010000084.1:0-22645 GCA_038040505.1 Acidobacteriota bacterium | reverse complement strand
GGGCTGCTGCCCGCCTTTCTGATGACGACACCACACATACCAGAGAAAGTTCTGAACCTGGCTCGAGCAGCGCGCGAAGCCGGCGGCCGGGCGTTGCTTGTGGGTGGCTGTGTGCGCGACGAGTTGATGGGTAAGCGCCCCAAGGACTGGGACGTTGAAGTTTACGGAGTCGAGCCGGCGCGGCTCCGCGAGCTGTTGGATCGATTCGGACCGGTCAATGTCGTCGGCGAGGCCTTTACAGTTTACAAACTCGGAACCGATCTGGATGTTTCGCTTCCTCGCCGCGAACGAAAAACCGGTCGCGGCCATCGCGCTTTCTTCATCGAAGGCGATCCCGAGATGACGATTGAAGCCGCCTCGGCGCGCCGCGACTTCACAATCAATGCCATTTTGCAGGATCCGCTGACCGGCGAGATTCTCGATCCCCATCACGGCCGAAACGATCTGGATCGCGGCGTTTTGCGAGCTGTCTCCCAAGACACTTTCGCGGAAGACAGTCTGCGCGTTTTGCGTGCCGCGCAGTTTGCGGCGCGATTCGAATTCCGGATCGAACCCGACACGGCGACGCTGTGCCGATCGATTGACCTATTAGACTTGCCCGCGGAAAGGATTTGGGGCGAGTTAGAAAAACTCTTGTTGCAGGCGCAGCGGCCATCGATTGGGCTGGGATGGCTGCACGCGCTGGGCGTTCTCGATCAACTCTTCCCGGAGATTAAGGCGCTTATCGACGTGCCGCAGGATCCGGAGTGGCACCCCGAAGGCGATGTCTTTGTTCACACCCGGCTGGTCATCGATCGCGCACGCGAGTTGATCGACGATTTGCCTCATGCGAAACAGGTCACCGTCATGCTCGCTGCCTTGTGTCATGACTTCGGCAAGCCGGCCACGACTGAATTCATCGACGGCCGGCTCCGCTCACGCGCCCATGAAGAAGCCGGCGTTGAACCGACTTTGGCGTTTCTCGACAGACTTAACGTTTACACGCTCGATGGATACGACGTACGTACCCAGGTGCTCGCGTTAGTGCGCGATCATCTCAAGCCTGGTGAGTATTACAAGAAACGAGATGAAGTTGGCGACGGTGCTTTTCGCCGCTTGGCGCGCAAATGCGAACTGGAGCTGCTTTATCTGGTGGCCCGGGCTGATTCGCTGGGTCGGAACGCCGAGTGGGTGCCGCGTGAGAACTGGTACGACGCTTCGGCTCAGGAATGGTTTATTGCGCGGGCGCGCGAACTTCAGGTGGCCGAGGAACCTCCAGCGCCGATGCTGTTGGGCCGTCATCTGCTGGAAATGGGGCTGGAGCCCGGCCCACGGATCGGGGAAATCACCCGCCAGGTTTACGAGATGCAGTTGGATGGGCGGGTCCAGACGCTTGACGAGGCGAAAGAAGTTGCTAAGAAGTTGAAATCCACAGATTACGCAGATTAGAAGAACAGTCAAAACATAAAGTAAAAAGGACGACTGAATTGTGGGATCATCACTTGGTTTTGTAGGTACCAAGACGATGGTTATGAAGTACTTCACTGAAGGTGACCCGCGAACTTACGCCATCATAGGTGCCGCAATGGAGGTTCACAAACAGCTCGGCTGCGGCTTTCTTGAACCGGTTTATCAGGAAGCTTTGGCTCTTGACCTTTCAAAACGTGAAATTCCATTTACTCGCGAGGTTAAGCTCGCGGTCTTTTACAAAGAGATTCGATTGAACACACCCTACCGTGTCGATTTTATCTGTTTCGATGGTATCGCCGTCGAACTTAAAGCATTAGCAAGGCTCGGCAGCAACGAAGAAGCGCAGGTAATTAACTATCTGAAAGCCAGCGGCCATGAGGTAGGGTTGCTGCTTAATTTTGGTACTCGCTCGTTGGAATACAAGCGTTTCATACTTTCTAACAGCAAAAAATCTGTGTAATCTGTGGATATATGGTTAACTTTCAACTTACTGACGACCACGAAGCCCTGGTGCAAACCGTGCGTGAATTTGCGCAGAAAGAAGTTGCGCCTTACATCAAAGAGTGGGATGAAAAACAGGAATTTCATCGTGAAATTTTCGCGAAGATGGCAGAGCTGAACCTGCTCGGCGTCTGCATTCCCGAAGAATACGGCGGGGCCGGCTTTGACTACATTTCCCTGGGACTGGTTTGCGAAGAGCTCGAAGCGGTCGACACGTTCCTGCGCGTCGCCATGTCGGTGCACACGGGATTGAATTCGCTCACGCTCTTCAGCTGGGGTTCGGAGGAACAGAAACAAAAATACCTGGTGCCGCAGGCAAAGGGTGAGAAGCTGGCCACCTACGGCCTGACCGAACCCGGTGCAGGTTCCGACGTGGTCGGTTCGCGATCAACCGCGCGACGAGAGGGCGACGAATATGTGCTAAACGGCGAGAAGATGTGGATCAGTTTGGCAGATACCGCGGACAACTTTTTATTCTTCTGTTGGACTGATGAAGAAAAACGGAGAGCGCGCGATCATTCAGGAATGTCCTGCTTCATTGTTGAGCGCGGCATGAAAGGTTTTACCTCGGGAACGATTCATGGAAAGTTGGGCATTCGCGCCGGCAACACCGGATATTTCAGCTTACAGGACGTGCGAGTGCCGAAAGAAAACCTTGTCGGTAAAGAAGGCGAAGGTTTTAAGATCGCGATGTTTGCGCTCGAGCAGGGAAGATTCACGGTGGCGGCGGGCGCGACGGGAGTAATTCGTGCATCGCGCGACGCTTCGGTCGCTTACGCCAACGAGCGCGAAACCTTCGGAACTAAGATCGCCAACCATCAACTGGTAAAACAAAAAATTGCCGACATGGAAGCCGACTATCAAATGTCGCGTTTGCTCTGGTTGCAGGCAGGCTGGTTGAAGAACGAAGGACAACCCAGCGGAAGGGCCACGAGCCTGGCTAAGTGGCAGGCCACGGTGCGCAGCGAGAAGGCCGCGTCCATGGCAATCGAAGTCCACGGCGCGAATGGCTATTCAAATGATTATCCCGTCGAACGCTATCTGAGGAATTGCAAGGCTGCGGTGATCTATGAAGGCACGCGCGATATCCACACCTTGATGCAAGCCGACTGGGCGTTGGGATTGAAGAAAGAAAAACCTGCGCGAAAGAGTTTGCCGGCCTGGAAGCCCGCCGAGTCGCGCGGGGCCGTAGCGTTGTGAAGACGATTTCATTCGATGAAGTTATCGACGAACTGGGAGGGGTACTAGGTCCTTTTCCTCAGGCCCTTTTCCTCGGGGCTTCCTGCAAATAACTTCTGTTCAACGGCTCGCTCCACTATCAGCTCGATCTGATCCAGGCTGAACGGCTTGGTCACGTAAGCAAAGGCGCCCATCCCTATCAGCGAGTCACTGTCCTGCTCAGAACCTTTGCCGGAAATCAGAATAACAGGCGTCCTGGAGTTTCCCTGCTGAACTCGTTGCAGCAACTCAAGTCCGGTGAGTCCCGGCATTGAAATATCTGTCAAAACGGCGTCATAACTCTGCGCTGCCAGGTACCGAAGCGCTTCTTCAGCCATGCTGGCGGTCTGGCATT
Source organism: Acidobacteriota bacterium (assembly GCA_038040505.1). Taxonomy (GTDB): domain Bacteria; phylum Acidobacteriota; class Blastocatellia; order Pyrinomonadales; family Pyrinomonadaceae; genus UBA11740. Next base: position 19,122 of record JBBPID010000084.1, on the reverse strand, counting down.
CATACCTTTCGGAGAGTAAATCGTAAAGAGTTTCTCGGATTGCCTCGTCGTCATCCACTATAAGTATTGTAGTCATGGGGCTTGTTTTAGTTAGCGAGCCAAACTGCAACGCGGACGCGGTCATTGTAGACGATGCTTATCAAATTGCAAGTGGTTTAATGCGGTAGAGTCTTGCCCATCCATTGTCTAAGCCTCACTTGGTTGATTGGCATTCCCTGATATTCAGTGAGTTCCGTTGGTGTGCCGATCCTGGGCCGGTGATGAAAAGCCCCGTATTGACGTCCGATTTCACGATTTCAAATAGGGAAGGGCAGCAGATGTCTTACGTCAATCAAGATGACGGCTCAACACTCACGGTATGTGAAGGAAGTTTTGATATCTAATTGGGAGCAAGCGGCTGTGCCAATAGTCCCTGTTCCTGACTTTCCAGCGGTTCAAACATTTGCCGAGCTCCGTGTTGGTTGGTTTCCGGGCTTTCGCTATTTCGCTCCAATTTGCTGTCTGCTTCAAATTGGATAATGAGGTTAGTGGTTTGAATTACAGTGTCCGGGTTCAGTGAAATCGAAGTAATTCCTTTCTCGACCAGAAAGCGCGCGAATTCGGGGTAGTCCGATGGAGCTTGGCCGCAAATCCCAATCTTCTTGCCCGCTCGGCGAGCGGCATCAATCGCTATCTCCACCATCTTTTGCACCGCACCGTCGCGTTCGTCAAAGAGATGCGCAACCATCTCTGAATCGCGATCCAGACCGAGCGTGAGTTGGGTCAGGTCGTTCGACCCGATCGAATACCCGTCAAAGATTTGCAGGAATTCGTCGGCCAGCGCGACATTCGAGGGCAGTTCACACATAGCATAGATCTCGAGTTCGTGATCTCCCTGTTTGAGGCCAAACTCGGCCATCAGTGAGACAACCCGTTTCGCTTCTGCCACCGTGCGGCAGAAGGGAATCATTGCTTTTACGTTTATGAGACCCATCTCTTCCCGCACCCGCTGCAGCGCGAGGCATTCCAGACGGAACCCATCGCGGTAACGTTCATCGTAATAACGCGACGCGCCGCGAAAGCCCAGCATCGGATTCTCTTCGATTGGCTCGAACTCCTGGCCGCCAATGAGCATCGCATATTCGTTTGATTTGAAGTCTGACATCCGCACAATTACAGGCTTCGGATAGAACGCGGCCGCTATGCGGGCAATGCCTTCGGCGAGACGTCGAACGAAGTAGTCGCGAGGATCTTCTTCGCCCAAACGCCGCTCGATCTCACGTATAACTTCGTGGCTCTTCAGATCCGGATATTTGACCAGAGCCATAGGGTGAATACCGATATGGTTATTTATTATGAATTCGAGACGGGCCAACCCAACTCCATCATTGGGTAAGGCTGCCAGGGCAAAGGCATGATCCGGATCTCCCACATTCATCATAACCTGGGTGCGCGGTCTCTCGGTTTTATCGAAGACGCGCTGTTCGACGGCAAAATCTATCAGCCCCTCATAGATGTTTCCCTGGGCGCCTTCAGCACAGGAAACTGTCACCTCGGTTCCAGTTTTTAGGACCTGGGTTGCATTGCCGGTGCCAACAACACAGGGCAAGCCCAGCTCGCGACTGATAATGGCGCTGTGACAGGTTCGGCCGCCGCGGTCGGTGACTATTGCCGCCGCCTTTTTCATTATTGGCTCCCAGGCAGGATCGGTCATGGAAGTGACCAGTACATCGCCGGCCTGGAATTCAGCCAGATGGTCCGGGTCGTCAAGCACGTGTACATCTCCCTGCCCAATCCTTTCGCCAACTGCAATTCCCGATGCCAGCGGAGTGCCTCTCGTACCCGTTAGCTTATATGTTTCGATGTAATTTGCGGTGTTGGTTGCATGTACTGTCTCAGGTCGGGCCTGGAGTATAAAGAGTTGGCCTGTATGGCCGTCCTTGGCCCATTCGATATCCATGGGCGTCGGTCGTCCGGCGAGTGCGGAATAGTGCGCTTCGATGGTGCAAGCCCACCTGGCTAGTTGCAGAACCTCATAATCATTCAGGCAGAACCGACTTCGCTGCGCGTCCACAACCTCACGAGTGCGCGTGCCTCGATCGTCAAGTCCGTACACCATTTTCAACTCCTTGGTGCCAAGCCGACGACTAACGATCGGGCGCGAGCCGGTTTGTAATGTTGGCTTGAAAACCACCCATTCATCAGGAGTTGCCATCCCCTGGACGATCGCTTCCCCTAAGCCCCACGCTCCATTGATAATGGTGACATCGCGAAAACCTGACTCAGTGTCCAGCGTGAACATCACGCCGGAACAAGCCTGATCGGAGCGCACCATAGGCTGAACTGCGACGGCCAGCGCTACTTCAAAGTGATCGAAGCCTCGTGAGGCCCGGTATGAAATTGCCCGGTCAGTCCACAACGAAGCGAAGCAACGATGACAAGCCTCGATGATTTTATGTTCGCCGCGCACGTTTAGAATCGTATCCTGTTGTCCCGCGAAAGAGGCATCAGGCAGATCCTCAGCCGTTGCCGAGGAGCGCACCGCCACTTCCGGTAGGTGCCCGAGCCGATTGCTTAATTGCTGATAGGCATTAATGATTGCCTCGTGAACGGCCGGGGGCAGTGGCGTGTCGAGCATCAGGGCTCGGGCTTCGCGGCCCGCTGTGTTGAGGGCTTTGATGTCCGTGTGATCAAGTCCGCTCATTAGCTTTTTGAGCCCAGCCCCTAACCCATTGGTCTGTAGAAGCAGTCTGTATGCCTCACTGGTAGTCGTGAAACCATCCACCGCTCTGACACCCTGCGGGGTTAGCGCGCAAAACAATTCACCGAGGCTGGCGCTCTTGCCGCCGACGAGTGCAACGTCGTCGGCCCCAACTTCGCTCAAATTGAACACCAGCGCTTTGGGATTCCGTTTCATTTCAGATGGTCCTCTCTTCTTGTCAGGCGGTTCACGGTACAGTAGAAAAGAGTGTAAATAGGTGTCAGACTCCGCAGATTAGAGGGTCCCGGAACCAGTTTCTTTCGAATTAGTCGGTTTTCAGCCCGTCGAGCTTTCTGCTACTATGGCCGCGATTTTCTTTCAAATTGGAGATTCCAACCGGCTTATTGCAGATAATTTTCTGCTCACAGGAGACAAACAATGGCGCCTGAGTTAAAGACAGACCGGGAACTGTCGCTGGATTTCCTGCGCGTGACGGAAGCCGCGGCCATCGCTGCGGCCCGCACCATGGGACAAGGTGATCGGAAGTATTCGGATCAAGTGGCTGTCGAAGCCATGCGCGAAGTGATGGACTCAGTGCCGATGCGCGGCCGGATCGTGATCGGTGAAGGCGAGCGCGACGAAGCGCCGATGCTTTTTATCGGCGAGGAAGTTGGCGGCGGCTTTGGCGTCGGCGAAGAGATGGCCGCCTCATGCCCGGAAGTGGACATCGCGGTCGATCCTTTGGAAGGCACCAACCTGTGCGCACTGGGTGCAAACAACGCGATTGCGGTGCTGGCTGCTGCGGAACGCGGCGGGCTTTTGCACGCCCCGGACATCTACATGGACAAGATCGTGGTGGGGCCATCGTCCCGCGGTGTGATCGACATCGACGCACCGGTCAAGGACAACCTGCGCAACATTGCGCGCCGCCTGGGCCGGGACATCGAGGACCTGACCATCATCGTTCTCGATCGCCCCCGTCACAAGAAAATAATTGACGATGTACGATCGGCAGGCGCTCGGATCCGTTTGATATCGGACGGTGATCTTTCCGCAGGCATCTCAGCGGCGGTGGCAGGCACAAACATTCATGCCTGTATCGGCATCGGTGGAGCGCCCGAAGGCGTTTTGACGGCCGCGGCGATCAAGTGTCTTAACGGAGAGATTCAGGCCCGTTTGGTTTTTGATCCGGATAAGCTGGGCGTCGATCGCAAAAAAGTGCCGCCGGCAAGCGAAGTAATCGAGCGACTTAAGACTATGGGCATCACCGATCACAGCAAGGTTTACGACACCGATGATTTGGCGCCGGGAAAGAAGATTATTTTTGCGGCCACCGGCGTGACTGACGGCTCGCTGATGCGCGGCGTGCGTTTCTTTGGCTCGGGCAAGCGGACCCATTCGCTGGTCATGACCAGCGAATCAAAACACATTCGCTTTGTCGATACGATGCACATTGAAGGTGGCCCGGATACAGTGATCAGGTTTTGAGAATGAACAAAGTGGCACGGGCGTCCCGCCCGTGCGATCACGCGCAAGATGGCGTGCCACACCAAAGTTTTTGCGTAACCAGAAAGAGAAATGAGCGCGGCAGTCGTCGAAGGTGATTCGTTGGGAAGTGAGTCGACGCACGCCAGTCGCGCGGCCAGGACGGTGTGGGCGATTTTGGCTGTCTTCGCAGTCGCCCTGGTTGCTTCAATCCTCGCGGCTCCGCTGGCCCAATCCCAAAGCCATCCGCAGTTCGCCGCCGCGATCTATAAAGCCTACAGTTTTGTCTGCCACCAATTCTCGGACCGCTCGTTCCATCTTGCCGGACACCCGTTCGCCGTGTGCTCGCGCTGTACCGGATTGTATTCCGGCTTTGCGGTCGCGGTGCTCGCCTATCCGCTGTTGCGTTCGGTCCGATCAACCGACTCGCCGCCGCGGTTATGGTTGATTCTCGCGGCCGTCCCCCTGGCAGTTGATTTCGCGCTCGGCTATTTCTCAATCTGGCAGAACAATCACCTGTCACGATTCAGTACCGGCGCTCTGCTTGGCGCGGCGGCGGTTTTTTACATCATCCCTGGTTTGGTCGACTTAACTTCCCGGTTTGGCCGACGACGACTTCACGCCAGTCAATAACCTAAGTAATTACCGGGACCTCCCTCAAAGTCGGGCTTGCGGACATCACCGTGATATCCTAGCGAAAATTTTCCTCCACACTGTCCCCCACTGAGCAATAACTATGTTCGCATGGCTTTCTGCATTGATCCGAACCTCAAAGCGCGGCGCTTCCGGCGCCGATGCCGAGCTGCCGATCCGGGAAGAGCTCTATAGCATCGATCGCCTGGAGCAATTCGCAGTCGCCCTGGCTGCTGAGCACAAGATTTCCGAGAAGCGGCGGCGGGTAAACCTGTTGCTGCCACGCCTGGAACAAAATGGCCGCAAACTAGTCGCGGCTTACAAAACGCTGGCTGATTCAATTCGTGAAGAGCACGTCATTTCTCCGGCGGCGGAATGGCTGGTCGACAACTTCCATCTGGTCGAAGAGCAAGTCCGCGAGATTCGCGAAGACCTGCCGAAGAGCTACTACTACGAGCTGCCACAATTAGCTGCGGGAGACTTTGCGAACTATCCGCGCATTTATGCTTTGTCGGTCGCGTTGATCGCCCACACCGACAGCCATCTCGATACCGAAACCCTGCGACGGTTTATTAACGCCTATCAAAGGATTTCCCCGCTGTCGATTGGTGAGTTGTGGGCGGTCCCGATTAGTTTGCGCCTGGCGCTGGTCGAGAATTTGCGTCGGCTGGCGACGCGGATTGTCTCGTCGCGCGGCGAACGGGACGAAGCAGACAAGCTGGCGGACAAGCTCCTGGAAACCGCACAGCGCATGCCGAACGACCTGGTGCCGCTGCTCTCGTCACGAATCTCAAAACGCAAGGCCCTGCGTCGAGCTTTCGTGGTGCAGCTCACCCAACGACTGCGCGAACAGGATCCGGCGGTGATGCAGGTTTTCGACTGGCTGGAAAAACAGTTAAGCAAACAGGGCTTTTCGATCGAAACGATCGTCCACGAAGAGCACCATCGCCAGGCCGCCGCCCAGGTGACCGTCGGGAACATCATCACCAGCATGCGTCTATTGTCGACGCTGGACTGGAGAGATTTCTTTGAAACGGTCAGTCTGATCGATCCCGAATTGGCAAAGGATCCCGCCGGCGTGTATTCGCGAATGGATTTCGCGACCCGCGATCGTTATCGCCACGTAATCGAGCGCATCAGCAAAAGAACGGAAAAGAACGAGCCGGAAATTGCGCGCGCCGCCCTGGGCATGGCTGAACAAGCCAGCGAGCAAAAAGAGAATCCAGCACGCGCGCACGTCGGCTATTTCCTGATTGACGATGGGGTTTTCCAACTCGAGCGGGAAACCTCTTATCGTCCGCGGCTGAAAGAGCGGATCCGGCGCGTGGTCGAACGCCACGCCACGGTCGCTTACCTGGGCGTCTTTCTGTTGCTGAGCCTGTTAATCCTCGGTCTGATCCTCTCTGCCCTGGTAAACGCCCAGGCAGGAGTGGTGATGATGCTCGTAGCTTTGCTTCTTTCGCTGATTCCCGCGACCGACCTGGCGCTAAGCGTACTCAACTGGGACGTCACTCATACGTTTGAACCGCGGCTGCTACCTAAGATCGATCTCACCGAGGGAATTCCTCCCGAAGCTCGATCCATGGTGATTGTGCCGGTGATTTTTCATGACGAGGCAACCGTCTCAGCTTTAATGGACAAGCTGGAGATTGCCTATCTGGCAAATCAGGATCCGCACCTGCACTTTGCCCTGCTCGGTGATTTTGCCGATGGCGATTCCGAAGAGTGTCCGGAAGACCGTGAAATCCTCGAGGCGGCAAAGCAAGGCATCGAACGTTTGAACCTGAGTTACAGCAGTAATGAAGCCAACCGGTTTCATCTCTTTCACCGGCGGCGCCAGTGGTGCGAGACCGAAGCGAAGTGGATTGGCTGGGAGCGTAAGCGCGGCAAGCTGCGCGAATTCAATCGACTGCTGCGCGGGGCCGGTGACACCAGTTTTACAGTGGCCACGGGAACGCCTGAATTACTGAAGCAGATTCGCTATGTGATCACGCTGGACGCGGATACCCAGTTGCCTCGAGATGCCGCTCGGCGTTTGATTGGCGCCGCGATTCATCCACTTAACCAACCGCGGTTTGATGAGGCGACGCGGATGGTGGTCGACGGCTACGCGATCCTGCAGCCGCGCGTCAGCATCTCGCTGGAGAGCGCTTCGCAGTCTTTCTTTGCGCGGGTCTTTTCGGGCAATACGGGCATCGATCCTTACACAACTGCCGCTTCGGACGTCTATCAGGATCTTTTCGGAGAAGGTATTTATACCGGCAAGGGACTGTACGACGTTGACGCGTTTGAAACAGCGCTCGAGGGCCGAGTCCCGGACAACGCGCTGCTCAGTCACGATCTGTTCGAGTCGATCTTTGCGCGCACCGCGTTGATTAGCGACATCGAGTTTCTCGACGACTATCCCGCCTACTACGACACCTACGCGATGCGCCAGCATCGCTGGACCCGTGGCGACTGGCAAATCGCCGGCTGGCTGCGGCGCAAGATTCGCGACGCAGATGGCCGCAAACAACCGAGCCCGATTAGTACAATCTCGCGCTGGAAAATTCTCGACAACCTGCGGCGCAGCCTGTTGGCGCCGGCGATCGTTCTGTTGTTGATTGCGGGGTGGACGATTTTGCCCGGCAGTGCCTGGGCCTGGACGGCATTCGTCCTCGTCACGCTGGCGTTTCCGCTGTACGCGCACGTGACGGCCGGATTGTTGATTCATCCGCGCGGCGTTCCGTGGACCAGCCATTTCTGGAGTGTCTGGGGCGACCTGCGCACCAACACCGCGCAGTTAGCGTTGGAGATCGTCTTTCTGGCCCACCAGGCCTGGTTGATGAGCGATGCGATCGTGCGCACCGCTTATCGCAAACTCGTTTCTCATCGTCATCTGCTCGAGTGGGTGACCGCTGCCGGCGCAGAAAAGTCGAGCGCGCACGACCAGGCGGCTTTCCTCAGACTAATGTGGCCGGCGCAGGCGATCGCTTTGGCGGCGGCGGTGCTGACACTGCTGGTGAGAATGCGTTCGCTGGCGGTCGCCCTTCCTTTTCTGGCGCTCTGGGGTCTGTCACCGCTGATTGTGTTCTATATCAGCCGCCGGCGGAGGGAGGAAGCGCACGAGTTCGCTCCTAAAGACCTTCGTGCCGGGCGGATTGTCGCGCGACGCACCTGGCGCTTCTTTGAAACTTTCGTCGGCGATGAAGATCACTGGCTGCCGCCGGACAATATGCAGGAGGATCCGCCGGTCGTCGCCCATCGTACTTCGCCGACGAACATCGGATTGCTGCTGCTCTCAACGCTGGCGGCTTATGATTTTGGTTATGTCGGGTTGGTTGAGTTACTCGAGCGCCTCGAATTCACGCTCACGAGCGTCGACAAGCTGCAGAAGTTCCGCGGGCATTATTTCAACTGGCATGACACGCGCACGCTACAGCCGATGTGGCCGCAGTATGTTTCCACGGTCGACAGCGGAAATCTCGCCGGTCATCTGATCGCCCTGAAGCAGGCCTGCCTAGAGCTTCCTGACGATAAACTCTTTGAGGAGCGCACGCGCGCCGGATTAAACGACACGCTGGCGGCGATCACTCAGGAAACGTCGCAGCTCTCAACCGTGCGGCAACGTACCGATGCGATCACGATTAAGCAACTAGGCGGGGAAATAGAAGGGTGTCAGACACTCTTATCAAACGCGACGCCGGCCACGCTAACGGAATGGTCGGCGCTGCTCGAAGCATTAAAGGAAAGCGCCACCAACATCGATGACATCGTCGCCGCCCTCGCCCTCGAACACGGCGGGGAAGAGTTTTCCGAGCTGCGCTGGTGGACCAGCTCACTGCTGCACGAGGTCAGGAACTATCGCCGCGACCTGGGGATGTTGGCGCCCTGGAGTGTCGTCGACACCACAAACTTGAGTTCGTCGTACAAAGGCAGTGAGCCGGCCTTGCAATGGAAATCGATCAGTGAACAGTTCGATGGCGTCTCTTCGCTGGCCCACACTTCCGAAATCTGTGATCGGGCGCTGGTACAACTGGCAGCTTTGCGCGCGCAGATTGAAGCGGACAACTCTCAGACAGCCGATGAATCGGCCCTGAAAGAATTGACTGCCCTGACGACAGCCATCGAGCAGGCTGCTGAAACCGCCCGGACGTGTTCGACGCGGCTGGCGAAGATTGCGCAAGCCTGTCAGCGCATCCTCGACGAAATGGATTTCAAGTTCCTGCTTGATCCTGAACGCAAAGTCTTCACGATTGGCTATAACGTCACTGAAGGACACCTGGACAGTTCTTATTACGACTTACTGGCGACTGAAGCGCGGCTGGCAAGTTTCGTCGCGATAGCGAAAGGTGACGTGCCACAGGAACACTGGTTCCGAATGGGCAGGCAGCTGACTTCAGTCGATGGCGGCCGCGCGCTAATTTCCTGGACCGGCACGATGTTCGAATACCTGATGCCGCTGCTGGTCATGCGTAACTATCGCGAGACACTGTTGGGCCAGACGTACCGCTCAGTTGTTTTCAGACAGATTGAGTACGGTTACGAACGCGGAGTCCCGTGGGGCATTTCTGAGTCCGCCTACGCCGCGCGCGATTTGCAGCTGAATTATCAGTACGGCCCTTTTGGCGTTCCCGGTCTCGGCCTGAAGCGCGGCTTGATTGAAGACCTGGTGGTTTCGCCTTACTCGACCATTCTGGCCGCAAATGTCTTGCCGGAGCCGGGAATCGAAAACCTGCGCGTGCTCGAGCGCGAAGGCGCGCTCTCGCGATACGGGTTTTATGAAGCTCTCGACTACACGCCAGAGCGAGTTAAGAAAGGCGAGCGTTGCACCGTGGTGCGCGCGTACATGGCTCATCATCAGGGCATGAGCTTAATCGCGCTCGACAACCTGCTGAATAACAGCGCAATGCAGAATCGGTTTCACAGTGATCCCATGGTGCAAGCCACCGAATTGCTTTTGCAGGAGCGCATCCCGCGGGGCGTGCCGGCGGCGCATCCCCGCTCGGAAGAAGTTCTGACCGGCCGCGTAGTGCGCACCCTGACAGGTCTGGTGACGCGCGCTTACGACACTGCCGATCTGCCGACCCCGCGCACCCAGCTGTTATCGAACGGCACTTACAGCTTGATGATTACCACGGCCGGCGCCGGCTATTCGATGTGCGGACCGCTGGCGGTGACGCGCTGGCGTGAGGACGGCACGCGCGACAACTGGGGCAGCTTTGTCTATGTGCGCGACGTGCGCAGTGGCGCCGTCTGGTCGACGGGGCATCAGCCCATAGGCGCCAGGTCGCAAAGCTACGAAGTCGCCTTTTCCGAAGATAAGGCTGACTTTTGGCGGCGTGACGCGGGGATTGTCACGCACATGGACGTGATTGTCTCAGCCGAAGACAACGCTGAGATGCGGCGCGTATCGGTGGCGAACTACTCGACTCGCGCTCGCGAGATCGAGCTCACAAGTTATGCCGAAGTCGTGCTGGCGCCGATGGCCGATGACGTCGCGCACCCGGCCTTCAGTAAACTTTTCATTGAGACTGAGTTTTATGCGCCGCACAGTGCGCTGTTTGCCCGGCGGCGTCCGCGCTCTTCAGAGGACGAGCCGGTTTGGGGCATGCATGTGGTGGCTAGTAGTGGCGAAACGATCGGCGGCGTCCAGTTTGAAACGGATCGCTCACGGTTTCTCGGCCGCGGGCGTACGACGCGCGACCCCAGCTCAATCGTTGAGGATCGCCCGCTGTCCAACACGGTCGGCGCTGTCCTAGATCCGGTTTTCAGTCTGCGTTGCCGCGTGCGTCTCGCGCCTAACGAAACTGCCCAGGTAGTTTTTGTTACGGGCGTGGCGCAGTCACGCGATCACGCGATTTCTTTGGCAGAGAAATATCGCGATCCGGGCATCTTTGAGCGCGAATCGCGGCTGGCCTGGGCTCGGGCGCAGGTCGAGATGAGCCACCTGCACATCAATCCCGACGAAGCGCATTTGTTCCAGCGTCTCGCCGGCCGCATTCTGTTTTCAGATCCTTCGCTGCGACCGCGACCTCACGTGCTCGCGCTCAATCGGCTGACCCAGTCTGGACTCTGGGCGCACGGCATCAGCGGAGATCTGCCGATTGTCATTCTTCGCATCGATCGCGAAGAAGATGTGCAGATGGCGCGGCAGCTACTTCGCGGTCATCAGTACCTGCGGTCGAAAGGGCTGCAATTCGATCTGGTAATTCTGGATGACCATCCGACTGACTACGGGCTTTCAGTTCAGGACGCTTTGCAAACCGCGGTGCGCGCGTCGGGTTCGCAGGGCCTGGTGGACAAATCCGGCGGCGTTTTCATTCGGCGCTCGGATCTTTTGCCTGAGGCTGAGCGGATTCTGCTGCATTCAGTAGCGCGCGTGGTAATTGTCAGCGAGCGTGGTTCGCTCGAAGACCAACTGGTGCGCCGCCCGATCGACGAAGAAGTGCCGCCGGTTTTTCAACCGCGTTCGGGACCACAGGTTTATCCCGACACGGCGCTGGAAGCTCCGAAGCTGGCTTTCTTTAATGGACTCGGCGGATTCGCGCACGGCGGCCGCGAATACGTTACGGTGCTGGGTGAAGGGCAGTGGACGCCGGCGCCCTGGTCAAACGTGGTCGCCAACACGCCGGATTTTGGTTTCCTGGTTACGGAAACAGGCGGCGGTTTCACCTGGTCGGTGAACAGTCATGAAAATCGGCTGACGTCGTGGTCCAACGATACGGTCTGTGACCCGCCCGCAGAAATAATTTACCTGAGAGACGAAGACACCGGCACCACGTGGACGCCGACACCTTTGCCCATCCGCGAATCCCAGACCTACCTGATTCGTCATGGCCAGGGGTACACCGTGTTTGAGCATGCCAGTCATGGGATATCGCAGGAGTTGCTGGTCTTTGCCCCGCTGGACGCGCCGGTAAAGATCTCGCTTTTGCGTTTGCGCAATCGCACCGAACGGCGCCGGCGAATTTCGGTGACCAGTTATCACGAGCTGGTGTTAGGCGTGAATCGCGAGCAATCCTCGCCTCACATTGTTACTGATCTGGAAGAAGGCGAAGGCGCGATCTTTGCGCGCAATTCATACAATCATGAATTTGCCGGCCGCATCGTCTTCGCGGGGACCAGCGAACCCCGCTTTACCATGACCTGCGATCGCAAAGAGTTTCTCGGGCGCAACGGATCGCCGGCCCGGCCCGCGGCCCTGGAGCGCACCGGACTGGGCGGCCGTGACGGCGCCGGCCTGGATCCCTGCGCTGCGATCCAAACTCAAATCGAACTCCAGCCGGGTGAAGCCCGCGAATTAGTTTTCCTGCTCGGCGAAACCGATTCCATTGAATCAGCCCGGGCCATCAACGAACGCTTTCGCGGAATCCACTCAGTCAATGAAGCCTTTGAAAGAGTGCTCGGCTTCTGGGATGACGTCGCCGGCGCCATCGAGATCAAAACTCCCGACAGTTCGATGGATACTTTGGTTAATCGCTGGCTCTTGTGCCAGACCCTGTCGTGTCGCGTGCGTGGGCGGTCCGCCTTCTATCAATCCAGCGGCGCATTCGGTTTTCGCGATCAGTTGCAGGATGTAATGGCCCTGGTCTATGCGCAGCCGGGCGTGGCGCGCGCTCAAATCCTGCGGGCCGCCGGCCGCCAATTCAAAGAAGGCGATGTGCTGCATTGGTGGCACGAGCCGACTGGCCGCGGAGTGCGCACGCGTTTCTCGGACGATCTTTTGTGGCTTCCGTACGCTACCTCGTTTTATGTGGCGGTCACCGGCGATCATTCGGTATTGGAAGAAGAAGTGCCGTTCATCGAAGGACCGTTGCTGGCGGAGGATCAGCTCGAGAATTACCTGCAGCCTGAAATCTCTAAAGAGAAAGCCACCGTGCTGGAGCATTGCGCGCGGGCGATCGATCGCAGTCTCCCGCTCGGCAAACACGGGCTGCCGCTGATGGGCACCGGCGATTGGAATGACGGCATGAATCGCGTCGGCGCCGGCGGCCAGGGTGAAAGCGTCTGGCTCGGCTGGTTCCTGTGCGCGGTGCTGAATGGATTCGCGCCGTTGTGCGAGCGCTATAAGATGAAGGCGCGCAGTAACCGCTATGGCCGTCACATGGAGAAGTTGAAAGCCGGACTGGAGCAAGCCTGGGACGGCGACTGGTACAAGCGCGCTTACTTTGACGACGGCACGCCGCTGGGCTCGGCGCAAAATGACGAATGCCGCATCGACTCGATCGCGCAAACGTGGGCGGTTATCTCTCGGGTGGCCGATTCTTACCGGGCGGGACGCGCGATGGCCGCAGTTGACGAGTACCTGATTCGGCGTGGCGACGGCTTAATCAGTTTGTTCACGCCGCCTTTCGACAAGAGCAAACTGGATCCTGGGTACGTGAAGGGCTATGTCCCCGGCGTGCGTGAAAACGGCGGGCAGTACACTCACGCTGCGCTTTGGACAGTAATCGCGTTTGCCATGCTCGGCGACGGCGACCGCGCCGGAGAATTGTTCGGCTTGCTCAATCCGATAAATCACTCATCGACGCGGGCAGGCCTCCACAAATACAAAGTCGAGCCCTACGTTTCAGTCGGTGACGTTTATGCCGTGCCGCCGCATACGGGCCGCGGGGGTTGGACCTGGTACACGGGGTCGGCCGGGTGGATGTATCGCGCGGCGTTGGAATACATTCTCGGTTTCAAGCTGGAAGGCGATCGGCTGCGTGTCGATCCGTGCATCCCGCGCTTCTGGCGCGAATTCGAGATCACCTATCGCCGCGGGAACACGACTTATCGAATCAAGGTTGAGAATCCACACTCGCTTTGCCGCGGAGTTGCCAGCGTAACGCTGGACGGAGAGGTGCAGGCATCTGATGAAGTCGTGCTCGTGCATGATGGAACGCTACACGACGTGCGGGTGGTCTTAGGCGAGAAAGTTGAAGCTCCGGAACCGGCTCCGGTGAGCGCGCCTCAGAGTGCGCAGAGATAGTGAACCGGTTCCCTTTAATTTCGTGGAATCGAATCGTCGCTAGCCGATCCACTAATTCACACGAAAAATCACGAAAATAAAAAGCGGGAGAAAGCTGTCGCTTCCTCCCGCGGTTTCAGGTTTTTCTAACTTTACTTACCGCGCCGCTCTAGCCACCAACTCAGTCTCCATCGTCGGTGTGGTTTGCGAGTCGGCCGGCTTTTTTACCGCCGCACCCCGGCCATTCTCAGTTGCGCGCGCGCTTTCGCGATCGGCGGCGCGGGCGTCCTGCTCGCGCACATAAGTAAGCCACGGTCCCGGCGCCGGACGCTCGCCGGAAGTGATATCAAAGAAAACCTTCTGAATCTTCTCAGTTATTTCGCCGCGGCCGCCGTTGCCGATGGGAATCTTGTCCACCGAACGGACCGGCGTAATCTCGGCTGCCGTGCCGCTGAAGAAGACTTCATCGGCCACATACAGAGCTGCGCGTTGAATGCTGCGCTCCTTGATCTCGATCCCCAGTTCGCGGCAAATCTGAATCACGCTGTCGCGCGTGATACCTGCCAGGATCGAAGACGACAGCGGCGGCGTATTGACCACGCCATTGCTGATCACGAAGATGTTCTCGCCCGATCCTTCGGAAACATAACCGCGATCGTCGAGCGCGATTCCTTCCGAATAACCGTTGAGCAACGCTTCCATCTTGATCAACTGCGAGTTCATGTAATTGGCGCCGCTCTTGGCCATGGCCGGCATCGAGTTCGGAGTCAGACGGTTCCAGGTTGAGACACAGACATCGACGCCCTTTTCGATCGCTTCGTCGCCGAGATACTTGCCCCAATCCCAGGCGCCGATGTAGCAGGCGAGCGGATTCGGAAAAGGATTTACGCCAAAGGCCGGACGTTCTTCATCCAGGCTGCGAAATAGAATCGGGCGGAGGTAACACTGTTCCAAACCGCTGCGGCGGACCAACTCGACTGAGCCGTCGATAAAATCATCGATCGTCCAATCGTGATCCATGCGATAGATCTTTGCTGAATTCAGAAACCGCTGCATGTGTTCGCGTAAACGAAAGATGGCGGGACCGCGTTTAGTGGCGTAACAACGAATGCCTTCGAAAACACTGGACCCGTAATGAAGCACGTGCGACATCACGTGCACACGCGCGTCACTCCAGGCGATGAACTCGCCGTTGTGCCAAACCACGTCACAAATGCGCGGAGTGTGGACGTCTTTCATCTTGCCACTGGTTGGAAACATGTGTTTTGGTTCTCCTTTTGGAGACGTAATAATTTGAAATCTGAGAGACTTGCTAAACGGGTCGATTGACAAAGCACGATACTCTAAACTCGCGCGGGTTTGCAAGATGAATCGAGGATCGGCGTGGCCCGATCCTGGGCAACAACTTTGCCCTGAATTTTTGTAAAAGTTTGCCCGCCAATCGTTGCCTGAATCCACGCTTGCTTCCATCGCCCGCGCTCCGTAGGATTCCGTAGTGGACTGGCATTCTAAAAAGAATCTTATTCAAACAGAGTTTCCGCGATTTCTTCTTAAGCAGAAGCGGCCGGCGCTGCTGCTGGCCACGGCCATACTCGTTATTTTCGCGGTCAGCTGTCGCCCGTCCGGTAAAACTGAAAACCCAAAACGAAATTCTATGACCAACACAACCGAAACTTCGGCCGCGGCAAATGATGCGTCATCGGTTCACCGCCGGGCAATTATTATCGACATGCACGCCGACACGACGCAGCGTTTAGTAGACGAGAACGTCGATCTGGAACGACGACTGGACGATGGGCATTTCGACGCGGTGCGCGCCAGGGAAGGCGGGCTCGACGCACAGTTCTTTTCCATCTGGGTCGAGCCGCAGCTTTTTGGCGGCGGCGGCGCGGGCGCGATCAAACGCGCCGACGTCCAGATTGAAGCTGTTCGCCAACTGGTTAAGGCGCATCCGGAAACCTGGGAGTTGGCGACCACAGCCGCTGATGTGCGGCGGATTTCCGCTGCCGGAAAAATTGCCGCGCTGATGGGAATGGAAGGCGGCTATGCGATCGATGAAAAGATCGAGAACGTGGATCGTTACTACCAGATGGGTGTGCGCTATCTTTCGCCGGCGTGGAGCGTCAGTACCAGCTGGGCCGGATCGTCCGGCGACGCCGCCGGACAAACCCGCGGGCTGAACGATTTTGGCAAGCAGGTGATTCGCGAGATGAACCGGCTGGGCATCATGGTCGATGTCTCTCACCTGTCTGACAAGGCGTTCTGGGACATCGTGAATACTTCGACGAAGCCGGTAATTGCCACGCATTCCGGCTGCCGCGCGATCGCCAATGTGCCGCGGAACCTCACCGATGACATGATCGTCGCTTTGGCAAAGACCGGCGGCGTAGTAAACGTGATCTTTTATCCGGAGCATATTGAACCCGGATATGCGGAAAAGAAGAAGAGGGTCGATGCGGAGATCGCCGGATTCGTGCAACGTGCTTCTGAGGCCGAAAGCGGTGATGCTGCGCACAAGAAGCTGGCGCGCGATCGCGTGCGCCGCGATGAATACCTGAAACGTCTGCCCCCAGTCTCAGTAACCCGGATCGTCGATCACATCGATCACATCGTAAAGCTGGTAGGCATTGATCACGTCGGCATTGGATCCGATTTCGATGGAGTTCAGGCAGTGCCTGCGGATCTGAAATCGGTGGCCGATTTGCCGCATCTAACAGCCGAGCTGTTGCGACGCGGGTATTCAGAAAACGATATCGAGAAGATTCTCGGTGGGAACATGCTGCGAGTGATGGAAGCGACTGAATCATTGATTCATTGAATCATTGGTTCATTGGTTCATTGGTTCGTTGCCACATTTGTTACATTGACGACATTGGTACATTCATTCTCTGACGACTCAATACTTAGGAGGAGATGAACAATGTATCCAGCAGAAGAATTGAAGAACAGAAGCAAACAATTTGCTATTCGGATCGTCAAGTTGTTTCGGTCGCTGCCAAAAGCTGAAGAGGCTCGTATTATTGGTAAGCAGGTCCTTCGTTCCGGTACCTCGATAGCAGCTAACTACCGCGCAGTCTGTCGCGCTCGTTCAAAGGCTGAATTCATCGCTAAGATTGGCATAGTAGTAGAGGAGGCGGACGAAACGGTTCTTTGGCTGGAATTATTAGTTGAGACAGACATTGTCAAGGAACCCCGGATGGCCAGTTTGCTTAAAGAGTCAAACGAATTACTGGCTATCTTTGCTGCTTCCCAATACACCGCGAGGAAAAGACGAAGATTGAATCAATGAACCAATGAAAAAATGATCCAATGAACCAAATCCCAAGAATCGGCTTTCACGCTCCGATAAAAGATGGACTTCATGAATCTCTGCTAATCGCAAAAGAGACCGGGTGCGACGCGGTCCAGATCTTTTCACGCAATCCGCGCGGGTGGATGGCCAAGCCCCTCACCACCGAAGCCGTCGCTCTGTTTCGCAAAACGCTTAAGCAAACAAAACTCTCGCCGGTCCTGATTCACACCAACTATCTGATTAATCTGGCGGCAGCTGATGAAGCATTGCTTCTAAAGTCGATCGCGTCGTTCCGCGAAGAGGTCGAGCGGGCCGTTCTCCTGAATGTCGATTACCTCGTGTTGCATCCCGGCAGTGCCCGTGGCTCGTGTGAGGCGGATGCAATCGAAATCTGTGCCTTAAGTCTTCAGCTTGCCTGCAAGGGCTTGAAGCTGGGAAAGCTCCGCATTCTGTTGGAAAACACCGCGGGCCAGGGCGAATGCATCGGGCACCGCTTTGAACATCTGCGCGCGATCATGAAGGCCTGTCCTAAACTTCCGCTGGGCGTCTGTGTGGACACGGCGCATTCGTTCACGGCCGGCTACGACATCCGCGAACCGGAAGGATTGGAAGCGACGCTGGAAATCATTCGCCGCACCGTCGGCCTGAGAAACGTGCGGGCCGTTCACTTTAACGATTCGCGGGCGCCCTACAACTCCCGCGTCGATCGCCACTGGCACATCGGTGAAGGACACATTGGCCGCGAAGCGCTCCGCCGTTTCGCGCAACATCCGAAGCTCGCTCATGCCGCTTTTATTTTGGAAACGCCTTATGACGACCCGCGGGCTGATTTGAAGAATTTGGAGGCGCTGAGATCGTTTGTCACCCAGGATCTGTACTGAACCGAACGTATCAGCACCGCCAAACGCCCGAAATATGTTGCTGATTTCCGGTCTGCAGGGGTATTCTCTTCGCGTTTTAACTGGAGCGGTACGCGATGAACTGTCTCTATGTAAATAAACTCATCGTCATTCACCAGAATAACCTCACCTCCTACAGAAGGCGGGCTCGATTCCTTGTTTTAGGCGGCAGCGCAATGTTGCTCTTTGCGTTAGCTATGTGGCTTTTAGCAATTCTTAGAAAAATTGACCTCAACATCGTGCCTCCGCTGGCGTGCATTGTAGGGGTTTTTGTCAACTTCGGTTCCGTACTTCAGTTTAAAGAGATCGCGCCTGGACGAATCAAACTTGCAAGGTGTGAGGAGCTTCAGCGTGAATGCGAAAGAATGCAACACTTGCCTGAGGACGAGCAAACCGAGCGACTCATAGACATTAATAAGAAATTGGAGGAGTTCGAATAATAATCGAGCATTCTAATTAACTGTGGCCTAAGGAAAAAGATGTCCTCTGAGGAAAGAAAATTCGAGCAAGTTCTGGACTCTCTTGCAGAGAAAGAGAAACGCGCTCAGAAGCGAGCAACGCTCTTGACCATTCTGACCCTGACTGTTGGCCTGGTGCTAATGGCGGGTCTTTTCTATCAAATCGTTAGGCTGCGAAACACTCGCAACGGTTTGGAAGGGGAAGTCCGGGATTTGGAAACTAAGAAGGCAGCAGCGTCAGAAGAGTTGAACAAAGTCAAAAGTGAATTAGAGCTTGCGAACCTGCGGGTCGATGACGCGGGCAAGAAATTTGAAGAGATCGAGAAAAAACTAAGAGCAAATAGGACCAGGGAAGCCCTGCAAATCGCCTCGAAGGGCATTAAGGCCGAGTCAATTAGTCAACGAGCCGGGGCTCCCGGGTTCGTTGACTATCTCATCTACCGGGGTCCCGACAAGGCCGTGATTTCAGTAGAAGTGATACCTGACATAGCCTTGCTTGAGTCACCGAAAAGACCGAAGTCTCTTTATACGTACGCACTGGACAACAAGAATTATTTCAGCGCAGCGCCCGGGAACAGGATTACCTTTTCCCTGGACAGAACAGTCGGCGACACCAGAAAGCTTGTGTTGTTTTTGGACTTTGTGAGCGGCGAATCAGGAGGCTTTACGATTAAACAGACCGCAAGTGCCGGAAGTAACCGGCGGAAAGACTTCCACGTTAGCCCGCCGAGCTCGGGAGCAGG
>JBBPID010000152.1:0-4214 GCA_038040505.1 Acidobacteriota bacterium | reverse complement strand
CGTGAAAACGCTGTTCTTACTTGACATGGATCAAACATACAAGCGGCGACCAATAGCTGTGATGGCAAAAATCTGTCCGATTGGCCTAAGACATAAATGAGGTCGCCGCTTCGCGGCTCCCACAAATTTATTAACGTTCACCCAAGGCTCGCAAGCCTCGCCTTGGGCTTAATTACGTCCGCTGCTTCGCAGCTCGTTGAGTGATTACGTCCAACCGAGATTCATCATATCGTCCGTTCCGATGAATCGAGGCTCGTTCAGTGATTACGTCGAACCGAGATTCATCATCGTTAACCCAAGGCTCGCAAAGCCTAGCCTTGCGCTCAACTCCCTGCGCAGAAGTACTGACTGATTTGTTACCATTCGCGCTTTGATGCTGTTTCGGATTTGACACTTCTTCCCAAGCATTGAAACCGTCAGTGGTCGACCAACCTGTCGTGACGCTGGTTGGAGAGGTTCGCCCATGTCCCGAACGACCCGAACGACAATCATTCTTCCGCGAGCGGCTCGAATCTACATTGCAACTGCGATAATGGCGCTGATGTTAATGACAAACATCCACCCCTCAGCACAAGACAAAAGCTCCCAGGACAAAAACCGACTCTCCGTAGTCAAGCCGGGTCGTTCGGTTGTGCGGAGCCAACATGCAATTTTTGCTACCAGCCAACCGCTCGCTTCGCAGGTCGGTCTCGAGGTTCTCAAACGCGGTGGCAATGCCGTCGATGCGGCGATCGCGATGGCGGCCATGCTCAATGTAACGGAACCCATGATGACCGGCGTAGGCGGCGACGCCTTCATGCTCGTTTACTGGTCGAAAACGAAGGAGCTGAAGGGCCTCAATGCCAGTGGGCGAGCACCAGGCGCTTTGAGTCTTGATTACTTTGCCAAGCGGAAGACCACACAGATGCCGGAGTTCGGTATGGAAAGCATCACCGTCCCGGGTGCTTTTGATGGCTGGGTAACGTTATTGGAAAAGTACGGCACCATGAAGCTTTCGGATCTGCTCGCGCCGGCTATTGATTGTGCGGAGAACGGGTTTCCAGTCATGGAGAAGACTGCGGAAGATTGGAACGCCGAAGTGACAAAGTTGAAGAAGAATCCCGCAGCTGCAACTAACTATCTGATTGAGGGGAGAGCGCCAAGGCCAGGCGAGATCTTCCGTCAACCGAACCTGGCTCGCACCTTCCGCACGCTGGCGCGCGGCGGCCGCGATGCTTTCTACAAAGGTGAAATAGCCAAGACAATCGCGGACTATTGTGAAAAGCACGGTGGGTTCATTTCCCCCGCAGACCTGGCAGCGCAGAAATCAGATTGGGTAGAACCGATCTCGACCAATTATCGCGGTTACACGGTCTATGAAATTCCACCGAACGGGCAGGGGTTGACTGCGTTACTCACGCTTAACATTCTCGAGGGCTTCGATCTTGCAGCGTTGAGCGCACAACCTGTCCGCTACTATCACACGCTGATTGAAGCCACCAAACTTGCCTTCGCCGATCGCAATCGCTACATCGCTGATCCGGCTTTCTCCAAAGTGCCGGTAATCGAGTTGCTGTCGAAGGACTACGCTGCCAAACGACGCGCCCTGATCAATCCGGACAAAGCCCTGGATTCACCACCCCCGGGAGAAATAAACGTGGGCAGCGACACGACCTACTTTACGGTCGTCGACAAGGACGGCAACGCCGTGTCGTTCATTAACAGTCTTTTCGACTCTTTTGGATCAGGGATTGTCGCCGGCGATACTGGCGTAGTACTTCAGAATCGCGGTAGTTCGTTTTCATTGGATCGAACCCACCCCAACCATCTTGTGCCAGGCAAGCGCCCTTTTCACACGATCATTCCGGCGATGGTCTTTCGAGACAACAAGCTGTTCATGTCGTTCGGCGTTATGGGTGGCGGCATTCAGCCCCAGGGGCATGTTCAGGTGTTGGTCAACATCATCGACTTGGGGATGGGGTTGCAGCAGGCGATTGATGCGCCGCGCTACCGTTATATGAGCGGTCGGGCCGTCTTGCTCGAGGATGAAATTCCGGCAACAGTGATTGACCGGCTAATCGCCCTGGGCCACGTGCGGGCTTCACCTCCCGGCGTACTGAGATCATCGATGGGTGGGGGCCAGGCAATCATGATTGATCCGGTCAACGGGACTCTCATGGGCGCGTCCGATCCACGCAAAGATGGACTGGCTATCGGGTATTGATCCTCAAAGATAATCGAAGAAATCCGAGAGGTGAATGACATGAGAAATATTTTGACCCCGCTATTCCGCGCAACGTTGCTTATGATAGTGTCTTTTGTGACGCTCAGCGGTTTGTGTGCATAAGAGAAGCCAGGTGGGTTTCGTGATTTGCCCGTGCGAAACGAAATCCACCGGCAATATCAACTGGCGCCGAACACCACCGTTGAAATATCGTTGATTGCCGGTCCCGTCGAAATATAGACCACAACCGGTGAATCCGCTGAAATTAACATCGTCAATTCCGCAGAAACTCAAGCTGACCTTGATTGTTCAGCCATTCCGATCGAACACACTCCGGAAAAGCTCGTGATTCGCAACAACTCGATCACGCCTTTAGCTTATTCTGCGAAGCCAACGCGCCGCAGCAGATCTACGAACCGCGGGTCAGAGCGAAGACTATCCATCCATCGATCGACTTTGAGGAAACGCAGGTCGGGGGTTCGGGCCTCGTAAGCCTTTTCAAGCCATTCGAATGCTTGATCTTTCTCCCCAAGCGCGGCGTGAATAGCCGCGATGTCAAACGGCGAGACGTAGGGTTGCTGCGATTGCTCCTTCAACCGGTCGAGTATGTCCCGAGCCTGATCTCCTCTGCCCGACGCCGCATAGGCGTGTGCGAGATTCGCCGACATGGACGATTTGTCCGTACTGCTTCCGGAAAGTTCTATCACCCTTTGATACTCCGCAATGGCTTCCTCATACATCCCCTTAAACTCGTAAGCCCCCCCGAGGCGGAAGTGAGCCAAGGCGAAGTTCGGGTCCATCTCGAGCGTCTTTCGCAGGCTCTCTATCGCCCGATCGTATTGCCGCGCAAGGAATAAAGGCGCCGACAAGTCCACGTTGATGACAAGGGAGAGCGGGTCAAGCTCGTAGGCCCGCCTGATCTCCACGGCGGCCTCATCCAATCGTC
Organism: Acidobacteriota bacterium; assembly: GCA_038040505.1. Classification (GTDB taxonomy): domain Bacteria; phylum Acidobacteriota; class Blastocatellia; order Pyrinomonadales; family Pyrinomonadaceae; genus UBA11740. Next base: position 1,065 of record JBBPID010000152.1, on the reverse strand, counting down.
CCATCATCATCAAATGCCTGCCGTACGAATGGTGCGCCGTCGCATAGTTCGGGTTGAGCTCGATAGCCCGCCTGAATTCTTCTTCGGCGGCCGGCCAGTCCCAATCGAAGGACGATTTAATTTTTGCCAGTGAGGTATGCGCTTCGGCGAGTGTGTCGTCGATCTCCAGCGCCTTCAGCACCGCTGCCCTTGCTTTCGCAAAGCTTTCCTTTGAAGGAGCTACATTAAAAGTGCTCAGCCGGATGTAGCAGTCAGCAAGCCCGGCGTAAGCTAACGCGTAGGTCGGGTCACGGTCGATCGCCTGTTGAAAGCATTCGATGGCTCTCCTTAAGGCAGCTTCGTTGAAAAACTTGTTCTCATAGTAACGACCCTTGAGATAAAGGTGATAGGCTTCTGTGTTCTCAGTATAACGTTTGGTCAGACGTTTCTTCTCTGCGCCAGTCAATTTTAAGCGCAGCTTCTCAGAAATCTCCCGCGAAATCTCTTCCTGCACCGCAAAGATGTCTAAAACACTTCGCTTATACTGCTCGCCCCAGAGTTGTGACCCGTCGGCGGCGTCAACCAGTTCGGTACCAATAACAATGCGGTCGCCTAATGGCATGACTCTCCCCGTCAGGACCGCGCGGACGCCCAGTTCGCGGGCGACCGTTTGCGGATCAACTTCTCGCCCCTTGTAGCGGAACACGGTGCTGCGCGCCATGACCCGCAGTTTGGGTATTTGCGAGAGACTGTTGATGATGCTTTCGGTGATGCCGTCGGAAAGATATTCCGCATTCGGGTCACCGCTCGCGTTAACGAGCGGCAGGATAGCGAGAGAATCTATCACCTGGCGAGAACGCCGCTTACGCATCGGCGTCTCTGTGCGGCTTAAGTCGGAGATTTGTCCTGGCCGCTTAACAGTTTGAGCCGCTGCTCGCGCGCCATTATCTGCAGACGCCGTCCCACCGCCCGTTCCAGAGTGCTTAGACCTGCCCACTTCAGCATCAATCTCTAGTCTCTGCTCCAGGCTGCGGAGGTCGATGACCATGTCTTTGGCCGTTTGATAGCGTTCCTCCCGGTCTTTGC
>JBBPID010000083.1:0-22667 GCA_038040505.1 Acidobacteriota bacterium | reverse complement strand
TACCGTGACTATTCTAACAACGATCCTTGGAACAAAAGCCTTCGGTTTGCTTTGGTTCCTCTGGCAGACTCCTGCTCCGTCTGCCAGTGCAGCCGGCGGCAATGAGTTCACGATGACCGAAATGGTCAAGAACATGGGCGCCGTTGCTATTACAGTCGTGATCATTCTGCTGATCATGTCTGTTTATTCAATCGCCATCATGGTCGAGCGCTACCTGACCTACACGGCAGCCAAGAAACAGTCGCGCGAGTTTGCTCCGCGAGTGGCCCAGGCGCTGAAGAACAACCGCATCGAAGAGGCCATCAACATCAGCGACAAGCATCGCAAGTCGCACTTGGCCATGGTCGTCAGCAGCGGATTGCAGGAGTTTCGCGCGCACGAGGGAACCTCGGATATCTCGGGTAACGAAATTGAAGCGTCGAAACGGGCCCTGCAGCGCGCTATCGCTATCAAGACTGCCGAGTTCCGGCGCGGCCTTTCGGGTCTGGCTACCATCGGCTCGACGGCGCCCTTCGTCGGTCTGTTCGGCACGGTGTTCGGGATCATCAACGCTTTCCGCGGCATGAAGAACGCCGAGTCAGCCGGTATCGCGGCCGTCGCCGGCGGTATTTCCGAGGCGCTGTTTACCACCGCTCTCGGTCTGGTCGTGGCGGTGCCCGCCGTCTGGCTGTTCAACTATTTCACGGGCAAGGTTGACGGTTTCGTGGTAGAGATGGACAACTCGGCTTCCGAGCTGGTTGACTATTTCATCAAGAATCGCACCAAGCAACTGAATCCGTAGTGAGCGCTTTGAGAGGGGACGGGACGCGGAGTAACTTCCGCGTCGTCGGTTCCGCGTATCCTGGCGAACGGGTGATAAGGAGAGTGTTTTATGGGAATGCAGGCTGGCGGTGGTGACCATCTACAATCTGAAATTAACGTCACGCCGATGGTCGATATCATGCTGGTGCTGCTGATCATCTTTATGGTGGTCACGCCGTTCCTGCAACAGGGCGTTACCGTTGCGATTCCGCGCGACATGAAAAATCCGGACGAAGATCAGGCGATTAACAAGGAAACCTCGGTAATCATCTCGGTCACCTGTGCGCCCAATCATCCGGAATGCCGGCCAGAAGAGACCGAGTATTATCTCGGTAAAAAGAAGGTCAGTCTCGATGCTTTAAAAGAGCAGGTGGAAAAGGCGCTGGCTAACAAAAAGGAAGAAGACAAAATCGTCTACATCAAGAGCAGCGTTAACGTCAGCTATGGTGAAGTGGTGAAAGTAATCAACGCGGTGCGGGAAAAGGGCGTTGATAAGATCGGTCTGGTGGCCGATAAGAAGAAGAAGGGCGCGACTACTGCTGCCCCTGCAACCTGATTTGCGGTAAGACTCGGACCGGCGGTTTCGGCCACTGGGTTCGCGAGAGGACAAAGCCATGGGAATGAGTGCTGGAGCCGGCAATCGCGCCGTTCCATATATCAACGTTACCCCTTTGATTGACGTGCTGCTGGTGCTGCTGATCATCTTCATGGTGGTCACCCCATTAAAGCCCAGCCGCTTTAAGGCGGATATTCCGACCCAGCGAGATCCCAACGAAGACGTCAGCCAGCTGAAGCCCAATCCGCTGACACTGGTGGTCACCATCGGCACTGACCTGCAGATTAAGCTGAACCAGGATCAGATGGGTTCGGTTAATCAACCGGAAAACCTGGCGGCTACGCTGCAAAAGACGTTCCAACAGCGCAAGGAACAGCACGCGTACAAAGTTGGTATGGAGACTGCAACGAATATTCCTGAGGATCAACGCATCGAAAAGACTGTGTTCGTCAAAGCACCCCGCGCCCTGAAATACGGGGACGTGGTCAAAGTGATCGACGCCATCAAGGGAGCCGGCGCCAGTCCGGTCGGCTTGCAGGTTGACGATCTGCCATAATCGCGATGATTCGCTAATTTGTTCTCCCGCCAGATTCGCTTTTTTGCTTACCGGAAAGCGAGGCGGCATCTTTCATTTGACGGAGCTAACGAAATGAGATTCTCTCTGCCCAGGATCGGCGCGACGGCGATCCTGGCTTTGTTGGTGGCCGCCGGTGCCGGCTGCTCGCTAATCAATAAGGTAAGAGCCAAGAACGAGCTGAACGAAACGGCGAAGGCTTATAAAGAAGGCCACTTCGATCAGGCCGAACAGCACGCCAAGCGAGCCCTCTCTCTCGATCCAACCAACAAGACTGCCCTGATCTTTATCGCGCGCGTTATCCATCAGCAATACAAACCAGGTGTGGATCAACCGGACAATGTCCAGCGGGCCCGCGATGCGATCGAAGCTTACAAAAAAATTCTGGAAGTAGATCCCGACAACGAAGAGGCGTACAAGGCGATCTCGGTCCTCTATGCGGCGATTAAGGACGAAACCAAATTGCGCGAATGGATCCAGGCCCGCGCCAATGATGCCAAAAAGCGAGACGAACAGAGAGCCGAGGCATATGCGATCCTGGCCGGCAAGGATTGGGATTGTTCCTTCAAGATTACTGAGCTGTCGGAAAACAAATTGACTTCGAATGAAGGCGGCAGCCCCAAGGTTACTTACCAGAAACCTAAAGACCCGAAAGAATTTGAAAACATTCAGCGCTGCGTGGTGCGCGGCCTGGAAGAGGCCGAGACCGCCATTAAACATGACCAAAATAACGAATCAGCCTGGTCCTACAAGACGAACCTCCTGATCGAGAACGCCAAAATCGCCAAGATGAACGGCGAAGAAGATAAAGCGGCGCAATACTCCAAACAAGCCGAAGTGGCGCAGAAACGAGCGTCCGCTTTGGCAGACGAAAGGCGAAAGAAGGAAGAAGCAGCCGAAGCCGCGGCTTCTCCGACGTCCTGAGATCGTCATTACCAGCCAGGGTTTCTCGCGCACAACAGAGCGAGCCACAATAGGTGACGCAGACTTTAGGGTCGGGCGTCACCTATTGCTATAATTGCTCCTGGTACTTAGTTCTTTGTACTTTGTGCTTCGCAAACACGGCCAGCACCAGACCACCCAGCAAAGCCAGTCCAACCAAGTACCAAGTACGAAGATCAAAGCTCGAATCATATGGTTCGTATCGAAGAAATCTGCGAGAAAGTCAGGCGTAATCACCCACAGGCCGACCTGAACATGTTGCGCCGGGCTTACTTGTTTTCAGCCCGCGAACACAAAGGGCAGAAGCGCGCTTCCGGCGAATCGTACCTGGTTCATCCTCTCGAAGTAGCGAACATCCTGGCGGATATGCGCCTGGACGCCGTCTCGGTTTCCACCGGGCTGCTCCACGACGTGGTGGAAGATACGCTGGTCGACACGCAAACCATTCGCGAATACTTCGGTGAAGAAGTCGCCCACCTGGTCGAAGGCCTGACGAAGATTGCTCATATCAGCAGTGTCTCGCGCGAAGAACAGCAGGCGGAAAACGTCCGCAAGATGCTGCTGGCGATGGTTGACGATGTGCGCGTAGTGCTGGTGAAGCTCGCCGATCGTTTGCACAACATGCGGACGCTGGAATACCTCAGCGCCGAAAAGCGCCAACGCATCGCGCAGGAAACGATGGACATTTATGCGCCCATCGCGCACCGGCTCGGTATGGGTAAACTGCGCGGCGAGCTGGAAGACCTGGCTTTCAAAAATCTTCATCCGGACGACTACCGCGATCTCACTGCCCAGATGGAAAAGCGGCGCGCCGCCAACGAAGCGTTTCTCAACGATGTGACAGCCATGATTCAGACCAAGATGCAGGAGACCGGCGTGCCGTTCGTGCGCATCGAAGGGCGGGTCAAGCGGCTCTACTCAATCTGGAAAAAGCTGGGTGTGCAGGAGATCGATCTCGATCAGGTTTACGACCTGGTGGCCGCGCGCGTGATTACCCCCAACGAAATCCGTCATTGTTACGGCGCCCTCGGAGTTATCCATAACACCTGGAAGCCGGTGCCGGGCCGCTTCAAGGATTGGATCGCCACCCCTCGCGACAATTTGTACCAGTCGCTGCATACCTCGGTCATCGGGTCGAAAGGATTACCCTTCGAAGTCCAGATTCGCACCGAGCAAATGCACACCATCGCCGAAGAAGGCGTGGCTGCTCACTGGAAATACAAGGAAGGGAAGCGCGGGCCGCGCGATGACGACGAGGCCTTAAAGGTCCTGCGCTCGCTGGTTGAGTGGACGCAGGAGGTCAAGGACTCGCGAGAATTCATCGACGCGCTGAAACTCGATCTCTATCCCAAGGACGTCTACGCGTTCACGCCGATGGGCAAGGTCATCCAGTTGCCGCGCGGCGCCACCCCCGTCGACTTCGCTTACATGATCCATTCGGAGGTGGGCAATACCTGCACCGGCGCGCGGCTAAACGGCCGCATGGTTCCGCTGCGGACTATGATTCAAAACGGCGACGTGGTGGAGATCATTCGCAGCTCCAACGCGCATCCCTCGCGGGACTGGTTAAACTTCGTAGCCACCTCGCGGGCCCGCAACCGCGTGCGGCACTGGGTCGCAGATCAACAGCGCACTGAATCGATCGAAATCGGGCGCAAATTGTTTGAGAAGGAAGCGGCCCGCTTTCAGCTATCAGTCAAGAAAATGCTGGGCGACGGCAACGGCGATCTAAAGCGGATTGCCGGCGAATACGGCTATGGACGCACGGATGATCTGCTGGCGGCGATGGGCTACGGCAAGATCGTCCCGCGAAATATCATTGCCAAATATCTGGGGCCGGAGAAATTCGAAGCGCTCGACAAGCAAAAGGAATCCCGGCTGCGCACGGGAGTGCGCGCGGTCAAGCGCCTGATTACCGGCGACGACGCCATCGTGGTGCGCGGAGTTGAGGATTTGATGGTCAATCGCGCGCGCTGCTGCAATCCGCTGCACGGCGAGCAAATCATTGGCTACATCACCCGGGGCAAGGGTGTCGCGGTGCACACGGCTCGTTGTAAGAACGTGAAGCAGTTGATGGTTAACCCTGAGCGAATCGTAACCGTTGAATGGGCTTCGAAGCCGGAAAAGACGGCTTATGCAGTGAAGCTTCTGGCGGTGACCGAGAATCGCACCGGCATGATCGCCGGCATCACCGGCGCGATTTCGGATATGAAGACCGGTATTCGCGACGCGCGCGCGTCAATCGGCCCGGATCAAAAAGGTCGTATCGAAGTCACCGTGGAGGTTTTTGATGTGAAGCATTTGGACAAAGTGATTGGCTCAATCAAAAGCGTTCCCGGAGTGCTGGACGTCGAGCGTATGCAAGGCGCGGGGTAGAACAGAAAGCAGAAGGCAGTAGGCAGGAGGCAGTAAGCAGTAGGCACCCAAAGATGCGGCTTTTCCTGCCTACTGCCTACTGCCTTCTGCTTTCCGATTTCCGTCTGTGTCGTAGAGTTCGATCGTTTCTGAATAGGGTTTAATCTGTTCGCTAACCTCTTTGGCGTCTCCCACAATCACCACCGCAGCTTCATCCGGCCGGATGTACTTCTGGGCGACCCGCTGAATGTCGTCAGCACTGATCGCGTTTATTCGATCACGGTAAGTCTGTAGATAGTTTTCCGGGAGATCGTACATCCTGATGCTCACCAGTTGATCGATCAACCCGTCCTGCGTCTCGATGCGGATGGGAAAGACGCCGGTAAGATAAGACTTGGCGTTGCGAAGCTCTTCGGCTGACACCTGTTCGGTGCCAATGCGTTCGAGCTCGTAGAAGAATTCCTTGAGTGATGCGCCCGTTACCGGCGTGCGCACTTCGGCGGTAGCGCGGAAAGTGCCGGCCAGGCGGCGGGCGTCAAGGTTCGAATAAGCGCCGTAGGTATAACCTTTTTCCTCCCGCAGATTCATAAACAAGCGCGACGACGCGTTGGCTCCGAGAATCGTGTGCATCACCAGCAACGGAAAATAATCCGGGTTCGTGCGCGTGATCCCATGATTGGCAATCACAATATTCGATTGGGCCGAGCCGGGCCGATCCACCAGATATGCTTTACGCGATTTGTGTTCAGGCGGCGCCGGAAAACTAAGATCGGGCGCCTGCCCGGGCTTCCAGTTACCCAGCAGTTGCTCGACGCGCCTGGTAATCTCATCCGACTCGACATCCCCAACGATAATCATTACCGCGTTGTTAGGTATGAAAGTCGACGCGCGGAATTTCACCAGCTCATCGCGCGTAAGAGCGTCCAGCGATTCCGGTGTTGGCGACACGCGTGAATAGGGGTGTTCGCCGAAGATGACCTGGGACAGGCGCTCAGAAGCCAGAAAGTTTGGCTGGGCCCTTTGCTGAATCAAAAGCTGCTTGGTGTTCTCTCGCGCGAGATCGATTTCGTTCTGAGGAAAGATCGGGTTCAAAGTAACATCGACCAGCAACTCGAGAACGTCTTCGGTATATGGGGCCAGGGCCGAAGATGCGACGGTGGTAAAGTCCGAGCCCGAGCCGACTGTCAACGTCGCTCCCAAACGCTCAACCTGTTCGGCTATCTGGCGACTGGTGCGGGTCTCAGTCCCTTCGCTCAACAGATGCGACATCATGTCGCTTAGTCCCGGCAAGTCTGCCGGATCGTTCGAATCACCACTGCGAAAAGCGAGGCGGACGCTGGTTAACGGCAGGCGCTTGTCTTCAACGACGACCAATCCCAATCCGTTCGCCAGCTTGTTCTCGACGTGGTGCGGAAGATTCAGGGGCCTCGCCTGAAGTGGCGGAGGCATCTGGCGTCGGAAGGTTTCAGTTTCAGTCATGCAGTTTTGTTGAGGTCGGATTTTGAAAGCGTTAAGCCGATTCAGCCACCGGTTCGGACACCTGCGGCGCCTGGAGTGAACCGGTGGTTGGATCGTCCGGAGCAGGGGGTACTTGCGGCAGGGGAGCGGTCGGCTGCTTGGGTTCGCCCGGAGCTTGCGGCTCGGCAGGCGCGGCTTCCTGTGGCGCGGGCACGATTTCCAACAGCACCCGGTTGTCGGTGTCCAGGTAGCGACGAATCGCAGCGGAAATCTGTTCCGGCGTTACCACCAGATAATTCTGCAGGTCGGTGTTGAATAACTCAGGATCGCGGTCGTACAACTCGAATTCGGCGAGTTGCTGAGCGCGATACTGCGATGACTGGCGGCTGCGCACGGCGCTGTTGAAAAGGTTATTGCGCAGCTTCTCCATCTCTTCGCTGCTGGGTCCACTGGCAGCGAGCTCTTTGATCTCAGTGAGGATGGCTTCGCGGATTTGCCGGCCATCTCGGTCCGGCTTTGGAATCACTACGATGAACAGCCCGGAAGGTCCGCGGCGCTCGTCGATGCCGCCCTGAATCTGCACTACGGATTCTTCGCCCTTGACCAGCTTTTGATAGAGCCGGGCGCTTTCCCCTTCGAACAACAAATGGCTGGCGAGGGACAGCGCGTAGAATTCCGGCGATCGTCGGGGCGGAATCTTCCAACCAATGGCAAAGGCCGGCATCGGGGCCAACCGATCGGGGAACACATCTTCATTGAGCGCCACTTCGTTCGGCTCGCTTACATCGACCGGCGGCGGCTCAGGCTGGCTCGGAATGGTCGCGAAGTATCTATCAACCATCTGTCGCGTTTCGGTCTGATCGAAATCCCCGACAATTGAAAGCACAGCGTTGTTGGGCGCGTAGTAGATGCGGAAGAACTCGCGAATGTCTTCGACCGTGGCCGCGTCCAGGTCCTCCATCGATCCGATGGTGGAATGAGCGTTGGCCTGGTTTCGAAAACACATCTCAAACAGCCGCAGGAACCCGTTGACGTAGGGCTGGTTGTCATACCGCAGCCGTTTTTCTTCCTTGACCGCTTCGCGCTGGTTGTCGAGGTTTTCCTGAGTGACACTCAGCGTGCGCATGCGGTCACTTTCCAGCCAAAGAGCCAGCGGCAGCTGGTTTGCCGGTAGAGTCTCGAAATAATTGGTGCGTTCGCTCGAGGTAGTCCCGTTCATAGTGCCGCCGGCGTTCGAGATGAATTGAAAGTGGGCGGCCTTGGGAACGTTTTCAGAACCCTGGAACATCATGTGTTCGAAAAGATGAGCAAAACCGGTCCGACCCTCACGTTCGTTGCGGGAACCTACGTCGTAATAGACGGCCACCGAAACCACCGGCACCGAGTGATCTTCATTGAGGACCACCCGCAAGCCGTTTCCGAGTGTGTATTTTTCGATTTGAGTATGCGGAACCTGGAGAGTTTTCTGCACGCGCTCTCGCTATCTAAACCGTGCGGCCCGGTTAATAAAGACGATAATAGAACTAAGATTAAGAGTTTACCGCGTTCTGACCTGAATCAACAAAGACGCTCCGCTCTGCAACCATAATGGAGTGCAGATTGGAGCGAATAAGTGGGCTAGAGCCCTGTGGACCAACCCGGCGAGCTTCGTTCAGAACTTAAGTGTCGCTCTTCTTTTCACCGACCATGCCGCGCAGTTCAGCGCGTAGCCGCTCGATCTCTCCGAGTTTCTGTACGACGCGTTCGAACAGCGCGCCCTGGGTCTTGATGCCTTCGTCGATCAAAAACGAAGCGGCTTCCGCTCTGGTGCCAAAGACGCCGGCCTGCACCAGTTGCCCGAGCTTGACCTGGGCGTCGGCGGATACTTTGACCGCCAGCATGTAATCGTCCTTGGCCGAAATGGCCCGTTCAATAGTGCGGCTGATATCGCGCCCAATAGCCGAAAGTTGCTCGGGAAGACGCGCCGCCATGTCCCGCACCGAGGCGCCCACGCCGGAATGCTCGTCAACTTCGTGCTCGGAATCGTTCTCGTGCACAATCAACTCATCTTTGGTTTCAGAACCGTCTGTTTGCGATTGAAAAGATGTACTCATCAGATACTACTCCTTAGTTTGGCAAAAACACTTGTACGTTGAAAGGGGTTTACAAGTTCATTCTAAGAAGCCCACTGATGAGCGTCAAGGCAGCACCGGCCCGGTAAATATCGTGTTTACGCGGCTTTTAGGTCTGCACAGCAACCAGCGCAACGGGTGGCGGCGACCGGAATAGCCGTCAAACAGAAGGGGCAATCCCTGGTCGCGACGTCTTTCTTGCGGATCCGGTTCACAAACTTGACCAGCAGGAAAATTACCAGCGCGACAATCACAAAGTTGACGATGTCGTTGATGAAGGCGCCGTAGGCAATGACCGGAATGCCCTTCGTCTTGGCGTCGGCAAGCGAAGCCGGTTGGCCCTTGGCCTGATCCAGCACGAAAAACAGACTGGAGAACTCGACTTTGCCGAGCAATAGCCCAATGGGCGGCATGATGATGCCTTCCACCAGCGTGGTAATGATCTTGCCAAAGGCGACGCCCATGATTATCGCCACCGCCAAATCAATAACATTCGCGCGGGCAAGGAATTCTCTGAATTCTTTCAGCATACTTTCTCCTTCTTATCGTGACCGAACGCGACTTCATTAGCACCTCGCTTCAGCAGTTGAACCGCGTTTTCTTGCTCGCAATCTTTCGCCCGTTTGTAGCCGGCTTTTTCGGCTTCGTTCCGGTCCTTGAAGGCGATGCGGCTCGGAACCGGGATCGTGTCACGAGCCTCACAGTCGGATGGAAAGAACGTCTTGTTCCGCAAATCGCCAATCACCATCGCTTCCGCCGCGGCGGCGGCCTCTTCCCGACGCACGGCGATGGTCTCCTGGGCCGCGTCTTCGGTGATGCGGATGCTGGGACTGCCGGCAATCAGCGACGCGAAAACCGAGAACCCGTCACAGCTTAACTGGCGGCCGTTTCGTTTTGCCGACCAGGCTGCGGGTAGATTCAACGTCTTGCTCATCCGGTTAACGAACTCATTCAGGGTTTGCCACTTGAATGTGTTTTCGTAACCAATCCATAAATCGACGAGCCGGCCATCGAGGAAGTCCAAAGAGATTGTCCGCACGTCGGGAAAGCTCGTCTGCTGAAAGCTTCGATCATAGCCCGGATTGATGCTGGTTTTGGCGATGCCAAATTGATCTGCCTGACCAAACTGGACCTGCGGGACGCGTACCTTCACCTGTTCGTAGGTCATTCCCAGACGAAAGCCACGGAGCTCACTCGCATTTGCTAACTGTTCGATCTTAACTGTGCAGGGAGGTGTCTGGGCCGTAAGCGCTTTCGGCGTAAAGAGGGCTGCGAGGAGTAAGCAAAAACCGATCTTAATGATTCGTGTGCAGGGCATCTGGCTTAGAAGTTTCTCGCGCCGCGATCAGGCCTTCGATCAGACCAGCCAATTCCGTCGGCTCGAAGGGCGTGGAAACGTATTCATTACAGCCGGCCTCGAGAGCGATGGTCCGGTATTCGTCTGCTCCATAAGCAGAGACAGCTACGATCGGCGTCTGGCGCAGGGCCTGATACTCGCGTATTCGGCGGGTCGCGTCAAGGCCGTTAATTCCCGGCATCATTACGTCCATAAGGATTAAGTCAGGCAGCTCGCGTTGCGCCGCGGAGATGGCTTCTTCTCCGGTCTCAGCTTCGACGACTCGATAGCCGTTGCGTGCCAGCCACATCCTCATCATCAGGCGCGTGTCGTCGAAATCCTCGACCAGGAGAATCGTATGCGTCCCGCTCTTGCCATAGTCTTGTAGGCTTTGGTTTTCCATAGTTCCACTTGAGGATAAGGGCAGAGACTGAAAACCCGGGGCGGGTCGAGCCGGCGATTTCGCACTTAAGAGAAACGCAAGCCGCGAAAGAAAACGATACGGTAAAGGACGGGCAGGGTCAACATGGGAGGCGAGATGTAGGGCCAACTTTGATAAGCGGTGTTCAGAGTACCGACTTTAGTCGGGCTTTTGTTAAGCAAGAAAGAACCCAACTAAAGTTGGTACTCTAAACGCCGCTAAATTAGGACGCCGCCGAACGGCTAGCGCGTTGTAAAACGGTCGCGATTTGGATAGCATCGCGTTCCCATGACTACTACTACTATTGAGCCTATGACTGGTGCGGAGATTGTCGAGCTCTGCCGCCGGCACACCCTGTTCGAGTGGTCCGCGCAAGCCGCCGTCGATCCGATTCCGGTCGCGCGAGCGAAAGGAATCTACTTCTGGACGCCGGAAGGAAAGCGCTTCATCGACTTTAACAGCCAGCTCATGTGCGTGAACATCGGACACGGTGACGAGCGAGTAATCAAAGCGATTCAGGAACAGGCCGCGACGCTTTCCTATGCTAATCCGTTTATGGCAACCGATGTGCGCGCGCTCCTGAGCGTCAAGCTCGCCGAAATCACGCCCGGAGATATTGATGTTTTCTTTTTCACCAACGGCGGCGCCGAAGCAAACGAGAACGCCATCCGGATCGCGCGAATGTTCACCGGGCGTCACAAAATCGGCGCGCGCTATCGTTCCTATCACGGAGGAACCGCCGGGGCTCTTACACTGACTGGCGATCCGCGCCGGTGGGCCGCCGAGCCGGGTATCCCCGGCGTCTTTCGCATCCCGGATTATTATCACGGCGTGCAGAAGGGTTATGACTCGGTTGAAGACGTCCTCGGATTAACTGAGGAAGTGCTGACACTCGAGGGTCCGCAAACGGTAGCCGCGATCATCGTCGAGCCGGTAGTAGGCACCAACGGAGTCCTGGTCCCACCGGATGGCTACATGCAGGGGCTGCGCAAACTCTGCGACCGCTACGGCATCCTCTTGATCGCCGATGAAGTGATGGCCGGCTTCGGCCGCACCGGCGAATGGTTCTCGGTAGATCATTGGCAGGTTGTGCCCGATCTGATTTCAATGGCCAAGGGTTTGACCAGCGCCTACGTTCAGCTCGGCGCGGTGGGCATGCGCCAGCAGATCGCCGATCACTTTCAGAAGAATGTTTTTTACGGTGGCCTTACTTATAACAGCCATCCGCTTGCCTGCGCCGCGGCCCTGGCCACAATTGCGGTTTACGAAGAAGACGGTCTGATCGAGAACGCGCGCAACATCGGCGTCATCATGCGCAACCTGCTCGAGGATTTGCAGCGGCGACATCCGTCGGTGGGCACGACCCGGAGTATCGGCTTGTTTGGCATCGTCGAGCTGGTGCGAAATGCTGAGACGCTCGAACCGATGGCGCCTTTCAACGGTAGTTCACCCGAGATGCAGGAACTCGGCAAGTTCTTTCGTCAGGAAGGCCTGTACACGTTTGTGCGCTGGAACACTTTCTTTACGAACCCGCCGCTCTGCATCACTGAGGCCGAACTGCGCGAGGCCTTTGCGATTATCGATAAGGGACTGGAGATTACAGATCGCGCGGTGGTTTAGGGGTCAGGAGCCGGGGTTCAGGGGTCGGAACTTGAGGACTATCAGAAGTGGGTTGCTTTCTGGCCCTCTGGCCCCATGTTTTTCTTGGTACCCGCGGCAGGGGTCGAACCTGCGACCTCTCGCTCCGGAGGCGAGCGCTCTAATCCACTGAGCTACGCGGGCACGGAAGTTGAAACGATATCATAGCGTCGGGAATGTGGGCTAGCGGTGTTTAGAGTACCAACTTTAGTTGGGTTCCTCGCGGCTCTGCCGCAGCACACTGCGGTAAAGCCGCAAGTCTTAATCATCCTATCTTGAGAATCTCCCTCCCAGCTAAGACGATCCACGAAATACACTAAGCAGTAGTTTTCTTCGTGCGTTTCGTGTGATTTCGTGGATCGTTCTTTCGAATGCTCGAGCGAGCCTCGAACGAGCCAACGATCTTGAGCGGAATCCTGGGGTTCACGTCACCGCCCTCCTTGCCAAAAGCTTCGTTACTCGTATATCAAAGTGTCTGCATGTCAGAACAGTCGAGTTTTTCCCAGGTCGTTGCGTTATTACAGGCCGAGGCCGCCGCCATCGGTAAGGCAGCGTCCCGTCTGCAGGCCGAGCAGATCGATCGCGTAGTCGGGATTCTCTCGGATTGCCGGGGCAAGATCGTCCTGCTGGGTGTTGGAAAATCGGGAATCATTGCGCAAAAGATCGCCGCCACCCTGACCAGCAGCGGCACCGCAGCCGTCTATCTGCATCCTTCGGACGCCCTGCACGGCGGCCTCGGGATCGTGACTGCGGACGATGTCGTGATCATGTTGAGTAACAGCGGCGAGACTGACGAGCTGTTGCAGCTCCTACCTTATATCAAACGTCGTGAAGTGCCGCTGATCGCAATCGTTGGGAATCTAAAATCTACAATCGCGCAACGGGCAGATGCCGTGCTGGACGCGTCGGTCGATCACGAAGCCTGTCCCTTGAACCTGGCGCCAACCGCCAGTACCACCGTCGCTTTGGCAATCGGCGACGCCTTGGCGATGACGCTCATGCAGGCGAAAGGTCTGACCGAAACCGATTTTGCTTCAAACCATCCCGCCGGGCAGTTGGGAAAGCGACTTACCTTACGAGTAGCGGATCTGATGCACGGAGGATCGCAAAACCCGACCATCGGCATGGACGCGTCGTGGATGGACATAATTTCGACCATCACGCAGTACGGCCTGGGCGCGGTGAATGTCGTGGATGGCGAGGGGCGCCTGGCCGGCATCATTACTGACGGCGACCTGCGGCGATCGTTTCAACGTCTGGGGCCGCGCGACCTCGCATTCGCAAATCTCAGGTGCGACGATCTAATGACGCACAATCCCATTGTGACCAGTCCGGAAACGCTGGCGTTTGACGCGCTGCGTTTGATGGAAGACCGGCCGTCGCAAATTAACGTGTTACCGGTCGTTGACGGTGATGGCAAATGCGTGGGCTTGATTCGTCTGCATGATATTGTGCGCAGCGGATTGTGAAGTTAGCCTGTGGCGGCTCTGCCTCAGCACCTTGCGGAAAGCCTCTGGCTTTCCGTCAGAGATTATTTGAATATCGAGGCTAAGCCTCGACTTTTTGATTTTAAGAGGATGTTTCAAATGCTAAGTGAAAATAAGGCGAGCGAACGCCGAGCACCGTTTCGAAGGCGACATGTTGTTCTCGTAATTACTATCCTGCTGTTTTCAGGATTACCCATTTTGATTCAAGCCCAGGAGACTCCCGCGAGTCGCGCTCGCCGGGCCTCAGAAGTACCTGCGGCCGAAGCCACCGTCACTGTCAACGAACAATTCCTGAACTCTTTTCTGGCGGCTATCTTTGATAATTTGAACGAGCCGGCGATGCCTTTGACGGTTGGCGGCGGCACTTCAACTGCGCAGTGCCGAAGTGAAATCCGGCTCAAGCGCGAAGTCAACGGCGTGCGCACCGCGGTTCACTTCCAGAATGGACGTATCGCCGGGCCGCTGGCTTTTGCCGGCGCTTACAATTCAACGCTGATGGGGTGTATACAGTTTTCCGGCTGGGCTGACGCTGAAGTAACCCTGGAGTTCGACAAGACTCGGCGGGCGCTGTTGGCGCGCTTCAAGGTGCGCGAAATTCATCTCAAAGACATTCCCGTCGTCCTCAACGGCCCTTTGCTGAACATGGTTCAGGGCACTGTGGATAGCCGCTACAATCCGGTCGAACTGTTTACTCTGGATCAGCTTTCCACGCGCGTGAATATCCAGCCTGCAGGTGGCGCTCTGCAATTGCGCGCGAAAGAGATTCGGCCAGAGATCACGCCGTCTGCGCTGACGCTGCATATTACATATGAGTTCGTGCGCGGATAGTGGCCTGGCCCGACCGTGTGTAGTGTCCTATTTTCGAGAATTGGTTTTGCAGAAGGAGATCCGATCCACGAAACCACACGAACCAACACTAAGTTCTTAGTGTTATTTCGTGAGATTTAGTGGATCGTCTCGATTCCGGCGAAGGCCACAACGATAAAAGGTGAGAGACCGGAATTAGACACCAACGCGACCGCGAGGTCGGACTAGTGCAGAATCCTGCCCTTCTGATAGAATCCCCGCTCTTCAAGTCATCAGCCCAACACACCAGGAGACCTTAACGTGCGAAAGAGAAACTTCCTTTTTGCCGCCGTTTTGATCATTGCGGCCGCGTGGGCGCAGTTTGCGCAAACATCTGACACTGCGCGCTATCAGATGCCGCCGCGGGAAATTATCAACGCCTTTGACACCCCGCCTTTGCCGCAAGCAATCCTCAGCCCATCAAAGGACAATCTGGCGCTCTTGTGGCGCCGGCCCTATCCGACAATTGCCGAACTATCTGAGCCGATGCTGCGGCTGGCCGGCGTGCGCTTTGATCCGAGAGTGAATGGCCCGCACCTCAACGCGCGGATTTATGCGATCGCTTTCAAGAACATCTCCAGTGGCAACGAAGTGAAAGTGATCGTTCCGCTGCGAGCGAGCATTTCAAACGTGCGTTTCTCGCCGAATGGCGCACACCTTTCATTTCTAAACCGCAAGGAGGATCGCATCGAGCTGTGGGTGGCTGACGCGGCCACGGGAAGAGCCCGGCTGTTAACCGGATTGGATCGCCTTAATGCGACCACCGGCGATCCCTGTGATTGGCTGCAGGACAGCACGACGGTGATTTGTGAGCTGGTTCCGGCCCGGCGTGGTCCGGCGCCGCTCGCGCCGACCGTGCCGGTCGGGCCGAACATTCAGGAGAACAAAGGAAAGGCGGCGCCGCTTCCCACCTTCGAAGACATGCTGAAGACCGCGCATGACGAAGCTTTGTTTGAATATTACTTCACGGGTCAGCTGGCAGCGATCAATGTAGCCACCGGACGCAAGACGCTGATTGGTCAACCGGCGATCTTTAACGTGGTCTCGGCTTCACCCAGCGGCGAGTATTTGCTCGTCTCAAAAATCAAGCGGCCATTCTCACATTTGATTCCGATTAACGGGTTTCCGGAAGAAGTCGAAGTCTGGAAACGCAGCGGAGAAATGGTGCGGAAAATCGCGGATGTGCCGTCGCGCGAAGGCGTGCCGATTAACGGGGTGCAGACAGGACCGCGCGGTTATCGATGGCGCTCCGATAAGCCGGCCACAGTTGTGTGGACTGAAGCCCTGGACGGTGGGGACCTCAAGAACAAAGTTCCTTTCCGGGACAAGATCATCACGCTCGCAGCTCCCTTTAACGCGCCGCCCTCTGAAATGGCCAAGACGGAGTGGCGTTACGCCGGAATGTCTTTTACTGAGAAGGGCATTGCGCTCTTAAGCGAAGCCGATCGCGCCAGCCGCCGTATCCGCACCTGGATTCTTGAGTCGGGTGCAGAGCCGCGCAAGCTTTGGGATCGCCGGCAGGAAGCGGCATACGAGAATCCCGGCAGTCCCGTGCTGCGCCGTGACAGCGGTGGCGGTGGCTTTGGCGGTGGTGGGGGAATGATTCTGCAATCAGGTGATTCCATTTTCCTTATCGGTCAGGGCGCGTCGCCGGACGGAGATCGGCCTTTTATTGACCGCTTGAATCTTAAGACTCTCGCGACTGAACGGCTGTTTCGCAGCGACACCAAGTCCTACGAGATTGTCGTGGCGCCGCTCACCGATGACGGCAAGAAGTTGCTGACGCGGTACGAATCGCCCACCGATCCGCCGAACTACTTCGTGCACAACCTTAATGATAATTCGACGCTTCCGGTAACCAGCTTTAAAGATCCGCAGCCGCAGCTTCGCGGCGTCCGCCATCAGTTCGTCACTTACCAACGTAAGGACGGCGTGAAGTTGTCGGCGACTCTCTACCTGCCGCCGGGTTACAAAGAAGGCCAGAGGCTGCCGGTGATCATGTGGGCCTATCCGCGCGAATTCGGCGATGCCGATTCCGCCAGTCAGATAACCGGTTCGGCAAACCGGTTCACGACTGTGAGCGGTTATTCCCATCTGTTTCTGTTGTTGTCGGGGTATGCAATCTTTGACAACCCGACGATGCCAATCGTGGGGCCGGGTGAGACCGCCAACGATAAGTATGTCGAGCAATTAGTCTCCAGCGCCGAAGCAGCGATCGATAAAGTCGTCGATATGGGCATTGGTGATCGTGAACGCATAGGCGTCGGTGGCCACAGCTATGGCGCGTTCATGACCGCCAACTTGCTGGCTCACTCGCGGCTGTTCCGGGCCGGTTTTGCCGAGAGCGGCGCTTACAACCGTTCCCTGACACCGTTCGGATTTCAGAGCGAGCGCCGCACGTTCTGGGAGGTTCCGGATCTCTACGCCAGGATGTCGCCGTTCTGGCATGCGCATAAGATTAAGGACCCGATCCTGCTGATGCACGGCGAAGCCGACGACAATTCGGGGACTTTTCCGATTCAGTCAGAGCGCTTCTATATGGCGCTGAAAGGTCAGGGCGCGACGGTTCGTTATGTGACGCTGCCGTTTGAGGCGCACGGCTATACCGGCCGCGAGACGCTTTTGCATATTCTGGCGGAGCGGATCAACTGGTTCGATAAATATGTGAAGAACGCGCCGCCGCGGAATAAGCAGGACACGGCTGCGAATTGAAGGGTTTTTGTTTCAGAGCTTAGCCGAAGCTCCTCGGCGTATTGACGATCAGACGCGTTCGCATGCGCTCCTGCCAATCACTGCGCGCGCCTTCGACTTGTTCGATCTGCGCAATTACGTCACTGAGCGTCTCGCCGCCGAACTGGCGCATCTTCAAATAGAGCAGCGCCGGGACGATCGACATGAGCGGCAGCACGAAGATTCTTATCAGCGCCGACACCTGCGAAGTTATTTCGACTCGCAGATGACCGCCCTTTTTGTCGGCAGTACTGCCGATGAATGCTCCAAATATCGCCCCGACTATCGCCGGCACCAGAAACTGTATGCACATGGCGAATATGATCGTGCGCCACGAACGCGACGCCAACGTCCGCGCCCGCTTCCGCGCCGCCTTCGTTTCTAACCCCTCCATCAAGACGACCGGCGCCCAGAGCGAATAACGGATCGTCATTACAATTCCAGGGATCACCAGCAGGATGAAGCCCAGCACGATCCGTAAGCTGATGAGGATTCCGGTCTTGAGAAATGGCCGCCACCGGGCCCGCAATACGCGGAAGGCCGCCCGCAACTCTACCGGCTTGTGCGGGGCCACGGCCAGTTGAGTCACGATAATTGCCGTTACGCCGGAAATCGTCGAGGCGGTAACGAAACTGGCGGCGATTTGCAGCAGACCAAGCGGAATCGCGGTTGCGATTTCGGCGACCTTACCCATGCGCGCTTGCGACAAACGCCAGGCAAGGGCCATTAGCGTGACGAGGATCACGGGAATATGCGCGAGCAACGAAAGTTTTATGAACTTGGGAAAATATTCGCTGTACAGCGCAAACGCGCGCCGATAGAGAGCGCCGAGGCCGTCAGAGTTTGCGCGCATCGCATTGGCAAGCGCCACGGCGGTCTGCGGCCGTTTCGCCGGCTCCTTTTCCAGGGCCGACATGATTACCCGCGACACCCGCTTGCTGATCTTACGATTCTGTTCACGAAGGACTGTGGGCGAACTCTCACAATGAGCGCGAATGATCGAAGTCGTATCGCCTTTGAAAGGAGGCGAACCCGCCAGCATCTGATAGGCGATAATGCCGAGACTGTAGATGTCGGAACGCGCGTCGAGACTTTCGCCCCGGCATTGCTCAGGCGACATGTAAAGCGGCGTTCCCAGAATTGCGCCCACACGCGTCAGACCGCTGGTGGCCGCCGTCTCGTGAGCGTCCGTAATTCGATGACCTGGTCGGTGGGCGCCGGCTGTCTGTTGCGCCGCGCCGTCGAACAAGCGGGTCTGATCGCCCTCCATCAGTTCCTGAGTCGCGCGCGGTTGTTCTGGAATTTGCTCAACCGGCTGAATCAGGGTTTCGGATTCGAGATTGGCGAGCGAGCCGGCAGGAAGACGCGTTGGTACCAATTCCGCGGCGCCGGCAGCCGCGGTTCGAGCCAGGGGCGAATCCGAGTAGTGAATCGTGCGCGTGTCCTCAGCGCTCTTCGAAGGTATCGCCGGGGATGTTGGCTCAGGCGCAGCGGCGCCGGTCTCGGCAAGCTTCGCGATGCCAAAATCAAGGACCTTGACGCGATAACCGCCCAGGCCACTCGGCTCCAACCAGATGTTGTCAGGCTTCAGATCGCGATGGACGATGCCCTGCTGGTGAGCTTCGTGAACGGCGGAGCAAACCTGCTCCAGAATATCGACGGCCCAGTAGAGCGGCAGCCGGTCGTCTTCGGCGAGCACGTCGCTCAGCGTGCAACCGTCGAGGTATTCCATGACCAGATAGGCCACGCGATCTTCGCCGTTGCCGGAAAAGCCAAAGTCGGTGACGTCCACGACGTTGGGATGACGCAGCCGGCCGGCTGCCCGCGCTTCCCGTTTGAACCGTTCGACAAACTCCGGATTTCGCATGAACTGCGGTGCGATTAGTTTGAGCGCGACGTAGCGCTCTGTGCCGAGATGGGTCGCGAGGTACACGGCGCCCATTCCGCCCTGACCCAGCAGGCGTTCGAGGCGGTACTTCTCGTCGAGTACCTCACCGACGTAACGTTCCAGGCCCTTCATTTTGGAATCAAGCAGCGCCAAGGTGTTTAGAGTCGAGCGACTCCCGACCTTTTTCCTTCAAAAGCACTAAACAATCCAGAGTTTCCGGCGGGCGGTAGCCCGCCGCTAAACAGTAGCGTCCTAGTCCCAGCGCAGATCCTGCCAGGTGCGCTTGCGCAACTTCTCGTCCGTCCAGAAGCTTTTCAGCAACTCAATACGTGGTTGGGCTTCATCCGGTTTCGCCAGCACAGTCACGATATCGTAACGATACGGCGCGTTTATCAAACCCATCATGCGCCGGTAACCGCGCGCGGCCCTGGCGATTTGACGCTGCTTGCGCCGGTCGACATTAACCTGCGGCGCGGCGAACTCGTCCGATGCGCGCGTCTTAACTTCGATGAAACATAGAGTCGGGCCATCGTAAGCGACCAAATCAATCTCAGCATTAACGGTGACGTTGCGAGTATTACGGCCGATGGGAATAGTGAAATTTGCCACCACCACACGATAGCCGGCGCGTTCGAGATAATCGAGTGCAAACTCTTCACCGCGCCGGCCAAGTCCGAAATGCGGCGCCCGTTCAATCGCGTTTGCGTTGCCGCGCGATTTCGCGTCAGATTGTTTCCGGAAAGTAAACCTCATCTTTGTCTAACCAAACACTGATTGAGACTCAGGTGGAAGATTTCGTTTCCTTCTTGTCGGTGGCGGCGGCTTCGCCCGTCCCGGGCTTGGCATCGCCTTTGTTCTTCTTGGGACGGCGTTTGCCGAATGTTCCACGCCAGATTTTTCCGCGTCGGGATCGCTGGTCACCTTTACCCATGAATGGTTCTCCTTAATCTCTTAGTTGGACCGCAGTAGCGGTGGCAAAGTTTCTTCGCGCCGGATCGTTTGCCGACCCTGATTACTTCTTCATCAGTTCGAGCACGGCCGTGGTCATAGCTTTGACGCCCGTGCGCAGAGTTGGTTCCGGCAAAGGCTCCATCAGACTCGAATGGAGCGAAGGTAATGGTTTCCCGGATTTGCGGCTGGCTTCAACCCGGGCCGGATCGATCGCGCCGATCCAGAAAAACGCAGATGGAATCTGATGATCCAAACTGAACCGGCCAAAATCTTCACTGGCCATGAGTGGTGGGACCTTAACGACATTGTCCGCCCCCAGCGCGCGGGCGATCGCCTGGCTGATTCGCTCGGTCAGTTGTGGATCGTTATAAAGGGCCGGTGCGTTCTCGCTTTCGATTACTTTGAGGATCGGAGCGCGATCGTCGGGAACGCCCGCGCCGGACGCAATTCCTTTCGCAATTCGTTCAATCGAAGTCAGGATATGTTGGCGCACCTCTTCTTTGTAAGTACGAATGGTGAGCTGTAGCACGACTTCGTCAGGAATGATGTTGCGTTTCGTCCCGCCATGAATCGAGCCGATAGTCACGACTGCCGGATCCAGCGGCGAGTTCTCACGGCTGACTATCGTTTGCAGGGCCAGAATAATCTGCGACGCGATCACTACCGGATCCTTGGTGGCTTCGGGTTTCGAGCCATGACCACCCAGTCCGCGAATCACCAGATCCACCGAGGTCGAACTGGCCATCGCGTATCCGGGAGCGTAGGTCACCTTGCCGGCTTCCACCTCTGCGCTGTCATGTAACCCTAAAAGAAAATCCGGCTTGGGAAAGCGAGTGTACAAACCGTCGGCCAGCATCGCGCGAGCCCCGGTGACCGTTTCTTCCGCAGGTTGGCCAATGATCACGAGCGTGCCGTGCCACTGGTCCTTCAGCGAAGTGAGCATCTTTGCCGTTCCGAGCATGCTGGTGATGTGCACGTCATGGCCGCAAGCGTGCATTACGCTGACCTCCTGGCCCGCCTCGTTCTTAGTCTTAACCTTGCTGGCGTACGGCAGGCCGGTCTTTTCTTCTACCGGCAACGCGTCGAGGTCGGTCCGTATCCAGACGGTGGGGCCGCCGCCATTTTTCATCACTGCGACCACGCCGTAACCGATTAGCTCTGTCCGTTCATACTTGCCAACCCGTTCGGTGACCGTGAAACCCAGCGCGCGAAGTTGCGTAGCGAAAAAGGCGGATGTTTTTTCTTCGTAATGCGAAAGCTCCGGCGCCGCGTGCAGCATTTTGTAAGTGCTTACCAACTGAGCAATCTCGCGATCCACCAGAGCGTCGAGCGATTGCTGGGCACTCGCCGGATGTGCGAGCAGGGCACCGAACAGAAGGGCAATAAGTTTAAGTCTCTTCATTTTGTTTGTCAGGCTAGAAGAAGATTTTCGCCGCCAAGATACTCCAGTCAGATTCAGTTCGCCAAGGTATCTTCCTGAGATTCAATGGCAGCTTCTCATTAACACCTCGCTTCAGCGAGGTGATCAGACTCGTTAATGAGATCGGCAAATTTCAGTTGTAAGCCACATCACACCGCCGGGTATTCAGGAGCGAATGCCGATTCGCCAATCCGGGGCGCGGCCAGGATCAATCCAATGATGGTTTTGGCGTCTTCAATCTCGCCTTCCGTAACCATTTGCAAAGCGCGATCGAGGGGGACGCGGACGACTTCGAGCAATTCATCATCCTCCAGGCGCTGCTCGGTTTCGGTCAGATCGGTGGCCAGATACAGCCACATTTTTTCTTCGCAGAAGCCGGGCGAGACGAAAAACTCGGACAGCTTTTCCATTCGGCCCGCGACCACGCCGAGTTCCTCTTCCAACTCGCGCGCCGCGCCTTCTTCAGGGCGTTCTTTATCTTTCAAAGTGCCGGCCGGGAGTTCCAGCAGATAGCGCACCGCCGGATGCCGGTACTGGCGCACCAGGGCGATCGTCCCGTCATTAAAAACCGGGAGAATCACCGCGCTGCCGGGATGGTGAACAATCTCGCGGACGTACGTCTTGTCACCTTCGCGCACGGTGTCAACCGTAACGTCGAAAACGCGCCCAGAAAAGATTTCTTTCGAATCAACAAATTCAGGAAGAGTGGATGTCGGTTCAGCCATATGTTTGTAACGCGAATTGTTAACCAGCGTTTATGCGCCTCGAGAGTTTATCGGCACGAGTTTAATCCGCCACTCGTTGATCGGCAACGCGGCGTGGCACGCGCATCTTGCGCGTGATCACGAGCGGGACGTCCGTGTCCCTTCCTTGTGACGGGCATCCTGAACGTGAGTTCATGGGCCGGACGCGCGCGCCACATTCAACCTGAGCGCCCTTCGGAGCTTAGAATCTCTCGCACGGCGCCAACCAGATATAGCGATCCGGTCACACAAATCAGACCGGCCTGGGGCGTTAGTTCACGGGCCAGCTGGAGCGCCGCTGACGGAGACGCCGCCGCGTGTGTTCTGGTCACGTCAAAGTATTCAGGGACAGCGGACATCAAGGTTTCTATCTTGGCAGCACGTGGGTTATCCATGCTTGTAAGAATAAG
>JBBPID010000082.1:0-23002 GCA_038040505.1 Acidobacteriota bacterium | reverse complement strand
TCCAATCACTACCATTGCTGCGTCGTAAATCGGTTTAACAGCCACTCGGCGCCGCGTTCTGTCTTGCGCATTCGGCGCATTGGAGACTTCCAGTTCCGGAACGATCTCTTTTTGAATAGCCGGCAAGCTTCGACCATTTTCCGGCGCGATCACTTTTTGCAGAGCGGTAAAGCGTCGTTCGTTTTGAATCGCGGGAAAGCTTCGTCCGTTTCCCGGCGCGATCTCTTTTTGCACGGCGGTAAGGCTTCGGACACCTTGCGGCGCGATAAGCCTCACATAACGTCGCCGATCTTCGTCACTGATTTCAGTGATCTGGTAAATTGGTATCCAAGCCAGTTCGCGCCACCAGGTTGCCAATGACGTTTCCTCGCGGGTGGGCTCTTGCTCAATCGGCGGATAGGACACTTCAGTTTCCGGCGCGATCTCTGTTTGGACAGCGGCCAGGCTTGGTCCATTTTCCGGAACGATCTCTTCTTCAACTGCCGGCAGGCTTCGCACATCTTCCGGCGCGATCTCTTCTTGAGCAGCGCCCAGGCTTTGTCCATTTTCCGGGACGATCTCTTTTTCAAAAGCCGGCAGGCTTCGCACGTCCTCCGCCGCAGTCTTTTGAACAGCGGACAATCTTCGTGCGACTTCCGGCGCGATCTGTTGTTTGAGCGCGGGAACGCTGCGGAGATCTTCCGGGAAGATAAAACTCAAATAACGTGTGCGATCTTCGTCACTGATTTCACTGATCTGCACACCGATTTGATACTTACAGCCGAGTTCGGTCTGCTCGAGCTTTTCGTAGCGCCTGGGAATGACCCGCATTGAAATTGGGCCAGTTGGCAGCTCAAGTTTCAACTTGACCTCCCGCTCCTCGTCGGCGAGATAGTGACCATCAAGGTGCACCTGCGGCAGGTTCAAAGCCAGGCCACCGGCACTTACATCTCGGGTATGCCCTTTGAGAGCGCATTCGGGCCGCAAGCCCCTGACGTGGGAATTCCGGCAAAGTGAGACGGTAAACAGCAAACGAACTCGAACCCGCGGCGGATGCCGGCGATCCTGAACGTAAGTCTGCACGCGGCTGAATACTGAGCGGATTAAATCTGGCATGGCCAACCTCTTTCGAACAGTAATATCCGTGGAAGCTGAATCGCTTGAGAGGATTGGCAAGAGAAAAACTAACAGGTCGGGCGTTCGCAGGTATTCTAGCGGACGGTCGCCAACCAGCGCAAATACTAAATGGCGGAGGGGACAGGAGTCGAACCTGCATAGCCTTTCGGCCGGCGGTTTTCAAGACCGCTGCACTACCATTATGCGACCCCTCCGCTTGTCGTCTGCTTGAGACTATATCGCACGAGGTTTGATGCCTCAACCCCGCCCGGTCCAATTTACCTCAATATTTGGGGCGGGCGATGGCTTGTACGCCGAGTCAGTACCGCGAGCGGTAGCGACCGGGTGGCAACGGCTCGTCATGCACTCGAGATTTAGAGAACCAAACCCGGTCGCTACCGCTCCCGGTACTGACGTCACCAGAATTGACAACCTACTTTCGCTGTAGTAGCGTCCGAAACACACTTATGCAAAAAGGCGTTACGCAGACTCACATCCTCAATCCGCCAAATACATACGCAGGAGAAAGTTTTATCAGTTGAAGCAAATCGAGCTTCCACCAAAAGGGCTGGAAACGCTTTTCGGCGTTCACGACCAGAACATTAAATATCTCGAGTCGCTGCTCGCTGTTCAGATCAACGGGCGCGGCCATACTCTCTCCGTAGACGGCGAGCCCAAGGACGTCGAAACCGTCCAGCGCATTCTGGAAGATTTCTCAGGTTTGTTCGCTGAGGGCCGGCAGTTTACCGACAAGGAACTACGCGAGGCGTTTGCGCAGATCGCCGAAGATCGCGCTTACAGTTTGCGCGACTACTTTACGCGCTCACGCTTTAGTCCGGCCGGCAAGAAACAGGTGGCGCCGAAGTCGGCGACGCAGCGTAAGTACGTCGAAGCGATTCAGCAGCGCGACATCGTCTTTGGCATCGGCCCGGCGGGAACCGGCAAGACGTATCTCGGCGTGGCCATGGCAGTCTCTGCCCTGATGCAGAAGCAGGTCAACCGCATCGTGCTGGCCCGGCCCGCGGTGGAAGCCGGCGAGAAGCTGGGTTTTCTGCCCGGAGATTTACAGGAGAAAGTCGATCCCTACCTGCGCCCTTTGTACGACGCGCTGTTTGATCTGGTTGACTATGAGCGTGTGACGCGCCTTTTGGAAAAGCGAGTAATTGAAATCGCGCCGCTGGCCTTCATGCGCGGCCGGACCTTGTCGGATGCGTTCGTGATCCTGGATGAAGCCCAGAACACGACCAGCGAACAGATGAAGATGTTTTTGACGCGCATCGGCTTTGGTTCAAAGGCGGTGATTACCGGCGACGTGACCCAAATCGACCTGCCTACCGGCAAGCGCAGTGGTCTGGTCGAAGCCGAACGCGTGCTGGCCGGCATCGAAGGCATCGAGTTCGTTTACTTCTCTGACAAAGACGTCGTCCGCCACAAGCTGGTGCAGATGATCATCAAGGCCTACGAGACCCACACCAAGAAGAGCGGAATCTGATCATTGCCGATTCGACAATTGGATTTCGATGAGGCGCTCTTCGCCTCGTTAGAGGCGAGATGTTTATAGACTCGGACTATCATTTGTTTCTTACAGCTCCGTAGCAGCGGCAGGCCACGTTTCGCTCCTGACGGAGCTTAAACAGTAGGGGATATAGTGGGCTATAAACATTTCGCTCCTGACGGAGCGAGGCAGCCCAACCAGTATGATCGAAGTCATCAATCGCCAACGGCGCGGAAGAATCAAAGCGAAAGATTGGCGTGAGTTTGCCGATAAGGCTCTACAGGCGATTGGCAAAGACGACAAGAGCGTCACGATCGTATTCGTCACTGATGCCGCAATCAGAAAACTGAATCATCAATTTCGGGGAAAGAACCAGGCGACCGACGTCTTATCATTTCCCAGCTCAGCCGAGCCTTTCGAGATCGCAGAGCAAGAGCATCTCGGCGAAGTTGTCATCTCAGTGCAGCGAGCAGCGGCCCAGGCCAAAGATAACGGCCTCAGCGAGGACAACGAACTGAAGCAGTTGATTCTCCACGGCCTGCTGCACCTGGCCGGCTACGACCACGAAACTGATCAGGGCGAAATGAACCGGCTGGAGCTGAGGTTAAGGAAACGATTGAATATTTAAGAGGACAATCAAAAAGAGTCGTTGGTGTGATTAATGAATCGCAGTTTGCGCAATGGCAGTTTGAGATTAGCCGGTCCGATCCACGAACACACACAAAACCTCACTAACCGGAAGCCTGTTCTCAGGCCCGTCTGATTTCGGAAATCGTTCACCAATGCCGCAAATTCCTCAACCTGGACCACGAACCCCCCTGCTGCTTTGTCTATTTCTCGCCCACGGTTTACCATCTAATCCGCCTCTATGGAAGTCGAATTAGCTCTGAGTTTTCTGCTCCTACTGGCCCTGACATTTCTGGCCACCGTGGACATGGCCTTTGGCCAACTGAGCGACGTGGGACTGCGCCTTTTGGCGGCCGAAGCCGAAGAGCATCCGACGGCCCGCTACACGCCGTTTCTGAAGGAAATCCTCGAAAATCGCGCGCGCTTCAGCTTTACGCTCTCGGCGGCAATTCAAATTCTGCTGGTCGGATTTTCCGTCCTGGTCACCTTCATTTCTCTGCGATGGTTTTCGGCGAACAGTTTGGGGCTTATCATTTCGCTCGTCTCAGGACTAGTGCTGGCGGGAATCTTTCGCCAGTTCATTCCCCGTCTGATCTCGCGGCGTAATCCCGAAGGAAAACTTCCAAAGCTGCTGCCTCTGGTGCGGCCTTTCTACCGCGCGCTGGCGTTTGCCGCTGAGCCCTGGCACCGCTCGTTCGATCGTCTGCGGAAACAGGAAGAGGCGGAAGAGGCGCTCGCGGAAGAAGAGGAAGACGACAACGGCGACGACGTTCAGGCTTTCATTGAAGTGGGCGAAGCCGAAGGCATCATTGAACAGGAAGAACGCCAACTGATTCACTCGGTGTTTGAGTTCGGCGACAAGACGGTCGAGGAAGTAATGACGCCGCGTACTGAAATCGTCGCCGTTCCCAACACCGCCTCGGTGCGCGAGGCCTGCGATCTGATGATCGAAACAAAGCATTCGCGTCTGCCGGTCTTCCGAGATCAAATCGACAATATTGACGGCCTGATTTATGTACGCGACCTGCTGATTTGCTGGACCGCAAACAAGGCCGAGTCTCCGATCACTCCGTTGATTCGTCCCGTCTATTTCATTCCCGAAACCAAGCCGGTGGCCCGGCTGTTGGAAGAAATGCAGAAGGCGCACGCGTATCTGGCCATGGTGATCGACGAATACGGCGGAATCGCCGGGCTGGTAACGGTCGAGGACATTCTGGAAGAAATCGTGGGCGAGATTGAAGACGAAGACATCAGCGGAGAAGAGCCGGAAGAAATCGTGGCCGCGGGCAACGGCGCCTACGAGGTGCTCGGCGGTACTGAGATCGGCAAAATCGAACGCCTGTTTGACATGGAAATCGAAGCCGACGATTTCACTACGATTGCCGGGCTGGTAATCGCACAAAAAGGAAGTTTGCCGCGGGCGGGCGAGCTCCTGAGTTTTCGCGGCCTCGAGGTCGAAGTTTTGGCGGCCGATGAAAAACGCATTGGCCGGCTGAAAATCAAACGCGCGGCGACGCAGGATGTGAGCAACGTGGCAGTCAACAAATGAAGGTCGAACTGCGAAAAATTGCCGGCCTGTTCGCGGACCGTTTCTCAGGCTCCCCAACCTGTGAAGCCTGTGGCAATGAGTTTTCCTGTGGTGTCAGTTTGCGTGGCTGCTGGTGCTCAGAGATCAAATTGAACGACCAGGCACTCGCTGAGATGAAGGAGCGCTATCGTGGTTGTCTCTGTAAGCCGTGTCTGGAAAAGATGTCAGAACCACCTGCGATTGCGGGTGGTTGAACTACGAACTCTCTTGGCATTCTCGAAAAACGAATCAACCTCCCGCTACGCCAAGAAGTCGGGGTTCCGACATTGACAACACTCTCTGACTCGCCGACTATTCTTCTTCACGTTCGGAAAAATCACTTTACTCAGATAGAGTCTTGGCAAAAAAGCAAAGCAAATTTCTTCGCGGCCGGTCCATCAGCCCCGACCCCATTCGCCACAACACTAAACTAGTCGATCTGGTCGATAACGCATTCCTGGCTTACAACGCGGCCCGCCTGCGCGAAGCCTGCTGGCTCTTTACGCAGAAGATGCTGGAGCCGGACGTCACCGTCGGCGTCACGCTGACCGGGGCCTTGACGCCCGCGGGCCTGGGAATGTCAGCGCTCATTCCCCTGATCAAAGCCGGCTTTATCGACTGGATGATTTCAACGGGCGCCAATTTCTATCACGACACGCATTTTGGCCTCGGCCTGAAGATGCACGAAGGCAACGCGCAAACGTCAGACATCGTGCTGCGCGATGAAGAAGTCGTGCGTATTTATGACATTTTCTTTGATTATTCAGTGCTGCTGGACACGGACGCGTTTTTTCGCCGCGTGATCGAGGCGCCTGAGTTTCAGCGCCCGATGTCGACGGCGGAATTCCACTATCTCGCCGGCCGCTACGTTTACGAGCGCGAGCGCAAACTTGGATTGCGGGACAAGTCGCTCTTGTCGGCGGCACACGAATACGACGTCCCGCTCTATACCTCTTCACCGGGCGATTCATCAATCGGCATGAACGTCGCGGCCAAAGCTTTACAGGGAAATAAACTTGCCTTTGATCCCTCTCTCGATGTGAACGAGACCGCGGCGATCGTCCTGGCGGCCAAGCGCGGGTTGATTCAAGATGGTGTCAGAACCCCGACAAGTAGAGGTAGCGACCGGGTGAAGCGTTCTCGCAAAAAGAAAGGTGGGAAGTCAGCTATCTTTATCCTCGGGGGCGGCTCACCCAAGAACTTCGCGCTGCAAACTGAACCGCAAATTCAGGAGGTGCTCGGCATCGACGAGCGCGGTCACGATTACTTTCTCCAGGTCACCGATGCTCGCCCGGACACAGGCGGACTGTCGGGCGCGACGCCGGGTGAAGCGGTGTCGTGGGGCAAAGTCGATCCCGAACGTTTGCCGGATGCAGTCGTCTGTTATCTCGATTCAACTGTGGCTTTACCTTTGATCACAGCGTATGCTCTAGCCAGGCACAAACCCCGACAACCGCGCCGGCTCTATCAGCGCCGTGCGGAGTTCATGAACCTGTTGATGACGGAATACAAAAAATCGACGAGAAGGTAGCGGGCAAACGCGGGATGTCAGCGATCGAAACCAAACCGACCTATTACAATTGTGCGAAGTGTCCTGCCTACTGCTGCTCGATCTATGATCGCGTCCAGGTGACCGGCCGCGATCTAAAGCGGCTCGCAAAGCACTTCGCGGTTGATTTGGAAACCGCGATGCGACGCTTCACTTCAATCTGGCAGGGCGAGCGTGTGTTGCGACGCAAAGCTGACCCGATTTTCGGCAAAGCGTGCAAGTTCCTTAATCCCGTCACCCGCCAGTGCACCATCTATCATGCGCGACCGCTGGTTTGTCGCGAGTTCCCGGCGCGCACCCGCTGTGCCTATTATGATTTGCTCACTTTTGAACGCAGCCAGCAGGGCGACGACACGGTCCTGCCTCTGGTTCAGATTACCTTTCGCAACGGCGACGATTAATCAACAATGGAAGATTTTTTGAGGACTTTGCTTGGTCGCAAAATTGACGCCCGTTGTGGGATCACCTCGACTCTGCGAGGCGAGATCGTCAACGTCGAAAACGGCGTGCTCCACTTGAAGGACGACGATGGTGAGATGTGCTACGTGGCCGTCGACAAGATTGTCGCCGTTTGGGAAAGGCACGATAAATCGCGTCAGCCGGGATTTGTCTTCAAGGGCTGAGGGACTTTGATCTTTGGTCTCTGATCTTTGATCGGGGCCTTCCTAATCGAAGATCAAAGATCAAAGATCAAAGATCAAAGATCAAAGATCAAAAAGGCCGCAACGGAATGATCCGATGCGGCCTTCCCTTTTAAAATTTCGAAGCGGGCTAAGGCTCGTCGTTTTCTTCGACAGCTACTACCGGCGCAGCCGGCTTTGAAATCCGCGCCTTTTGATTCATCCCCGGCAGTTGATAATCCAAAGGCACTCGTCGAAAACCATCGACGCGCGCGAGCCAGTACTCGCTAAAAGGTGAATAGATCACACCGTGATGGCGGGACGAATGGTAGAACCCACGCTCGTCAGCAACGATGCCCACATGCGCCAGCCCGCTGAAAAAAACCAGCGTACCGAACTTGTACTCCTCGCCCTTTGGCGGCGCGGTGAATGTCGCCCAGTACGAGCGCGCGGGTCCGCGCTGAAAATTCAGACCAATGTCCTGAAACGAGCGCCAGACAAACCCTGAGCAATCGAACGAGCCGGGACCGGTGCCCGTATAACGATAGGTCGCTCCCAGATGCGATTGCATAGCCGTCAACAGCATTTGATCAAAACGGCCGGCCACGTTCGCTGGAATCAGCATCCGCGGTCTGCGCTCAGTTTCTGGAGCGGGCGCGGAGATTTCATTCTCCAAACGCGGCGCGCCGTCTGAGTCAACTGTCGTACGAGTTTTGCGGGAGTCGTTTTCGCTGCTTTGGGCAGCAACGCCGGCGGTCAAAAGGAATGCGCAGCAGGCTACCAGCAAACGGGGAAACAGTGTTCGAACAGTCAAGGGGTTCTCAGTTCTCCTAAAATCAATTTTGGTATTGCTTAAATCGGGAGGAGGGCAAAATCGATTCTAACTGCTGAGCATGCGTGCCACAACAAGCAATGTGACTGTTTTGTGAGAACGCATCAACGTGATAATTAGTGACCCGATTAAGGTCATCGAACACAAACTTCATTGCGACTAGATGACGAAAGGTACGCTCGCGTCCTGTCTGGGGACAGCGACGGTCACTTTGACGGCGAAGAGTTGAAAACGAGACAAAGGCGGTGGTACCAACTAGCGTGAGAGGGTCGAAGCCGGCTCGCGGAAATTCTTAGCATCCCTTGCGATCACGTTTGCTTTGATACATCGCCAGGTCCGCTTCTTCAATCGCCTGGCTAAATCTAATCGACTTAATTCCGCAAGGCTGAACAGACCCTTAACCTTAAGGTAAAGAGTAAGGAGAATCTTTTGAGCGGTGGCGAGAAGGTGGGTTACTGAAAAACCGGTCACATGGCGGTTACGTTTGTTTTCGGGCGAGAGCCCGACCGTTAGAAAGCCCCTTTTAGGTAAGAATGCCGGGGGAAAACGGCAAATCTAACGGTCGGACACCACCCCCTTCGCGGCGTCGTAACTCGGTTTACCGCTGAATCTCAGCCATCAGCTTCCGATTCAGCTCGGCATCAATCGTTTCAAGAATTTGGCTTTGCGCTTTGGCTGACTCGCGGTCGCCGATTTCCAAATAGGCCAGACCGAGATTGTAGTAGGCCTCGGGTTGATCGGGACGCAGCCGCGCGGCGTGCTTGTAAGCTTCGATGGCCTGATTGAAACGGCCCGCGTAATAGTGGGCATCACCCAGCTTGTTATAGGCTTCCGCTGAGTTTGGTTTGAGGGCCAGCGCGCGCTGGTAAGCGCGAATCGCCTCGTCGTTGCGGCCCTGCTTTACTTTACAATAGCCAATCTGGATCCAGGTTTCCGGCCGGCGGGGATTACGATTAGCAGCCGTCTCGAAATAGTTAAGGGCACTGTCATAGTTCCCCAACCACAGTGAATCGATCCCGCCGCGATACCACAACTCGGCCATAAGTTCGGGCTGGGTCGCGCCTCGATTCTTCGCCGACAATTGATCGAACGTGACCAGCGGCTTTCTTGACAGCGCTGCTATGCGAGGAGCGCCCAGCGCCAGATTGATATTCTGGCCATTCGTTACTTTGACCGTGACGATGCCGATGACCTGCCCGCGCATATTGAAAAGCGGACTGCCGCTGTTGCCGTGCGAAACCGGCGCGGTAATCTGCACGATGCGGCCGATGTCCGGCACTTCCCGCACCGCCGAGACGATTCCATCGCTCACTGAACCTTCGAGCCGGAGCGGATTTCCAATCGCGAAAACCGCTTCACCCTCTTCCGGCAAGCCGACCGCCAGTTCGACCGGCCGCGAGCGGTCCGCGGGCAGGTCGACACTAAGCAACGCCAAATCTGCTTCTTCGTCGATCGCCAGCGCGCCTTTGACCGGATAAGTTCGGCCTTTGCCTTCGAGCGTGTGAATCTCAACTCGCAGCGCGCCCCGAATCACGTGGAGATTCGTCACGACCTCGCCGGGACGGATATAGAATCCGCTGCCGCTGATGAGCGGCTCTCCCTTTCCGTCGTAGGTCAGCACCGAAACCACCGAAGGCTTAACTCGCCGAACGAGATCGGGCAGGGTTTCCGCCGGCAGGGCGGACTTCGGCTTGTCGGACTTTACAGAATCCGATGTCCCGCTCTGGGCAAAGCCAATCGAGGCAAAGATGATTAGGGAGACTGCGACAACAGTGAGACGGGGGATACTTCTATTCAAAGCGACCTCCTACTGCGAACTGCGGGGCTGAAGGGTGCATCGGGGGCCCGTGCGACTTCGCTTGAATCACGGGCGCGCGACTCTGAAGCCAAAAACTATTCTGGTCGGGAATCTCTGTTTCAGCGCGGTCAGCCGGCGCTACGGTCGGGAAGACTGAAAGACAGGTTAGCGGGGGCGCCAGCTTGGCGGGGATAATAACCCAAGGTGGCCGAATTGAAAAGAGAAAATTCGGGCCGGTGGGTTGAGATCCGCCTATCCCACTGGGAGAGGGGTAAGGGGAGAGGGGTTGAGGCGCACTAAACCCTCACCCCGACGCTCCCCCACCGGGGGAGGGAGAACAAAAAGTAAAACACCCGCCGAAGCGGGTGTTCTACGAAGCACTACGGTTGAGTTGAACTTACTCTTCTTCGATCTGCGCGACTTCGGCTTCAGCTTCGGCTTCGTCCTCAATATCAACATCGACGTCGCTCACGCTCGCCGTCACTGCGTGCACCGGAGGCGGTGGCACCGGCATCTCGCCGCCGAGAATGCCCGGAAACTCTTCCAGCTCCTCGCGCTGAGACTCGCCGATAGTCTCGTCACGCTCGATCTCAACGTTGCGGTAATACTCCATGCCGGTACCGGCGGGAATCAGCCGGCCCATGATCACGTTCTCTTTCAGCCCGCGCAGGTAATCCACGCGTCCGGAGATCGCAGCTTCAGTCAGCACTCGGGTGGTCTCCTGGAACGAGGCCGCCGAGATGAACGAGTCGGTTGAGAGCGAAGCTTTGGTAATGCCAAGCAAGAGCGGCTCAGCCTGCGCAACTTCTCCCTTTTCATCGTGCACCCGTTGGTTCTCGTCCTGGAAGCGGAAGCGATCGACCTGCTCTTCCAAAAGGAATTCAGTGTCGCCGACTTCTTTGATTTTCACCCAACGCAACATCTGACGCACGATAACTTCGATGTGCTTGTCGTTGATGTTCACGCCCTGCAGACGATAGACCTCCTGAATTTCGTTGGTCAGATACTCCTGCAAGCGGTTCATACCCAGGACGCGTAAGATGTCGTGCGGGTTGAGCGGGCCGTCCTGCAAAGCTTCTCCAGCCCGAACGCGATCGCCTTCCTGCACGTTGATGTGCGTACCACGCGGGATGTCGTACTCGCGCTCTTCACCGTCGTCGCCGGTGATGATGAGTTTGCGTTTGCCCTTTGAGATAGGCCCAAGTTTGACGGTGCCGTCGATTTCCGACATGACCGCGGCTTCCCCCGGCCGGCGAGCTTCGAACAACTCGACGACGCGCGGCAAACCGCCGGTGATGTCTTTGGTCTTGGTGGTTTCGCGCGGGATCTTGGCAATTACGTCACCCGGCTCGACCTCTTCGCCGTCGCCCACCATCAGGTTTGCGCGCACCGGCATCTGGTAAGTCTTCAGTACCTTGTTGGCGGTGCTGCGGATTTCCAGACGAGGCTGTTTCTTTTCGTCGGGAGAATCCTTGACCACCATGTGAGACAAACCAGTCACCTGATCGGTCTCTTCTTCAAAAGTTACGCCTTCTTTCAGGTCCTGGAACTTCATCTTGCCGCCGACCTCGGTCAGGATAGCGAAGGTGAAAGGATCCCATGTGGCCAGCAACTGATCCTGAGCCACCGTATCGCCGTCTTCGACCAGGATGTGCGCGCCATAAACGATCTGGTAGCGCGCGACTTCGCGGCCGCGCTCGTCCATGATGATCAGAGCGCCGTTGCGATTCATCGCCACGCGCTCGCCCTTGCGGCTCTTGACCGTCTGCAGCTCGACGTACTTGATCTTGCCTTCGACACGGGCCTCGTGTTTCGAGGATTCTTCCAAACGCGCGGTGCCGCCGATGTGGAACGTACGCATCGTCAGCTGCGTGCCCGGCTCGCCGATCGACTGGGCCGCAATCACGCCGACCGCTTCACCAATGTCCACCGGTCGGCCGGTTGCCAGGTTGCGGCCATAGCACTTGATGCAGCAGCCACGACGTGATTCACAGGTCAGCACCGATCGGATGCGGACGCGTTGCACGCCTGAGCGCTGAATTTCAGCCGCGAGATCTTCGTCAATCTCCGCACTGGATTCGACAATCACCGTACCCTCGACGGGATCGATGACGTCCTCGAGCGCCGTACGGCCGACGATGCGGTCTCGCAAGCTCTCGATTTCTTCGCCGCCTTCGACGATGGCTGCTGACGAGATACCGCGTAAGGTGCCGCAATCCTGTTCGCTGATGATTACATCCTGCGCCACGTCAACCAGACGCCGGGTCAGATAGCCCGAGTCGGCAGTTTTCAACGCCGTATCGGCCAAACCCTTGCGGGCGCCGTGCGTGGAAATGAAGTACTGCAGCACGTTCAGACCTTCGCGGAAGTTTGATTGAATCGGCGTCTCGATGATTTCTCCCGAGGGCCGGGCCATCAGTCCGCGCATGCCCGCCAACTGGCGAATCTGCTGCGCCGAACCGCGCGCGCCCGAATCCGACATGATCAGGATCGGGTTCATTTCGTTGGTCGCCTTTTCGCGGTCGTCCATCGCCTTGAACATTTCCTTGGCGACTTTGTCCGTCGCTTCCGACCAAATCGCGATGACCTTGTTATAGCGCTCGCCGTTGGTGATCACGCCGTCGCGATATTGCTGCTCGACCGTAATCACTTCCTTCTCGGCTTTGCCGACAATCTCGGGTTTGGAAGGCGGCGTCACCAGGTCGTCGATGCCGATCGAAATGCCCGCCTTGGTCGCATAAAGGAACCCGAGCGTCTTCAGGTCGTCGAGCATCTTCACGGTCATCTCATGACCGAGTCTGATGTGCGAATAGTTGACCAGCGACTGCAAGCCCTTCTTACGCAGAGTGCCGTTGAAGTAAGGCAGTCCGGACGGAATCGAATCGTTAAAGATCACCCGGCCCACAGTCGTGTTGATGACCCGCCGAATATCCTCCTGAACGGTCGCGCGCAGGATGTCCTGCGAATCGTGCTCCTGGGTCAAGTCGATCAGGTCGCCGGTGACTCGTAATTTGATCGGCGTTTGGGTCGTGACCTCTTTTGCGTCCAGAGCGAGTAGAACTTCTTCGCCGGAAGCGAAGACTCGGCCTTCGCCCTTCGCGCCTTCCTTGTCACGCGTCAGGTAATAGATTCCCAACACGATGTCCTGTGAAGGCACCGCGATCGGCTGGCCGCTGGCCGGACTCAGAATATTGTTCGAAGAGAGCATCAGCACGGCCGCTTCGATCTGCGCTTCGGGCGAGAGCGGAATGTGCACGGCCATCTGGTCGCCGTCAAAGTCGGCGTTGAATGCCGTGCAGACGAGCGGATGGATCTTGATCGCTTTGCCTTCGACCAGCACCGGCTCGAAAGCCTGAATGCCAAGACGGTGCAGCGTGGGGGCGCGATTCAAGAG
Source organism: Acidobacteriota bacterium (assembly GCA_038040505.1). Taxonomy (GTDB): domain Bacteria; phylum Acidobacteriota; class Blastocatellia; order Pyrinomonadales; family Pyrinomonadaceae; genus UBA11740. The sequence goes on along the minus strand of JBBPID010000082.1, from coordinate 10,025 downwards.
CACCGGATGCTCGCGAATAACTTCTTCCAGGATGTCCCAAACGACGGGCTCCTGACGCTCGACCATTTCGCGCGCCTGCTTGATGGTCGCGGCGTGCGCCTGCTTCTCGAGCTGGTTATAGATGAATGGCTTGAACAGCTCGAGCGCCATTTTCTTGGGTAAGCCGCACTGATGCAGCTTCAACTCCGGGCCCACAACAATTACAGATCGCCCCGAGTAGTCGACGCGCTTGCCCAACAGGTTCTGGCGAAAACGTCCCTGCTTGCCTTTCAAGGTTCCGGAAAGCGACTTCAGCGGACGATTGTTTACGCCGCGCAGGACGCGGCCGCGCCGGCCGTTGTCGAACAACGCGTCCACAGCTTCCTGCAGCATGCGCTTCTCGTTGCGCACGATAACTTCGGGCGCGCGCAACTCCATCAGCTTCTTCAGACGGTTGTTGCGATTGATGACGCGCCGGTAGAGGTCGTTCAGATCCGAAGTGGCAAAACGTCCGCCGTCCAATGGGACGAGCGGCCGCAGCTCAGGCGGAATTACCGGAATCACGTCGAGGATCATCCAATCGGGATGATTGCCGGATTTTAGAAATGAAGTAGCGACTTTCAGCCGCTTGGAAAACTTCAGCTTCTTCTGCTGCGATGTTTCCTGGCGCATGCGACGCCGCAGCTCGACGGCCAACTCTTCGATGTTGACCATCGAAAGCAACTCTTTGATCGCTTCCGCGCCCATCCGGGCCACGAACTGCGCCGGATAGTCACGGGTCAATTCGCGAAAACGCTCGTCGCTGAGCAGCTCGCGCTCTTTCAGCTCTTTCACATCGCCGGGATCGATAACGATGTAAGACTCGAAGTAAAGCACCTTCTCCAGCTCGCGCAGGGGAATGTCGAGCAGATGGCCGATACGCGACGGCAGGCCTTTAAAGAACCAGACGTGCGAACAGGGGCTGGCCAGATCGATATGGCCGAGCCGCTCGCGGCGGACCTTCGCCTGCGTGACTTCGACGCCGCATTTGTCGCAAATCACACCGCGATGCTTCATCCGCTTGTACTTGCCGCACAGACACTCCCAATCGGCGACCGGGCCAAAGATGCGGGCGCAAAACAGACCATCGCGCTCCGGCTTAAACGTGCGGTAATTTATGGTCTCGGGCTTGGTCACTTCGCCGTGCGACCACTGCCGGATCTTTTCCGGCGAAGCCAACGAGATGCGAATCGCCTCAAAGTCAGGCGCGAGTTGCGTTTTCTCTTGATGGAATCGAAACACGTCTTTCTCCAGTTCTCTGTTTCTAATCAAGTTTCCGTTTAGTCGATCTTTGGTCTTTGGACTTTGGTCTTTGGCGCTCCTTCGAATAGAAGACCAAGACCAAAGATCGAAGACCAAAGATCAGCCTTCTTATATACCGCTGGTAATTAACGGTTCTGCGATCGGCTCATCAACCTCGCCGTTCTTTTGCACCAGCTCCACATCAAGGCAGAGCGACTGCAATTCGCGCACAAGCACGTTGAACGATTCCGGCAAGCCGGGATCGAAATCGGCTTCGCCCTTGACGATCGCTTCGTAGATCTTGGAACGTCCGGCCACGTCGTCCGACTTGGCCGTCAGCAGTTCCTGCAGGATGTGCGCGGCACCGTAAGCTTCGAGGGCCCACACTTCCATTTCTCCGAAGCGCTGTCCACCGAACTGCGCCTTGCCGCCCAGCGGCTGCTGGGTAATCAGCGAGTACGGCCCGATCGAGCGCGCGTGAATCTTGTCGTCAACCAGGTGCGAAAGCTTCAGCATGTAGATGTAGCCGACTGTGACCTTCTGCTCGAAGGCGTCACCGCTTAAGCCGTCGTAGAGAACAGCCTTGCCTGATTCGTTAACTATCTCGGGCAAGCCAAGCTCGCGGGCGCGGGCGCCGGCTTCTTCCAGCTTCAGCTTGATCTCTTTTTCGGTGGCGCCGTCAAAAACCGGCGTCGCAAAGTAAAGACCCAGCACGCGGGCCGCCCAGCCAAGGTGCGTTTCAAGAATCTGACCGACGTTCATGCGCGAAGGCACGCCCAGCGGATTCAAAACAATTTCCACCGGAGTTCCGTCCGGAAGGTAAGGCATGTCCTCTTCCGGCAGGATGCGCGCGATCACGCCCTTGTTTCCGTGCCGGCCGGCCATCTTGTCGCCCACCGACAGTTTGCGTTTCATGGCGATAAAGACCTTCACCATCTTGATCACGCCCGGTGAAAGCTCATCGCCTTGTCGCAGCTTGGCGATCTTCTCTTCGTAGATGTCCGAAAGGATCTTGATCTGACGTTCGGTCCGATCCTCGTACTCTTTGACCTCGGACGTCGCATCGACTCGCGAGCCGGCTATCTGGGCTTTGCGCAGGGCTTTAGGCTCGACGCTCTTCAGCATCTCGCGGGTGATCGGTTCACCTTTGGGAATCACCACTTCGCGATTAGAGGTCAGATCGGCTGAAAGCTTGCGGCCTTCGAACAGCTCGTAGATACGCTCGTCGCGCTGTTCATGCAGGATGCGGATTTCGTCTTCAAGGTCGCGACGCAGGCGCTCTTCTTCACCCTGCTCGATCGAGAGCGAACGCTGATCCTTCTCCTGACCTTTGCGAGTAAAGACCTGAACATCGACGACCGTGCCGTCGATTCCCGGCGGAGAGACCAGCGAAGCGTCTTTAACGTCGGCGGCCTTCTCGCCAAAGATGGCCCGCAGCAGTTTCTCTTCCGCGGTCAGTTGCGTTTCGCCCTTGGGCGTAACCTTGCCGACCAGGATCGAACCCGGCTTTACCTGGGCGCCGATGCGAATGATGCCGCTCTCGTCCAGGTCGCGGAGCATGTTCTCGCCCACGTTGGGAATGTCGCGAGTGATTTCCTCGGGACCAAGTTTCGTGTCGCGGGCCTCGATTTCCAGCTCTTCAATGTGAATCGAGGTGTAGTAGTCCTCTTTCACCAACCGCTCAGAGACCAGGATTGCGTCTTCAAAGTTATAGCCGCGCCACGGCATGAAGGCGACCAGGACGTTCCGGCCCAGCGCCAGCTCGCCACGATCCGTGCAGGGGCCGTCGGCAATTACCTGGCCTTTGTTCACCCGCTCGCCGACGTGCACGATGGGACGCTGGTTGATACAGGTGTTCTGGTTCGACCGCTTGAACTTGATTAGCGTGTAGATGTCGGCGGTCACCTCGCGCGAGATCGTGCCGTCGACGTTGTGATCGGCTTTGACGATGATGCGCTCAGAGTCGGTGTAGTCGACCACGCCATCGCGTTTCGCGATTACCACCGCGCCTGAGTCGCGCGCCGTGACGTCTTCCATGCCGGTGCCGATATACGGCGCTTCGGCGCGGAGCAACGGCACTGACTGTCTCTGCATGTTCGAGCCCATCAAAGCGCGGTTCGCGTCGTCGTTCTCAAGGAACGGAATCAGCGAGGCAGCGACCGATACCAATTGCTTCGGCGACACGTCCACGAATTCAATTTCGTCCCGCTGCGCCAGAATAAACTCGCCGGCTTTGCGGGCGGCGTTGCGCTCGTTGACGATGTAACTGTTTTCGTCCAGCTGAATGTTGGCCTGACCGACAACGTGCTTGTCCTCTTCCCACGCAGTCAGGTAAAACGGGAAAGGCTCATGGCTCGCCTTATCACCGTTGGCACTAACACGCTTGTTCGCTTTATCAACGTCATCCTGTGGCACGTGATCGTTGGGCTTGAATTTCGTGTCGCCGCCGTTGATGACGCGCACGAACTCAGTTACCACGCCGTTCACGACCTTGCGATAGGGCGACTCGATAAAGCCGAATTCATTGATTCGCGCGTAGCATGACAGCGACGAAATCAACCCGATGTTCGGACCCTCAGGCGTCTCAATCGGACAGATGCGGCCATAGTGAGTTGGGTGCACGTCGCGCACTTCGAATCCTGCGCGCTCGCGGCTCAATCCACCCGGTCCGAGTGCGGACAGGCGCCGCTTGTGTGTGATCTCAGACAGCGGGTTCGTCTGATCCATGAACTGCGAAAGCTGTGACGAGCCAAAGAACTCGCGCACCGCGGCCGTCACTGGCTTGGCGTTGATCAGATCGCGCGGCATGGTCGTCTGCATTTCCTGATGGATCGACATCTTCTCTTTGATGGCGCGCTCCATGCGCTCGAGCCCGATGCGAAACTGGTTTTCCAGCAACTCGCCCACGGCCCGGACGCGCCGGTTGCCGAGATGATCGATGTCGTCAGCCTGGTAGATGGGCTTCTTCTCGTCGTCGACGGGGTTCTTGCGCATCTTCAGGACGTAGGAAACGACTTCAAAGAAATCGCCTGCGGCCAGCAGCGGATCTTCCATCCGCAGCATTTCCGGCTTGCCCATCTTGATATTGAATTTAAGACGGCCGACGCGCGAAAAATCGAACTTCCGCGGATCAAAGAACATGCCTTCCAGCAGGCGATAGGCAGTTTGCACGGTCGGCGGATCGCCCGGACGCATCTTGCGGTAAATTTCCAGCAAGGCATCGACCGGCTTGCTGATGGTGTCCTTCTTCAGCGTCTGCGAGATCACGGTGCCGACATCGTCGCTCTCCGGGAAAAACACCGAGAACGTCTTAACCCCGCCCTCGACGATTTCCTGCAGCTTGGTCGCCGTGATTTCATTATTCGCTTCCAGCAATACTTCGCCGGTTTCGGTATTGACGACATCCGCGACTGCATAGGCGCCTTCAAACTGCACCGGCTCAATTTCCACCTCGCCGATGTTGGCCTTGCGCAAGCCCTCGAGCGACGTGCGCGTGATCTCCTTGCCCTTGCGCACGATCGGATCGGGGGCGCGGCCCTTGATTTCAAAGTCGACTTTCATGCCGACCAGGTTGGTCTTGCCGGCTTCCGGGACCTGAACCATCAAGCGCCCGTCTTCGATCTGAACCGTGTCAACCACATAGAAAGCTTTTAGGAGATCTTCATCACTGTAGACTGCCGTCTTGACCGAGTCCTCCAGCTGTCCTTCAGCGCCGAACGTCTTTTCTTTCAGGTTTGTCTTCAGCCAGACGCCCAGGGCGCGCAGGAAAATCGTGGCCAGGAACTTACGTTTGCCGACGCGGACATAAAGCAGGTTCTTTTGATCGTATTCGAACTCAACCCACGAGCCGCGGTAGGGAATGATCTTGGCAATGAAAACCGCCCCGCGTTTGAAGAACACACCCGGCGAACGATGCAGCTGCGAAACGATCACGCGCTCAGTTCCATTGATGATGAACGTGCCGTTGTCGGTCATCAAAGGAATCTCGCCAAAGAAGACTTCTTCTTCCTTAATGTCGCGAATCGATTTGACGTTGGTGTCAGGATCCTTGTCGTAAACGGTAAGACGGATCTTGACCTTTAACGGCACGCTGTAGCTCATGCCGCGTTCCTGACACTCCTGCTGATCGTGTTTGTGCTTCAGGCCGACTGGCTCGCCGCAATTTGGGCACAGCTCGGGACGAACTGAATTGAACGTGCCGCAAACGTGACACAGGGTTTCGCCGGGACGCAGCGGATCAACTTTGATACTGGCGCTGCAATTCTTACAGGCAGAACGCAGATACTTCAGACCTTCCAGATTGCCGCACTTACACTGCCAGTTACCGATGTGGTATTCGACAAAGTCGAGGGTGGCAGTTTCGCGAAAGTCCGAGATCGGGAACACCGACTTGAAAACCGATTGCAGTCCAGTGCCCTCGCGTTCCTCGGGCAGCAGATCCATCTGCAGAAAGCGGTTATAAGACTCGCGCTGAATCTCGATCAGATTCGGAATCGGCACCGCCGTCTTAATCTTCGAGAAATCGTGTCGTACCGGGGCCTGGCTCGTGCGCCGCCCTAATCCAGTGTTTACCGTTTCAAGTAAATTCGCAGCCATGAATATTCCTTACGTTTCAGTTACGCCCCGCTGGAGCGAGGCCAGTTCAATCTCAATCAAGCAGTGCTTTTTCCGGTGGAACTGGTGGAAAACCGCCTAAACAGACGAATGCGCGGTCAGAGCGCACCATGCCCTGACCGCTTTTACAAATGAAAAGCGATTCCATGCTTCCAGATTTTCCGGGAGTAACGCCAGCGCTTCAATACTCCCCTAAGTTAACCACTCAGGAATCAAAGGTCAAGCCATGAAGGTCCTGGTGGAGAGATCTCAAGTTCAGAGATCCGGGCCGGCAAAGATGCCGGCGCCGGACATCCGCATCCGAAACCTATGAGTTACTTAACTTCGACGGTTGCACCCGCGTCCGCCAGCTTCTGTCTGACTGTCTCAGCTTCTTCTTTTGAGACGCCTTCTTTGACAGCTTTAGGGGCGGCTTCGACCAGGTCTTTCGCTTCCTTGAGACCCAGCGCGGTGACTTCCCGGACGACCTTGATCACATTGATCTTGTTGCCGCCCGCTGCCTGAAGGATAACGTCAAACTCGGTTTTCTCTTCGGCCGCCGCCGCGGCTTCACCGCCACCGGCCGCCGCTCCGCCAGCCGCTACCGCCACGGTCGCGGCCGCTGCTGAGACTCCGAAGGTCTCTTCCATGAGCTTTACCAACTGGGACGCTTCAAGCAACGTCAATTCTTTTATCTGATCGACGATTCCCTGCAATTTATCGGACATGATGAATCACATTCTCCTGCATTCGTTCTACAGCAAACCAACAGCTTGCTGTTTTCTCCGGCGACCATACGCGGTTTGCATCTCCGCTACGCTCGCCATTTCCGTAGCCGCTCACTGACAAAAGCATGCGGCCAATAACAATTTCGAAATTCGAATCCTCTTAGGCGCCCTGTGCTTCTTTCTGGGCGCGCACCTGTTCGGTAACCACCGCCAGGTTGCGCGGCACTGCCTGCAGCACCGTAACCAGACGCTGGGCCTGACAATTGATCAGGAACAGAACCTTGGAAATCAATTCTTCGCGCGAAGGCAAACTGGCGATCGACTCGACTTCCTTGAGTTCGACAACCTTGCCTTCGACCAGGCCGACTTTGAAACTGAAAATATCCGGATTTGCCTTGCCGAATTTTGAGATCGCCTTGGAAAGGGCGACCGGGTCGCTCGTGCTGAGCGCTACCGCAGTCACTCCTTTGAACTGATCGCTCATCGGTTCGAGCGGAGTGCCGGCAGCAGCCTTGCGCGCCAGCGTATTCTTGACCACTGAGTAGGTGACGCCGGCTTCGCGCAGCTGTCGCCGCAGTTCCTGGTCCTTGGCGACCGTCATTTTATTAAAACTCACCAGCATCGCCGCGTTGGCGTTCTTAAACTGCTCAGCGAGGGCGTCGAGGTCTTTCTGTTTTTGTGCTTTGTTCTTCATCAGTTCACTCCTCGCTATTTGGCAAACGCCGCCTCATCCAGCAACACGCCCGGGCTCATCGTCGACGCGATGTTGACCTTCTTCATGTACTTTCCTTTGGCCGTGGTCGGCTTGGCCTTGACCACCGCTTCGATCAGCGCCCGCGTATTCTCAGTAATCTTGATCTCGTCAAAAGAAACCTTGCCCACGGCAGTGTGAATCACTCCGGTCTTGTCGACGCGGTACTCGACCTTGCCCGCCTTGGTTTCCCTGACCGCGGTTTTCACATCGGGCGTGACTGTGCCGGTCTTGGGATTAGGCATCAGGCCGCGCGGGCCAAGCACCTTGCCGAGCCCACCGACGAAACGCATCATGTCCGGGGTAGCAATGACAGCGTCAAAATCCAGCCAACCGCCCTTAATTCTGGTGACCAGATCCTCACCGCCGACAAAATCGGCGCCGGCCTCTTCGGCTTCTTTGAGCTTGTCACCCTGGGCAATTACTACGACGGTTTTTGATTTTCCGAGGCCGTGCGGCAAAACCAGAGTTCCGCGCACCAGCTGATCGGCTTTACGGGGATCGACGCCCAGCCACATGGTCAGTTCGACCGTCTCGTCAAATTTTGCGAAGGCAATCTCTTTGAGTTTTTTGACTGCGTCTTCGAGACTGTATTTGCGCCCTTCCTCAATCTTTTCGGCAGCGGCGCGGTACTTCTTTCCGTGCTTCTTCATTTCATAACCTCCGAGGTGCAATCGAGATTTTCGATTCGCGATTTCTGATTTGCGATTTGCAAACCAGCCGCCCGACAATCTCTCCCTCTGTTTGATGACCGGCGATGCCTTCAAATCGGCAATCGCAAATCAAAAATCCAAAATTACTCGACCGTCAGCCCCATCTGCCGGGCGGTGCCCTCGATGGTGCGAATAGCGCTCTGCAAATCGGTAGTGTTCAGATCCGGCATTTTGGTCTTAGCTACTTCCTCGATCTTGGCGCGTGAAATCTTGCCGACCTTGTCCTTCTTGGGATTACCCGATCCGGCGGTAATTCCGGCGGCCTTCTTCAGCAGATCAGCGGCCGGCGGCGTTTTCGTTTCGAAGGTAAACGACCGGTCCGCATAGACGGTGATGACCACCGGGATTTTCATGTCCGGATCCATCTGGGCAGTCTTGGCGTTGAAAGCCTTGCAGAACTCCATGATGTTGACGCCGTGCTGACCCAGCGCCGGACCAATCGGCGGCGCCGGATTGGCTTTGCCGGCCGGAACTTGCAGTTTGATAAAACCTGTAATCTTCTTTGCCATTATTCTTCTTCCGTGAAAGTTACTTTCTCGACATCCAGAAAGTTCAATTCAACCGGCGTCGAGCGCCCGAAGATCGTTACCGTGACTTTCAGAGTCGACTTGTCTTCATTAACTTCTTCAACCTTGCCGGTGAAACTCTGGAATGGGCCGGATTTAATCCGCACTGTTTCGCCCGCCGCATACGAAAACTTCGGCTTCGGTTTCTCTGCGGCCTCAGCCACATGGTGCACGATCTGATCGACTTCCTGCGGTGTCAGCGGAGTAGGATTCTGCCCACCCACAAACCCGGTCACCTTAGGCGTTGAGCGAATCGCATGAAAGACGTTGTCGGGGATATGGCCGCGGTCGTCGCATTCGATCTGGACCAGCACATATCCGGGATAAAACATTCGCGAAGATTCGACGCGCTTATTGCCGCGCATTTCCACCACGGTTTCCGTGGGCACGAGCACTTCGCTAATCGCGTTCTCCAGATCGGTACCCGCCACCCGAGCTTTCAGGCTTTCGCAAACCTTTTTCTCGTGACCTGAATACGTATGAAGTATGAACCACTGATTCATGCCAGAACTTTCGGTCATCAACCTCCCAACCACGTGCGCAGACGTTCTATTAAGAAACTCCAAACTCGATCGACTCCAAACAGGTAAAGAGAGAAGAAAATTACCGCCACCAGGGTGATAATCGTCGTGTTCTTGACCTCGTTGGCGGTGGGCCAGGAAACGCGACGCAACTCAGCGCGCGTGTCGCGCAGAAACTGAGATGTGCGCTGGAAGAATCCGGTCCGCGGGCCCGACAATCCGCGTTCTCGTCTGGCCCCTCGGCCTTCTGCTCCCTCACCAAACCTGGCGGCACGGGGAGCCGGAGATCCGGTCGGTTTTACCACAGAAGTGTCGCGCGCCGGGGTCGGTTCAGGCAAAGCCCCAAAGTTTTCGTCGTCGTTTTCTGCTTTCGACACTTTCTTCTCTCAATCCGCTTCTTTATGCGATCTTGGCAGGGGTACCAGGATTCGAACCCGGACTTTCGGTTTTGGAGACCGACGTGCTAACCGTTGACACTATACCCCTCCTGACATTGCCGATTTTCGATTGCCGATCGTTTGCGGCCGAGAACCAATTAGAAATCGGCAATCGGAAATGTCATTTGGTTTCCTTATGGTCCGTGTGCTTGCGGCAGCGCCGGCAAAACTTACTGAACTCGAGCCGATCCGTAGTCGTCTTTTTGTTCTTGGTTGTGACGTAGTTGCGGCTTTTGCAATCCGTGCACTGAAGTACGATGTTGTCGCGCGGCATAACTAACTCCCCAATTTCCTATTCGATTCCTATCGGTCTGGTAAGTCCTGGAGGACGTTCTCGGTCCTATTCCACAACTTCCGAGACCGTACCGGCGCCCACCGTGCGGCCGCCCTCACGAATGGCAAAGCGCAAGCCCTTCTCCATCGCGATCGGCGCTATCAGCTCGATGTTCATCTCCA
>JBBPID010000151.1:0-4249 GCA_038040505.1 Acidobacteriota bacterium | reverse complement strand
GTTGGGTGAGGGCTTAACGATTGAAGCCTTCTCTTACGTGTGATCTTACGAGAGATGGTTTTCTGAATATGGACGTAAATCGGATTCAACATTCTTGATGCGTCAAGTATGTCAATGCCCTCTAAGGCTGGGTCTGCTGAGACGACCTTCTTTGAGAAAGATCAACAGTGAACCCAACCATTTTGCCGGTGAAGCCTTCTTGTGGGCCGGTCCCGAATAGCAGCGTCACGGGGCTGCCATCCTTACGGAGAAACTGCCGTTTCGTCGGTATCTCTTCGTGGACCGGCAGCCTCGAGCCGGTGATTCGACTCCACTCGATAATGCCAAGTGTTAAGTCATCTCTCGCGTAACCGAGCGATTCCAGGAAGGAATCGTTGGCCTCGATAATCTTTCCGTTTGGATCAAGGAACATGACTCCGAGCATGGGTAAGTCGTACAGGGACCGGAAGCGCGATTCACTCTCACGCAACTTCTGCTCAACCTGTCTGCCTTCGGCTAGCTCCCGCTGCAGCGTCCTAACTGTAAGCGACAGCTCCGCCGTTTGTTCGCTTACACGCTGTTCCAGGAGGCCCTTTGCTTCGCCTAGTGAGCCGGTCTCGCGCTCCAAATCAGAAACTTGCAGACCAAGATTATAGGTTCTCTGTTGCAGACGTTGTTGTTTGCTGGCGCGTGCGGTAGCGTCCAGGAACAAAGCCCATGTGTCTTGATTGCCGCGAAACAAATAAATATCCGCGAACACCCCCTCTGTTGTCTGCACGTTCGGCAAGAAGGCGCTGTTAGTGTCGAGAGGTAGAAGGCCTGAAAAGAACGGGAGGTACTCGCCCACGATCATTGCTTTCTCGAGTCCGGTTACACCGTAGGACTCCAGGTCACCACCCCATTCCGACAATTCATTTGCCTCATTGAACAATAGATAAGCGGGTGAACGAGTGTCCTCGTTCAAACGGTCGATGAAATCACGAATCGGGGCCGGCAGGTCGGTCATTTAGTCTCCATCACGCTTTGAGTCAAGGCTAAAAAGGCCTCTTCCACGCCCTCCCCAGTCTTGGCGCTGGTATTCATTACCTGCCAACCCTTTTGTTTGAGCGCATTCATTTCACGATCGCTGATCTTCCACATGTCCGGGAGGTCCGCCTTGTTGAGCAGAATAAGAAATGGCACTTTTCCAAGCGTCTCCTCTGCGCGCGATTGCAGGGCGAGAGCCTTGTATAACGTGTCGTTACGTGTTCCATCGACCACCAGCAGATAACCGGACGCGCCACGCAGGTAGGACCGGCGCAAGTCGTGCTCAGTCTCCGCTCCTTCAATGTCCCACAGCAGCAGAGTTACTTGATCAGCTCCGATCGCCACGACTTTCTTATCGACCTTAACGCCAACGGTGGTGTGATACTTATCAGAATAAATGCTCTCAACGAACCTGCGCACCAGACTCGTCTTGCCCACCGCGAAAGATCCCAACATACAGATTTTCTTCTGGATCATAACGGAACGTCTCGTCAATGAAGATCGGTCGCAATAACTCTAAAGGTCACACTCCGATTCGTTGCCCGATCAGTTTCAGTCACTTCCTCGCGTAACTTCTCCTTTGAGCCTACCGGCCTGATCGTCACATTTGTCTGGCTGGGCAAGCGAGTACTCAGGGCGCCGGCAACTGCCTTCGCGCGCTCCTCACTTAGCGTACTGTTTCGCGCTTCAGTGCCGCTGCCGTCAGTGTGTCCGGAGATTTCCAGCAACACGCTCTTCTTTAGGGTAAGCGCTTGCGCTTGCAGCCGTCCGATGTCCGCCACCAGCAGGTTGAGTTTCTCTTCCTGGCCGCGGACGAGTACGGCGCGGTCAAGTTCAAACATTAGCAGCGGATCCTCGATCCGGTTCAGATCAAGCAGCTTGTCATCGCGATACTGACTGACTCCCGGCAGCAAACGTGCCGACCGCCGAGTATCGACCACCCACTGATGCGACGCAAAACCTTCGGCCTCGAGCACGCCGTCTTTCACGCTCAGCCGCACTGTTGCGGGCGGTTCAAGGAGGTGCTTTGCCCTGGCCTCGACGAATTCCGGCGTCAGCGCCTGAAACGATTCCCAATGGCTCACGACTGACCCCGGGTCAATCCTTGACTCGCTGAGGATAGCTTGCGGGTCGCGGGCCAGCGGATCGCGCAAGCCGCTCAGAAAGTACTTTCCGCTGCGCTTTCCATTTTCAGTAACGATTATTCCCGGTTCATTTCTGAGTCGATCGATAAACGAGTCCCAGCGCCATTTGTCGCGCAGCCACCATGCGCCAAAGAACAGCAGCGCCAGCAGCAGGATGCCCACGGCCCCGGTGAACGGGGTGAGCTTGAGGCCCTTCGTGCCGGTTGGCGCCGGCGAATCGTAGCGCGCCTGCAAACAATCCTCGAGCAGTGGCTCCGCACCAGCGAACGTCGTTGAATCGCCGCTGAATTCGCTTAACGCCGTGCCAAACTGAAGGTGAATTCGCTCCAGTGTCTCCTGAAAAACAGCTCTGAGATCCTGAGGCGCACTTCCTCGTATTACTCCCGCCAGAACCGCCAGTGGACCTCCCTCAACCAAAACCGTCAACTCGCCTACCTGGAACGTCTCTAACTCGTTACCTCGATCTGATTTGAACGAGTCATGCACGAAATCCTGGATGGCCGTGAGCATCGCGGAAATCATGTCGGCGTCTTGCACCGCGACGCCCGGGGCCGAAACCTGATGTAACAGCAGGCCAGTTTCTTTATGTATGAGGAAGACTTGTTCCACCCGGAACAGCAGGGTGTGGAGCAGCACTACCTCACCAAACGACTTACCCGTCCTGAACGCCTCTAACCGCCAGCGCAGACCCTGGACCGACATACTATGGGTGAGGCTCTGATTAAACGATTGCACCATTCCGCTGAGAGCAGAGGCAATTGCTTTTCGTATCGCCGGCCCAATCACCGGAAAGATCGCGTCGGCCAACGGCTGGGGATCCTTGCGAACGGAGCGCTCAACCGCAGCGGTTACCGTGGGTGCGAGGGCGTCACTTAGTTCGTCATCCTGGCGAGAGCGGACGGCGATAGCGGCCGGCAGGACTTTGCAAACTTCCTTCAGCTGCCGCTTTGGGTCCGTTAATCGAGCACGAACCTCGGCAAGCTGCGCGTCAGTCGGTCCCATCAAGAGCCCGCGCAGTGCGGCCATCCCCTCTTCATCGGTCAGAGTATTGGGGGCCGCAGCCTCATTGAGGTCGGCTTGTCCGTTGGACTTCTTCATGTCCTACCCACTGACGTGGTTAGCAGCGGCGCCTCTGTTTGCCAGCGCAGACATTAGCTATCGCCGGGGATTTTGAAGTCGTTATTCAGGCGCATCGCAAATTCGCTAAACATCGCCGCCAGAGAAGCACGATCAGTTTTCTGGTGATTGAGTTCGGCAAGGTCTCGATCGACCGCACCTGACAGTTCTTCGTGCTTTTGCCTCATCTCCTCGATCAGGCTCTTCGACTGATCGAGAATCTGCTGGCGCAGATCGCTCTCTGCCCGCGTAGCTCGTTCGCCGGATTGTTGAATCTTTCCTTCCAGCGCCTTGCCGGTTTCACGCAATTCTCCAGAGACCGACTGTACTGAGGTTTCGCGGCTTTGCTGCTCGGCCTGGAGGCGCGCGGCCAGCGCTTCGACCTCCTTCTTGACAAAGTTTTCCAAGCTTTCGAAAAGCCTTTTCGTTTCCGACCTTGCCTCAGTAGACTCCTTTGCGAGACGCTCCTCTAAGCGAGAAAATTTCTTGTCGTAGTCTCGCATTTGGCCGCCGAAAAGAATCTCGCGAATCTTGTCTACATTGCCGGGTAATGGCTGACTACCATTCGCCTCACCTGTGGGCGACTGGCTGTCTTGCGCCGGGGCATACGCCTGTTGTCTTTCAGTGCTTGAACTCATAATGTCTTTCCTCATTCTCAGGGATTTAGCGCCGCAAATATAATCAACCGCGCCATGGAAGTACAGCAAACGGAAGTCGAAACCCGGTAGGCGGTTCTGTAGGCGGCTTTGCCCAAAAAAGCTAGCGCCGCGAGCGAACAAACTCGTCGAGCTGCGAAGCAGCGGTCTTAGCTAAGCCCAAGGCGAGGCTTTGCGAGTCTTGGGAAACCATGCCCGTTCTGATCAGCGGAGCCCGTGAAGTGGGCGACGTTTCAGTCACCAGTTTAGAGTTGAGTTTCGAGTCAGAACCAACGCGACTGCCCCGTTGAGTGGTTGGTCGCCGCTTGTATGTTTGATCCATGTCAA
>JBBPID010000081.1:0-23224 GCA_038040505.1 Acidobacteriota bacterium | reverse complement strand
CCAGCACCTTGGTGATGGCCGCCGTCAAGGTCGTCTTCCCGTGGTCCACGTGCCCTATCGTCCCGATGTTCACGTGCGGCTTGCTGCGATCGAATTTCTCTTTGCTCATTGTTCTGTTTGAATCTCCTCAATCAGACGACCCACTGGACGAAGAGGCCCTATGAGTCCTATCAACTTATTCTCTATTTCGCTACGCCCTGGACCTTTGCGATCACTTCCTCGGCAACGTGCTTGGGCGCCTGATCGTAGCGCTCAAAGTGCATCGTCGAAGTAGCCCGTCCCTGGGTTGCCGAACGCAAGTCGGTTGTATAGCCGAACATGTCCGACAAAGGCACGTAGGCGGTAATTACCTGCACGCCGCCGGGTCGCAGCTCAGTCTTTTCAAAGTGACCGCGCCGTCTGCTAAGGTCCCCATTCACGGGGCCCACATACTCCTCTGGGGTTACCACTTCAACCCGCATGATCGGCTCAAGCAGAACCGGCTTGGCCTTCTTAACGGCATCCTGAAACGCCAGCGAGCCGGCAATAATGAACGCGCGCTCGTCTGAATCAACCTCGTGAAAGCCGCCATCGACCAAGCGCACCTTGATGTCGACCATTTCATAGCCCGCGAGATAGCCGCGCTCCATAGCGTCGTGAATTCCCTGCTCAGTCGGCTTGACGAACTCGCGCGGAATCGCGCCGCCCTTAATCTCGTTCTCAAAGACAAAACCTTCGCCGGGCGCCGGCTCGATCTCCAATTCCACATGAGCGTACTGCCCGCGACCGCCGGTCTGTTTCTTGAAAACCTCTTTGCCCGGCGCCGCCATTGTAATGGTTTCGCGATAGGCGACCTGCGGCTTGCCGACGTTCGCTTCGACACCAAACTCACGCTTCATGCGATCGACGATAATCTCGAGGTGCAGTTCGCCCATGCCGGCAATAATGGTCTGGCCGGTTTCGTGATCGGTCGAAACATTAAATGACGGATCTTCCTGCGCCAGCCGGCCGAGAGCGACTCCCAACTTGTCCTGATCGGCGCGGGTCTTCGGCTCGACTGCAACTCGTATTACTGGCGCCGGGAAGTCGATTGCTTCCAGAATGATCGGCTTGTTCTCGTCACAGATTGTGTCGCCCGTTGTGACCTGCTTCATGCCGCCAATTGCGATGATTTCACCGGCGCTGGCGTCTTCGATATCTTCACGCTTGTTTGCGTGCATGCGCATCAAACGACCGACGCGCTCGCGGGTGTCTTTGGCAGTGTTATAGGCGTAGGAACCCGACTTGATCGTGCCGCTGTAAATACGAACGAAAGAGAGCTGGCCGAGGTGTTTGTCAGCCATGATTTTGAACACCAGACCACTGAAAGGCGCGCTGGCATCAGCCGGGCGCAGCTCCTTGTGTGTGTTCTTCGGATTGATGCCTTCGACTGGCGGAATATCGAGCGGCGACGGCAGGTAATCAACGACCGCGTCGAGCAGCGTCTGCACCCCTTTATTCTTGAAGGCTGAGCCGGTGACTACTGGGACAATTCTAAGCGCGAGAGTGCCCTTGCGGAGCGCCTTGCGAATTTCGTCTTCAGCAATCTTCTCGCCTTCGATGTACTTGTGCATCAAGTCATCGTCGACAGTGGCCACAGCTTCGATCAGCTTCTCACGAGCTGCCGTCGCTTCCTCTTTCAAAGCTTCCGGGATTTCAGCGATCTCGTATTCCGCGCCTTTGGTCTCGTCTTTCCAGACCAGGCTCTTCATCGTTATTAGATCGATGACGCCTTTGAACTGATCTTCCAAACCGATTGGAATCTGGAGAGCTACGGGATTTGCGCCGAGGCGGGTAACGATCGAGTCAAACGAACGCTGGAAGGAAGCACCTGCGCGATCGAGCTTATTGATAAAGCAAATGCGCGGGACGCCGTACTTGTCGGCCTGGCGCCAAACCGTCTCTGACTGAGGCTCTACGCCGGCAACGCCATCGAATACGGCAACCGCGCCGTCAAGCACACGCAGGCTGCGCTCAACTTCCATCGTAAAGTCCACGTGGCCCGGCGTGTCAATTATGTTGATGCGGTGATCGACGCCGTTGCGTTCCCAGAAACAAGTAGTCGCCGCGCTGGTAATAGTGATACCGCGCTCCTGCTCCTGCTCCATCCAGTCCATGGTCGCCGTGCCCTCGTGGACCTCGCCAATCTTGTGCGAGACGCCCGTGTAATAAAGGACACGTTCGGTCGTGGTGGTCTTACCGGCATCAATGTGCGCCATGATGCCGATATTCCGAAATGTGTTGAGATCGTACTTAGCCATTACCACTTATAGTGCGCGAAAGCCTTGTTTGCATCGGCCATACGATGCGTGTCTTCCTTCTTTTTTACGGCATTGCCGCGATTGTTCGCCGCGTCGAGTAACTCTCCGGCCAGACGATCGGTCATCGTCTTTTCGCCGCGACCGCGGGCGTACGCGACAATCCAACGAATTGCCAGCGCTCCGCGTCTTTCCTGATGAACCTCAACCGGGACCTGGTAGGTCGAACCGCCCACGCGGCGGGACTTCACTTCCACAGTCGGTCGCACGTTCTCGATCGCGCGCTTAAAAACTTTCAAAGGCTCGTCGCCTGCCTTTTCGCCTACCTGCAGCAGCGCATTGTAAAAAGTCCGTTCGGCGATTGAGCGCTTGCCGCCCCACATGATGCCGTTGATGAACTTGGTAACCAGGGCGCTGTTATAAACAGGATCTGGCAAAACCGCGCGTCTCTCTGCAACTCTACGTCTTGGCATTTACTTACTTCGCGCCTCCCTTGGGACGTTTAGCGCCGTACTTCGAGCGGCTCTTCTTGCGATCAGCCACTCCCACCGAATCAAGCGTGCCGCGAATAACGTGATAGCGAACACCCGGAAGGTCTTTAACGCGCCCCCCGCGAATCAAGACAATCGAGTGTTCCTGCAAGTTATGGCCGACGCCGGGAATATACGTAGTCACCTCAATGCCGTTGGTCAGGCGCACGCGAGCCACCTTGCGCAATGCCGAATTTGGTTTTTTCGGTGTCTGGGTGTAAACGCGGGTGCAAACGCCACGCTTTTGTGGTGAGCTTTGCAGCGCCGGGCTGGCCGTTTTGTACTTAACCTGTTCACGGCCCTTGCGAACCAGTTGATTAATAGTCGGCATCGTCTTCCTTCTTTAGGGCCACTCCTTATTATTAAGGGAGGCCAAAGCGCACAAGGGCCAGCACCTGCCTCTTTCCGGAACAAGTCCGGCAGTCAGCGCAGGCAACTGCCCTGCTAAAAATTCTGGTTTAGGGACGTTCTGATTTCGCTTTGAGGCGGGCGCGGATCATGGCTTCCCAAATAGCCAAATTTAGCCGAAGCTTTTCTGTAGCGTCGCTTTGAGCAAGTGGTTTCGCTCGATGCGTGTTCCCCTTTGCGATTCTCACCGTTCAGGGAAAGCCTTTACGCCACAATAATGTCAAACGGCGAGCGTCCCAAGACACTCGGCCGGGCAACGCCTCCGCACCGACAGAACCAATAACAGCGTTGCACGTGGGGATATCAGACCAGAGTCCGAAACCGGAAACTATAATTGTCAGGGGATAGTCGTGTCAAGCGCGGACGGCCATTTACCCGGACCGAATTTAGAGCAGCCACTTGAGCAGATAAATAATCCCAAAAACAACCCCAGCGAGAATCAAAAGGATAAGGGCCGCAATACCGAAGACGGCCAGCTTGAATTTACGATAGCGCTTCTCGTCAGGCGGTGATAACGAACTCTGCGGAAAGTATGGTGGTGGGGTATAAGTAGCCATTACTCTTCTCCGAATAATAATCCCTTGCTAAATCGAGATGTCTCGCTTTACTCGGGCCTGGGAGTCTTAATCTTGGGACTTGGTTTGGGGCGCGAATTCGAATTCATGTTGCCGTTCGCGTTTGCGTTTTCCTGCTGTTTCTTGAGCATTTCTTCATTGTGCTTCTTGCCTTCCCTTATCCGCTTCGCGCCTTCTTTCGCCGTTTCGAGTTCTTCAGTCGCTCGATAATCATTTGGATCAAGCTCCAGCGCTTTTTGAAAAGCAGATATAGCTTCTGGATAGTGAGCCAGACGCATTTCGGCCATACCTAACTGATAAAAGGCTTCTTCGTCGTCCGGCTTTAGGCGTGTCGCTTGTCTAAAAGCCTGGGTGGCTGACTCGTCCTGGTGCAGCGCACTGTGCGCCAGACCCAGGTTGAAAAAACTTGCCGCATCTTTTGGATCAGACTGGACTTGTTTCTTGAAGAGCTCGATTGCCTTTTTGTAAGAATCGTCGGCTTCGACCTTTTTGTCGAGCGCCGCATAAGCCATTCCCAGACGTAGATGTGCCTCAGCGAGGCTGGGATTCAGTTGAATTGCTTGTTGAAAAGTCTGAGCGGCGCGCTCGTCCTCGTCGTTCTTGTAAAGCTCTTTTCCCTGTTCGACGAGAGCCTGCGCTTCCCGCTTTGCATGATCAGCCGCGGACTCGCCCGGTAACGAGGGCAATCCCCCGTTAACGTTCACGTTCCGGTTGGAATTACGCCGGCAGGCCACGCTCGCCACGACCATAAACACAGCCATAGCCAAGACGAGCAGGTTCGTCCTAGTTAGAATTGCAAAAGGCGCTGTCATGAAGCCGACAAGTATCTACGCCAAAAAGCGATTCTGAGTCAAATTTAGGAAAGGGATTTGGGTTTCGGAAGAGTTTAGAGAGGGCCAAAAAATCGAATGGGCGCTGCAACGTGGGGGTCGCAGCGCCCATCCATTTTCGTGGTTACTGTCCTCACCCCAGCAACCACTTGAGACGGAGGATCCACCAACCGTCTCTCTTGCCCCACAATATACATCGCAACCATTATGCCGCGCAATAGAGATTTTTTTGCAACGCGAAACTCAAAGAAACTCTGGGGTTCCTTACACTTGCCTAACAATTCAAGGGATCGAAAGAGCAACTCTTTCACTGTCGCTAATGTAGTAATTTCTCTGTAGCTGGTCCGCTCGGATACGTAAGACAAACTTCAACCGGCTTAGCCAAGCTCAGACTCGATCGCCTGAGCCAAAGCGTTCGCCTGGGCTTCGACCTCGCTTTGGTTTTTTCCTTCAATCATCACTCGGGCGAGCGCCTCTGTACCGGAATAGCGCAACAGTAGCCGCCCCTGATCGCCGAGCGACTGCTCGATCTCGCTCGCCAAATTCCGGACGGCGAGTAAGTCCTTAAACGGCCTTTTCTCTCGAACCCTAACATTAACAAGCACTTGCGGGTAGCCTCTAAAACCCTCAGTCAATTCAGCGAGCGATTTGTTTTGATCTCGCATGGCTCTTAAGAAACCAATCGTCGTGATCATTCCGTCACCCGCGAAACTCAACCGCGGAAAAATTATGTGGCCGGATTGTTCGCCGCCCAACGATGCCCCGCTTCGAATCAGCTCTTCCAGGACATATTTATCTCCCACATCGGTGCGGGTAAGCCCGATTCCGCGTGACCGCAACGCAATCTCCAGTCCGATGTTGCTCATGACAGTTGCGATCACAATGTCGCCACTTAACTCGCCGTGATCCTTCAGGTAATTGGCGAGCGCCCACATCGTGGCGTCACCGTCGACGAATTTGCCGTTGGAGTCGACGAACAATGCCCGGTCCGCATCACCATCAAAGGCAACGCCTACATCCGCGTGCTCTTCTGCGATGCGGTCTTGCAGTCCTTGGATATGTAACGATCCGCACTCGTGATTGATATTTCGGCCGTCGGGATGATTGTTTATGGCGACAACAGAGGCGCCAAGTCGATCGAAGAGTTTGGGCGCGATCTCGCTCGCGGCGCCATTCGCACAGTCGATCACCATACTGAGACCCCGCAGCGACAGATCGCGGGCCACTTCAGTACCTAGATAATCAAGATAGCGCCGGCGAAGTTCTGCTGGCGCTTGCGACACTAAGCCGGATTGAGAAACAGGCCGGCTGCTGGAGACTTCTTCGATTAGACCGGCGATATCTTCTTCGATGCGTCGTTCAGAGTCTTCATCGAGCTTTCGTCCGCTGGGATCGAAGACTTTGATTCCGTTGTCCTGATAAGGATTATGAGAGGCGCTGATTACTACGCCGGCGTCAGCAGGTAGGGTGCGAGCCAGAAAAGCGATGCCCGGAGTAGTAATGATCTCCGCCGACTGCACCTGTGCGCCGGATTCTCGCGCACCGGCAATCAGCTCGCGCTCAATCTCTAAGCCGGATTCGCGCGTGTCTCGGCCTACCACCAGGCGCGCGGGTCGGCCTTCGTTTCGTTCCGCGAGGCGCCTGGCAAGCGATCGGCCAATGATGCGTACAGTTTGAGGATCGAGCGGAAACTTTCCAGCCTCTCCGCGAATTCCATCCGTGCCGAAAAGTTTCTTTGTGGTTTCCAGCTTCAATTTGTCTCTCGGGGCTGGGCCGTGGAATTTTCGACAGCGACGATCGTTATGCGGACGTGGACGGTATCACGCACTTCAACCTTTGGGTCGGAAATTCTAATCGGGGTCCTGGGCGCGTCAAAACTTTCGTGCCGTCCGTCGACTGATATTTTTTCGGTCAAAGCCTTGGACAAAGCGTTCACGTGGCTGGCCGGGCCGGTTACCCGAACAGTGCCCGGTACGGCTACGACTTCCCTGACCTCGAATGATGGCGCCGGCCTACCATCAATTTGAGGCTCGACAATCACATCGCGCTCTACGTCGCGGCCCGAAACCGCAAACCAAAGAACCAGAGTGATCGCCAGCGCCAGGAGCTTGACGTTCCAGTCTTCGACGAAGAGCCGGTGCATAAGTCCCCTGGTTCCGGCGGGACGACTAAATCTACTGGCTTCGCGGAAAGGCATAGGTTGGCAGTCTCAGGCGGACGCGATTTCCTCAGTTTCTCTTTCCGAATCATTAACGCGCGCCGCCTTGGCAGCGGCACCACGGCCTTCGATCGTTTGAAAGATTGCTGCCCGCAAGCGCGTGGCATCCAAAGCGCGTTTGATCCGCCCGCCCAGGACGAATGATATCAAGCCGGTTTCTTCCGAAACCACGATAGCGACCGCGTCGGAATCTTCAGTGATCCCGAGGGCGGCGCGATGGCGGGTGCCGAGATCTTTGGACAGTTGCGGGTTTAAAGACAGAGGTAAGAAGCACGACGCCGCCGCAATCCGATCGTCACGCACGATGACTGCGCCGTCGTGCAGCGGCGATGCGGGATTAAAAATCGCGACGATCAAATCGTAACTGAGTTCAGCGTCCAGCCTGACGCCGCCATCCACGATTCCCTTCAATCCGACGCCTCGCTCGAAAACAATTAGAGCTCCTGTCTTGGTTGAAGCGAGGGTCGTCGCGGCCAGGACAATTTCGTCGTAGATACTTTCGCCGAATTGCCCGCGATGATGGCGTCGTGTAAACGGTAAACGGAACCGGTTCCCAAATCGGATCAGCGCCTGGCGAATCTCAGCCTGAAACAGAACGATGATCGCTACTCCTATATAGAGCAGCGCGCCACGCAGAATGAACTCCAGCGTCGCCAGGGCCTGATTCACCGCCAGCCAGTAAAGTAAGGCAAAAGCTCCGATGCCGGCGGCCATCGGCGCGGCGCGCGTACCTCGCACCAGTTTTAAGACACCGTAAACCACCAGAAACACCAAAACGATGTCCAGGATGGCGCGCGGTTCCGCCAATCTCAGCAAATAGTCGCCCGGCGATGTCAGAAGCAAAAACATGCGCGTTTGGTAGTCGATTACCGCCTGATATCGAGGTCACATACCGCGGTATCAGCCGTACCTGGAAACCGAAATCAATTGCCCTTGGGGGACCGCACAGACGGTCGCGCCTGGTCAGTAATTATTGGACGCTCCGCAGGGATTATCGCGGAAAAACGACAGCGAGGCAATAGATAGGATGAAGATTAGGTTGGTAGGTCTGTTGGCGAAACGCGAATCCTGCTCGCCATAGTTGGGTAAGCGTCACCTTAATTCCTATGGCAAGGATAACTAATTCCTCGGCTTCAATCGTCCGCGCCGGAAAAAGCCGATTAACTCGCCCGTCTGGTTAACCACTGCGACGGCCCCGACGCCATTCCGTTCGATTAGCTCATTGGCGCTTTCAATCGTGGCGTTTTGTGGAACAAAAAGAGACTGGTTCACGGCCCTCATCACGTCGCGCACGCGACGGTCGCGCCACTCGTTCCTTGGAATCTTTTTCAGGTCTTCCAGCGAGAGAATTCCCAGGAGTTTTCGCTCGCTGGCGACCGGAAAGCTGGCATAACGATTCAGCGGTAGCACATCATCGACAAAACGGCTTATGGGCGTGTTCGGCTCAATCGCAATCGCTGCCGACATCGCGTCCGCTACGGTGGCCGCCTCGCGCGTGCCCCGCACCACACTGGTCGCCGCACCCAACAGGAAGACACCGACTAAAACTGACCAGAGGCCCATAAAGTAGGCGCGGAAAGTCGGCGCCAAAGCCATATAAAGCCCGAACGCGATTAGTACCAGAGAAATTAGCTGGCCGCAGAACCCGGCGATTCGCGTCGCGTCTCGCATGCTGCCGCTGCGCTTCCAAATAATCGCGCGCAGCACCCGCCCGCCGTCCAACGGATAACCGGGAAACAGATTGAACACTGCCAGCAGCAGATTTCCAGCGCCGACAAAAAAGCAAACGGCCACGCCGGCATTAAACCCAGCCATCGCGGACAGTTTGGCGCCGACAAAACCGGCCATACCAAACAGAAAGCTGGCGGCGGGACCAGCCACGGCGATGCGAAACTCGGCCCGCGGACTATCGGGTTGCGTCTTTAGTCGGGCCAGACCGCCAAAGGGATGGAGCACGATCTCTTCAATCTCGATGCCTTCCGCGCGGCCCATTAGTGCGTGCGAGAGTTCGTGACCAAAGACTGAAAGGAAAAGCGCGAGCGTCGTGATTACTCCCAGCACCCACGCGGAGAAGATGTCGGTTGGAGGAAGCCGGAAAGTAGCGATTTGCAACGCGTTGTTGTGAAGGTTTGAAGCGATTAGAAAAACGCTGAGCGCGAAGATTAGAAACCAGCGATAGTCTATCCGGACGGGAATGCCGTAAACGCGGGCAACCAGGATCTGTCGTTTGAAAAAGTTTCTGAAGCTCACAGCTTAAGCTAAGGCCAAAGTAAAAAGTAAAAAGGCAAAAGTTAAGACACCGGATTATCTAAGCCGTTCCCTAACCGGTTCGACAAATCAAATTGGGACACCTTTTTCCTTTTTACCTTTGACTGGGCTAAGTGCCGGTCGCTTTTTGCCACTCAACTTCGAAGAGAGGCACCGGCTGCTCGCGGTTCTTGACGCTGATTGGTTTGCGGGGGGTCAGCTGGTAACGCGAATGGGCGGCCTTGGCGGTAACTTCGCTCACCAGAATCTGGCCGGCTTTGGCATTCGATTCCAGACGTGAAGCGGTGTTAACAGGATCGCCAATTGCCGTGTATTCAGAACGCCGCTCAGATCCGATATACCCCACCGTCACCTCGCCGGTATGAAGACCGATTCCGATCCCGATCTCGGGAAAGCCTTCCTCGATCAACTCGACGTTGATGCCGATCATTCGCCGCTGCATCGCCACGGCGGCGCTGAGCGCGTTGTTTGCGTCCTTGGGTGTGACGGTCGGCGCGCCGAACAAGGCCATCAATCCGTCGCCGAGATACTTATCGAGCGTTCCGCCATGCGCAAAAATAATGTCAGTCATGGCTGAGAAGTACCGGTTCAGCAGTTGAACGATCTTTTCCGGTGACGCGTGTTCCGAGATGCGCGTGAAGCCCCGAATGTCGGCAAAGAGCACCGTGATTGTCTGCAGTACTCCGCCCAGTTTGAAAGAATCAGGGTTTTCGAGAATCTGCTTGACGACATACTCCGGCAAGAACCGCCCATAGTTGACCCTGGCAACTTCTTCTTTGGCGAGTCTTTCGTGAGCGCGAACATTCTCAACCGCGATGGCGGTCTGGGCCGCGACCGCGCTAATCAATTCGAGATCATCCGGCTTGAAGGCGGAAAAGGGATCGAGCCGATCCGCATACAGCGCGCCATGCACGCCGGCGTCAGTGAATAATGGGGCGCAGATGGTCGAGCGCACGCCCTGCGAAACGATCGAATCCACGCCGGCAAACTGTTCGTCGGCGGCGGCGTCCTGCGACAGCAGCGCGACTTTGTCCTTCATTACCTTGCGGGTGATGGTGCGGCCGATCGTCATCTTGCGCGCGTGCGCTTCCAGCTTTTCATCGCGCGCTCGAGTCGCTATCGGGAACAATTTGGCTTCGTCGGCGTTCTTTTCTGTGACGATACCTTCGGCCAGCAGAGCGATAACCCGATCCGCGGGAGTCGAACGGAAAATGATGTCCGTGGCTTTTTTGAAAATCTTATCGAGATCAAATCCTGAGCCCAGCGCTTTACTCATTTCGTAAAGTTCGCTGAGGATGTTGGCCTTGCGTTGCAGCGATTCGAGCACCTTGTCGCGCGGCGCCCCGGCCACCGTACCCGATTCGCCCTGACGCAAAACTGTTGTCAGCACATCCTTGGCTGACATCAGCAGTTGAGTGTGGCCCAGCGGCTTGTCGTCGTAACTGAGATCGGCGGTCCTTTCTTCTCTGGCCTGTTCGAATTTTAAGGTGCTGGCGCCGATCGTAACCCGGTCACCATCTTTCAACGCATGTTCGAACTTTTGTTCGCCGTTAACATAGACTTTGTTGGCGCTTCTCTTGATCTGACCGTTGACGTACACGCCGTCAATAACCATGAACGAGCTCTCATCGATGCCTTTGATGTGCGCGTGGTGGCGCGAGGCGCGCGGGTCGTCAAGCACCACCTGATTATCAGGCGCACGTCCAATCGTGCAGGGTGCGCGTGAATTCAGTTGATGTTGTGTCTGGTGGCCGCTGGCGTCAGTTACTTTTAAGAGAGCCATAGATCTTCATTGAAGCTGTGACGAATCAACCAGGGAATTCTCAAACGACTGGTTCGAGCTTGATTCTACAAGGTAAACACCATTTCAGGCTAGCGACATCTCTTGTCCCGGAGCCCGTGAGAATGCGATGATGCCACTTCGGAAACTGGCTGAACCTCGGTTGTGTTTTGGAGGGTCCTCAATGCCCAGCCTGAAACGCCTGTTTTGTTACTCGCTAATCCTAACCGCTCTCATTCCTTTTTGCAGCACTGACTATGCGCGCGCTCAATCGCCGGAAACTAAACCAAAAGGCAACGGATCAATCTCGGGAAGAGTAACGGTCGGCGGTAAAGCCGCTTTCGGAATTATCGTCACCGCGATGGGCAGCGATCGTTACCCGCGCCGCTCCGCGCAAACAACGACAGATAGTGAAGGACGCTACCGGCTGATCGGACTGGCGGCGTCCACCTATTTGGTAACAGCTCTGGCTCCTGCCCTCGTCGACGCCGAAACAGTTTACAATTCTCCGTACGGCGGCAAGACGATTTTGCTCTCAGCGGCTGAGGTCGTTGAAGATCTCGATCTGAAACTGGTGCGGGGCGGGGTCATCACCGGACGCATCACGGATGACGAAGGCAAGCCGGCAGTTGAAGAGCGGGTGAATCTTGACATAGTTCCCGACCCGTCCGGCCGCCGCCAAGTGGACGTCTCACGACTGAACGGCGACATGTATCAAACCGACGATCGCGGCATCTATCGGATCTACGGATTGCCGCCGGGCCGGTACAAAGTCAGTGTCGGCAGTGAGACCGGTGGTTTTCCCCGCAACAACAGCGGCCGGGGTTACTTTGCCAAAATTTATTATGGCGACACCACTGAGGACGCAAAGGCGGCGATCGTCGACCTGAGCGAAGGGGCTGAAGCGACTAATATCGATATTCGACTCGGACATCGGGGAGCAACTTTCAGCATCAGCGGCCGGGTAGTGAATTCAGAAAATGGCGAACCGTTACCCGGGTTGCGGCCGACGTACGGAAACGTGTCCAAGACCAATCCCGCCTCGGGTGTTTTTATCGGTGGATTACCTACCAACTCGCGGGGCGAGTTCCGGCTGGATCGAATAGAGCCAGGACGTTTCACCATCTATGTTTCTTCGCGCTTCGAAGGTGGAGATTTTTACAGCGAACCAATTGCGGTCGATGTCGTCGACCGCGACATAACTAACCTTGAAATCAAAGCCGTCCGCGGCCTGACTATCAGCGGACTTGTGGTGGCTGAAGGTGATTCAAGTAAGAACACACCGGGTCATCTCGGCGGGCTGAGATTAACCATCACAGTCAATACTACCTCGAAGCCGCCCACCCAAAACTATGCTTCGGCGGTAATCGCACCCGATGGCAGCTTTCGGGTTGGAGGCCTGCCACCGGGCAAAGCCAACTTTTACATGTATTCTCTGGAAAACCCCAACCGGCGCTTTACATTAACGCGCATCGAGCGCGACGGTGTGGATCAAAGTCAGGGTTTCGACATCCAGGCGGGACAGACTGCTTCCAACCTGCGACTCTTTGTTTCTTATGGGACGGGTGTAATCAGGGGAACAATCAAGTTTGAAAATGGAAGCCCGCCGTCCAACGCGATTATGTACGTCGGAATTCGGCGGGACGGAGGCACTGGTTCTTTCGAACGTGGTACTCAAACCGACGTCCGCGGACATTTTCTGATTACCGATGTGCCGGCGGGAACTTACGAAATTACTTTGAACCAGGGTTTCTCTTCTCCGCCTCAGCCGGGGCAACGTCCACGGCCGCCACTCAAACAATTCGTTTCCGTAGCTGACGATAGCGAAGTCGAAGTCATCTTCACGGTTGATCTGAAACCAAAGGAAGGTGGCCCATGATTCGACTCTGCCAGAGAAGGCTGCGAATAACTCCAGTCGTCGCTGGATTGGTGCTGCTCTTTGCCAATGCCACCCTGGCGCAGAAAGCCTCGCCGGAAAAAATCGCGGCAACCTCGTCGTCAAACACAATTACCGGCCGCGTCGTCACTCAGGGTGGCGAGTCTTTGAGCGGAGCTATCGCGATAGCTTCTCAGGTCGGCGTGGCGCCAAGTCGAACTGTGGTTGTCGACAGCAGCGGTAGCTTTAAGTTCGACGGTTTGGAGGTGGGTGTTTACTCGATCTCGGCCTACCTGCCCGGGTTTGTATCTCCGCCCCCGCTCCCTCCGGAAGAACCGCGCCGCTACTATCACACGGGTGATTCGGTAACGCTGACTCTGATTAAGGGTGGGGTGATAACCGGAACTGTCATAACCGCGGCGAATGGACCCGTCGTCGCTGCGACAGTGCGAGCTTTTCGGATTAAGGATGCAAACGGAAAAAGAGAGCCGGCCGCAGTTCAAATGCGCGAGCGGCCAACCGACGACCGGGGCGTGTATCGATTTTATGGACTGCCGCCCGGGACTTATGTGATTTCGGCTGGCGGCCAGGGCCATATCTTTGGCGGAGATTTACCGGGAGCGTACGACAATGACGTTCCCATCTACGCACCTTCGTCAACGCGCGACACGGCCATGGAAGTGGTGTTGAGCAGCGGCGAAGAAATCACGGCCGACATTCAATATCGCGGAGATGCCGGGCAAACGGTCAGCGGCACTTTGGCGGGACTGTCTCAATCCCAGCTCGGGAGTTTCCCCAACGGCACAATCACGCTCACCGACGTCCGCACTCGCGCTCTACTCAACTCAGTGGGCGCGAATTCTTATACCAACAACGCGTTCGCGTTTTACGGAGTGCCCAATGGTGAATATGAATTACTCGGCTATCAGTATTTGCAGAGCCGAGATCAGTTTGTTTCTGAGGCGCGTCGGATAAGAGTTGCGGGCGCGGACGTATCCGGTATTAACCTGAC
The DNA here is from genome assembly GCA_038040505.1 of Acidobacteriota bacterium. Lineage (GTDB taxonomy): Bacteria > Acidobacteriota > Blastocatellia > Pyrinomonadales > Pyrinomonadaceae > UBA11740. Next base: position 9,451 of record JBBPID010000081.1, on the reverse strand, counting down.
GCTCGCTCCTCTGGGATCGATCGCAGGACGCCTGGTGCTGGAAACCAATCCAACGGCCGACTGTGTCACGCGGCGAACCAGTGCAGCGCAGGAAATGTTGGTCACCGCGCGCCGTTCACCGGAAGAGGTAAAGCCGGTGGCGGGGAAAACAACGAAGGCAGAGGCTGGGACGGAAGCTCCTCTCAATAACACGAATCTGAGAGTGGATGGAGTTCCCGACTCGAAAGGGGATTTTCTGCTGAGAAACCTTCAGAAGGGCCTTTACCGGATCGATTCGCAACCGGCCGGCCCTGGCTGGTACGTTCGCTCGATCGTGATCGGAGCGCAGGCGATGCCGACCAAGGCGTCAGATCCAAATATTCCCCGCGATGGCCTTAACCTGAAATCGGGCGAGCGCCTTTCCCAACTGACTGTTACAGTTTCCGAAGGCGCGGCCAGTCTTCTCGGACGAATTTCCGTGGCCGAAGGTCAAAACCTGCCACCGCGGACGCGTGTATTCCTGGTTCCGGCTGAACGCGAGAGCCGAGAAAACATGCTGAGATACTTTGAAGCACGAACCGGCGCCGGCGGGGCTTTTGCTATTGATAATCTGGCGCCGGGCCGTTATTGGATCGTCGCGGGCCCGGATGATGAAAGCGATCCTGCAACGGTTAAACCGATCAGGCAGGACTCAGTTCTACGCGACAAAGTCCTGCGCCGCGCTGAAGATCTGAAAAAGGAGATTTCGTTCAAACCCTGCGAGCGTAATACAGGCTACCAATTTTTGTATGCACCAATCCCGCCGCCCGGCCAATGAACACGGCAGAGCCTGGTTAGGCTGACATCCATTTTTCCGCCCCGTACATCGAACCGCTTCCGGTAGAGAAACCCGCGAACCTTCGGCGCCGTAACAGAACTCGCGCCAACCGTCGTTCTGTGACGGTAGAACCTTTATGGTAGATTTGTAGTTCGATCACACGGATTGATCGTCCTTTCGAAAACCTTAAACGGGAGTTACCTTGAAACGAACTTTTCTGATTCTCGCGCTAGTCCTGGCCATCGTCGCGCCACTCGGCGCCCGGCCGGCCTCGTTGTCGCTGCGCCTTTCGCAGAGCGCCAACGCTTCGAAACCGATTGCGGCCAAGCCCGCTGGCGATATCCCCAGCCGCGTGCTGCCGAATGGCCTCGAAATCATCGTCTTCGAAGATCATTCAGTGCCCATCGTCACTGTCGAACTGGCCGTGCGCAATGGCTCGTTCACTGAACCGCCGGAGCTGAACGGTCTGTCGCATCTCTATGAGCACATGTTTTTCAAGGCCAATCGGGCGATGAAGAACCAGGAGCAGTACCTGCAGCGGATTGGGCAGCTGGGTATCGCTTACAACGGCGAGACCCGGGAAGAAGTCGTCGAATACTACTTCACGACAACCAGTCCCAACGTGCGCGCCGCGATGAATTTCATGCGCGACGCGACGCGCTATCCGCTGTTCAACGAAAATGAGTTCGAGCGCGAACGCCAGGTTGTGATTGGCGAGATTGATCGGAATGAATCCGAGCCGACTTACTATCTCAACCGCGAGATGACCAGCCGGTTGTTCTACAAATATCCGAGCCGGAAGAACGCTCTGGGCAGCCGTCAAACCGTTTCCGGCGCTACCACCGAAATGATGCGTCTGATTCAGGGGCGCTACTACGTGCCGAACAATTCCGCGCTGGTGATTACCGGAGACGTCCGCGCCGAAGAAATCTATAAGCTGGCGCAGGAGTTCTTTGGCGATTGGCCGCGGCGCGAAAAAGCGCCTTTCGACGAGTTCCCGATGGTCGAGCACCCGCCGCTGGCCAAGAGTGAAGGCGCGATCATTAAGCAGCCGGTGACTAACGTGCTGATCGAAATAGGATGGCACGGTCCTTCGGTTGGCAAAGATGACGCCGCCACTTACGCGGCCGACACTTTCTCGTTCATCATGCAGCAGCCGGACTCGCGGTTTCAGCGCAACCTGGTGGATACCGGCCTGGTCGCCGGAGTAGCCATCGGCTATTACACCCAACGCAACACCGGCCCAATCAACATCATTGCGCAGACGACTCCCGACAAAGCCCAGGCCGCTCTGCGCGCCATCTATAACGAGGTCGCGCACTTCAATGACAAGGATTACTACACCGACGAACAGTTGGAGAGCGCCAAGGCGTTATTGGAAGCCGACGATCTTTATTCGCGAGAAAAGTTTGATGAGTATGCCAAGACGCTCGGCTTCTGGTGGTCGTCGACTGGGATAGATTATTTTCGCGGCTACCTCGGGAACCTGCGCCGCACTTCCCGGGCGGACATCAGCCGCTACATCACTACCTACATCCAGGGCAAGCCGCACGTCGGCCTGGCTTTGATTTCTGAGCAGGCGCAGGCCCAGGCCAAACTAACTGAAGACGATTTGATTGGACCTAAGTAAGCGATTATTGGCGTCTGGATTTCACGATGTCCGGAGTACCAACTTTTAGTTGGGCTCTTCTCTTCAGTAGGACACAGCCCGACTAAAGTCGGTACTCTAAACACCGCTTATTTGAATTAGGACTGGACAAAACATAAGGATCAAGATGGAAGACCGAAAAGAACTGTTGCCGATCAAGAGAAGCAAGGCTCTGCTCACTGCTCACTGCTTAGTGCTCGCTTTCCTGCTCGTTCTGCTCTGCCAACCGGCAGCCGCCCAGTCAGCGCCGGCGCCGGCACCCACTTCCCAGGATGTTCAAAACGTAATCGCTCGCCAGGCGGCGCTGGTTAGCGAATTTGAAATCAATGGGCTCAAAGTTTTGGTTAAGCGACGCGAAGGCAGCCAGACGGTCGCGGCCGGCCTTTTTATTCGCGGCGGCGTTGAGAACATTACCGCGACTAACGCCGGCGTTGAGGCGTTCATGCTGAATGTGGCCAGCGAAGCCAGCGCCAATTTTCCACGTGAACGGCTGCGCAAAGAACTAGCTCGCACGGGCACCGTTATCGGCTACGGGACCAATTACGATTACTCAGTGCTGTCTCTGGCGGCGACTCGCACGAACTTTGACCGTTCGTGGGACGTGTTTACTGACGTGGCGCTGCGGCCCTCGTTCACGAAAGAAGACGTGGCGTTAGTCCAGGCCCGCATCGTCGCCAGCCTGAGCGATGACGCTGACCAGCCCGACACGTACTTGCAGCGCCTGCAGGAACGCGTCGCCTATGTGGGCCATCCTTATTTGAACCGGCCGGAAGGCACCGCGGAAAACATCAGCCGCTTGACCGCGGACGACCTGCGCGCTTATCACCAGCGAATCATGCAGACGTCGCGTCTGCTGCTGGTGATCGTCGGCGACCTGGATGCGAATCTGCTGAAAACCCGGATTGCCGCCAGCTTTGGCCGGCTACCGCGCGGAGCTTACAAACCGCAGCTGCCGCCGCAACTTTCGTTTACTTCGTCCACGGTTGATATCACGGCCCGCGATCTGCCGACTAATTACATTCAGGGTTTGTTCGCCGCGCCGCCGATCACCTCTCCGGACATTTATCCGATGCGAGTGGCCTCGTCACTCTTGCGCGATCGCGTGTTTGAAGAGGTGCGCGTCAAGCGAAATCTGTCATATGCGCCCGATGCCTTTCTCCGCGGCCAAAGCGCGAACACCGGCGGCCTGTATGTCACCGCGGTTGATGCCAACCAGGCTGTGCGGGTGATGCTCGACGAAATTGCGCGCTTGCAACGCGAGCCGATCGGACCAGACGACATCAATGCCGTGATTGCCCAATTTCTCACCACCTACTATCTCAGTCAGGAAACGAACGCGGCCCAGGCAGCCGATCTGGCGCAAAGCGAATTGATTGGTGGCGGCTGGCGCAACTCGCTGATGTTTTTGGAAAAGCTGCGCGCGGTCACGCCCGCTGATGTCCAGCGCGTCGCGCAAAAGTACATGCGCAACATTCGTTTCGTAGTGCTCGGCAATCCGCAGCAAATCGATAAGACCGTTTTCACAGGCCAGGCAGGTAGCTGAGTATCTCTGCCATAGGGGACCCTTCACTTTCTTCTCGCGCATTTCCGTCGACTTGGGCCGGCGCACAGCAAACTGATCGGCACTGCCACCGAGTGGATCGAGGTCCCGGACCTCACAAAAGGTCAACTTAACATGAGCGGTCTCTTTACCACTGAGGTGAAGAGTGGGCTTGCCGACGGCGGAGGCGCCGAGGCGTTCAGGTTAGCCAACTTGAACATTGACCGCCGGCTGACAAAAGGGTCAAGGCTTGTGTTCCTCACTTATATCTACAACGCCTCGCGCGGGACCGCCGGGACTGAGGCGCCGGATCTTGCCGTTCGGATCGAAGTGACTTCTGAAACAAAGCCTCTGATCAGGACTGACTGGCTAAAGGTGCAGACTGAAGGACTGACCGATCTGCTGCGCATCCCGTATTCGGCTGCGATTCCGCTGACCGGCATGGGCCCCGGGAAGTACACCTTACGAATCACCACCAGCGATCGCCTCGCCAAGACCACGACCGCGCAATCGATTGGATTCATGGTTCAGGAATGACACGATCCGAATCTCAGTCCTTCGCATTACTTGAGTCGAAATCCCCAAAGCTTGCGCCGGTCGAAATCCCAGACCGGGAATTTGCTGGTTACGGCGGGCCTATGCCGGCAATAGGGTTGGACCCTATCCGAGGTTCATTCGGCGCAGGAGGTTAGTAAATCTTGAGTCGGGGTGGAGGCTATCGAATCGTGGGTCTACTTTAAGAAAAGCCATCCAGTCGGCGCGCTCCTGGAACGCTCTCTCCAGCCATTCGAAGGCGCGGTCCTTGTCGTTGAGCCCCACATAAATCGCGGCGATGTGATACGCCGAGATGTATTTTTGCTTTGATAACTCGATAAGGCTGTTCAGCTCAGTCTGCGCCTTACTCGTCTCGCCTGAAAGAGCGAGCGCGTTGGCGTACTCAGCTCTCATCAACGGCGAGCCGCCCGAAGCAGCGATGGCCTTCTCAAACTCAGCGATAGCTTCCTTGTACATCCCCTTTTGCGTGTAGGAGAGGCCCAGATACCTGCGCGCAACAAAGAAACCGGGCTCAAGCTCGACAGTCTTCTTGCACTCAGTTATCGCCTCGTCGAAGCGGTGGCCAAGATAGTAAACCAATCCGAAGTGAGCATTAATAATCAGCGACGTCTTATCAATTTCCTGGGTTCGCCGAGTCTCCTTTATGGCCTCATCAAAGCGACTCTGTGCTGCCAGATAGTTGGCATACCACTGATGCACCGACGCATAATTATCTTTAAGGCTGATCGCCTTCTTGAACTCTTTTTCCGCCTCCGGCCAGTTCCAGTCGCCGCGAAAAGTTGTATAAGCCAGCGCGGCATGCGCCTCGGCGAGATTGTTATCAATCGTCAACGCCTTGATCGCTGCATCATGCGCCCGGGGGAAAGCCTCCTTTGGTGGTTTCGCACCATAAGTCCCCAGCATGTTTTGACAGTCGGCTAGTCCGGCGTATGCCAGCGCGTAGTTTGGATAAAGCTCCAGGGCCTGTTCAAAGTGACGTATGGCTTCGTTGATACCGTCAGTGGTCCGCTTGTTCCAGGCGCTGCGGCCTTTGACGTACAGCGTCGCGGCATCTCTCTTCTTCTTCTCCTCGGCGCTAACCTTGATGCCGACCGTGCTTGAAACTGCTGTCACAATCTCTTCCGGCACTAAGGTATAGTCCGAGAGTTTTACCGGACGCTGCACGCCCCACAGTTGACGCCTATCACTGGTGTCAATAAGTTCGACGCTAACAATAATGGAGTTATCACGCTTGAAAATTCGGCCCAACAAAACAGCGCGCACGCCCAGTTCACGGCCCAGGGACTGCGGATCAATCTGTTTCCCCTTGTATTGGAGCACCGAATTGAAAGACATAACTCGCAGACCTGGCATTTGCGAAAGGTCGTTAATGACCTGCTGTGCTATGTCATCGCCAAGTTGTTCAATCGCGGGCTCGGCGAGGGTACTGTGGAACGGCAAGACGGCGATGGAATCTATAGGCGGACGCGAGAAAATGTAATACAACAGGCCGATTAGCGCGGTCACCGTCACTGCCGCAGCAATCAGCGCGACCTTTTTGTGCCGCTTGATGCCACGGACAATGTATTCAGCGCTGGAAGGATGTTGCTGCTGCGAGAGCGCGGTACCTGGGAATTTCAGGTCGCCTGTCGTGATTCTTGCCCCGCTGCCGCCGACCGTTACAAACTTCCGGCCTGAAACCGCCTCAGGCGTCTCGCTAAGTTCTACCTCCAGTTCCAATTGACGCTTGAGTCTCTTCAGATCAATCAGCATGTCCTTGAGTGTTTGATAGCGATCGTCTCTATTCTTGCTCAGGGACTTGCCGACGATCCGCTCCAGCTCCGGCGGAATCTCCGGCGCATACCGGGCCAGAGGCGGTTGTCTCTTTTGTATTATTGAGACGATGATCTCGCTCGGGGTCCCACCCTCAAATGGCAGTCGGCCTGACAACATCTCATACAAAAGCACGCCTAGACTGAAGATATCAGTGCGCACGTCTACATGGCTGCCCCGAGCCTGCTCCGGCGACATGTAGCTCACGGTACCCATCACTACGCCGGGGCTGGTGTTAAGGGCGGCCTCAGTTTTCGCTTCCTTATCTATGGGTGACGATCCGCGGAGGCGATGCTCGGTGAACTTGGCCAAACCGAAGTCCAGGACTTTGACATAGCCGTCCGGCCGCAGCATGACATTCTCGGGCTTGATGTCGCGATGGATGATGCCGGCCGCATGCGCCGCGACTAGCGCACCTGCCACTTGGATGGCGATCTCGAGAGTCTCGCCCATGGTAATAGTCTCTTGCCTCAACCGCTCGCGGAGCGTCTGGCCATCAATGAATTCTGTGCTGATAAAGTGCGAATCGCCGGTGTGTCCAACTTCGTAGATCGTAATGATGTTCGGGTGATTGAGAGCTGACGCGGCGTACGCCTCCTGCTCGAAGCGGCGCACCCAATCCTCATTCTTCGTAACATCCTCGAAGAGCAGCTTGAGTGCGACTTTACGTCGCAGCCGCTCGTCCTGCGCGAGATAGACTTCTCCCATCCCGCCGGCGCCCAGACGAGCGATAATCTTGTATTGGCTAATGCTGGTTCCGGCGGCTATGGCCATTCGTAACGGACTCCCTGCGAGAGGCTTGGAGGATACCGGGAAACGAAAGCAATTGGGAAGTGTGGTTTCATCGATTCATGTATTCACCTAAATCATTTTTTCCATATTAGTCGACCGCAGAATATGGCTCTTACCACATAAGGATCAATAGCCTCCAAGCATGAGTGAAGGAAACCTGATAACAAAGGCGTCTGTGGGTTCGGTGATTAAGTGAAATCGCTTCCACGTAGTATCAACAACTTACAGGCGCGATTCGGTCATAAAGTGAAAATAAAGTCGGGCATAACGTGAAAATTTCCTACAGAATTCGGGCATAAGTTGAAATTTGCTCACCGCCTTCTCATGAGGCAGCTTCAATCTTCAGGGTTGCAAACTTCGAGCCGTTACTATTGCAGGGTGTTGCGATTAGGGAGTAGATTCAGCCTTCCGTTCGCACCAGCACCAGTGGCCCTTCGGGCGAACCTCAAAGCGTAGGCGTCAAAGGAGATCCAATTTGCGAAAGAAAAAAACCGACTCTGGCGTTACGGTCCAGGCTATCACGGGTACCTACGTCGTAGTGCTTGGTATCGATATGGACGAGGCTGATACGCAGGAGCTGCTTGGCTTTGCTATCCATCGTACGGACCCAGAAGAAAACGAAGCTTACTGGTTGACGGGCATGCGCACATTTGAGAAATCCTATCCGAATCCTCCGGACGGCGCTCTCGTATCGACGCTCGATCATCCAGTCCAGGATTTTCTCTGGAGCGATTTTACGGCCAAGCCCGGCCGCAAATATACCTATCGCGTGGTGCCTGTTTCCGGCAAGCCAAAAAACTTGAAGTACGGCGAAGGAGTGTCTATTGACGTTGAGACCGAGCAAGAAGCGAGCGGGAAATACTCTGTCTATTTCAACCGCGCGGTGATCGGTAGCCAAGCGTACGCCCGGAAGTTTGGTGTGAGTCCAAAGGCCCTGAAAGGAGAGAAAAAGGTTGAAGCTTACGAGTGGTTGTCACGCGGGCTTTTCGAGGCGATCAAAGACTTTCTCGCGCTTGCAAAGGATGAAAGCTTCGGCATTCGCGCTGCCGTTTACGAATTCAGCTACGAGCCGGTGATTGAGGCTTTTGCGCAGGCAAAGAAAGATTGCAAGGACGTACAAATTATTTACGACGCGCGCATTGCGAATAAGAAAGATGGGACGCCCGATCCGAAAATGAAAAAACGTGTCGAAGAAGTCCAGGAGTTATTGGACAAGCATGGCTTGTCCGATAGCGCGATACCGCGGGTTGAGAATCCGAATTACATTTCGCACAACAAGTTCATCATCCTCCTGGAGAACAACGAACCGATCGCCGTCTGGACTGGCTCGACGAATTTCTCTGAGTCAGGGATCTTTGGTCACGCAAACGTGGGCCACCTGGTGCGCGATGTGGACGTAGCGAAGGAGTATCTGGCTTACTGGAAGCGTCTGAAGAAGGATCCGCACGTTGATGATTTGCGACCCAAAAACGACGAAGCCAATCCCACCCTTGAAGATTTTCCACCGCCTGAGGGAATCACCACGATCTTTAGCCCTCGTGGAAATCTAGGCCAACTAAAATGGTACGGCACCGCCATGAATGGAGCTGCCAACCTGGTGTGCTTCACCGCCGCCTTTGGAGTAAATGTCGTGTTCCGCGAGGTCTTTGAAATCGACCGCGATTACCTGCGCTATGTCTTTCTCGAGAAATGGGGTGTGAATGAAGAATCAGCGAGAGTAACCGAGGAAGTTCTGACTAAAGACTTCGATATTCAGGTCGCTGTCGGTGCAGTGCTGAATGATCAGATGCTCTATCATTGGCTGAAAGAGTTTCCCAACAATCTCAGCGTGAACGTGCGCTTTGTGCATACGAAGTTCATGCTTATCGATCCATTGGGCGAGGAACCCATTGTCATCTCCGGTTCAGCGAACTTCAGCGATGCCTCGACCAGGGAAAACGACGAAAACATGCTCATCATCCGCGGAGACAAGCGGCTTGCCGACATTTATCTGGGTGAATTCATGCGCCTTTGGCGACATCATCGTTCGCGCCTCATTATTAATAAGATCAATGAAGCGACCGGTTTGGATGAAGGACACAATTATCTTGATCCGACGTCGGCCTGGGCGCAGGCTTTCTATAAACCCGGCTCGGTTAAGTTCAAACGCCGCTCCACATTTGCCACAGCCGCTCAATGAGTGGCCGCACATTCTCAAAAGGACGACTATGGTCATCCGTTCGCGTTGGTCCGCCCAAATAGCGGCCGAGTGCGTCCCGGTACGTCTTCATTAATGACCACGAAGTGACGGAACCCGCCGTTCGCTCGT
>JBBPID010000080.1:0-23361 GCA_038040505.1 Acidobacteriota bacterium | reverse complement strand
TGTTAATACTTTTGCTGATGGCGTATTGGACCTTTGCGGTTCTGAGATCCACGATCAAGGTGGCACCACCGAGAAAATTAAACTCCTGATTATCGACTTCTATGAGGCGCGACTGTGTCAGTCCCAAAATGATTTGCGGCTTGTGCTGACCATCCGGACCCACCCTCATCGCCCGTCGCATATCGCAAATCTTGAAAGGCAAATCAGGATCGACGCCAATTAGCGCGCCAAACTGCTTCCGCAGTTCCGGGGCGAGATTCCCGAAAATCTCGGCGAGCATTGTTTCCAGCGAGTCGAGGTGCGCACAGGTTTCTTCGTACAACGCTTTGCGCGTGGGCGAGTAGAAGCAAATGTCCGCGTATCGCTTTAAATGATCGAGAAACTTTCTTAGTTGCACTTCTAACGCGGCCTCAGTTGTCGGATCCTTCTTAAAGCCTTCAAACAGGTCGACACCCTGCCAGCGCAGAGTGTCCACGGACAGCGTGTCCAAATCCAGCGGATAGATGCCACGTTTGCGAAAACTCTCAACGAAAGCGACCCGGTAATGATAAGGATCGTCCGGCACCAGATCGGCATCCCCGGTAATCAATCCGCGCAGATATTCGCCAAAAGTGATATCGACCGGCGGAATATAATCGAGCGCCCGGATGCAGATATTCAACATATGACCCGCTGTTTTCGACGCCTCAGCCGATAGCCGACGTGTGAGATCAGGATGGATGGCCCCCGCCCGAAGGACGCCGGTGCCCCCCGTGGAGATTCGCAACAGGTCCGCAATACGAGTCTTGTAAATTGCCAGGAAGGCGTCGAAGACTGCCGCTACCAAAAGCGCTCCACGAGCGTGTGGTTCTTTCGTCTTCTCGTAATCCGTCGGGTCTGGCTTAATCCTCGTCCAGGTTCCATCCTTACTAAACTTGCCTATCGCGTCACGCAAGGCGCCCCGACCGCCGACGGCCCTGCCGAATTGCACTGCCAGGCTGCCAAGAATCGATTCCGACTCCAGATTGCCTCTGGTTCGGGTAATCACATTCTCGAGGATCTCGGGAATGGTGAAATGCTGCATAAGTGCGACGATGTCGGCGAAAGCCTCGTGGAAGGCCAGCACATCCAGATTTGTCGCATCATTAAACTCCCGATGCATGCCGTCGAGGATCGCATGGGTTGTTTCATGGGCAACGATGTCGTGCGACAAGCATGAATAAACTCTGCTGCCCGCAACATGATCGCCAGGATCGTCAGCCGACGCCTCGAAGTAACCGAAGAGTAGCGAAACCCCCTGCGGACTGTAGAAAGCATTAGCCCCGCGCAGCGCGTGCGGTTGTATTTCAAGCTGGCGCACAAATCTTCCCCGGGTTTGGTTGTCCGTTTGCCTTGCACGCCAGAGCACGCGCCGGCCTAATGCCCGTTCAAAGTGCTCGATGGTTTTCATGGCTACTGCGTAAACCATCTGCTGATGAAACTGCGGATTGCCTTCTGCCGGCGGCCAACCATCCTGAGCCAGGAGTTTTGGTTCATTCAGGTCGACAGGATCATACGTCTTGCCGGATGCATCCGTATCGACGACTTTGACGTATTCTCCAGTCAGTCCGGGAGTCTTCGGATCTTCCGATGAGTCAATGAACTCTGCGGTGTTTAGTTCTTCCCACCTGACCTTGAGCACCACTTCGTTAATCCCGGCCGTCTCAAGCTGGGTCGAGAAGCTTGGATCGACTGCATAACTACGCAATCGGCGGAACGTTGGATTAACGAGATTTAGTCCTTTTTCACTGACCGGCCGCGGCGGCGGCACGATTTCGACTGGAAAGCGTGGTGCTGCGCCGCCAACCACCGAGGAATAACGAGCGGCCAGGTGTTTTCGCAGCGTAACCGAGGCCTTGGGATTTGCGATGACGGCGTCCATGAATTCCTTGACGGCCTTATCGCTGGGCGTCGTTGCCGGATCCGCAATGAGGTCCTGCAGTCTTACGCCTTCGACGTCATCGTTCGCCAAATAGAGTTGAGTCAATTCGAGGTTGAACATCTCTTCGCGCGGAGGCGCGTCGGTGATGCCCAATCCGGTCAACACACGCAGGAAAGCAAACGAATCTTTGTCGGGCGGCGTCTGTGGTCGATTGAGGTCCGGCTGCACACTGAGTGCCGCGTTGGCTTGCAGGATGCCCCTGCCGAAGTGTTCCAAGTCAACGCCCTGTGCTTTTGCCGAGCTGAATAACGCATGACGAACGGCTTCCACGCGGCGCCAGTCGCGTGGCAGACGATCTTTATACTTCTCGAACCAAATTGTCGCGGCGGCCGCGACCTGCGGAGTAGCCGAGGATGTGCCTTCGCCGTTCTCGCGAATCTCAGGACTTTGCTTGAAGACTGCCCACGGAATGTTGGGTGTGTACGCGGCGATCGCGGCGGTCATTGAACTATCCGGTCCCCAACTGCCCTGGAGTTGGCGACCGGTAATGCCATAGTAAGGTTGTCCGTTGGCCATCACGCCGCACACGGCGACGGTGCGGTGATATCTGGCCGGATACACGACGTGATGCGATGGCAGTCCGCTGATGTTGTTGCCCGCTGCCGCGCAAATGCAGATGCCCGCCTCGTAAGCTTTGTTTACCAGTTCACCCCACGCCCTGGACGGCAGGCCGCCCATGCTAATCGAGACCACGTCACACCGGTTATCGATCGCAAACTGCAAAGCCTGCGCGAAGGCACTCACCTTGAACAATATGACTGAGTCGGCAATGCGCAAGGTGACGATGTCCGCCCCGGGCGCGCCGCCGAGAAAATCGTCGTTCAAGAAGTTCACGCGCGAGCCCGCCAGAATTCCGATCGTGCCGGTGCCGTGATCCAGATTCTCAGGCAGCAGGCCAAGCGCGGCCCGCGACTCTGCCTTGTTCGGATCCGGGTCGCCTTCGACAAAGCTATGCTCGAGCACGATGCGTTCTGGTTTAGCAACGTGACTTCGGTCAAATCCTGTGTCGATGTGAGCGACGCGCGTGCGCGGAGCCTGGAACGGAACGGCTGAGCGTGCCGACGCGAGTTGCGTGTAATTCTCCCCGAGATGCCAGCCAAATGAAGGCGCCCCACCGAACGGCCCGGTGACTTTGTTATTGTTTGCGTCCTGCGTGGTGTGGCCGCCGGCAGGCGGAGCCGCCGCCAGGACCGCGCCGCCGGGAACCGATTCACTGCCATCGTCGAATGTTTGATCCAAGTCCGGTTCAGCGAAGAGTACGGCCGAAGCGTCGACACCAAGCTGCTCGGCGACCTGAGCATGCGCCAAATCCCATGGATTTGGGCCGGTGGTGTCCGGCAAATCGGCGAGATACCACGCGGGAGTATCGCTAAGGCCGAACACGTTCAACTGCGGCGGCCGATCGTGAAGTGGCCGCAGATTGACTTTTGATGCGGCTGCGGCAAGCCCGACATTTGGTTTGAGCTTCACCAGCACGCGATTTGAACTGGCCATCGTCCCTCCTTAGTAGAGCCACCCTGGATCTGCTTGACGCGAGACTAATGCACTTTGCGCTCGTGCACACGCGTCGCCGTTGATGGATTGTTCCGATCGGATCGCCAGGTCGGATGATTGAAATGGATCACAAAATCACCGTTGTAGGAAATTACCGCGTCGTCAAACGTAATCCTGCCAACCCGACGCCAGTTGTTGAAGCTGAACTTTTGCGCCACGCCCGGACCGCGACGCGAACCCTCGTCCGTCGTTTCAATGTTGAAGACCAACTTACGTCTGGGCGCCGGATCCCCCCTGTCAAAGATCTGCGCCATGATTTCATCACGAAAATCGAGGTCACTGTCTTCGATTCTCGGCTGGTCAGGCGAAACCGTGAGTCGCATGAAGTTTGGACATCGCGTCAGCTCGCTGTCCGGCTTATCGAGCTCGGCGAGTTGGTACAGTTGCCGTTGCGCTGGCTCGCGGTCAACGATCTGAAACACGAGCCCGGTAATAATCAGAATTGGTGTTCCCCAACCGCGCCGCCAGGCATGAACGTCAGGCGCGCTGCGCAGTTCAGCATCATTTATGTAGTCGGTGTTTTCGCCGGCGATGTCCTGCTGCGTAAAAAAGCTCGCGGTTCGCAGCGGTTGTTGGTGGTCGGGATCAGTAGTCGGAAATAACTTTCCAACCATTGCCAGCGAACGTGTGCGTCCGCGCCGCGTTTCAGTGCAACAGGTCGAATAGCGCGCGATCAGGAGGCCGCGGCTGTCTTTGCGAAAGTAACCGGAGTATTCGGTCGCCTCAGTTATCTCCCAAAGTCCCGTAAGACAAACGCCGTTCGGATGCAAGAGGCGACGAAAGCCCTTGCCGTTCGCGCCCCAGCGCAAATCCGCATGCGAATCAACCGTGCGCTCAATGGCCTGACGGAAAACATATCGCTTTCCGAAAGGGAGCACGCCCCGCAGGACACTCGCGAGGGTGACTTTATAGGTCGGCAATGGCGGCGCCGCGGAGCTGCCCCAAACTTTCTGATATGGATTCTTGAAGATGGCCTCGCGTACTTCGCCAAAGCGCGATCCGTTATAACTACGGTCCGCTTCGGTAATTTCTATCCCGGAATAGTCTGTCTTCATAAGGCCTTAATGAACGGTTGGTTTGGATGCCTGGACGTTTAGGTCGCCTTCGCGCGCCGCAGTCCCCAAAGCACGAGGATGCAGCAACTCACATCGCGACTGATGATAAAACCAGGCCGCCGGTAACAATATTTTCTTTCCATGGGGCAGCCAGCCGGCCCGAACCCGCCAAGGGCGTCAGCCGACTCGTGCTGAAAGCCGCGGCAAAAAAAGTCGTGCAAAGGTTCAAATAGGAGCTGAACACGGCGAGCCGAGCGGCAGCGGTGCTCCACTTTCCGGGCAAGCTTTGCAGCGGCCAAATGGCGCCGATGGCAATCAAAAACAGGCCGCCGAGAATCCCAACCAAATGTGCGCTCAATCCCATGCGGATGTTTGCGAGCCACGGCATGACCATCCCGGTCACCAACGCCAGAATAAAAAGCAAGACTCCCGCGCTAGTCAGAAATCTGCGTTGATTCTCCATATTCAACCTATTCGATTTGCGTCGCACCACGCGCGGGCGGCGCTCACGCCTTCTTCGACCGTCTCCGGAAAGCGCCGCTGCTTGAAGTTGAAGAGATAGTGTAAGCCGACTTCCGCCTTCAATTCGTAGACTTTGATCGGTCGCCCGAACTCACCGGGCAATCCACGTTCGATCGCCGCGTTGTTCGCGTCAATCCGCGTCAGTACACGCCGGTAACTGTAATTCGCCGTCGCTTCAAAGATTCCAAAGAAGTTGCCGAGAAAGCCTTTGCTCCACTTGCCGCGCTCGCTCGTGGTCCAGATTATCCAAACTTCATCAGCACCGCGACGAATGGCTTCTTCAAGATTAGTAGACGTGTTAAGAACCGCATCGATGTACGTATCACCTTCGAGCTTCACCGGCGGAAAGAACATCGGCAACGACGCTGTTGCGATCAGAAAGTCTTCAGTAATCTCCCGCGTCGTGACTGGACGCAGTTGGTGTGTAGAGAAGTTGTAGACGTTAAAAGTGGCATCGCGTTGACTGGCTCGAATCTTGTTTAGATCGATTCCCCACCTGGGAAAGACCTTCTTGCGGAAGGCGTCCAATTCGAAAAACGATTCGGCGAAGAAGAGTAGCGGTAACTGCGACCAGTTGACATCAACTGCCGTGAACGGTTTGAAGTGACGCCAGTTGTCGGCGATTTGTTTGCCACTCATCCCTTGCACCCACATCGCAAGGTTGAAACACGCCGCACTCACGCCGTCACCGTGATCGAATTCGATGCCCGCTTCGTCGAGCCACACCTGAAGCACACCTGCCTGAAACGGGATCTTGAGTCCGCCACCCGCGAGCATCAACGAGCGCTTTGCCATCGGGGGACCTCGTTTCGCTTTTCATTTCGCATCGGCGAGAATGGCGACCGCTGCCTTTTCCGCAATCATGTAGATGGGCATCACTACAAAGAATCCCGGAATTCTTGGAAACACCGAAGCATCAACGACGCGCAATCCTTTCACGCCGCGGACGCGAAACTCTGAATCCAGCACCGCCTCAGGATCGTCGTCGCCGCCAATCTTGCAAGTGCACGATGCGTGATGGCCCCAGGCACGATCCTGCACGAACTTGTCAATGCCTTCCTGCGAGTTCAGGTTCACTCCTTTCATACAGTCGGGATCCACCGGCAATCTTTCCTTGGACCCTTTCAAAAGGTTCTTAACGATGGCAACTCCGTCACGCATGGCCTGCAGATCCTTCTCGGCGTCCGGCGTCAGCTTGCCGCGGTCGTCGCGCTCGAAGTAGTTGAAATCTACCTTGGGTGGGTCGAGTGGATCGCTCGAGTTGAGGGTCACCTTCCCGCGAAAACGTGCATGACCTTTCAGCAGCAGCCACGTCCATTTGTCGTGCGGGGGAGTGACCGCTTCCTTCGACCAGCCAGTGTAATAGCCAGTGAATGCTCCCGGAACGCCGAAGATGAACAGATCCGGCTCGTTGTTTTCGGCGACGCTGGACTTCGCAAGAAAGCCGATGACAGCGCCATTCGTGGCGTACAAGCCTGTGTATTTATCACGCCACTCGCCGAAGAACTCGTCGCCTTCCTCTCCTTCCGCCGGCCCTTGAAACGTGGCGTTGGCGAGCAGCGGAAAGGGTTCCTTCGCCTGCGCCACGATGCCCACCTCGTATCGATCCTGCAAATTCTTCCCCACGCCGGGAAGATCGACACGAACGCGAATTTTTATGTCGTCCCGCTCTAACTCTTCGCGCGGTCCGATGCCGGAGAGCATCAACAACTGCGGCGTGATGTAAGCGCCGGCGGCCAAAATGACTTCGCGTTTCGCGCGCACTTCCTGCGGGGGCCCACTTGGTTTTCCAAATCGTTCCGGGTTGCGGTCGGCGCGATAGAGTCCTTCTCCCGGAAGATAACGCACGCCCACTACTCGCTTATCATCGGCTTCATCAAAGATGAGCTCCGTCACGTGACAGTTCGTCCGCACTTCCAGGTTGCCGGTTTCTGTGCCGGCTTTGATTCGTTCGCGCGTGCCCGCGCGACGACCCTGGCTGTCGATGGCCATCGGCACCAGGATCACGCCTTCGCCGTGGCGCAAACGCAGATCGTTCGGATCGACACGCGCTCGCCAGCGCACGCTGAGCGGAAAATACGGCCGGTTCCAAAACCGAAATGGAAGAAGCTTTCGGTGTGCCCAAAAGGAGTGCTTGACGATCTCACCAATCGACGGGTCATGATGTGTGAATGCCGCGCGCCCTAACGAGATAACGCTGGCGTTCCGCGTGGGCAACCAACCTTCTTTGCCGTGCCCGGAAGAGCTCGCGCAGCGATGACGCCAGCTTTCGACCCGCGCGAAGTACTGGTCCATTTCGCGCGGCGCCCAGCTCTTGTCGCCGGTTGCATCGACGACGGTCTGCCAATCACTGTCGTGTGGGCGAATGATGATCATCGCGTAATGCGAGGTGCAGCCACCCACGGTCCGCGCGCGCGGGTAATAGACTCCGTGCCGGCCCGCCTTCAGCTCTACCTGGTATTTCGGATCCCGTTCCTGGCGCTCTTCCTCTTCGTAGTGCCGCACGAAATGATCCAAACGCATGTCGGGATCTTCCGTGGCATTGCCGTGAAAGACGGGCACTTGATAGTTGTACGGCTGGTGATCTCCGCCGGCTTCCAGTAACAGGACCGATTTCCCCTTTTCGGCCAAGCGCGCCGCCAGCGGACCGCCGCCGGCGCCTGATCCCACGATAATGTAATCAAAGTCTGCATTCATGATTTTTGTTGATGAATCGCCGCAGCTACCTTTGCGCCGTTCAGAAAGTCTTCAGGAATTCAATTAGCGCCTTTTTGTCTTCAACGCTCAAGGCCGGCTCGTTGTCGTAACCAGTCCCGAAATAATGGCCACGATTGACGACGTAATCTGGACATTTGCTGAAGGCCATTAGGCGCGAAGCAAGCGGCTTGAACACCTCTTGCGCGCGGGCGTTGTAGGCCTCTTTGGCCGCAGGATCAGATGGCATCGGTCCTAGTTCTGCTAACTTCTGCTTGATGCCGTCGCTGCCAAAGATGAGATTGAACAGCTCGCGATCGCGACCGAGCCGCGCCCACCAACCCAACTCTTCCGGGCGGACCAGCAAACTGGCAATCAGACTCACGGGCGTGTCGCGCGGAATCGGTCCGATCACCAATCCTTCATCGGTGAAGAGTCTGGGAAACAGCCAGTGTCCCTTGCTTTGAAGCGCGTCCGGAAGGTAACCCGGCATCACGCGAACCCATGAGATCTCGGTCGTGCGTTGAATCTTGCCCGGTACTTTGTCGCCGAGAATCTTGTCTTGCTCGCGCGGCTTGATGAGCAGCATTTGCTCGATCGAATCCTGAAACGAATCCATGCGGCCCACGACGGAAGGCTCGGGATTAAACTTGCCGACACTGTTGTTCAGCAAAAATGGCGCCGTTGACCAGGCGCTTACCAGCGAAGCCGGCCGCGTGAATCCGCGTCCGCCGCCAGGCATCTGGTAGGGCATTGCCGCGCCCGATACCGGATCATAGACGGTAATCGTGCCGACTGAAGGCAAGTCTTTGTAAGTTTCAGATGAGAAGTTGTCCCAGATATTTCCGCGGATTGCGTTGGTTCCCAGTGGACTGCACGCGTTGGTCTGAAGCAAAGTCACCGGAACTCGGAACTCTGACGACAGGTAGTTAGCATCGAGAAAATCAGGCGCGTTCACGATGTCGCGCATCTGAGACTTGAATTCCTCGGTCTTCGTGTATGCCCAATAATCATTCCAGCACTTCATGTAGTTCGCTCCGGAACAACCCTCTGGCATTAACTGTTTTGTTTTCTCCGGCAGCTTGCTTGAATGACAGCGCGCGCAGTTTTCGGCAAAGACAACTTTGCCCCTGGGCACCTGGCTTGCGCCCGCAGCCAGGATGACCGGGCCGCCTGGCGCATCTTTTAACTTGTGCGGATCGGTCGTCTTCAGAAAGAACTCGGCCATCGGCATCGTCTGCGCCTCGGTTGCCGACCAGTAACTGGAATTCTCACGCGCAACTGAGATCTCGATGGGCGTAACTTCCTTCCCGCCGATCAGCGGGTTAAAGTGCAACAGCCATTCTTCGCTGAACAATCCGATGTTCAGATAGACGCGGTTCAGCGCGCCCAACGCGCCCACTGAATCGGAGCCATCCTTTAGGACGCGCATCGAGTACGAGGTGGCCGGTTTCACAAACAGCTTCGAGAGCGGATTATCGGCCGGCAGAAAATCGTTGAATTGTTTGTTGTTAATGCTTCCCCTCGCGCCCAGCGTTTCCTTGCCGTATCGTTGCGCCTGATCGAGTCGCGGGCCCAGGCTGTAGATCGCATTCATAGTGCGAGGGTTGTTGATGTTGTCGGTAGAAACCAACGAGGTGTCCAGCGAGCCCGGCAAGGCAGTATGGAACATTTGGAAGACGTAACTCGACGGGTCCGCATTCCAATCGAAGATGCGATCTACCCAGAAATATTGCGCGCCGACATTCGACGACAAGTTTTCCCACTTCGGATGTTCCGGATCGGCGGGAGGCTTGATCGGGTTCGGACCGATATGGCAAAAGGCGCAGGACATGCCCACGCGATACGGCCGCACCAGGTTTCGGCTCATATAGGCAGCGTCGCTGTAGTACTTGTCCGGGTCCCAATTGCGCGCGGCTGCTTCGTCAAAATCAGGATTCGGAAACAGGCGCAGGCCTACAATGCCAGTCGCGTACCCGTAGTACGAGCCGACCGGCATCTTCCCATCTTTCGGCCTGTATTTTGTTTCTGCGGGCAGCGGCTTACCGCGCCCGCCGACCTGCACGCCGGGATACTTCGCTTCGTTTTCGAACGGGTCGGGCGGACACTCGGGGGAAACGATTCGCTTGTCGACCCACAGTCCAAACCGATCTGGATCTGGGCCGGTGGCTTTTTCGAAACAAGGTTCGTTCACCAAACCCAGATAGTGCCAACGATTGTCGCGACTGGCGTACAGTTTGTTGTGCGATGAAAGGGTCTTGAGAAAATCAAGCGCGCCAAAACTCGCGACGGTCAGCTTGTCCCAGAGGCGGTCGTTGCCACCGGTCCAAACTATCCAGGCGTTCCGCCCCTTAACTTCCGACGGAGTGAGGGCGATTATGCCGTCTTTGTTCTGATCTGCTTCGCGAAAGTAGTCTTCGTCGGCGGCCGGAAATGACTCGGGAGTTCGGTTAATCAGCTTCGCTTCGTCGAGCACCGTTCCAGGCTTGGGATGTTTGGGCCACCATTGATAGATCATGAAGACGGTGCCCACGAGCAAAATCGCCACGATCACAACGAGGTACTTTTGTTTCCGGGTCAGTTTAACCATCTCGACAACTCCTCTCCTGCGGTCACTCTCGACCGTCAGACCGGGATCACGTGTGCGGTTACAAATACGACTTCACAAGATATGTAGGTCGCCTGCCTGAACATTTCATTGTTGCGCATGAGCGGTGGACGTGAAAACACTCGTAATCGGGATTAATCTCAGATCCTAACTTGAAATATCGGTCAGCAACGCCGTTTCCAGGACACGCCTTGAAAATCATCGCGGCTTCAGGCCTCGGCGGCGCCGGATGAAAGCCTGATTCATTTTGTCGCGCGCTTCTGCAAGATCACCGGTGCACATGGAAGTTTTTGAGATTAGGGTTGATTTCGGCGGCCAGCTGCAGGTAGCGGGCGCCTTTACCATTTGGACTGGCGGCCTTGTAGATCATTCCGGCCGTTTTGAACAATCGTGCATCTTTCGCGCCTGAAGCGAGCGCCTCATCCATCAATTCTTTCGCTTCTAAAAACTGTCCGGCGCGATACAAAGCCCACGCAAACGCTGCCAACGTAGAGCAGTTTCTTCGGAGGTCGAGATCTTTTCGCGCCCACTTAACAGCCTCTGGACCGTTTTCATCTACGTCTGCATAAAAGTCCGCGAGGTGGTGATAGTAGTGGACCTCGCCAAGGGCCGCCGACTCCAGAAACCCAGTCCGTGCTTTGTCCAACCACTTAGTAGCCTCAGCGCTTTTTCCCATGGAGATATAAAGTTCGCCGAGTGCCTGTTGAAAATCCGGACGTGGCACTCGCTCAACAACGCTCCGATAAAGTGCTTCCGCCTCGTCGTACTTTCCCTGCGCGCCCAATAGCTCAGCCATGTGTTCGTCGACCATCCAATGGCCCGAGTACGCACGTTCAGAGCGTTCATAATGCTCGCGTGCTTTGTCGTAGTCGCCGTAGCTCAGATCGACGACGCCTCTTTGAAGCTCGAGCCACGAGTAATGTCGCATCTCTTTTGCGGTCAGCTCGTCGGCGGCTTCGTCATACAAACGATCGGCTTTTTCGAGTTCGCCCATTTTGAAATGGAGATAAGCGAGGCGCCCGAGTGAATCCCAGGTGCGTTCTTCCTCAATTAGTGCTTCGTATTCTTCTTGCGCGGCATGGTAACGACCCTTCTGAAAATCGAGATCCGCTTTCAAAGCTCTGCCGGGAGTGCTCAGCAATAGGTCGCGGCCGAGCTGGAGATCCTGCTCGACGTCGTTGAGGCGGTGAAGTTTGAAGTGAATATTCGCCTTGAGGAAATAGAGATCGCCACTTGGACCAAGATGGCGGATCGCGTAATCGAGCGTGGCGTCGGCGTCGCCAAGCGTATCAAGGTTACCGGTGAGCGACGCGCGTTGATATTGAAGGTACGCAAGCCGCGATACTTTCGCGCTGTCGACCGGAAGGTTCAATGCGTTGCCATTTAACTCGGCAAGTCCTTGACGGATTCGCTCGAGTTCGTTCTCGAAGTCAGTTCTTTTGGCAATCATCGGATCTCTGTGAACGCTCGACGGCGGAGTGAAGCCGCGAGCTGGTCAGCGGATTACCAAGGCTCTGCTAAATAAGGAAAGTCACTAAGAAACTCTTTGTCGTTCTTCATCGGATTCGGCACCGTCTTCGGCTCGATCGGTACGCTGTTCCACAACGCGGGATCGTTGAGCAAATCGACGTGATACTTCTTTCCGTTCAACTCGGCTTCCATGTCAAGAAACATCGAGAGAAAACGAGTCGCAACCTGATCTTCCGGCCGGCGTCCATAAGGCCAGGTGCCCGTGGTGTCCATATCGATCGCGCAAACGTTCGGCACGAAGACTTCAACCGGGCGGCGCGGTGGAATGTTCAGCCCTTTGGGATTCCAACTGTCGTCGGGCATGTTCAGACTCTGAAACAGAGTCTTCTTCGCGCGCGGAAATGCCAGAGTCGCGAGGGAGTACGTTTTATGGACCGACACCGGTGAGTTGTCGTGATCGAAAGACGTCTGTAAACCTAGCGCGGTGATCGATGGTCCAAAGCCCCAACCGAGATGGGCCAGTCGCTTGATGAAGTGCGGCGCGAGCCAGAAGTTGTTGGCTCCGAGTTGACGATTGTCTTCACGCTCGCTCAGAGCGGCGTCGGCGAAGGGCTGTCCGTCAGTATCGACGAGCTTGTACTTCTTCAACTCATCGTCGAGTTTAAGTTGACCGATGAGTGCGATGGGATTCTCCAGCCAGAACGGATGATCGGGAATCGTCTCGATCTTGTCCGCCGCTTTTAACACCCAACTCTCGCCCCATGTGTTAACGATCCGGTTGTAATCGGGCGCACTCGTGATGAAGGCGAGCGGGATTTCGAGAATGATCGCGTTGATGTTTATGCCTGCCTGGCAGTCTTTGCCAGTGTAGACAAAGCGAAAGTTACCGTTGGCGTCTTTGAAGAACTTGTCGCCGTTCCAGGTGAGTGGGCCGGGCGGGAGTTCGCGTTTGTTATCGCCGTAGCCCCACTCGGGATCGTTCGGATCGAAGTTGAAGAGATGATTGCCTTCGAGTTCGATCAGCGTCTTGGGAATCTTCAGTTCGCGCGAGCCGGCCATCGTGTGAGGGACGCGATAGAACTGTGGCGCGTAATTGATCGAGCGGAAGAAGCCGGTTAGATCGTTGAAGAAAGCGTCGTCGCGGCCACCGATGTACGCTTTGATCGCGTGACCGTCGGGCGTGTCGATAGTCGTAACTTTGTTGGTATCGATTACGGTCGAGAAACTAGTGCCGGGGAAGTCGATGAATTTGACTGTGGCGCGTTGACTCTGATCAACTGTCACGCGAATCTCGGAAGCCTTTGACGGTCCAAGAAACTTCTCTTTGATAGCGTCGAAATATCTAAGCAGTCCTTTTAATGTGTGCTCATCTGCGCCTGGACCAACCACTCTCGGATCCGGAGAGATCAGGATTCGATAAAGCATGTCGGTGTCGAAAACACCGGTAGCGGGTATCGAGGCAAAGGTGAGCGCGATGACTACCTTTTCGCCGCCGTCGGTATCCGGGCTGGGAAAGCCGAACAAGTCATAAAGGTCGGCGGCGCTAATGTCGATATCAGAGAAGATCGAATTGACCGCATTTGGATCGTTGTGGTCAGCCATGAGGTAGCCCATCCTTCCGACACTTAAAAACGTGTCAGGGCATAGTTGTAAGAGAAGCGGACTTTAGCGATCGTCGGGATGAATCGATAGCAGGAACGAGGAAGTTAACCTAAGGCAAGAACTGATCGTTATGTCCGGTTCCAAATCGCGGCGCAGTCTATCACGAGTGTTATGGGGCGTCAATGAAATCGTAAGAGGGTAGTGTTCGAATCTAAAGATCTTTCCCTGCGTAATCTCTGCGTCCTCGTCTTCGGCAAAACCTCGGCAACACAAAAAGGCCGAGTTTAGGACTCCTGAAAATCATTGAAATATTTAGTGCGGAATTTGGTAGCGGGGGGCAGGATCGAACTGCCGACCTTGGGGTTATGAATCCAGCAACGTGATAGCGCGCCTATGACGTTGTAATCACATTAACCAACGTTTACGCGGATCGCAGCCCATTTTCGTGTGCGCCTATGCGCGCCTAAATCAGCCTGTTTCAGTTCAAGACCGACACAGTTTTCCCCACAGTTTTCCGGCGCCGCGTATGACGCTTAATGGCCTTTATACGGCGTGATTTTTGAACCAACGGCTAGAAAGTCACTTTACGCTGCTTTAAACTTTATAAGAGCCAGGCGTATTCCGGCAAAAGCAAACACGCAGCAATTAGGATAGCAAGAGAAAACAAGTTCAGTTGCGAATGCCGGCAGCAAGTCAGCAAAGCCGGGCTGCCTAGTTCAGGGATTTACTTCAGAAGGATTTGTCGTTCGTGCGTCGAGCGATTGCGCGTAGGCTTCGAGAAGGGTCCGCACTTCCCGGTGCGAGGCGTCCAGCAAGGAAGCATTATCTTCAAGATCTTTGAGAGCCTCATTGACCGTGTAAAGAGGCGCACCTCCCGAGACCACCTCGCGATATAGTCGTTCTGCTTCCGCGATATCGCCGGCCGTTAAGTGATAAAGCGCTAGATTACACGTGTGCATCCAGTTATCTGGCACCTTAACATGCAAACGCTTTCCGTACTTGATAGCGGCTTCCAAGTCCGCTCGTGCCTCCTCGGCGCGATCAGTCGCAGTGTTAACCGCGAACCGTTGGTAAAGAAACCAATCGATTTTGGAGTTTATTGTGAGGGCGTGATCCAGGTCAGCGAGCGCGTCCTGATGTTTGCCCATATAACGATAGGCCTCGGCGCGCCTGCCGTAAGCTTCCGGGGATTCCGGATGGAGACTGATAACCTTGTTCCAGTAGTTGATCGTCTCATCATATTTACGCATCCGGTACAAAGTCTCGGCTTTGCCTGCAAGAATCCAACTGGCATCGGGTTGCAACTCGAGCGCCCGGTCATATAAGTTGAGAGCCTCGTCAAAGCGTTCGAGGTACCTCAACAAGTGAGCCTTGTGGGCCATCGCCCAAGCTGGATCTATATGCAGATCTTCGGCGCGATCATAAAGCGACAGCGCTTCGTCGTAACGGCTAAGGCCAAGAAGCGCATTTGCCTTGTGATCCATTGCCCAAGCAGCCTCAGACTGACCCATCGCCTGATCAAAGAAGCCGAGCGCCTCTTCCGCGCGCCCCAGATCAGTCAGTAGTTGACCTTTTCTGATTAGAAGGGGGGATGCCCTAGGAGTTTCTTCCAAAGCCTGGTCAATAATTTCAAGAGCCTGCAGAGGACGTCCCAGCCGGGATAAGACATTGCTTTTCCCGACACGCACTTGCATATTGTGCGGATCAGTTCCGAGGATCTGATCATAAACGGCAACCGAGTCCTCAAACTTCTCTGATTCGCAAAGGAGGCGAGCCTTGTTTGAGAGGGCCAATTCATTACTCGGATCCAGTATCAGGGCATAGTCAATTGCTCCCAGGGCGTCCATCAGGCGATCAAGCGACTCAAGGACTTCCGCCTTTCCGATCCAAGCTTGAACTAAGTTGGGATCTATTTCGATCGCCTTGTCAAACGCAGTAAGAGCTTCGGTCCCACGTTCCAATAAGTAGAGACATTCGCCCATAAGCGAATAGAGAGACGCGGTTTGGTCCAACGCCAACGCGCGATTTATGTACTCAAGGGCCTCCACATATTGCCTCTGGTCATAGAAGTTGAGTGCTAGGCCAAAGAGCACAGTAGAGCGTCCCTCAGCGTCGCTCTGTTCTGTGGACCCAAGGGCTTTGCTAAGGGCTGTCTCAGCCTCCTCGAAAGAACCCGAACGGCGGAGACTGTTCCCGAGAAAAAGTAAACCCACGGACGAAGTAGGGTCACTTTCCAGGGCTTTACGGTAGTTTGAGATTGCGTCTACCAACTCCCCATTCTTCTCCAGCACTTGCCCTAACTGAAGATAGACGCTGGCCAGTTCGGCAACCTCAGTTGATTCGGTAGTCTGGGCCGGAACCGGCTCATCTTGTGTTTCAGTCATACGGATTCGTGAACTTCATTGGGTTCATTTAGTTCCGACCATGAGCAGAATCGGCAGATCATATTTGCTCCGACTTGGTGCCATCTGATCAAACGGTGAACAGGACAGTGTGTTCTCGGAGCCCAGCGCAACTGCGGCCTTTAGCTCCCGCGCTTCAGACGTATGGCAAGGATGCTCATGGAATATTCCCATCCGTTCTCCTACCATTCCACTGAGATCTCTGCCGTAACCAATCCTTGTGTGGGAGAGTTCAAGATGATATTCCGGTGAAGGGATTTGCTGCCAAAGTTGCGGTTGCATGACATCCCTGGAGCGTAACTGCCTTCGGGCATCTGCTAACTCTTGTCTCAGTAATCTTTCGGTCTCAGAAAATCGGTGAATTGTCTTGGACAGTAGATTTTGAAGAAACCTCACCAGTGGGTAATTCGCTTTTGACCTGTCATCGATCTTTTCCAGAGCAGATAGGGTAGCGGCTATCTCGATTCCTGCGCTGGCATCCGTTGGGGACATCAAACTCTCATGCACCGAGAGAATTGCTAGATGATGGTCGATCTTGGCGATTTCATCGGAATACTTCGCTGAAGTCGCAAACACATCTCGAGCACCTTCAAACAACTTCCTCGCGGCCTCATAGTCCCGCATCAAAAACCTTAGGCGACCTTCCTCATAGCGAATGAATGCATTGGTAATTGGGTGCGTATCGCCGCCTTCATAATCCTTTTGGAGACCGGCCATTGACGCACTCGCCTCTTTAAGCAACGCGGATCTCTGCTGCTGATGTAGTTCAACACTAGCCCGATCCAAGAGACCCCTTGCCGTAATGTAATCTTCGCTCTGAGGCCGGAGTGGACGTTGCGAGGCCGCTTCGATGCCTGTTGACGCCTGTCGAGAAGAGACCAAAACCGGATGTAGATTACTTATTGCTTCCGAGATTTGACTACTCAATTCGGAGAGTCGGCCTCGTAGTGTGGATGCCTCAACTGCCTCATCTTGCTGGTCAGGCATATATGAACTAGCGAGCACGTCGAGCTCAAAGAATTTCTGTAAAGCCTTGACCCGGTGCACGGAGTTCTCGATCATTGTGCGAACCTCGCGTTCAGGAGCAGCCGCTAGGATCCTCTCACTCTCGAAGAATCCCTTTTGATAATCCAGTTTCGCTAGATTAAGAATTCGTTGTTTTTCTTTAGAATCCTCTTCTCGTGGATAGCGCAACAGCAGCGTATCCTCAGCCGCTAATAGTCCCAAAGGCACTGTAACTAATTTCGGTTCCTGCCGAACTTCCGTTCCTTCACGATTAAGGGGCGCAGGAAGGTTCCTGTATAGGTCTTCAAGTTCTGAATGAAGTAACTCTGCAGACTCTGGCCTGAGCCGATATCTCTTAGGCTTACCCCCACGGCGCCCAGTTTCCTCATACCCAATCTCTTCAAGAAGGCCTTTATCCCGTGCCATTATGGTGCTCACGGTATTTTGCTTGACCCCGGTTCTCCTCACTACATCCTCGACGGTGAATTCGCCAAGAGCAGTCATCGCCCCTAGCACCTTATAACGTTCCTTCATATGAGACAGACCTCCTTCTAGCAAGCCATAGGGGTTTATACGCTTTTGCTATTCATTTGTCAAGTGAACAATGATTGGGTTCCCGTGAGGGGGAAGTCGTCACCGCAGCCACCTGGTTTTGAGGGCTAGCACGGAGTCGATAAATCGCCGGATGTTGTTGTTCCTGAGATAATTAGTGACTATACCCGCAAGGATATTGTGCTGCGGTGAGAGGTCCGGTGCCCTATCATCGTCCTCCAAAAAATCCAGCATAGTAACAAAAGTCTCTCTTTGGTCCTCATCAAAATCGCTCATCATGTTGAGATCGAAAGATAGTTGGAGAAATTTTTTCCAGGGATCAGTACAGTCTTTGGGGCGATTTTTGAACAGATCCAGAACCTTGGTCGCGGCGCTTTTCCCGGTGGCTCGCTGTGACGCCAGTTGCGAAAAGGGGGCCATACTTGGGCCTTGGCACTTAACTCGGGCCAAGTGAAAATCAAACGCCCGATCGCGCCTTTGGCGTAAGAACCGAAGGTTGACCGGGGCCTTCACTAATCCCGTCCCGCTGAGCACCTCATTGAGGACCTCGTAACTGACCCAATCCATCCAACCTTCGACAAACCGATCTTCTGGCTTGGGTCCAACCCTTGTCTGAGCCGTCGACGTTATAGCGTGGAATGCATGGACGATACATTCATGAAACAGAATGTAGAGAGTGCTCAAATAGGTGTTTGTATCAAAAGCTTCCACCGGTACTTTCAGCACTACACGGGCTCGGGTTAGCCCAGGGGTATCTGCATAGACCGTCTCCCCATTAATAAAGTAGTCAACGGGTAAATCATGGGGTTTATGGTGTGGGTTCTTTTGGGAAAATTTTTCTGTGGCAAAAACCACGTCGGGATTCCCAGTCATTAAGGTACCTCGAGTAACGTAGTAATGGCGCCCCACGTTATGTGCGATGTCAAACATGTCTTTCAAAGGCGCCAAACAAGCGCCGCCCAAACTTACGATTTCGTCGTCGCGGACGCCGCCATTACAGACCAAAGGAGCAAGCTTACTGCAGGCATCACAAGCCATCCTTTTCGCTCGCTGGTCGAGGGCCTGCTGCAGGTCATCAAATAGTTGAGGTTGCTTGAGCAGGTCGCCTTGCGCGAAGAACTGTAACCGTCCGATGAGAGTGTCGAGGGAAACGTCAAGCCGGATCTCATTATTATCCAGTTGCTCTTTCTCCTGCGGAAAAATGTCTTTCAGCTTAAGATCCAATCGCGCGTAAGCAATCTCGGCCGACTCTCGCCTGAATCTAGCTTCCAGCGGCAAAGCAGCCTCAATCTGAACCAACCGGGCAGCCAGAGCCTTTCTACCTGAAAGCAGAATGTGCTCCTCTACATTCATGACGGGAATTTAAGTGATTACTTAGTGCTTGTCCTCTTTAGGGGCAATGGCGTTCTTGCCAAAGCGCCGTTGCAGCCGGCCAAGAATAAAGTTGTCCCACACATCCTTAGTAATTTTAGCGGCGACTGGAGCAAAAGCGACTATTAGAGCTACGGTAACGGGATCAAACCCGCCCCCCTTCTTCAAAACCAGTACTTCTTCGAGTGAATATTTCCTGAGGCTCTCAAGTTCGTCAGCGTTAACTCCCTTTTCTACGGCTAGCTTAGCGAATTCGGAATTGGGCTGCTGCAGTTGGCCCCAAACCTTTTCGATCTCTTCGGTAACTTCCGTAACGGAAACTCCCTCCAGCACATATTCCTGTTGTTCTGTACTCATGGCACCTCCAGGATCGATCTGTATCTGTGTAGACACAGATTTCTTAGTAAGCGGCAAAAAGCAACCTCCCCGCGGTTTTCTGCCAGAAAATGTGTTGATGAGTTAGCTGCGCGATCCCTTACCACGAAGGTGTGAAGTTCAAGCTAACCAATAAGCGCCTCTGAAGCCTAAGCATATTCGGATGAGCTGATAGCTGTCAATGGAACGCTTCACGCCAAAGGGAAGAGCTTTAGGCTGGGTCTGCCACCATTCGTCAACGTTTGGCACTAGCTATCGCCGATTGGAAGCCATCGAGGAAAACCTCAACACTGGGGCATCCAATACGCTGTGCGACGGAGACCTATTAGCGAACTTGATAAATGGCTGGTACAGGGACCTTATGCGTAATTCGCAGGCTCTGAGGACCCAGCCTGATGAGTTTCGTTTCGACTATATTAATATGAAACTGATGCTCGTTTCAGCCCAACTCCGAACAAAACTTCCTGCACAACATCAGTCATTCGGATCGAGTGCCGATCCAATCTTGGCCCCTATAGCACTACAGATTATTACGCCAGGAGCTCCACCAAACGAACCTATCAAAGCACCAAACGCAGCGCCTTTTGCAGTATTTGATCTTCTGATATCAACTTTTCGAATCCATGAGCGTGGTGCGCGCGCGCGTCCATTCCATGATCGAACTGTGCGAGAGGCGCAAACAGCTTTCTGTCGGTTGCAAGGAATGCAGGCTGCGTAGAGATTGTTTAGGTGATCTGTGCCCCCTCTTGATCGAGGAATGGAGTGTTCAACTTCCCACGCGCCACGTAAACCGTAGAGAGCATAGTTAGAGAAACTTAGCTTCTTATAACAGAGATGGCAATAGCCATCGGTACGATCGTAAATTCGCGAAAGCTCTTCGTCACTGTACGCCATCTCAAATCTCCTTATCGCATTTTGTCCGAAGAGGTAGCCTCATGTGTTCGTCTCAGGCCGATGCGACCTTAAAGCCATTAATTTGGGAAAACTCTTCTGCGGTCTCATAGAAGAACATCGGCTTAATCTTCGCGGATTCGTTTCTTGCGCGATTTTTTCCTAGAGCACATAACTCAGACACCTGTTTTGCCGAATCCAAAGCAAATCGTCCTTTGGTTACTACCTGATTGATCCGTATGACGTTTTCATGGCCGATCAACGTATAGGCAGTTCCAAGCGATCCCGACGATTGTCCCGCCATGAATGCATCGACCGTTTTTGTCGCCCAGTACCAACCTATATTGCGCTTTCTCAATAAGCCGACATCAAAGGGTGATTCGGTACAGCCAAGGCTCAGCACTCGCAGGTCTTCCTTTGACCATCCGAGGACGCCAATACCCTCAACGACCGCCATACCTACGGGATTGTTCGCCCACAGCCCGCCATCAACCAGTGGAAACTCGGAGGCTGTCTTAAATAGCGGAAAGTAAGTTGGCGCTGAAGCAGTGGCGAGCGCGACGTCGACAGCTTGAACCTTGTAATCGCGCTCGAACTTCGGATGGTGCTTTGTTTTAAAAATATGAACCTCTCCCGTGTCGATATTCATAGATGGAATAACCAATCGAGTCTTGGCGTCGCTTATTAACTTATCGCCAAAAGTTTGTTCAAGCGCGCGACGTAGACATTGATGGTCATACTTTCGCCATAGTGCCTGTTTTATCGTTAGCACGAAGCGATTGCCGGCGAAGATCTTCGGACCATACCTTTTGTAGAAATCGAGAATCTCTGAAGCTTTGAGGCCGAGGCCCAACCCAAGCGCGATGATGCCTCCTGTGGACGTGCCCGCAATCAGATCGAAGTACCGATGAATCGGACGTTCAAGCGTATCTTCAATGTCAGCTAAGAAAGCCGCTGGAAAGACACCTTTGATTCCACCTCCATCAATTGCCAAGATTCTCTTAATGTCGGACATATCAATTATCTGCGCTTCTTTTCTTTCGGCTCGTGTTTGATCCCTCCGCCAAGCCACTCACCCGTCGCCAGCCAAGCTTCGTAGTACATCAGCCAAAGCGAGATCCAGGGAACAATAGTCTCGGCAACGTACTTCACCGATGCCCATTCATCGTAGTCAGGATAGTAAAGACAAAGGTAATCGCCGACGTAGGTGTGCGGAATCGAAGAAGCGCCATCCCGCAACTCGAGTTTGGGAGAAATAATCCAAACCTGTGGTCCTTTGTATTTTTCGTACCTTATTCGCACCAAATAGGTCTCGCTTAGTGGCAAAGGTGTGACCCTTCCCTGCCAACTTGCGATTTTCGGCGTGAGACCAAGCAGCTTGAAGTTAGGATGCAAGACATTCATCCGCTGGTGCTGTTGCGCCATACCAAGGCGCTTTGACTTCGTTCTGAAGTAGTTATTGGTCGCCATAAAACGTGTTTCGCGAAATCGCCGTAGCCGACGCGGTCGCTGCTGGAACGATAAGGCCGCTTCCTCTTTCGACAGCCAACCCACCCGACTGGCGAGGTGCTTCGAAAGCTTTGATATGTTCTTCCACGGCCGTTCTTGCTACTCTCTCGCCGAACATCTTTTCGAGAACAATCTTCGCATTTTGAATTCCGTGCACATTTAGCAGGTCATTCCAAGTCTTCGCGAAAGCATTTATCCAGGACACAAATCCAAGATAAGCTTCGGGATCATCGTCCCAGCGCTCACTAAGGTCTTCGCCAGAATTTGTTGGGTTCAGAACCTGCAACCGTCCATCGGCCACATTCGGAATCAACGCGCAAATTCCCCTAAGAACGTGGGCCATGGCTTCGCTTACGGACGTGTGGCCCGCATATGTTTTCGCGGCGAGCGTTGTAAGCACAATTGATATCGGTGCTTGTTTTGGACATTTCTCGAAGATAATGTCGCGATGTCTTTTCATGAGTTGAACGATGCGGTTCAAAGTCGCGAGATCCTCATAACTTTGGTGTTCCGGCAACGGCTCGATTGCTTTCCTGAAAGTAACTACTGCTTCCTGAGCACGTCCTTCGTACCAACGCGCGAAGCCCTTCGGATTGCTGTGCTTCCACGTTTGGGCGCTACAGTCAGGGACTAAAACGCAAGTTGACCCGTACAAGCCGGGTGACGGATTAGGGCAGGCAGGCAAAATATCCATGTAAAACTCATCGGCGTAGATCACGCGGATGCATCGGTTTTTCCGTTCGACGTTATCCTTGTAAACGCCATTGCCGCGCAGGATTTCCTCGATGAAATCGAGCAGTACGATCGGATCGGGAAATGTCTCTGGACTCGCCTGGAATTCGCAAACAAAATCTAGATCAAACTCATTCCGCCGACGTAACTTCACTGTCGTTCCGATGCGAAGTGAACCCTGAGGGTAAATGTCTGGTCGATATTTCGCGACACTGCTACCTGCTTGCCCAAGCAGCACCGCGATTGCCTTATACCGGTTCTCCGCCAATTTATACGCCGTCTCGCTCAACTGAAGTTTCACGCCAATTCGATCTAGCAGATCGTCTAACTGGATAGTAGCTGCTGTACTAACTAACATCTCGTTATCTCCTTAGGGTCAAGAAAGTCGCTTGATTGTTATCTCATTTAGAATACAGCCGACCAAAGACCCACAATAACTGACCGGAATTTAGAGTAAAAAAGCCAAGAATCTGATCACATTCCGCTCAGAAGCTGGACCACCCCCTCAAAGCCAGATCGACATTTTGAGCATTAAAGACGGAAGTTATCTATCTGTGATCTGGCTCGACACTTCCGGCGGACCGCGCGGCACGAAACCCAGCCTCGCGACTGCGTTAGGAAGTTCAAGCGTTCACTAGCCACGTGGCGGATAGGGATCGTGGCCACCGCTGCTGTCCCTGTCGCGGATTTGACCGTCCCTGCCATGGATCAGAAGCTCCCCACCTTGATTTCTGGCGATCTCGCGACCAGCATCGATCGCTTCTTGTTGAGTACGATGTACAGAAGTCGCTCTGCTATTACCTTCCCCAACGACAGCCCACTCGCCGTCGTGCGGAACCACATGCTGCCACCCTTGTCTTGCCATAACCACCCCCAACGAAGATTATTTATTGACGCCCATTCAGGATGCACGTATCCTGTTTTAGGACATGTCGCAGTTTAGGCTCAAACGCGATTTGATGTCAAATAAAACAGGATGCGCACTTCCTAAAAGAGGAAACCACTGAATGGTCGATCTTTACGTGATGGGAAGAGCGTCGTGTGGGGTGAGAGTGTGTT
>JBBPID010000150.1:0-4276 GCA_038040505.1 Acidobacteriota bacterium | reverse complement strand
GTTTCCAAATTTAGATCGTACGCAGTCATTAATAGATCGGCTTAGACAAGAAGCGGTGGGGCCACCTGAAGCGACTTCTCTTCCCACTCCTCGAACTTCCAAAACTTCCGCAATAACTCAATCTCACCGTTCGCATCGCGACGCAGGCCGTATTGTGCTTGCAGCTTAGCTAGGGTTGTATCGGAGTAGATGGTGACCGTTTGCAGTCTGAGGTAACGGGTTAGCGATCTAGCGCCAACTTCGCCGCCCCAGAATGCCTCCGGTGGCAGAGACGCATTCTCCCACCAGTTACGCTCTGACTGCTTGTGATAGCGTCCGATAAGCAATTTAGGGCGCAACTGCTCGGGGTAGGCCGTCACCCATCGCTTTAAGAGGTCTTTTCTATTCAATAGGCGCCTGCCGCGTGAACCGCGATCAGGAAGATGGCCGAGCGATTTCAGATCCGTCATGATCCAATCAACTGCACCCAGAGAGATACCGGCTGCTTTGGCCAGATCCCGATAGGGCTTGTTTTCCAACCCCGGATGACATAACAGCGCAAAGACGAGTCGTGACCCGGTTGGGTTGAAGGCGCGAGCGCTACGCACTAGCGGCTTCGAATTGTTTGCTCTGCGGCCGGACACAAACACATAGAGACCTTTTTCGCGGAGGAAGGCGTTGCCGGCCGTGTCAAAGAACTCGATGCCAAGTTCGCGCAGTTTCTCAGCCTGAGATGGGTTGATGTAACGGGTAACAAGTGCGGTTGGACCGTGTGCTTTGCTGGTATCTGATACTGAAACGATCGCTGAGCCGAGGGTATGGCTATTGACCTGTCCTTTGACTTCAACAGCTAAATGCCGGGTCCTTTTCCCTTCCTTGATAACCACCACGCCGTCGTGACGCCTATCTCGCTCTGACTTAGTCCCCAGCACCGAGGCCTTTAGCCCAGTTGAATTTACCAAGCCGGCGACCGCTTGCTGGAGGATATCTTCGCTAAATTGGCCAGTCGTTGATCTCGGACTCATTTGAGAACCCTTAGATATAGATTGCCCGGTCAGCTCCCGGGGGCTGTTCACATTATACGCATGTTCACGTATTATGAACAATCCCAAATCGTGAACATGTCAGGAGGGTAGATTACCCCATCCCGAAACACGAGGGAACCCTGCAAGAATTTGGTGTCTCAACTAAGTCTCAACTAGGGGTAAAAAGTGCGGGAAGTTTGAAC
This sequence comes from Acidobacteriota bacterium, assembly GCA_038040505.1. Lineage (GTDB taxonomy): Bacteria > Acidobacteriota > Blastocatellia > Pyrinomonadales > Pyrinomonadaceae > UBA11740. The sequence continues at coordinate 3,069 of JBBPID010000150.1, read as the reverse complement.
AGTGTAAAACGGCGCGTGAGTGAAAAGACCAGTAAAAATGAAGAAACCGCATTTGCAGGCGGTATCTTGATCGGTGGTTTGGTGCCGAAGGGGGGACTCGAACCCCCACGAGTTACCTCACACGCCCCTCAAACGTGCGCGTCTACCAGTTCCGCCACTTCGGCTCGTCGTGCAGGTTGTCAAAAACCTCTGAGGGAATAATTCTCAAACAGCAGCTTCTCTAAAAGCCGGCCACGTTACTTCTTCTTCGATGGTGCGGGCGAAGCCGGGGGCGCCGGGGTCGCTGTAGGCGCCGCGGCTGGAGTTTCAGGAGTCGGCGTGGCCGCGGGTGTCGGCGTCGCGGCTGGTTGCTCGGGAAGACCGGACTGCAACACAGAGCTGGTCCCCGTGAGGAACGGCAGAGACAAAAGCATGGCAATCAACATGAAAGCCAGCGCCGCGCCGATTGTAATTTTCGACAGCAGCGTCTGTGTGCCGCGTGGTCCGAAAGCCGTGCTGGAAACCGAGCTCGAAAAAAGGGCCCCGGCGTCCGCCTTGCCCGGTTGCAGAAGGATCGTCACCACCAGGATGACGCACGACAGGATAAAGAGTCCGTAAAAAGTGTAAGCTAACAAAACAACGTCTCCATCTCAAAAAACGTACTTTGAACTTGGTTCTTTGTACTTCGTGCTCTGAACTTTGAGAACTGAATTGCTTCGGCGATAGAAGTCCAAGGACAAAGCACTAAGCACAAAGAACAAACTCATAACCGGCTAAACCACCGCTATCTATAATTAACAATTCCAGCAAAGCTTTCCGCCTTTAAGCTGGCTCCGCCGACCAGGGCGCCGTCGATGTCCGGCTGCTTCATCAGGCCCGCGATGTTGTCGGGTTTGACTGAACCGCCGTACAAAACTCTGAGGGCTTCGGCGGCCGTCGTCGAGTGCCCTTCCGCGAAAACGCGCCGGATAAACGCGTGCATTTCCTGCGCTTGCTCCGGCGTCGCGGTGCGTCCGGTCCCAATAGCCCAGACAGGTTCGTAAGCAACGATGATACGGTCGAGATCAGAGGCTGTCAACCCGCTCAATCCGCCCTCTAACTGATGGCGGACCACAGTTTCCGCGTTCCCCTGATCGCGTTGTTCCAGCGTTTCGCCAACGCACACAATCACGGTCAGGCCCGCAGCCAGGCCGGCCTGGGTCTTTTGGCTCACAATCGTCTCGTTTTCGAAATAGTATTGCCTCCGCTCCGAGTGGCCGATGATTACATGCGAGCAGCCCGCGTCGCGCACCATCGCCGCCGACACTTCGCCGGTAAAAGCGCCTTCTTTCTGTTCCGTGGCACAGTCCTGCGCCGCCACTCGAATGTTCGACCCTTCGAGGCGATCAGCTACGCTTTTGAGCGCGGTGAAGACGGGCGCGATGACGACTTCGCAGTGATTCGCGTTCGCGACCAGCGGTTTCAGGTCCAGCGCAGTGGCGACAGATTCGCCGACTGTCTTGAACATCTTCCAGTTTCCAGCGATTACGGGTTTTCTCATAAGAAAAGCGTGCTTTGTGCTTTGTACTTCGTACTTTGTTCTCTAAGCGGCGTTTCGCTTGGACTCGATGCAAATCTTTGAAAAGAAATCAAAGCTCAAAGTACAAAGCACCAATCTCAATCATTTTAACTATCACTCAAGGCCGAGACCCCTGGCAGGTCCTTGCCCGCCAAAAACTCCAATGTCGCGCCGCCGCCGGTGGAAATGTGTGTGATGCGATCGGCGACGCCGGCTTGCGTCACAGCCGCGACTGAATCTCCCCCGCCCACAATGACAGTGGCGCCACGATCCGCGGCTTCGGCGACCGCGCGGGCGATGCTAACAGTTCCCTGATCGAAGGGCGGCTCTTCAAAGACGCCCATCGGACCATTCCAGATGATCGTTTTCGCATCGTGGAGCGCGTGGGCAAACTGCCCGACGCATTCGATTCCGATGTCCATGCCCGCGTGGCCGGCGTTGGTAAACTCCACCGGAATGGTCTTGGCCAGAATCTCAGTCCCCTTCACCGGCTCGTAACTGTCGACCACCTGATGGTCAGTCGGTAGCAGCAGTTCCACTCCTGCTTCCTGACAACGTTGCTTGATTTGCAATGCAGTCTCAAGCTTGTCGTTTTCGACCAGAGACTTCCCCACCGTGAAACCTTCGGCTTTCAAAAAGGTATAAGCCATGGCGCCGCCAATCAGGAGCCTATCGACTTTCCGATCGATAAGCGCATTGATGACCGGAATCTTGTCGGAAACTTTGGCCCCGCCGAGGATCGCTATGAAAGGATGTTCCGGATTCCAGATCACGCGACCGAGATACTCGAGCTCCTTCTCCATCAGCAAGCCGGCGGCAGCTTGCTTTACGAACTTTGTAATGCCGGCCGTCGACGCATGCGCGCGATGGGCTGCGCCAAACGCGTCGTTGACATAGAGGTCGCAAAGCGAAGCGAGCTGTTGGGCAAAGCCTTCGTCGTTCTTCTCTTCTTCAGGGTGGAAGCGAAGATTTTCGAGCAGCAGGACCTCGCCGTCTTTCAAGGCGTCAACCTTAATCTGGGCTTTTTCACCCACGCAGTCCTCTGCAAACTGGACTGGTTGTCCGAGCAGATTCGAAAGGTGCGCCGCGACCGGAGCCAGGCTGTACTTGTCTACGCGTTGTCCTTTTGGCCGCCCCAGGTGTGAAGCGAGAATTACGCGCGCGCCGTGTTCAGTGGCGAAGCGGATGGTGGGAATCACCGCGCGTATGCGCGTGTCATCCTCGACCTGCCCGTCTTTGATGGGAACGTTGAAATCTACGCGGATGAAAACGCGCTTGCTCTTCAGATCGAGGTCCCGGATGGAAAGCTTTGTCATTAAGTACTTGGTACTTTGAGCTTTGTACTTTGCTCTCTTTATTTAGTGCTCAATTGAGCTGGATGCGGGCCGATGAATACAGATCAAAGTACAAAGCACCAAGTACAAAGTACGATCTCAGATTCAATATCTCAGAACTAAAGCCCCTTTGACGCAATGTACAGGAGCAGATCCCGGACGCGACCGGAATACCCCCACTCGTTGTCATACCACGAG
>JBBPID010000079.1:0-23582 GCA_038040505.1 Acidobacteriota bacterium | reverse complement strand
CTCATTCAATCCCTCAATCAGCTTATCAATATCATATTCGTTATTAAAGAAATGTGTCGCAACGCGGAAGCCTTCAGGCTTTTCAGTTACCACCACGCCTCGGCGGAATAGGCGTCCCACCAGTTCTCCCGGATTCTCAAGCTCAACCAGCGTCTCTGCCGAGCGGGAGTTTTCATTTCTTAGCGGCGAAAGGACCCGCCAGCCATTCTCGGCTAAACGCATAGTAAGGACGCGATTCAGTTCCAGTGCGCGTTGCTGAATGTTAGCCATGCCCACTTCAGCGTTCAGATCGATCGATGCGCCCAGAGAGAAGATGGCGGCAAAGTGCGGGCAACCAAGCTCAACCCGCGAGGCTGCGTCATGACGCGGACGGAACTCGTCGTTCCGCATTTCGAACGGGTCTTCAACGCTGAGCCAGCCCAGCGAACGGGGCAACGATTGTTCCTGCAATTCACGGCTGAGATATACAAAACCCGAACCGTATCCGGACGTCAGCCATTTATGCCCGGTGGCGCAGAGCGCATCAATCTTCATACGCCGCACATCGATACTAAATACTCCGGCTGATTGGCTGGCGTTAACGACCAGCGCGTGATGCTTCTTTATTTCGCCGAGTTCCTCAGGATCAATCCGAAAGCCATTCGAGAATTGGACGTGACTGAGCGCGATGACGCCGGTTTCATGCGTCATGGCGCTCCGCACGTCTTCGCTGCGGACCTCGCCATTGACTGGAGGTAAAAGGTGAACCGGGATCCGGCGATTCATCCAGGGCAGAGTCGTGACCGGAAACTCGAGCGCGCTGGAGATCACCTCTCCGCGACCCTCCAAAGCGTCGACGATCACATTCATGCCTGACGAAGTGTTCATGGTGAAAGCGATCTCGTCCGGCTCTGCATTAATGAAAGCGGCGATCTTCGTTCTGATGGCTTCGCGATCCGCGAGCCAGCGATTCCAATGCACGTCACCATCGCGCATCATCTTTTCGTAGTAGCCGGAAGCGGCGGCGAAAGATGCTCGTGACACCGGCCCGGCCGCCGCGCTGTTCAGATACGCGAGGCGTTCGGTTACGGGAAAGCGTGAGCGGATTTCTTGCCAGTCGATCATGCAAAGCGAAGATACATGATGAAGCAGTCGGGGCGGTAGCGAGACAGTAAGCGAGGGCTCAGTTATCACGCTGAAGGCGTGAAATAAAATAGCCCAGGGCAAGAGCGAAGCGCGACGCCCTGGGAACACGTTCCCAATTAGAAGGTTCGCCCTGTAGGGCGAAATAGAATCTCGATGCGCACTTATTCCGCGCCTGCAGCGCTAAGGTTGTGGTTGGGAGTTGGTGATCTGGGGCGTTGCCCCAGGCTATTTCATTGCGCGCCTTCGGCGCTTTAAGATCCGCTTTTCTCCACCTCGGGCGCCTCAAACCACATTGTCGCCAGCGGCGGCAAACAAATTTCCGCCGAATAATCCAGCCCGTGGGCGGGAACCTTTTCAGCTTTGATGCTTCTCACCACCCCGAACCCGCCGCCGCAGTATTTTTCGTGATCGGTGTTGAGTAGTTGCTTGTATCTTCCCGGGCGCGGCAAGCCGAGACGATGGTCTTCGCGCACCACCGGCGAAAGGTTGCTAACACAAATAACTTCTTTCCCTGTCGAAGGTGAAATTCGACGAAAGGCGATCACGTTCTCGGCAGCGTTGTCGACTTCGATCCATGAAAAACCGTTGGATTCGCCGTCGGCCTCCCAAAGCTCAGCATGCTTTTGATAGAGCCCATTTAGATCCTTAATCAGCTTTTGCACGCCTTTGTGCACCGGTGATTTGAGCAGATGCCAATCGAGGCTCTCGGTTTCAGCCCATTCGCGCCACTGGCCAAACTCGCCTCCCATGAACAACAGCTTCTTGCCCGGATGCGCCCACATGTAGGCGTAAAGCGCGCGCAGGTTCGCGAACTTTTGCCACTCGTCGCCCGGCATCTTGTTCAGCAGAGCGCCCTTCATGTGCACGACTTCATCGTGAGAGAAGGGAAGGATGAAGTTTTCGCTCCACGCGTAAATCAATCCGAAAGTCAGGGCGTTGTGATTGCCGCCGCGAAACAAGGGATCGGTTTGAAAGTATTTCAAGGTGTCGTGCATCCAGCCCATGTTCCACTTGAAATCAAAGCCCAGACCACCGGCATAAACCGGATGACTCACTGCCGGCCAGGCAGTGGACTCTTCCGCGATCATCAAGGCGCCGGGACATTCGCGATGGACGACCTCGTTCAGCTCTTTTAACAAGGAGATGGCTTCGAGGTTTTCGCGCCCGCCAAATTCGTTGGGCACCCACTCGCCTTCTTTGCGGCTGTAGTCGAGATAGAGCATCGAGGCGACCGCATCGACACGCAGTCCATCGAGATGAAATTCCCTGAGCCAATAAAGCGCGTTCGCGATCAGGAAGTTGCGCACCTCGTTGCGGCCGTAATTAAAAATGTAAGTGCCCCAGTCCGGATGCTCGCCTTTGCGTGGATCGAGATGCTCATAGAGCGCGCTGCCGTCAAAGCGAGCGAGGGCGAACGCGTCTTTGGGAAAGTGTGCGGGCACCCAATCCATGAGTACGCCGATGCCGTTTTGATGAAGATGATCGACCAGCCAGCGGAAATCGTCAGGCGTGCCGTAGCGCGATGAAGGAGCGAAGTAAGCGCTGACCTGGTAGCCCCACGAAGGACCGTATGGATGTTCTTTAAGCGGCAAAAACTCTACGTGGGTGAATCCGCTCTTAATCACGTAATCAGCCAGCAGCGGCGCGATCTCGCGATACGTCAGGTGACGATTCTCTTCTTCCGCAATCCGCCGCCACGAGCCGAGATGCACTTCATAGATCGACAAGGCTTCGCGCCAGGGTTGTCTTTCCTTCCGTTTCGCCAGCCACTCGCGGTCGCGAAACTTATAGGTTGATTTGAAAACGATCGAAGAGGTCTGCGGCGGTACTTCCATCATCGACGCATAAGGGTCGGCCTTGAGAACTATCTGCCGGCCGGACTTGATCTCGTATTTGTAAAGCTCACCCGCTTTGAGACCGGGAATGAACACCTCCCAAACGCCTGAATCTCCCAGCCGTCGCATCGGATTCTTTGTGCCATCCCAGCCATTGAAGTTGCCGGCGACTCCTACTTGATTTGCACTCGGCGCCCACACTGCGAAAGCGACTCCACGCTTTCCTTCATGAGAGATGAGGTGTGCGCCGAGCTTTTCATAGATGCGTTCATGCCGGCCTTCACCAAAAAGGTGCAAGTCGATATCGCCCAGAGTTGGTGCAAAACCTGGTGTGTCCGCCGCGGTAATTTTTCTGCCCCCTCTTGGCTTTCGGATAGTTTTCGACTTTGAGCTTTTGGGTGCGGCGGTTTTCTCTTTGGGTTTCTTCTCAGCCATGTCTCGCTACCACCGACCCTGTTCGGTATCCTTTTCAGAAAGGGCCCGACTGGAGTTGGCAATCTAAACACTACTCGCCAGAGCTTCACGGTTCGCGTTATCAGGTTTGAGCGGCTGCACAAATTGCCGGTAGATGTCGGCGCCGTTGCCCATTTCGGGTCGATTACTTTTCGCTTCTGCCAGCATCTCGAGAAACCGTTCGCTCGCTGAAGGCAATTCGAGCTGGGTCATCAAATCAATCGCGCGACCCGCGTACTTTATGATCTGGATGGTTTCGATTCCTGAGATGTCGTTGAAAAACCAGCCGCAACTTGTGTACATCAGCAGCAGCATTCGCTGCATTTCAAGATAAGTGAGCGCACGCCAAAATTCCGCGCTGGATAGCCGGCGTCCGGCGTGATTATAAACAAACTGTTCGCGTCCATGATTCGGATCGAGAATCGGTTCGATGCTGTCATCGCGCGCTTGCCAGGGATCAAGAAACAGAGTTCCGCGAGTGGCTTCAAAGTGGGGGCCGACTTCGTCCCGCAGGAAATCCAGCGCCTGTCTCAGCGGCGCGCGCCACGATTGGTTCCAACCCGGCTCGCCGCCGGTGTGGCAACTGCAATCGCGAATCCAGCGCCCAACGCCGTGGGGACAACTCCACGAAGTTCCTTCACCCAGCGGGCCGTTGTTGATTTCGACTTCGAATGCCGGCGGATGTTCGTCGAGATACTCCCCATAATTCGTAATGCGAAACCCGCGGGGCGGTGCTTCGACCTCCAAAGCATGCGCCAGACATATGTCGCCGAACTTGAAATGATGACCGTAAGTCTCGCCGTCGGTCGCGACATTCACCATTTCGACGTTCGGTACGGATAAGCGGTCGACAAGTTCATGGCTTGATTTCAGTAAGCCTTCAAAGGCAATTGCACGCGATGTCGATCCGTCATAGAAAAAAACGGAAATCGATCTCTCAGATTTGTCCGGATGCAAATAGCGATAAGCAACACTGGTGTTGGTTTGCTCATTTACCGTTACCCATTCGGTTGCACCGGTGCGGCGAATGCGCGCGGCCTGGTGGGGAGCGAGAATGACAAAGCGCAAACCCTCTTCAATCAGAGCCGACATCACCCGGTCATCACTCGCCGTCTCCGGAAGCCAAAGAGCTTCGGGATCGCGCTTGAAGCGACGGCGAAAGTCGACGAGGCCCCAACGGATCTGAGTGCGAAGGTCGCGCTCGTTGCACAAAGGCAGGATTGCATGACCGTAGGCCTGAGCAATCGCATTACCGTGACCTCCGTGCTGCGAAACGCTGCGGCGATCCGCATCTATTATCCGATCGTAGGTTTCGGCGTGATTCTGTTCGAGCCAGCTCAGCAGGGTCGGGCCGAAATTGAAACTCAGTCTTTCGTAATTGTTAACCACCCGTTCTCCGGCATCAGGGTCGACAATCTTGACCGCGCCGTTCGGACCATAACACTCAGCTTGAATGCGTTCGTTCCAGTCGTGAAAGGGCGCTGCACTCGGCTGAGCTTCGACGATTCCAGTCCAGGGGTTTTCGCGTGGTGGTTGGTAGAAGTGGCCGTGGATGATCAGATCCGGCATAACTAATCAAAACACAAAGCCACGAGAAAGCTCAAAAGGAAGATGGCCCTTAATCTCACGGCGTTTAGAGTACCAACTTTAGTTGGGTTCTTCTCATTCGCCAGGAAAGACCCGACTAAAGTCGGTACTCTATACACCCGCTCATAAACTCACGATTTCCTTCTTCCGAACATATCAAAACCAACCGCCGCCACCAGCACTCCGCCTTTGACGACGTACTGCGCCCAGTTCTCAACGTTCAGAAGCGACATCCCGTTATCCAGGCTAGCCAAAATTAACGCACCAAGCACAGCTCCGAAAACGGTGCCACGGCCACCCATCAAACTCGTGCCGCCGATTACGCACGAGGCAATCGCATCTAATTCCATTAGAGTGCCGGCGTCAGGTGAGGCGCTGCCTACTCGCGCCGTGTGCAGAATCGCCGCCAGTCCCGACAAGACGCCCATCATGCAGAATGCGCCGAGGATGTATCGCTTGAGATTTATCCCGGAGAGCCGGGCAGCGTCGGGGTTGCCGCCAATCGCGTAGAGATAGCGGCCAAACGTCGTGTTCGCCATTAGGAAGGCGCCGCCAATCGCCACGGCCAAAAGAAAGATGACCGGAATCGGGACCCCGCCGCCCTGGTTCATTAGAAAGATGAACCCGACGATCACGACTGAGGGAACCAGAATCCGCGCGGCCATCGCGGCACCGCTCATCTTCGCCAATCCATGGCGCTGGCGAGCGCGCCCGCGCCTGATGTTGCTCCAGACGATTGCAGCTATCCCGGCGCCGGCGAGTACAAACCCTATTCGCGGATCGATGAAGTCACGACCCAGCGAGCGAAAGAAGGGAAGTTCGACCGGAATCGTCGCGCCCTTAGTCAGTTTGAGGATTATTCCGCGCCAGGCTTGCAACCCGCCGAGCGTAACGATAAAGGCCGGGATGTTGATGTAAGCCACCAGCGCTCCCTGGGCCGCGCCGATCAACAGCCCGATGACGAGGGCCGAAGCCAGCGCCGGAACCAAACCCCATCCTTGCGACAGGGCCGCCACGCCACCGGCGAGGCCGACGACAGCTCCGACGGACAGATCAATGTTGCCGCAGACGATCACCATCAGCATACCGATCGCCAGCACGCCGGTGACTGCCATTTGCTGCAGCAGATTGGAAAAGTTTGTGGCGCCCAGAAACAGGCCGTAAGGATGATATTGATCGATCGTCGCCCATTGAAAGAAAAGCCAAATCACGATCAGCGCCAGCAACATCGTGTAAGCGCGCAGCGACGAAGTACGGAGTTTTAATCGCGCGGATTTTGGTGCTGGTTCACTCATGATTACTCTCAAGCAGCTTTCCGCACACGCCCGGTGGCGCAAGACATCACCGCTTCCGGCGTCGCCTCAGCTCGGGTGAACTCGCCGGTCACTTTCCCCTCATGCAAAACGATTACTCGATCGGAAAGACCCAAAACTTCGGGCAGCTCTGAGGAAACTAAAACGATGGCCAGGCCACTTTCGGCCAGCTTGTTTATTTGCGCATAGATTTCCTGCTTGGCGCCGACATCGATGCCTCGGGTGGGCTCGTCCAAAAACAAGACGCGCGGGTTAGTCAAAAGCCATTTCGCCAGCACGACTTTTTGTTGATTGCCCCCGGAAAGGGTACCGGCGACAGTGAAAACAGACGGTGCTTTGATTCGCAGGTCGCCCAGAGCGCGCTGTCCGGCAGCGGCTTCGGCATCTTCGTCGGTCACAAACCGGCCGGAGATCCGGCGCAGCCCGGCGAGTGTCATGTTCCTGAGAATTGTCTGGTCGAGAATCAGCCCGTAACGCTTGCGATCCTCGGTAACAAAACCGATGCCCTGTTTGATTGCGTCAAACGGGTGATTAACTTGCACGCGTTTTCCGTCAATGGATATTTCAGCCGACCTGCGTCCCGGATGAGCGCCAAAGATCGCCATCAAGAGTTCGCTGCGGCCGGATCCCATCAGGCCGGCAATCCCCAGGACTTCTCCTTTGCGGGCTGTAAAGCCGATTCCATCGACCAGCAGCTTGCCGGGTACGCTCGGATCTTCAACCGTAACGTTTCGGGCTTCGAAAATCACCCCACCTCGTTCATGTTTCGACTCTGGAAAGATTTGTCCAACTTCACGCCCGACCATCCGGGCGATTACGCGGCCTTCGTTAGTTTCGTGTGTGGCATCGGTGCCAATCGTTTGCCCGTCACGCAGGACCGTAATGCGATCGCTGATGCGAAAAACTTCATCCAGCTTGTGCGAAATGTAAATCATCGCCACGGCGCGATCGCGTAGCTTGTTGAGAATGCCAAAGAGGGTTTCGACTTCGGCATCGGTTAACGCGGCGGTCGGCTCGTCCAGCACCAGCACGCGCGCTTCCTGCGAGAGGGCCTTGGCAATCTCAACCAGTTGCTGTTGTCCAATACCCAGATATCCAGCCGGAGTACGAGGATCGATTTCCAGGTGCAGATCAGCCAGCAGCTTTTGCGCGCGACTGTAGAGCTGCTCCCGGTTGATCACGCCGAAACGGCGCGGCTCGCGGCCGAGAAAAATGTTTTCGGCGACGCTCAGCTCCTTGACCAGCGACAGCTCCTGATAGATGACGGCAATACCGTTATGCTCGGCTTCGCGAATGTTCCCCCAGCGTCGCTCACTTCCGTCAAGAACGATCTGACCACCGTATTCGGGATGCGGATACACACCGGCAAGGATTTTTATGAGGGTGGATTTACCGGCGCCGTTTTCACCGACCAGCGCGTGAATCTCGCCGGCATTAAGGTCAAAGCTCACGCCATCGAGCGCACGGACGCCCGGAAAGGACTTTGTGATTTTCCGCATTTCGAGAAGGCGGAATTGGGTTGTTTCGAGTTTCGAGTTTCGAGTTTCGGGTTCGGTTTCCACTTTTGTTGACTTCAATGATAGGGCTATTGAGTTTTGTACTTCGTGCCCCTGATTCCTGAGCGACGTAGGTATTTCATCAAACCGCCAATCATGTTTCCCGTTTCCATCCCAAGAGCTCTCAACTCCGCGAAAATCTTCTGGTCGACGTAGTCTTGATCCAGAGCAACATAAAGCTGACTAGTGACTTCGGCGGCTGATCCCTTTGCTATAGCCAGGAACTGTACAAATTCTCCAGTTCCACTACGATCAAATCCTTCAGCGATATTGGACATGATTGAAACTGAAGCTTTACGAATCTGATCCTTGAGACCGAAATCCTTTGCGAAATCTCCAGTGCCGGATACCGCGTAGATTCTTTTGGTGAGCTCTCTGGCTTTCTTCCAGGCGTCGATTTCTTCAAATGTCTTGAACGTGGCCATTGGTTCCTCCTTTGAGAGTAAGAAGCGGGAACCCTAAACTCGAAACCCAAAACTCGAAACGGCATTATTGTTTCGGCCACTGATCCTTCGGCACGTTCTTGTAGACGTCTTCCATCTTGTGATAGCCGTCCTTAATTACCGTGGCCATCACGTTGTTCTTATCGAGGACAATCGGTTCCTGCAGGATGGAAGGCACGTCGATTTTTCCGTTGTTTACTTTGTCCTTGGTTTCCAACTTTTCTTTGCGAGCCAGTTTGAGCGCCGAGTCAACCGCACTGTAAGCGAGCGGGACGATAGGTTTGTAAATCGTCATCGTTTGCTTGCCTTCGACCACTCGTTGCACGGCATCGAGCGCCGCATCCTGTCCGGTCACCAGAACTTTTCCCACCAGCTGGGGCGGCAAGCCTGAGATCGCCCCGCCCGCGGTCCCGTCGTTCGAAGCCACAATTGCCTGGATGTCGTTGTTGGCTTTAGTAAGCGCGTCCTGGGTGATGCGAAGCGCTTCTTCAGCCTTCCATTCCCTGGCGAACTGATCAGATACAATTTTGATGTCGCCACGATCAATCGCGGGCTTCAGCACCTGCATCTGGCCATCGCGTAAAAGAATTGCATTGTTGTCTGTCGGTGAGCCGCCAATCAAAACATAGTTGCCTTTGGGAGCATGATCGAGCGCGTACTGCGCTTGCATTTGCCCGATCTTGACGACCTGGTGCGAGACATACAAATCGACGTCCGAATTACGGATCAGGCGGTCATAGCTAATCACGGGCACGCCCTGGCGATGCGCGGCTTCGACAATTGACGCGGCGATCTGGCCGTTGTGCGGCGCGACGATCAAAACATCAACACCCTTGGTCAGGAAGTTGTCGCACTGCTTTGTCTGCACCGCATCGTCCCCATTCGCGACCTGAACTTCACAGTCGGCGCCGACTTCCTGGCAGCGCTGTTCCACCAGCGCCTTGTCACGTTGCCAGCGCTCTTCCTTCAGCGTGTCCATCGAAAAGCCGATGCGCACGCGTCCGCTTTTAGCCGGAGCCGGGCCACCCTGTTCGGGGCCTTTGACGCAGGCGGCGAAAAGAAGTGACGCCAGTAACGAAAAGGGAATTAGTCTCGTAAGCAGTTTCATCGCGTGATTCCTTCCGTCGTTTGAAGTAGTGCCCAGCCCGCGTTAGTGGCAACGCGTGTGACTCTCGATTGCTGTTGGATTCAGACCGGCCTCATAATAGCCATGAACGATGAACACTGCCAGTAATAAAACGCGGTTCGCTCTGCACGGTTATGCCGGAATTGCGATCGTCATCGCCGCCGAAGCTCTCCTGTTCGGCGGCAATGAACTCGTCGGGCATTGGTTCACCCCGATCATCTGGACGGGCTACATTCTTTTCATTGATGCGCTGGTCTACAAACTCAAAGGGCGGTCGTTGTTGATGAACGATAGGCTCGAGTTTCTGGTCGTCGCCGTCATTTCCATCGCCTGCTGGTGGCTGTTTGAGCTCTATAACGCTCCTCGGTTTTGGAACTCCAATTTAGAGCTGTGGTGGCATTACCATAACCTGGAACCTAATTTGTACTGGCGAAGAGCGGGCTATGATTGGGCGTTCGCGACGATCTTTCCAGCGATGTTTGAAACGGCCGAGCTGTTTACCTTGGTGCTTTTCAAGCCACGGCCGGCGCGTCGGTCGATTAAGTTTCCCAAGCCTGTGCAGCTCTTGCTTGTTCTGGCCGGCGTGATCGGGGTGATAGCTCCGCTGGTTTTCCTGTCTGAGTGGTGGGCCCCGATTGTCTGGCTCTCGTTTATCCTTTTGCTTGATCCGATCAACGCCTGGCGCGGCTCGCCTTCGATCACCGGCGATTTATCACGCGGCGATTGGCGACGGTTAGGTTCGCTGCTGGCCGGCGGTCTGATCTGCGGATTTCTTTGGGAGTTCTGGAACTACTGGGCCCTGACAAAATGGACTTATACCGTGCCCTTCTTTGGCAACATCAAAATCTTTGAAATGCCGGTGCTCGGCTATCTCGGGTTCCCACCGTTTGCAGTTGAGTGCTGGGTGATGTACATCTTTCTGCGCACACTGCTGAAGCCGGCGCCGGGTGAAGTTGCCGGTGAAATTTTTCTCAAATCATAAGGAATTATTCCGTGGACGATAAAGCCAAAACCTGGATCAAGCGAATCGGTTTCTGGGGTTTCATGTTTTTCCTGGTGAAAGGATTGCTGTGGCTGGCCATTCCCGCGCTGTTGGCGATTTGGGTTACGAACTGACTTTTCTGGCCTGGCTTACTTTGAAGAAGAGTCCCACACTGCGGGTGAAGACGATCCACGAAAACACACGAACCAAAAATGCTTATTCGTGTGATTTCGTGGTTCGCTTTTGTCGAGCCGGAAAAAACACGAGTTTCGAAATCCTCGAAATCACAAATGATTCGAACGATCCGCCAGGACCTCCGCCGGCCTAAAATGAAAATACGAGCAATCCTTCCGCTTGCGTTTGTCTGCGGACTGCTTTTATTTGCCACTCGTCTTTCCCCTGTCTTGGAAGCTCAGGAAGCCAAACGGCCACGCGCACGCGAAGCTGGGGTCATCGTGGGAATCCTGCCTACCGGTCCGCTGAACGCGATCACCGACGTGGTCGGGGTTACGGTGGGACACTCGACCATCGTAAAGGACGACAACATTCGGACCGGCGTCACGGCGCTCCTGCCGCACGGGGGAAACCTGTTTCGGGAAAAAGTCCCAGCCGCAGTCTTCATCGGCAACGCTTTCGGCAAACTCGCCGGCTCAACCCAGGTAAACGAACTGGGCGAGATTGAAACTCCGATCCTGCTGACCTCCACACTCAACGTGCCACGAGTTGCCGACGCGCTAATTGACTATATGTTGGCGCTGCCCGGCAATGAGAATGTGCAATCGATCAATCCCGTGGTAGGCGAAACCAACGACGGTTACCTCAATGATATTCGCAAGCGTCCCGTGAATCGCGACAGCGTGATCGGCGCCCTGACACACGCGCGCGTCCAGCCCGTCGAAGAAGGGTGCGTTGGCGCGGGCATGGGCACGGTCGCGTTTGGCTTTAAAGGCGGAATCGGTACTTCGTCGCGGCGAGTTCCCGGCGGCTATACCGTGGGCGTGCTGGTGCAAACGAATTTCGGCGGCATTTTAACGATTAATGGCGCGCCGGTAGGCCGGGAACTGGGCCGTTATTACTTAAAAGGAGCGCTGGACCGGGTCCGGAATGACGGCGCCAAATCCGAAGAGAAAGTCTCGGGTCCGAATTCCGCGGACGGTTCAATCATGATCGTGATTGCTACCGACGCGCCCATCGACCATCGAAATCTGCAAAGGCTCGCGGCCCGCTCAATGATGGGTCTGGCGCGAACGGGCGCGACGGGGTCCAATGGCAGTGGCGACTATGCGATTGCGTTTTCGACGGCGCCAGAACTGCGGATTCGCCTTGATGCGAAAGGCAAGAATGCGGAGTCAGGAGTTAAGCTGCTCGCCAATGATGAAATGTCTCCACTATTTCTGGGTGTGATCGAGGCGACCGAAGAGGCGATCTACAACTCGCTGTTTCGCGCCACGACCACCAGTGGACGCGGTCACACGGTTGAGGCCTTGCCGCTGGCACGAACTCTGGAAATCCTCAAACGACACAACGCTCTGAATTAGATTCAAACCGGAATTCGAAATCCCTTCCGTAGCTCTAAGATTTAGAAATCATAAATGCTTGACAGTCTGGAACTGGATCTCAAATTTGAGATTTCAGTTGATTGACACTCGATCACCTACTCACTAGAATACGCGCCACCCCAGACACGGAGGACAACACGAGTGAAGATCCGCATCAACCGTAAGAGTGTCGATTCGATGACCAGACAAATTACGGATCAACTTGGAGGTCTCATCAAAACCGGCGCCGTCGCCGTGGGCAGCTTGTTGCCCAGCGAGCGCACTTTGGCCAATTCGCTCGGTGTGGCGCGCAATGTAGTTCGCGGAAGCTATGAGTACCTGGAAAGAGCCGGAGTGATCGAACGCGAAGGAAGAAAAGGCCGCCGGGTACGCGCCGCAACTGCGCGCCGGCCCACTTCGACTAAATTAACCGCGAAGAGAGCGGCGGGGAAAAAGCGTTAGAACCACAGAATCTCAACCGAGACATTAAGTAAGCCGGAGCGCCGCTTCATCACCCAGCGCCAGAATCTCTCGACGGATGGCCGCTCGCTCGGCGAGCAAGCGCACAAACGATCGCCGCCGAGTGACGAACAGGGTCAACGCCAAAAAGCTTCCGGCGAAACTATCAAAGGCTTCAAAAAAGCGAATAGCTACAAAACCGCATAAAGGCGTGAGCACCGCCGTTGTCAGACCGGCAATCCACCCGCCCAGGAACCAGGCCAGCGCCGTGACTCCAATCCAGGTTAGCGGGAAGAGAAGCATTGCCGAAATAATCTTGAAGGTCGACACCACGTCCTGTTCGTCACGCGACAAATGCGTGGCCAGGTAGCCGCCCAGCCAGTAAGCCGGATAGTGGATCACCGTGCCGACCAGGGCCAGCGGAGCCAGCACGAGACAGGTCACGACTTGTCCGAGAAGTTTGACGATGGTGTGTGCAGCCGTCGGTGGCAAAGAAAGCTCGAAAGGATCCACGCCGGCCTGTTTCAATTCCTGCTCAAAACGGGCGATGCGTGATTCGATGGCCGCAATTCTTTGGGGCGAGCGGGCGCGGTAGAAGGCATAGCCTTCGAGAAAACGCTGGCGCAGCTCGAGCGTTCGACTCAGTCGTTGCGGCTCATCCTCGCCAACTTCTTCGGCTGAGAAGATTCTTTCGGCCTTGTCGATCAGAGTAAGAGCTTCCTCCTGCTCGGCATGCAGCATTACTTCACGGAGCGCTTTTTCAATTCGGTCTGAAAGTTCGCGCACGGCATCGCGCGGCGGCGTGCCGTCAGGCTCGAGCACTACGGGCGTCACGGGCAGCGGCTCGCCGAAGTGAAGCAGGGCCGAGCTGCGAAAGGTCGTCTTCTCAGTGTAGTAAAGACCCACCGGAACGATTTGCAAATCGAGAGCCTCGCCCGTCGAAACTGCGCCCAGCGCGATGCGCGCGGCACCGGTCTTTAAGGTTTTCAAGCGCGGTTCGTTGTGCGAGACGCCTTCCGGAAAAATCCCAATCGTGCCGCCGCGCGCCAGCAGCCGGCGCGCTGCCGCAAAGGTTTCCAGGTTGCGGGAAACATCTTCGCCCGCGTCCTGACGGCGATAGGCCGGCAGCGAGTCGAGCGCCCGCACGAAGTAACCGATTACCGGCATGCGGAACAACGGCGCCTTGGCGAGGAACGAGACTCGGCGCGGAATCAGGCACAACGGAAAGGCCGGATCGACCAACGCATTTTGATGATTGAGGACGAAGATGGTGGGGCTTTCCGACGGTACGTTTTCGATTCCGGAGACCTCGATGTGACGGAAATAGACGCGGAGAGCAAGTCGCAGGATTGAGCAAATGACGAGTCTGATCACGGCTCGTTGTCGGCTTTGCGGCTAAGCCGCAGCACATGGCGGTAAGCCTTTGGCTTACCGGACAGCCTGAACACCAATATTTGGAGGCTACGCCTCCTATCCCTGAAGGCGCAGCCTCAGGAAGTTTTAAGAGTGACGAGCCGGAAAGGCGAAGCCTTTCCGCAATGTTGCTGCGGCAGAGCCGCCGCTCCGCGGAACAAGTGGAGCCTTACGGTTGCCATTCCATTTGAAAATGCGTGCCGGTTTCGCTTGATCGGACAAAGCCCAGTC
Organism: Acidobacteriota bacterium; assembly: GCA_038040505.1. Classification (GTDB taxonomy): domain Bacteria; phylum Acidobacteriota; class Blastocatellia; order Pyrinomonadales; family Pyrinomonadaceae; genus UBA11740. The sequence continues at coordinate 9,521 of JBBPID010000079.1, read as the reverse complement.
GCTCGAACAGATTCACGGCCCGGTTAAACCTGACCACCTGCAACCGCAGCGATTTCTTACTCTGCCGAGCTTCGGCCTGCAGGGTTCCGATGAGACGAGTTCCGAGACCGGCGTTGCGGTGCTTGGGCAAAAGTGACAAGTCAATACAGCGGATTTCCTTTTCGCGCCGCTCGACGATTAACCTGCCGGCAGGCTGATCATTGATCAGAATCACCTCATCGACGGCCTCCTGATTATCAGTTTGGTAGAAGTGCTGTTGGGCCTCATGCTGCAAGGTTAGGAACTCGCTGATGCGGTCTTCGTCCCAAGCCAGTCCACGCAGGTCATCGCCGCGGCTGCTTTTGTAGAGTTCGAGCAGGAACTCTTCATCGGCATTGGTCACCGGTCGGAAGGCGATCGATTCCGCGCTGGTCTGATCATCCATCGCGTGGATTCTAATCGAATCAGCGAGTGTTTGGATACAGCAAATCTGCGAAGCCAGGATCGCCAATCCGTTGCGAAAGTGAGATAATACGCCCGCTTTCCCAAACAACTTAATCGAGCCGGAGAGGTATTTATGAAGCGTCTCTTTATCGTCTCAGTCATCAGTTTGCTCGCCTTCGCGTCGTTCGCCGTGGCCCAGGAACGCCGATTCACCATCGACGATCTGCTCAAGGTCCGGCGGGTAAGCGATCCGCAGGTATCACCGAATGGCCGGCGCGTGGCCTTTACGATCGGCGATGTAAGATTCGACGACAACCGCGTGTTCACTCAAATCTATGTCGTGCAGCTGGCGGGCGGTGACACCAAACAACTGACCAGCGGCGCCGGCTCTGCCACATCGCCGCGCTGGTCTCCCGAAGGAAAGAAGATTGCCTATGTGACGGGCGGCCAGATTTGGGTAATGGACGACGACGGCGGACACAAGGAACAGGTAACAAAGATTTCCACTGGCGCCGGCGAGCCGGTCTGGTCACCGGATGGCAAATGGATCGCCTTCACTTCCGAGGTCTATCCCGACTGTAACGACGATGCTTGTAATAAGCGCAAAGACGACGCTGCCGACAAGAGCAAGGTAAAAGCCCACATCACTGATCGTCTGCTATATCGGCACTGGATTGAATGGCGGGACCTTAAGCGAACGCACGTTTTTGTGGTGGCGAGTAACGGCGGCACCGCGCGCGACTTAACCCCCGGCGACTTCGATGCACCTCCGTATGCGGTAGCCGGCGATGTTGATTATTCCTTCTCGCCGGATTCACGCGAGCTGACCTATCTGCGTAATCCGGACAAGGTCGAAGCAATCTCTACCAACAGCGACGTCTACATCGTGCCGATCACTGGTGGCTCAGCGAGAAACATCACCGCGAGCAACCGTGGCTATGAAGACAGTCCGATCTACACTAAGGATGGCAAGAACATCCTCTATCGCTCGCAGGCGACCGCAGGCTTCGAGGCCGATCGTTGGCGGCTGATGAGCTACAACCGCGCGACCGGCGCCAGTACTGAGTTGTTACGCGGATTTGATCAAAATGTGGAAGAGCTGACGCTGTCAGCGGACGGCGGCACGATTTACTTCGTTGCCAGCGAACGCGGCCGTCACCCGATTTACAAAGTCCCAACCACAGGCGGCACTGCCCAAAAAATCCTCAAGGACGTTTTCGCAACCAACCTGCAAATCACGCCTGACAACAGCACCTTTGTTTTTGTGAATAACTCGCTGGCGATGCCGCCCGAGGTTTACCGCGCGGCCAGTGATGGCAGCAGCTCAACCGCCCTGACGAGGGCGAACGCTGAACTATTGGCCCGAGCTGATCTTAAACCGGCGGAAGAGTTGGACTGGACCGGGGCCGTGGGAGCGAAGGTACACGGCTTTGTGCTTAAACCGCGGAACTTTGATCCTAACAAGAAGTATCCGCTCGTGGTTCTGATTCATGGTGGACCACAAGGCGCCTGGAACGATGCCTGGAGTTACCGCTGGAACCCTCAGGTTTTCACCGACGCCGGATATGTGGTCTTCATGCCGAACCCAAGAGGGTCGACCAGCTATGGACAGCAATTCGTTAACGAAATCAGCGGTGATTGGGGTGGCAAAGTTTTCATTGACTTGAAAAACGGCCTCGCCGAAGTCTTGCGCGTCAACACCTTCATCGACCGAAATCGAATCGGAGCCGCCGGCGGCTCATACGGCGGGTACATGGTTGATTGGATTCTGGGCCACAACAACGATCCACGTTTTCACTTCAAGGCCCTGGTCTCGCACGCAGGTGTTTACAACCTGACAAGTATGTACGGCGCAACCGAGGAGCTTTGGTTTCCAGAGTGGGAATTCAAAGGCACTCCCTGGACGAACCGCGGTATGTACGAGCGCTGGTCGCCGCATAATTTTGTACAAAACTTCAAAACCCCGACGCTGGTTACGGCAGGTGAACTCGACTATCGCGTGCCCTACACAGAGAGCCTGCAACTTTTTACCGCTCTGCAGCGGCAAAGGGTGGAATCAAAGCTGCTGCTGTTTCCGGATGAGGGTCATTGGATACTCAAGCCGCAGAATTCACAGTTGTGGTACAACACCGTGCTCGGGTGGTTTGATAAGCACTTGAAGTGAGAAGGAATTCAGCCACAGATAGACACGGATTGGCACTGATAGATGAACTGAATTGCCGTTGCTTGGCCTTAACTTGTTTTTATCAGTGTCTATCCGTGTAAATCTGTGGCTCTAACAAGATTCGGAGGTTCCCTCATGCCGGGTTGGCTGAAAGCCTTGATTGCGGTTGCGGTGATTTTCGTCGCGCTGGTGATTGGAGCGCTCATCGTCGCGGGTTTTTGGTGGGCGCAAAACAAAGACAAGCTCATGGCGCGGGCCAAACAAGTGGTGAGCGAAGCCCAGGAATTCGGCGCTAACGCCGACAATCAAGGCTGCGTCGATGAATCCCTTTCGCGCTACAAGAAAGAACCGGGGTTCACCACCGTAATCTCAAACAGCATTTTTATGCGCACCTGTTTGGAGAAGAGCCGCCCCACCCCTGGCTTTTGCAGCGAGGTGCCGAAGCAAACCGAGTTTGTGAAAACGGCGCAATGGCGAATCGAGCAATGCAATAAGGCAGATCTCTCCAAAGATTCAAACTGCCAAAATCTCTTCAGCCCCGTTCAGGAGTTCTGCGAGGTGCAGCGAGCCCGCAACTCAGTCGAAAATGGCAACTCGAATGCTAACTGAGCTCTCATTCGTGAAACATCCAGATTCCCCTCCCTTTGGGAGGGGTCAGGGGAGGGACGTAGTTACGGAGGTTCTGAACAAGTAAGCTCGCGGGGGGCTCAGCCCACCCGCAGCGTGGCTGGGTTGTCGCTCTAGCTGCGCCCCCCTCCCCCAGCCCCTCCCAAACGGAGGGGAGTAATGCGAGCGTCGTGGGGGACGTACTCCGCAGAAGATCAGACTTGCAGGCTCTCGTTCTCGCAAACGTTCGTTTTCCGAGGACTCAAATATGACCCCTCTTGCAAAAAGAATCATCATCGGCGTAGTTGCAGTGGTGCTGCTGGTTGTTATTGCTATCGGAATCCTGATCGGCGCCAGTGTTATTGGTTGGAAGTCCGCCCTCAGGTCAGGAAATGAAGCCGCGACGATCCAAAACCTCGGGACAATCGCTGCGGTAGAGATTCAATATTACAACGCGCACAGTCGAAACTTTGGAACGTTCGAACAATTAGTCCAGGATGGATTCGACGCCCGCTTTTCGGGAAACCCTCCGGTTGTCGACGGGTACGTCTTCACTCTGAAGTTAGTGCCAAAGACCGCGAGTCAGGCGTCGTCGTACAAGCTGAACGCTGACCCAGAGAGCAGCTCTTCTGGCAAGAACCATTTCTATCTTGAATCAGCTGATGGTGTGATCCGGGTCAACGCAGATCATCCAGCCGGCCCAGACGATCCTGCCCTCGCACCATAAACGCGCTCCAGTCTCATTCGCTATTTAAGAAATTGAGTAACGAGCCTTCCAATTCAGATCGTCTCTCTCTGCGCGCGCGGCCCACCGGCTTACCCTTGATGTATCAAAACTGGGGCAAGCTCTTGTTCCTGCACTGGCGGATCGATCCGGAGCTCCTCCGGCCGCTGGTTCCTTCGCAGCTGACCATCGACACGTTTGAGGGTTCGGCCTGGATTGGAGAGATTCCGTTCACCATGTGGGGAATCCGCGCCTCTTTTCTGCCGCCTGTCCCCGGCACCAGCGCCTTTCATGAGCTCAACGTGCGGACTTACGTTCATTTTCAAGGAGTGCCCGGAGTTTGGTTTTTCTCGCTGGATGCGGCAAACAGCCTCGCTGTCTGGGGTGCGCGCACTTTCTATCATTTGCCGTACTTCAACGCGGAAATGGGCCTGACCCAAAACGGAAATACGATTGAGTATTCTTCGCGACGGACCGACGAGCTTACTTACGGCGAGTTCTTCATAGACGAAACCGCAGACATTCCCGGCGTGGCAACGGCTGAGCGGTTACGGGATCATCCGCGGGCAGAACTAAAGTCGAGCTGGACTATCGGCGAGCCGCTGCCGCAATCGTCTCCCGGCTCAATCGAGTTCTTTCTCACTGAACGCTATTGTTTGTACTCGTTGCATCGCAGACAACTCTATCGCTCTCGAATCTTTCACGAGCCGTGGCCGCTGCGGCAAGCAGCACTGAATTCTCGCGAGTCGACGATGATTAAGGCGGCGGGAGTTGCTGAGCCTGAGGAAAAGCCCCTGGCGCATTATGCGGAAGAGATCGCTGTGGATATCTGGCCGTTGAAGAGAGTGTGAAAGGCCCGACCGTAAGGAAGTGGTCTGGATTCGCATGACTCAACACTTACGAAACATTGGTTCGTGTTGCTTCGTGTGATTTGGTGGATCGTGTGCTTGGGCCTTTGCAGCCATACGATCCACGAAATCACACTAAACTACACGAAGAAACTCAAAGACTCGCCCTCTCTTACGCTCGTACTTCTGACACTACAAACAACTCATCCGCACCCAGCACATACGGCTCGCGCGTGAGCGTCCCGTAAACATCCAGGGTCGAAAAGCCGGCGCGCACCAGCATGCGCTGAATTTCCGCAGCTGTGTAAATCCAGTGCTTGGCCTTGCGGACTTCTTTTTCGCCAGCGCGCTCAAAAATGTATTCCGAGTCGACGCAGCTTTCGGCCGCCAAATACTCTTCATTGATCGTCACTAGGATATCCTGGATCTGATGCGAGGCGTGCGCTTCGAACTTAGGAATAATTGATTCAGCGGCCATGCCCGTTTCCACCACGAATCGGGTTCCGGGTTTTAGCGCGCGCGCGACTCCGTTAAGAAAAGTTTCCATGTCGGCGTAGGCGAGAAAGCCAAAGCTGTTTCCGAAACAATATGCTCCGTCATAGATTCCACGGCCTTCGATGCGTCGCATATCGCCGAGAAAAAATTGTGGCACGGGCGTCCCGCCCGCATGCGTCGATGCTTTAGCCTCTTCGATGAACTCGTCCGAGATATCTACACCCGTCAACTGATAGCCACGGCTAGCCAGTTCCAAAGACAGCCGGCCATTTCCGCACGGCACGTCAAGCAGATGAGAACCGGGCGCGCATTTAAGTGCCTCGACCAGAAAATCAGCATCGAGTTTCGTTTGCTCAGGCGGAATGGCCTTCCGCCACAGGTCGAGCGACAAGCCGTGGAAAAAATCTTCGTACCAGTTAGTTGGAATAGACAAACTAAGCCTTCATCGTCAGCGGATGCTGTTTCAACAACTGCGCGTAGTAGACGAGATTGCGCGCCATGTTCTTGGCCATATTCCTGGTGGCATTGTTGCGGAGACGTTTTTCGCGGTCATCGGCGGGTGGAAACCCAACTTCACCGACCCAGTAGGCGGCGCATTCAGGCGGCAGAGTAAATCCCATCCAGGTTAAGACCATCATGATCGATCCCATCGTCGAGAGCGCGCCGTCCTCACTGCCGGTGACCACGATGCCGGCGACTTTGTTGTAGAGAGCGCTGCGCCCCGAAGCGTGATATTCCTCGTCGAGGGCATCAAAGCGTTCGATGACTCGTTGCATTAGACTCGAGCGCCCGCCCCACCACACCGGGGTGGTAAAGATGACGACGTCGGCGGCTTTGATCTTGTCGACGAACTCGGGCCAATGATCATTCTCGGATTCGCGAAAGCCGAGTCCAACCGGAAGCATCGTGTCGGAGAGACGAATTACTTCAGAATCGACCTGGCAAGTGGTCCCCATGTTGGCGATGACTTCGTTCGTCAATTCCTCGGTGTTGGAAATGTCAGGCCGGTGCTTTAGCGAGCCGTTCAGCGCCAACACGTTCAACCGAGCGTGCGCGGGCATTTCGCATTCATGATGTGGTTTTGGTTTGTACATTGGGGACTCGAGACCTTTTTTGGAGTGCGGCGGCAAGCGCAGCGCGACCCCGCTTTTGATGCTTAGTTAAGATCCAAAGCGCCGCCAGAGTCGGCGCACTCCAAATTTATTCCGGCCTTTCCATCGGCGGCAGCACCGCGACAAAATCATCTGCAAAGCGCTGCGCGTAGGAATTCAATAACTCGGTGACGCGCTCGCGTTTCTTCGAACGAACAATCAAACCAACGTGATTTTTCTTCTTCACGCGATAGACGATTTCGGGATCATCATAAGCCGAGGTGTCGGGACGCTCTTGCCGCGCCAGTGAAAGGATGATGCCCGCGTATTCTTTTCGCGGCCGCAGACGCTTGCGCGGGTTGACGCCGTCTACTTCCAGGCGCGCCCATTCGCGCCAGAGATTGATTCCCGACGCCGCCTCCAGCACATCTGCGATGTACGCGCCACCGACGCGCGCGGCGATTTCCAGGAAGTAGAATTCGCCGTCCGCTTCGCTCTTAATGAATTCAGCGTGCGTCGCGCCGGTCTTCATGCCCATCGCTCTGATCAGGCGGCGATTGATGTCCAGCAGCCGGCGCTGATCCTCAGAGCCATACTTAATTGTCTGCGAGACATACGCGCCTCCGCCGTGTGCCACGATTAACGGCGGGCGTCCATACTTGTTCACGCCGGCAAAAACCACCCGGCCGTTCTCAACCAGGGAATCGGCGTGAAAAACTTCGCCGCGAATAAACTGGGAGATTAGATAATAGGACGCTCGCTCGCGCAGAGCCTCACGCTGGTTCATCTCTTCAAGCAGTGGCCACACCTGGTCTTCGGAGTCCATCTTGCGAATCCCAATCGCGGACACGTCCGAACGGGGTTTAAGTACCCAGGGCGGCGGAACTCGCTTGAGATACTCGCGAATCTCCTCCTGATTAAAGGCGGGCACAAACTCCGGCACCTTGATCCCCGAATCGCGCGCCTTCACGCTCATCGACAGTTTGTCGCGAAAGGTCTTGGCATTGACACTGTTCATGCCCGGGACGCAAAGATGTTCGCGCGCGAGCGATGCGATCACCACGTCGAATTCTTCCAGAGCAACGATGCGGTCCGGCTTCTCAGCGGTCGCAAGATGACTGATCAAATCGAGAAACAGCTCCACCGGCGCATCGTTGGGAACGGCGAAGAGATCGTCGAGTACGTCGCGAGGCCAGTCTTCGCCCAGCATCTTTTCTTTGGTAATGAGCGTGACGCGACAGTCCCGCGCGTGGCATTCGCGCATAAAATCGCCGCCCTTGAAAAAGGTGGCGAAGCAAAAGACGTTGAGCGGTTTTGGGCGAGCCTCAACCATGACGGTCAAAAAGGTTGGGTCAATATACAACTTTGCTGCCTTTTGGTCAGCAGAATCGTGTACACTGGCCGCTCTTTGGAATTCAATTGAACCCACGGACTTCGTCTGTGCTACCTAAAATCCACAGGCCCGGCCTGTGCCACGCACGAGAATGATCTTTCGCGGACCATACCCCGACGTTACGATTCCAGAAGTTTCGCTCACCGACTTTATTTTCGAATCGAAATCCCAGGTGCTGGATAAGCCGGCATTGATCGATGGTCTGTCAGGCCGGACGATGACCTATGCCGAATTCTTTGGCGCGGTGCGGCGCGTGGCGGCGAGTCTGCACCGTCGCGGCTTTCGCAAAGGCGACGTCTTCGGCATCTTCAGCACGAACTGCCCGGAATACGCCGTCGCCTTTCACGCAGTGGCCATGCTGGGCGGCATCAACACGACCCTGAATCCGCTCTACACGGCTGACGAAGCTGCCCATCAGTTACGAGACGCCGGAGCAAAGTTGCTGCTCACCGCGCCTATGTTTCTGGAGAAGGCCCAGGCCGCCGCTGCTAAAGCAAACATTGAAGAGCTGTTCGTCTTTGGCGAGGTTGAGGGGGCCACGCACTTCGCTTCCCTATTGGAAAGTGATGGCGACGTTCCTAAAGTTGTAATCAACCCGCGCGAAGATCTGGTGGCCCTGCCGTACTCGAGCGGCACGACCGGCCTTCCCAAAGGCGTGATGCTCACTCACTACAATCTGATCGCGAACCTGCGGCAGATGGATGGGCTCGAATATTTTGAGCAGGACGATACGCTACTGTGCGTGCTCCCGCTCTTTCACATCTACGGCCTCGTGGTTGTGCTCAACATGGGTTTGCATCTGGGCGCGACGATTGTGATGATGCCGCGCTTTGACCTGGAACAGTTTCTGAGCTTGATTCAGAAGTATCGCGTGACTCTCTCGCACATTGTGCCGCCCATCGTGCTGCAACTCGCCAAGAACCCGGTGATTGAAAAGTATGATCTGTCGAGCCTGAAGATTATTTTCTCCGGCGCCGCGCCTCTCGGAGAAGAACTCTCGCGAGCCTGTATTCAGCGCATCGGGTGCAGCATTCGCCAGGGATACGGAATGACGGAAACCAGCCCGGTGACCCACAGCAGTCCGGCCGATCCGGCCAAGATGAAGCATGGCTCGGTAGGTCCGCCGGCGCCCAACACCGAATGCAAGTTGGTTGATCCGGCCAGCGGCGAGGAGCTCGGCACTCATCAGGAAGGTGAAGTCTGTGTGCGTGGTCCGCAGATCATGAGAGGCTATTTGAATAACGCCGAAGCGACCGCCGGGACGATTGACTCGGACAACTGGCTGCACACGGGCGACATTGGCTATGCGGACGAAGATGGTCACTTCTACATCGTCGACCGCGTCAAGGAACTGATCAAGTACAAAGGATTTCAGGTAGCCCCGGCCGAATTGGAAGCAATCCTGCTCACTCATCCGGCCGTCGCCGATGCTGCGGTGATTCCTTGTCACGATGATGAAGCCGGAGAAGTTCCGAAAGCTTTCGTCGTCCTGAAAGGCGAAGCCGGCGCGGACGCGATCATGGATTTTGTCGCCGAGCGCGTGGCGCCACACAAAAAGATCCGTCAGCTCGAGTTTATCGAACAGATCCCCAAATCACTCTCGGGCAAAATTCTGCGGCGGGTTTTGATCGAGAAGGAACGCGCTAAGGCAGCGTCCGACAAACTTTAGTTTGTCGTTTTCGCCCGCAAAGATTTTGTTTAAGATTAGCGACAAACTAAAGGAAGCTCTGATCAAGGTCGGAATACTCCCCTCCCTTTGGGAGGGGCTGGGGGAGGG
>JBBPID010000078.1:0-24413 GCA_038040505.1 Acidobacteriota bacterium | reverse complement strand
GAAACGAATTAGGGCTTTAGAGAAAAGACTCGATGAGGTTGAGAAACTGAAGCCACCAAAGTGATGAACTTTTCTCCCTTCTCCCTCCTGGGAGAAGGGCTGGGGATGAGGGCCTACGCGCCTACTTCTATTTTTTTGTTTGTGCTTCGTGAGAGGCGAGTGGCATTCAAAGACAAAAAATCAATGGCGGTCGCGTCGGACCTAAGCCCTCACCCCAACCCTCTCCCAATGGGAGAGGGAGAGGAACAACTGTTTTGATTAGGTAACGGCGCCGCCATCGACGATGACAACTTCGCCGTTCATGAAAGAATTGCGGTCGCTGACCATGAACGCCGCGTACTCAGCCAATTCTTCCGGACGGCCGAGGCGGCCCATCGAGGTCCAAAAGTCATGCATTTGCAGCCAGCGCTCAGGCAGAGACTGGGCCAGGTCGGTGTCGAAGATTCCTGCGGCGATTGCGTTGACTTTGATTCCGAAGGTGCCGGCTTCGCGCGAGAGACACTTGGTGAATCCAATCATCGCGGCTTTTGAGGTGGCGTAGTGAACCGCGGTAGGCAAGGCTCGAATCGCGCCAATCGAGGTAATGTTCAGGATGGTGCCGGCGCGTTGCCGAATCATCTGCTTGTAAATTGGCTTGGTGACCGCGAACAAACTGCCAACGTTCGTGTTGATGACTTCGTCCCAGGCCCGATCCGTCGTAGTGGCAAAGTTGTCGCCGCGATTAATGGCCGCGTTGTTAACTAAAATGTCGAGGCCGCCCCATTCCTGCACCAGCTCGCGGACCAGGTGCTTCATGCCGAAGCGATCGGTGACAGAAACCTGGAACGAGCGCGCGCGGCGTCCCAGCGCCTCGATCTTACTGACGACTTCGGCGGCCAGGTCTTCGCGCGAATTAAAGTTAAAGGCGACGTCAGCGCCTTCGCGGGCGAACACCTCGCATAGCGCCGCACCTATACCGCGCGTGCCACCGGTAAGAAAAGCACGCTTTCCTTCAAGTAACAGACTCATTCTTTATTCCCAGGAGAAGACTTCTGGTTAAACGCAAATCGCCAGGATAAGAGCTTTTGAATGGAGGATTAAAACGCGAAGGCGGTATGCCAGTCAAGACGAGGGTCAGATCGCCGTTCTCAGGCAGCTGTCTTCGTGAGCTGCGCGGGCGCCGCCAAATCTTCTTCCGGCGCGGGAATCAGCGACGTGATTTCTTCAACGATGCGTCGCGTCGCATTCGGAATGGCCAGGGTGATGGTGGCGGCGCGCAAGGCCGCGTAGTGCTTCGAGTCTTCGATCATCCGATGTACGACCGGGACAATGTCAGTCGCGTGCTGCAAGAGGACCGCGGCCCCGCCTTTCACGATTAAATTTACCGTGCCGGCTTCCTGCGGCATTGGGGCGGTCGTCCCGTCGGCGATGATTGGAACTCGGCAAGCGAGGGCTTCGAACGTGCTCAACCCGCCCAGCTTTGAGATCATCACATTGGCGGCCCGCAGCAGTTGCTCGACTTCGTCTGAATAGCCGATTACCTTGATGGGGAACTTCGCGTCGGCCGCGATCGCCTCGGCCTCGCTCTTTAACATTTCGTTACGGCCGGCAAGGAAGATCGCCTGGACGTCCAATTGGCCGCGCACCAGCTCACGAAAGATGTGGGGAATGTTGCCGCCCCCTTCCCAGCCCGCGTTAAGAAAGACAGTAAATTTTTCGGGATCGAGGCCCAACGCTGTGCGGGCCACTCGCGCCGCTTGATCGTCAGGGAAAGAAAACTTCGGATGCACCGGCATCCCCGAAATCTTGATCCGCGCCGGCGAGATGCCATAGTCAATTAACTGCCGGCGGGCTTCCTCGCTCGCTACCAGATACAAGGTCACATCATCACAGGCCCAGCCTTTCCAGAAGCCGTAGTAAGGATCGGTTACGACCGTTACCAACGGAATCTTATCCGCCAAACCGAGTTCCTTCAGCACGCGCGCGAACATGTGTTGCGTTAGGGGATGGACGCTGACCACAATGTGCGGACACCATTTTTGAAACTGGCCGGCGACATAACCGACCGTCCGCTTGTAAAAGAACTCGCGCGTGTCCGGACGAACGCGGTTGATGAACCAATAGTAATACTTCATCCAATGCTGTTTGTTACGCAACAGCCAGTTGTAAAGGGCGACCAGTTTCGCCGCGAGATGATGCGATTCTTCCACGGCGCGAACAGTCCGAATCGCGTAGGATTCGCCTTTCACAAAACTCTCCAGCCCGGCGACAATCGCCGCCGCGGCCGAGCGGTGCCCGCCACCGGTGTCAGAAGAAATGATCAGGATTTTTGGAGCATTGGGATTCATCTATTTAGGCCCTGACCCTAATCCCATCCGGCTGCGGTTCAGCCTGCTTTTCAAAATCCCTTCGGGCCTTCTTCATTTCGCGCTCCAGCTTCTTGATTTGAATCAAATGTTTCGGGTTGAACGGCAATGACGGGTAGTAACAGTTCGATTCATGTGTGCAGAAGCAACCGTCCGCCGCGTGTTTACGGCGCGCCTTCATCGCGTCTGACAACCATAACCCCTGGAAATTCCAGTCGTGATCGCGGAGGTTGCCGATCGGCGCCAGGTTTTCGCACGACGACAGCGTGCCCTCGTCATAAATCACGGCGCCGGCCGTTCCGGCATAACAAGTTAACTGAGATTGTTGTGTTTCTTGCGTCTTGGTGATCAGGCCGTGCATGTAGATGTCGATCGCGGCTTTGAAAAACCCGGCGTGACCGCCGTAGTTGTTTTTGATTGCCGCGTGACGCGAGTCGTCGTCTATCATTTGCGCCAACCGCGCGTAACGCGTCTGATCGATGTCCAGCTCAATCGGATCCGCGGAAGGGGGCCGAATGTAATTGAAGTTAACTTTGTCTGGCTTCAGATCGTGCTTCAGAAAATCGTACCAGTCGAAAATCGTATCCTGGTTCGAATGCATGAAACAGGTGCAGGTTTGCAGATCCAGACGCGGATATTGCTGCTTCATCGCCTTCAGCTCGCGCGCGGTTTCAATTGCGATCTGCCAGGACCCGGGTTTCTGCCGAATCTTGTCGTGCTGTTCCTGCAGGCCATCAATCCCCATCGCCACCGTGACGTTGAGGTTCGGACACTCTTCCAGGATTCGCGTTACGTCAGGAAAGATTCGTTTCTGAATCTGCCCATTCGACATCAGATAAACCGACTCGAGATTGTTGTGCCGATAAAACGAGTTGACGATCTCCGGCAGGTCCTTGCGCGTGAAAGGCTCGCCGCCCGCCAAAATCAGCACGCCGAGGTTGCCGCCCAGCGTTTGGGCGATCCGATCGATCTCGTGCGTCTTCATCTGCAATTTCTTGCGCGGGCGATCGTCGAGCTCGTCCGTAAAGAAACAGTGCGTGCAACGCATATCGCACACAGATGTAACCAGGATATTGAGCAAAACCGGCGCAAAAGGCTGCCCCGTCGCGAGTTTTGCGTAGCGCTTAAGTAATTCTCTAGTGGTGTAATCCATAATGCCTCGAGGGGGATTCTACCATGATAGATCCGATAGGTCGTATCCGTCCTAATTGGTCGTATTCTTCCCGCTCACCCTCTGGCATTGATCCCCAGCGCCCGCATGCGGCGATAGAGGTGGCTGCGATCTATGCCCATCAGTTCAGCCGCCCGCGAGACATTCCCGCCGGCTTCATCCAGCTTGCGCTGAATGAATTCCCGATGATAGGCATCGCTGGCCTCTTTGAAGGAAGGAAACCGATACGAGGATGCCGGCGGTTCGGCTTCACCAAAAGCCGGCAGGTCTTTGAGACTAACTCGGTGCGTTTGATGCATGATCATCACCCGCTCGACTGTATTACGCAGTTCGCGAACGTTGCCGGGCCAGGAATAATTCTGCATCGCTTCAATGGCTTTGGCGTCAAAACGTTTGGGCTTTTTGCCATAAGCTCCGGCGAACCGTTGATTGAAATGATCGACGAGCAAAGGCACGTCTTCCAGACGCTCACGCAGGGGCGGCACTTCAAACGGAATGACGTTTAGTCGAAAGAAAAGATCGCTGCGAAAAGTTCCCTTCTCGATCTCTTCATCCAGACGCTTGTTGGTTGCCGCGATCACCCGCACGTCGACGCTGATCGGGGCGTTACTGCCGACCGACTCGAATCTCTGCTCTTCGAGCACGCGCAAAACCTTAGCCTGCACATTCGGACTCATGTCCGAAACTTCATCGAGAAACAGAGTCGCGCCATCCGCGATTTCGAATTTTCCTTTCTTGGCGGCGGTTGCGCCGGTGAAAGCGCCTTTCACGTGGCCAAAGAGTTCTGACTCGATTAGCTCTTCCGGGATCGCCGCGGAATTAACCTCGACAAACGGCGCCGCCGCCCGGCGCGACTGGGCATGAATCGCGCGCGCCACTAATTCCTTGCCGGCGCCGGATTCGCCGGAGATCAGAACCCGTCCATCAGTCGGCGCGACGACGCTGATTTGCTTGCGCAGGGCTCGCATCGCGACGGACTCGCCGACCATCGCGTACTCTTCCTTCAGCTCGGCTGACAGCTCTTCGTTCACACGCTCGAGTTGCCGCTGTCGCAGAGCGTTGCGGACCGTGAGCACGGTCTTTTCGATTGACAGCGGCTTTTCGATGAAATCGAAAGCGCCGAGTTTGGTGGCGCGCACGGCGGTTTCCACATTGCCGTGGCCCGAGATGATCACCACGGCTGCATCGCAGTCGGCTTCACGCATCTGGCGCAGCGTTTCCAGACCATTGATACCCGGCAGCCAGACGTCCAGCAGCACGCAACCGTAGGCACGACGGCCGACCGCCTTGAGACACTCTTCCCCGCTGTCCACGGCATCGGCGGCAAAGCCCTCGTCGCGCAGCACGGCGCTGAGGGTTTCGCGAATGCCGCGCTCGTCATCAACGATCAGGATTGATTCTGACATTCATTCAACATAGGTCGAATAGGTCCTATATGGCCTATATTCTTTTTGACGACTAACTACCAACCGGCAACTCAACCACAAACCGGGCCCCCTGGGGTGTGTTTGCTTCCGCAAAAACACGCCCACCGTGTTCGGTCACTATGCGGGCGACTATCGCCAAACCGAGCCCAGTGCCTCGGCCGCGCGTCGAAAAATAAGGCTGAAACAGCCGCTTGAAGTCTCCGGGTGGGATTCCTTCACCAGTATCTTCGACCGTAGCGATAAGCAAGTCGTGCGCGGCATTATGCCGCGTGGTGATGGTAACGACCCGCTCGTTCTGAACCTCAGCCAAGGCCTCGAGTGCGTTGTCGGTCAGATTTACAAAGACCCTCTTGAGTTGTTCCGTATCCAGGTGGGCCGGCGGTAAGGTCTCGGCGAGATCCAAACGTAATTCAACCCCGTCGAGCCGTCCGCGATAGAGTTGCTCGGCTTGTCGAATCACTTCATTCAGATCGCCCGGCTCAAGCCGCGGAGACGGCATTCGCGCAAAGCGCGAGAATTCATCGACGAGGGCTTTCAGCCCGGCGACTTCGCGAGTTATCGAGGTCGTGCACTCTTCCACTACCTTAGTTAACTCTTCACGCGAAACTTCACTCAAATCGTTTTCACTGTTGCCATTCGTTTGGGCGTCGCCGTTTAGTCCTTTTGAGTTCTCTACTTCGTGGGGAACAAACCGTTCGCCCTCCTGGGCGGCCTCGTTCTCTTTCGCATCGGTTGCACCGTTCAGTCGCACGCGAAAGTTCCGCGCTATTCGTTCTGCTGAAAGTTGAATTGGGGTTAGCGGATTTTTGATTTCATGAGCGATTCGACGGGCCACTTCACTCCAGGCCGCGGCGCGTTGAGCCGCCAGCAATTCGGATAAATCTTCCATCACCAACACGACGCCGCGCCGATCGCTGCCTCCGTTCGAGGCCCCGCGCAGGGCCGTTGCCGTCAACGCCACCGGAATCGCTCCGGCCGCTGAACCGCGCATCAACTGACTCTGCTCGGCCGCGCGACCAGCCCGCCGGGCCCGCCGCAACAACCTCTCAACCACGGCTCGATCGTCGCTTCCTAGAAGGCTGGCCAGCTTGGCCCACCCGGGCGGAGGTTCGCTCAACTTCAACATTGAGACGGCGGCGGTGTTGATGGTCGTGACGCAATCGTTCTCGTCCAGCGACACGACCCCGGTGGAAAGCGACTCAAGCACCGTTTCGATATAGTCACGGCGTTCTTCCAGAGCCAGATTTTTTTCTTTAAGAGTGGCGGCGCCCGATTCAATATGGCGCCGGTTTTCATCCAGCTCAGACGTCATCTGATTGAACGAGTCGGCCAGCAAAGCCAACTCGTCGTCAGCAATCGTTTTGACGCGATACGAGAGATTGCCTCGGGCGACTTCTTTTGAAGCTTCGGCCAGAGATCTGATCGGCGCTGCAAAACCGCGAGCGAGATGGATCGCTACCCAGGTCGAGGCGAACAGCAATAGTAAGGTCATTAATCCCAGGGTCGAGATTCCCAACAGGCGCACCTTGCGCTGCCGCTGCACCAGGTGCTGGTACTCAGTCTGCGAGCCGGCGAGCGTATCGTTGACATCAGTGTCGCCCAGTCGCGGCGGCACCAACACCAGACGGAGGCCGGCAGTCAGCGGCACTGAAGTCAGATCGAATCCCTTTCCGTCAGCCAGGGTTTCCGCCGATAACGCTTCAGTGCCTCGCCCGCGTTGCAAAAGTGCGTTCAATTCAGCGCGGTGAGCCTCAGGAATTGGGGCCTCGCTGTGCACGACCACGTCGCCAGTCTCTGAAACAATTTCAATCGCGGACAATTCTTTGGTTGAAGCCAATTGATCGAGCGTGGTCTGCCATTCGGTTTGAGGCCTCGCCTTAACCACGGTCGCCAGCAGCGTCGCCGTCTCACGGAGGTTGCGGTTTTGCGCCGCCAGATTCTCCCGCTGCTGCTCGCGCACGCGCTCGACCACATTCTCAGGCAGACGGCCCATCCACTTTTCGATCGATCGATTTAGAAACAGGTACGAGAAGACGGCCATCGCCGTGATCGGAAGCAGACTCAAGCCGATGAAGTAAACGAGCAGACGGGTCTGAATTTTGGATCCAAGCTGGCGTTCGCGGCGTTCCCGACGCAGCTTTAAAAGGTTTCTCAGCAGGATGAAACTGAAAACAATGAAGGCGGCAAAATTGAGCGATGAAAGCGCGTAAAGCAGCAGAGTGTCCGAGCCGGTTTCGGGCGGCACCACCGCGCCCAGATTAAAGAGTTGCTGGGCGACGATGATGGCCAGCAGAATCGCCACGATGCCGATCAGAAGCAGCACAACCCCCCGGCGCGATGTCCTCGGACGTTCGTAGTCACCCTGGTTTTCGGCGTTATTCACGGGAAGTTGCAAGCTGATTCAAGTGGCGGAAAGTTTAGCATACCAGGACTGTTGTCGCTGCTGAGGCGCAGCCTCATCTGAACACCGTTAGCCCGTAAGCCACAGGCTTACCGCAGTGTGCTGCGGCAAAGCCGCAACTCTTGGTGTTTCCCCTCGGTACAGAACCCAGAGCAGTAGCGACGGGATCATACCACTCCAGATGAGTTCGTGATCCGGTCGCTACCGCTCCCGGTTCTGACACAACACCATCACCGATTGGCAATGTTAGAATGCTGCCGCTCTCATGGAAGCTTACAACTTTTTCCTCGATGACAAGCGGCACCTACGCAGCGGCTGGCGACTGGTCATCTTCGCCATCTCGTTCTTTGTGTGCGCGCAGATAGTTGAAGTGTTACTGCGCCTCGGCCTCGCCGTCCTGTTGCATCGTCCGGCTTCCGAACTTGCGGCCAGCAACTGGGGGTTCGTCGCCGGTCACGGAGCGATCCTAATTTCGGCAGGCCTGGCGGGCTGGGCCTGCGGCGCACTTCTCGAAGAGTTGCCTTTCCGGGCATTGGGATGTTTGCCTCAGCGCGATTGGCTCAGGAACCTTGGAATAGGATCGGTGCTGGGCGCCGCCGCACTCTTTTTCGCAGCGTTGCTAACCAGCCTTACGCGCGGTATTCACTTTAGTTTTGGCAACGCAGGACCGCGGTCGATTGCCGCAACGCTGGCCGGATCACTTTTGGTTTTCGTGTTCGCTGCCGCCGCCGAAGAAATACTCTTCCGTGGCTATCCTCTGCAGACATTTACCCGGGCCAATCTCGTCTGGTTGGGCGTGCTGCTTACTTCAGTGCCTTTTGCCGTGGCTCATCTCAATAACCCAAACGCAGTGCCGGGCTTTACTTTTGTTAACACCGCGTTGGCGGGTCTGTGGCTGGCGGTCGCCTATATTCGCACCCGCAGCCTCTGGTTGCCACTCGGCCTGCACTGGTCATGGAACTGGGCGCAGGCGTCTCTGCTCGGGCTCCCGGTCAGCGGCATCGACCGGCTGACGCCGGCGCCCCTGCTGCGGGCAGTCAACTCGGGACCCGAGTGGCTCACGGGCGGCGCTTATGGAATTGAAGGCGGCGCGGCCTGCACGATCGCCCTGGTGGTGTCGACCTTGATTATCTGGCGTACGAAACTAATCCGAACTGCCGACGTACCTACAGAACCAGCAGAAACGGCGGCTTCTCCCTCTGATAAGCCCGTTTAGCTGGTCTCCCGGCCAAGTCCGGCTTCGGCCAGACGCAGATTATCAACCCAGGCTGTTAACGCTCTCTCCGCGGTTCCCGTCTTAGCCATGTCAGAAGGAAAAAAGGCAGACTCGAATCTGCGTCAGCACTTCCGATCACAGATTGAAGTCTCAGCCACAGAATTCTCAGAAGACGCAATGATATTAGAGGCAGAAGCAACCGCAGAGATGCTGCTCATGACTCCAGGTTTTGAGACGCCGCCCCCCGTCGCGTCTGACGTGGCCGAGCCGCCAACTGCGCAACTGGTCAGAACCGTGCTCGCCGGAGGGCGAGACAGGTTTGCGGGCTTATATGAAATGTATTCGCCGATGGTGCATGGAATCCTGCTGGCGCGCGTGCCGCGCGGCGAAGTCGACGACCTGGTGCAGGACATCTTTTTGCACGCTTTGCGAAAGTTGCACACGCTGCGCGACGCCGCCGCCTTTGGACCCTGGATCGCGATGATCGCCCGCAATCGCGCGATGGACTTTTACCGGAAGTCGCGAGAAACGGTTGAGGTAACAGAACAGATGGCGATCGAGAAGCCACCAACCGGAACTGCGAAAGAGATTCTGGCTTTGATTCGCCGTTTGCCGGAAGCCTATCGCGAAACACTGGTGCTGAGATTTGTCGAAGGCATGACCGGTCCGGAGATAGCCGCGCGCACTGGGCTGACACCCGCGTCAGTCCGCGTGAATCTACATCGCGGGATGAAGCAGTTGCGCGAGAAGATGGGAGTCGCGCGGTAAGTGGGAGCGGAAAGATGAAAGACATGAAAGAAGATTATCTTTGGGATCGTTCAGGTGAACCGGACACCGAGCTGCAAAAGCTCGAAGAGATTCTCGGGACCCTGAAATACCAGCCGCGGCCGCTGCAAATTCCGGACGACCTTCAAATCGGAGGTCAGCGCCGATACTTTCAGCCGTTCGCTATTGCGGCGGTCATCGCTCTCTTCGCCGTGGTCATGGGCCTTTGGATCTTTTTCAATCGGACGACCAGCGCGCCGCCTCAAACAGCGGAGCAGAAGTCTCCCGAAGTGCAAAAAGGAGTCGAGAAGGGACCGTCGAAGAACGCCGAGGACAAAACCGGCAACGAAGAAGTGGCTTCGTACCGGCCTGAGCACAAACGAAAACCCAGAGCGGCAAATCGAAATCTCGTCGCGGGTAATCGAGTCCCTTCGATTCGCAAAGACACCCGGCAGCCAGAGCTGACCCCGGAGGAGCTGGCTGAGAAACAACAATTGCTGACGGCGTTGCGTCTGGTCAGTGCCAAACTTAATGTGGCGCAACGAAGAACGCAGGGCTCGCCCCAGTCAAATACAATTCGCAATCAACGCAAGATAGGATGAATAAAACTATGAAAGCACTCTTCCGAACTTTGGGGAAACTTGCACCAGTCGTTCTGCTGCTGCTGCTCGGCACGGCCGTGACCACCAGGGCCCAGGGCGCCAAGCTGCAATTGGATCAGCTCGATTCACTCACCAACAAGGCGAGTGAAACGATGGACGTCAGAATTGACGAACGGCTGATGCAGACGACCGCCAAATTCTTTTCCGGCAAAGACCCCGACGACGCGCAAATCAGAGAGGTGCTCAAAGGAGTGAAGGGCATTTATGTCAAGAGCTTCACTTTCGAAAAAGAGGGCGAGTTTACCTCCGCCGAGGTCGATTCGGTGATGTCCCAGTTGCGCGGAGCTAACTGGAGCAAGATCCTCAGCGTCAAGAGCAAGAAAGGCGGCGACAATGTGGAGGTCTATCTGAACCTCGCCGGCGATCTCATTAACGGGCTGGCGGTGGTCAGTATCGATCCGAAGGAATTCACCGTCGTGAACATTGTCGGACCAATCGACCTCGAAAAGCTCAGCAAGCTGGAAGGCCAGTTCGGCGTCCCGGACCTGGGAATCGAAAAGGACAAGACCAAGAAGAAAGATCAAGACTAGGCGGCTGCCGATGAAGACAAAGCTCACCATTGCTGGTTTGCTCATTGCGATCGCTCTCGGCGCGCGCCTCCCGAGCGTTTTTGCCCGCGGCGACGGCTTTAACGATGCGGTAAAAACGATCGAGAAGTTCTATCGCGTCAAGCACCAGAACATTCCGCTGCTGGCCCGGGCCGGAATGAAAGCTGTGCGCACCGCGGCGCGAATTAAAGGCGGGACATACAAGAAACTGGCCGAAGCCGGCAGCGTGCGGGTGGCGTTCTTTGAAGATCAGGACTTTGATTCGCGCGGCCAGATAGCCAGTTTCAAAGGAGCTTTAAACAACACACTGATCGCGGAATGGTCGCCGCTCGTGCAAACGCTGGCGCCGAAGAGTGAAGAGCATACTTACATCTATCTTCGGGAAGCGGGCAGCAAATTTTCCCTTCTGGTCGTGACCATAGAGCGACACGAAGCCGTCGTAGTCGAGGCCACGGTCACGCCTGAGGTCCTGGCCGAACTCATGAAAGATCCCGAGGGGATGGGAAAAGCGGTAACTGAAGACGCGACGATTATCGACAACTAGGAAATTATTGGAGCCAACATCATGATCTCATCAAACAAATCTCACTTTACGGCGCCAGGCCGCAAACTCAATCGACGGGCCCTGCTGGTTTCCGCAGCGCTCTTAGTTGGACTCGTCATAGCGCCGTCCGCCCAGGCGCAGGAAATTGCCGACACGATTCGCGTGCGCACCCGCGTCGTTTTTATGGACGCGCTTGTGAAAGACAAGAAGACCGGCATTCCGATTTCGGATCTCCAGGCAGAGAACTTCGAACTGCTTGACGACGGCAAGCCACGCACAATTTCTTATTTCACGCGCGAAGGCCAGGCGCGCAAGCCACTCGCAATGATCATAATTTTGGACTGTCGTGAGGATGGCGCCGGAAGATTTCTCAAACGGTCTGAAATTCTCAAAGCCATGTCCGATGAGCTGGCGAAGCTGCCTTCGGGTGACGAAATCGCCATCATGGCAATGAATATTGGCGAAGACGAAAAGCGCGTGTGGCTGACCCGCTTCACAAACGATCCGAACCAACTCGCGGCCGCGTTGGCGCGCGTGCCAAAGTTTGTGGACGGTGAAACTGAGGGCATTCCGACCCGGGATGAAGTGCAAAAGACCACGGAACAAGCCCAGAAGGAAAACCAAGGCGGCATGACCATCACCACGAATGTTGGTGACGATAAATCCAAAACGCCACCGCCCGAGGCCAATCAGAACGAGCCTAAGCCGGAAGACATCGTGGAGACCGAAATTATCAAAGGCAAGAATGGCTCTACCGTAACCCGCACCGTGATGAAGGATGGATCGGTAAATCTCAAACGGGTAAACAGCAGCGGCAACGTTACCGTCCAGGTGAATGACGTTTACGACATGGCGGCCGCCGTTCGTGACGCCACTCGGGCGGCCGCGCAGGATCGGCCGAATTCGCAGACGGCGATCGTATGGGTCTCAGACGGCATCGCGCCAATCTTTTATGAAGATCGTGACGCGACGGAAAAAATCCTGATTCGCTCGAATACGATTTTCAGCTCGCTTACTGTCGACCTGAGGACTCTTTTCAAGTTCCTGCTGCCGATCGGGAAACCTATCGCCGGCTGGATCGGTGTCAGTCTCTACGGCAGCGCCAAACATCTCGCTCAACAGAGCGGCGGCGAAGCGATTCGGGTGAACCGCACCAAAGACTATGGCGCCGGGCTCGCCAAGATCATCGGCAATCTCACCGCGCGCTACAGTCTGGGATTTGCGCTGAGCGAATCCGAAAAGGATGATGGCCGCATGCACGAACTGTCACTCAAAGTGAAAGCCCAGGATGCTAAAGGGAAAACCCGAAAGCTGGAAGTGAGTTCGCGGCGCGGCTACTTCATGCCGAGGGACGAAAACGATCAGGCGTCAGCCAACCAGTAGCATCGCTCTTCGCAAAACAGTAGAATAAGCTTCGTTGCCGGAGAAGGAATCACGCGCATCAGCGAAATCAAGCGCGACCTTTCACCTGAAATGAAGCTTTTCACTGTAGAAGAAGCGAATACCTTACTAGCCAGCGTGCGACCGATCGTAAAGTCAATACAGCGATCGCATCGCCGCCTCGCCACGTTCGAAGTCGCGGCTAAGCAAGCCTCAGAAGGCGCTGAAACCGGGGGCGGCGGCATGGTTCAGGGCGGTCAGTACGCTCGCCTCCTGCTGGCGTTGTCCTCGAGCGCGGGGCAGTTGGAAAGTCTGGGCGTTCAGCTAAAAGATTACACCCAGGGATTAATCGATTTCCCTTCAATGCGCGATGGCCGCGTGGTGCTCCTTTGCTGGAAAGCCGATGAAGGCGATCACCTCGAATGGTGGCACGACGTCGAAGCCGGTTTCGCGGGCCGGCAGCCTCTCTAGCTGTACCACCGCCGGCCTGTCAACCCTCAGACGCGGCCGTTCATCGTAACTGCGGGCTATCCTCAACCTCAAGTCCTGCTATATTTTCTCGTTGACGACTTAAAGTAATGTCTGATACCATCCCGCCTGACTGCGCAACGGGGTCTGGGTTCTCGAGGGTTCTTGCCCGTCCCATGACCTGTTTTGCTGGCTGACGGAGATCCTTGGCTCATGCAGCCTTGCTCTTGTGGCGTCGCGCACGACGAAAACTCTAATACCTGCCCCTTGTCCCGATCACAATCCATGATCCAGGAAGTTTCTCCGTCTTCGTCTATCGAAAGCTCGATTAACGACGACCTGGCCGCGAGCACGGGAGGCGATCACGTGCTCGATTCGCCACTCGAAGAGGATTTGGCAGAGGTTAGACCCCAGCCCTCGACGCTGATCGAATTTCCGCACGCGCGGCCTGTACCTGAATGGCGAAAACAATTGAGCCAGCGCGTCCGGGAAGTTCAGGAGCGCAAGGCGCGTGAGGCTGCTGAAGAGGCAGCGGCGGCGCAGGAAGCGGGCGCTGTTTCAGCCGTGCTGCCTTCAGCGCAGCTGGAACTCGTTCCCGATCTCGAACAGCCTTTGATGAATCCGATCGTCTCAAAGGTACTCGAGCGCCTCGAGCGAGCGCGCCGCGTCGATCATCTATCGGGAGGATTTACGGCGACGGCCACGGCTCCGGCTTTCGAGCCCAAACCTGAGGTTATCTATGGACCGGAACCGACTGCGGCGCCGGTTCCTGAAACGAAGCACAAACTTACGGTCGTCGCTCCCGCCAGGCCCGAACCTGAACCTGAGCCAACCAGAAAACCTGTGCGCGTGATCTCGGACAACGTTGACGACATCTCGCTGTCTTATCTGGAAAGTTATCTTTCGATTCCGGCCATCGAATCGGATCGCAGTAACTACGCCGGACTCGGTAGAAGAACAAGCGCCGGATTCCTGGATCTTCTTTTGGTAGTGTTGATGATCTCGCCGGTTGCAGCTGTAATCGAATTCACGGATGGCCGGTGGACGGACCCCAGGGTGATTGGTTTGTTGAGCGGAATCGCAGTGGCAACTATCATCGCCTATCATACGATTTCGATCGCGCTGACCGGGCGAACCGTCGGCATGCGAATGCTCAGCTTGCGAACGATTGATATCCGCACCGGTATGATTCCAACCGGCGGCCAGGCGTTCAAACGTGCTTTCGGTTATCTCTTTTCGCTGATTCCCGCCGGGCTGGGCCTAATGTTCGCAGCCATCGACCCAGACGGCCGCGCCATTCACGATCGCTTTTCCAAGACGGTCGTGATTCGAAGCTAACCGGTTACTCTCTTTGAAACTCAACCAAGGCGAAGGCCCCTGCGCTTTCGCCTTTTACATTTTCCGGCTGGCCGCGCTGCGCCTTAACTCGATCCTTAATTGTGCTACCTTCTGCTGGCTGAACATGGACGACCAATCCATAAGGGCGGTGACCGCTGAACTCGAGTCTTTGCTGGTTGGCCGGGCTCCGGGAAGGATCTTTCAACTGGGTCCGTTGTCGTGGGCCATCGACTTTCATTTGCGCGACCATCCCTACCTCTTCATCAGTATCGATCCAGCCCTGTCTCGACTGCATCTGGTAAATCGTCGAACTAAAGATCTGGAAAAGCTAAGCGCGCCGCTCTCTCAACTCGCCCTGGCGCTGAGGAGAGATCTGTCGCACACGACTGCCCGTTCAGTGAAGAAAGATGCTGGTGATCGGGTTGTTCGTATTCACTTCGAAGGCATCGATGAATCAGGCAAAGAAAGTGATTGGACCCTGGTAGCTCAATTGACGGGACGTTCCGCAAACCTTTTTCTGATCGATGAATCGGGAATTGTCCGGCAACGGGCGCGCGCAACCGACGTCCCGGGTCAGCAGGTGGGCAACGCTTATGAACCACCGGGCGCGCGCACTACGCGTCAAACTCAGGCCAGCGAAAGTGAATTGCTTAAAACAATTCGCAGCGGAAAGTTTGATTCGCCCTCCGAAGCAGCTGACGCTCACTACACTTCCCTGCTCTCGCTGCAGGACTTTGATCTTCAGGCCGGCACTGCTCGTAGCAAATTACGCAAAAAAATCACGCAGCAAAAGAAGCTGCTTCAGCAATTGCAAAATGATCTTGAGAGCCACGCTGATCGAGAAGCAAACAAGCGGCTGGGGGATCTCTTGCTGGCAAACTTAACTACAGCCAGGCGAACGGGAAATCGGGTGAAGCTAATTGATTATTTCGCCGCGGATGCCCCGTCAATCGACGTGGAAATCGACGAGAACCTGACCCTTCAGGAAGAGGCGGCGCGGCGCTTTGCGCTTTACTCTCGCTCGAAACGCGCTGTGGAACACATCGGGTCACGGCTCGAAGCGGCGAGGAGCGACGTAGCCAAATTGGAAGCAAAGCTGGTTCTTTTGGAAAAGCTTGTTGCCGAGCGCGACGAGGCGGCGCTTGCGACGTTCATAGCCGGCGGCGCGGCACGAACTCCATCAGCCGGCGGCTCAAAGAAAAAGGAAGAGAAAAAGATTCCCGGCACGCGACGTTACCTTTCTTCGGACGGCTTCGAAATTCTGGTGGGACGAGCGGCTCGTGACAACGATCATCTGACTTTCAAAGTGGCAAAGCCAAACGATCTATGGTTGCACGCGGCCGATTATGGCGGCTCGCATGTCGTCGTGCGCAACTCCACGCGCAAAGAGATCCCTCATCGCACTATTATCGAAGCAGCCCAGCTCGCTGCTTACTTCTCACAGGCGCGCAAGGATTCAAAGGTTGACGTGCACTACACCGAGCGCAAGTTTCTCTCAAAGCCGAAAGGCTCGGCGCCCGGTCTGGTTCGATTGCTACGTTCGAAGAATATTACGGTGAAGCCGCAGGAAGCAGCCGAACGGATCTGATTGACCTTTTCATCAGAAGACGATAAAGACCCTAATTTCCATACTCACCAGTAGTCATGGCTGGGCCATTCCGATATTGCTCTTGCGCGAGATTCATTGATTGGCCGGTGTGGGCTATGGTGTTTAAGGCTCTGGATCTGTCCCACCCACGGTCCGGCTTCTGCAACGATGGGCTAGCGCACCCCCACCGGCAACTCAATCCGAAACGTCGTCCCCGTCCCGCGCGCGCTCTCGACCTCAATCGTTCCGTTATGGAGATCGATAATCTGTCTGACGATCGAAAGGCCGAGACCGGTGCCGCGTTTCTTGGTGGTGAAGAAGGGCTCGAAAAGACGTGCCTGGGTTTTGCTGTCCATGCCGGATCCGAAGTCAGTGATCGAGATTCTCACCAGGCCGGCGCCTCTGCGTCCGCTCCCGGCCAGCATCCGGCCTGAATTGGAATCGAGTAGTTCGGTGGAAATTCTGACGGGCGATTTTGGCTCGCTTGCCTCAATAGCGTTCGCCAGCAGATTCACAAACACTTCACGCAACTGCTCGTCATCCCAGGCGCCCCGAATCGTTTCCGGCGCCAATCTCTTTTCAATCGGCGTCTCTTTTGCCTGCACTCGATCGGTGACAAGTTCGAGACTGGAATCGATCAATTGATGCAAATCCGCATCAGCGCGATCGAGTTGCCGCCGCCGGGAAAACTGAGTGACATCGACGACTAACTTGTTGAGGTGAGAAATACCGCGCTCTACCAGGCCAATGGTTCTCACCGCATCTTCTGAAGACACGTGTTCGCGGAGCATCTCGACGCCCAGGCGAATGCTTCCCAGCGGATTCTTGATCTCATGAGCCAGCTGCGCCGCGGCCTGACCAACCGCCGCCAGTGATTCGCTGCGGCGCAGCGCCGCTTCCGATTTCGCTGCCTCGGTTACGTCCACGAGCGTGAGGATCTGGCCATTCTCGCCGTCGATTTCCAGCGGTGACGAATAGACATCGAAGGTTCCCGCCGCGCCATCTTCGGTTAGATTCCAACGTCCCCGGTATGTAGCCGACTCAACACGTGAGGCGGTCGCCGCTTCCAAAAGTCTGACTCCTTCCGGCAACGCTACCCGGTCGTGAATTGAAGATCCAATCCCCGCTCTGGGAAAAATGCGAAGGAAGGCAGTGTTCGCGCTGCGAATTCGATCGTGCCGGTCGATGGCCGCGATCGCGCTGACCATTCCCTCCAGCATCTGATTGCTGAACTCGCGCTCGCGACGCGCCGCTTCGGTGCTTTGCCGCGTCTGGCGAAATCGCCGCTGCACCTGCCAGATCGTGGCCACGGCGACCAAAAGCCCGGCTACCAGCGCAAACACGTTCCAGGTTCGAATCGATCGGGTGGCCGCCTTTTGCATCGCTTCAGCCCGCGCATAAATCAACTCCTGTTCGGCGGCTGTGTCCACGATGATTTTGTTCAGTTCCGCGTCAACGTCTCGGAATTTTGCGAAGCCTTCCTGCGAATAGCGATCGGCGTTTCTGGTGATTGCCGCATAGGCCGCCAGGTCATCACGAAGCTGCTTCCATTCTGGCATTTCCGCGAGCGGGGCATGATCGATGCGCGGCAAGAGCTCCTCGACTTTCCCGCGGGCAGTATTCAAACGCAGGTCAAAAGGAGGCGTCAGCTCACGCCGCGCTCTTGCCTCCATCCGGTCGCGCGCTTCGTTATCGACACGCGTTAAGGCTACGCGGAGTTCTAAAAGCAAAGAGGCGCGGGCCGCGTGACTATTTTGAAGCTGCAACGCTTCACGGCTGGTATCTTCCAGCTTGCGCACGCTTAAGTTACCAAGCACCAGAATAAGCAGCAGCAAGAGCGCGAACCCGGCCAGCAGCGGCGCCAGCGCGGGATCCAGGCGCCTCTCTCGGTCGGCTGGGCTATCGGATTTCTCATCCGCAACCGGCAACCGCCGATAGACGACTTCGCCGTCGGGCGGCTCGGTTGGTTTAGATTTACGTGCCATTAAATAAAAGTGACCACGGGAACTTAAACAAGCTATCGCAGAAAGAACATTGAAAACTGAAAATTGCGAATTGGAAACTGCAAATTTTCATTTCTTTCCGCTTCGGGTCTTTGCCGTGACAATTGACTGGGCAATGATGTTACAAAGCTGATTGCATTCATCAAGCAATTCGCCCATTCGATGCTCGGTAAGCATTTCCGTCTTAATAATCAAACGAATCCAACATCGGGATTCGCGCAACTCTTTCAAACTAATACTGAGCTTGTGGACAAAATCCGCCCGGCTTTCAGCTGCGCACGCTTCCTCGTAATTTGGCGCAGGCGATGTCCCACTGCGCACTAACTGACCTCCGATGTGCCGGCCCATTCGCGTGTCCGGCAGAGCGTCGACGACCTTTCCGACGCGAGCGGCAAAGTTAATAAGCCGCTCAACCAACTCATCGGACGTCAATGATTAGTTCCTCCACCTCAATTCTCAACCGGTCTGCCCGAGGCGCACTTTGCAATTTGCAATTTTCACTCTTCAATTTTCAATTTCCAGCTAATGCTTCGCGTCCATCCAGTTATCGCCGATGCCTGTCTCAGCAATCAAGGGCACGTCGAGAACAACAGCAGCCTCCATTTCCCGCTTCAACGTCTTCGCCACCCGCTCAGCTTGATCAGTGGGACACTCGACCAGCAATTCGTCATGAACCTGCATCAGCATCTTAGCGTCGAGCCCTTCTCGGCGAAACGAGTCTTCAGTGTGCAGCATCGCGATTTTGACGATGTCGCTGGCCGTGCCTTGAATCGGCATGTTGATGCCTTCACGTTCGGCCGCCCGACGAATGTTCGCGTTCCGATCGTTGATGCCGGGCAGCGGGCGAATCCTGCCGTACAATGAACGGACATATCCATGTTCGCGCGCCTGCGCCGGAATCTCTTCCATATAACGCCGCACGCCTTTGTACGTCGTGTAATAATCGTCGATTACTTTGCGCGCTTCCTGCCGGCTAATGCCGACTCGCTGAGACAAACCCCAGGGTTCGATGGCATAGGCAATCGCAAAGTTGACGATCTTCGCAAACCGGCGGGCCTCTTTTAGCTCATCGGCGCTCTTCGCATTAAAGACAAGTCGCGCGGTCCGGTCATGAATGTCATCGCCCGCCTGAAAAGCGTCCAGCATAACTTCATCCCGAGTAATATGCGCCAGCAGCCGCAATTCAAGCTGCGAATAATCCGCCGAAATCAGTTTATGACCCGGCTCGGCGACAAAGGCGCGGCGAATGCGACGGCCCAGTTCAGTGCGGATGGGAATGTTTTGCAGGTTCGGTTCGCTCGCCGATAACCTGCCGGTCGCCGCCACCGTTTGATTCAGTTGGCCATGGATTCGCCCATCCGCAGCCACCTGATGGGGCAGGGCGTCGGTGTAAACACTCTTCAGTTTTTCCAGCTCGCGATATTCAATGATGAGCCGCGGCAGTTCGTGAGTCTGCGCCAACTCTTCCAACACGGCTTTGCTCGTCGAGACGCGACCGGTTGATGTCTTGCGGCCGGAAATGATGTTCAGAGCTTCAAAACACTCGCCGACTTGCTTGGGAGAATTAATATTGAATTCGCGACCCGCGATCTCACAGATCTTGCCGGTCAGCCGTGACAGTTCTTTTCCCAAATGAAGCGACAATTCCGCCAGGACTTCCGTGTCCAGACGGATGCCGGCCCGTTCCATCCGGTAAAGCAGAGGGGCCAGCGGCAACTCGATCTCACGATAGATGGCGCCGAGGTCCTTTTCGTCAATTCGCCGGCGCAGGACGCGGGCAACCCGGCCAGTCAGATCGGCAACCTCGGCAGCCTGCCAGGACAATTCAGACCAACCTTCGTACGGCGGGCCACCGCTTTCCACCCCAATACTCTCACGGGCCAGATCGGCCAGCTCGTATTTGCTGCGGGTCGGATCAAGCACATAAGCCGCCAGCAACGTGTCGTCGGCGACGCCTGCTAATTCAATCCCCAGCGGCGCCAACAATGCTGTCGCTCTCTTGAGATCGTGGACAGTCTTTTCCAGCAACCCGTTGCTCAGCAGTTCGCGAATTCCTTCGACTGCGGCATCGCGGCCTTCGTCAAAACCATCGAGATCGATGAAAGCCGCTTCACCCGCACCTAAAGAAAACGCGACGCCTTTCGCTCCATGCCCATCGCCTGCCCCTTGTTGTTGACCGGCGCCAGGCGCGGTTGAGTTCGTCAGCGAGAGCCCGACACTTTCTGCTTCCCACAACTTTTGGGTTAAGGCTTCGAGCTCGGTCCGGGTGCGGACGAGGGAGTAGGTGCGCTTCCCTTCAACACGTGCAGCGACCGCGCCATCAGCAAATTCATTCTTCAGGTTGGTAAATTCAAGCTCGCGAAACAGTTCGTATGCTGCCGCCCGATCGGGCGGGCGCCTCTCCAGCTCGTTCAGATCAAGATGGACATCGACGTCGGTCCTGATCTCAGCCAGCTCGCGCGATTTTCGGATCAACTCGGCATTGTCGCGCAGCGACTCGCGATACTTTTTGTGTTTGATTTCTTCCCAGTGTTCGAGCGCTCCTTCGATCGAGCCGTACTCCTGAATAAGTTGGACGGCGCCTTTCGGTCCGACACCCGGCGCGCCGGGAATGTTGTCGATCGAGTCGCCCATCAAACCAAGCAAGTCGACCAATTTGTTGGCAGGCACGCCAAATTTCTTTTCCACCCAGGCTTCGTCGCACCATTCAATCGGCGGCACCGGCTCTTTTCGCTTAACGACCTGCGAATTTTGTCTCATGCAAATGATCAGCGGATCGCGCACCAACTGGCACATGTCTTTGTCGTTGGAAACGACCACCGCCTGCAGGTTTTGCGCCGCGGCCTGCACCGCCAGGGCGCCAATCACATCGTCGGCTTCGTACCCCGAGACGCTAATCATCGGCACGTTATAGGCTTCGCAAAGACGCCTAATGTAAGGCAGTTGGCTGGCCAGATCGTCAGGCATCTGCTCGCGATTAGCTTTGTACCCGGCAAAGCTTTCGTGTCGAAAAGTTCTTTCTTTCGACTCGAAAACCGCCGCAATGTATTTGGGCTGCTCGTCCTGGATCAGTTTCCGCAGCATGTTGGTGAAGATATAAACGGCCTGGGTGACCTGACCTTTGGAATTCGAGAGGGGCGCGGCCCGATTAGCCAGCGGCGCGAAAAAAGCGCGAAAGATGTGTGACATCGAGTCGATGAGAAAGACCCGTTCCGCTGGCTTAGTCCCGGCCAGGGACTCTTTTTGTGGCATTATGTTTTTGATCATAAGGAGGCGCACTCAGTAACGCAAGCTGTTGGCTGGAACGCAAGCGATCTCTTTGCGCCGGCTGACCCGCGTGGCAGCTCTGCCGCAATTATCTTCGCGCATCGTTGCCTGCGCGCCACAGATACCCGGGTCTCGAAAGCGTTTTTTGTTGGTTATACAGGGCATGAGGTTTGCACTAATCTCGTCGTCAACGAATCCGCGCGAATGAAAACATCCGAAACTCCAAACACCAGGCAGACGACGCTCGGCGCTACCGTTGAAGCCAGCGGCATCGGCTTGCACACTGCGGTGCCGGTGACTGTGCGCCTGCTGCCGGCTCCACCAGACACGGGTTATGTCTTTCTCAGAACGGACCTCGGCGGCTTTGAAATTCCGGCCAATGTCGAGTCAGTCGCTCACTGCAGCTACGCCACCACACTGATGAGGACTGGCGTGATGCTTTCAACGGTCGAGCACCTGTTGTCGGCCCTGCGCGGATGCGGCGTCGATAACGCTTACATAGAAGTCGACAACCTCGAAGTTCCGATCATGGACGGTTCGTCGGAAGCTTTTGCCGACATGATTGAGAGTGCGGGCCTCGCCGAACAGCCGCTGGCGCGCCGCGCCCTGCAGGTGAGAGAGAAAGTGTCGATAGCTTCCGGCAATCGCAGCATCACGCTCGAACCGGCCGATGCGTACGAGATTGACTGCACCATTGACTTCCCTCACCCGCTAATTGGAGTGCAGCACCGATCGATCATTCTGGATAATGGTTCCTTCGCGCGAGACATCGCTTCGGCGCGGACCTTTGGATTTATTGAAGAGGTCGAAGCGCTTCGTAGAGCAAACCTCATCCGCGGGGGATCTTTGGACAACGCCATCGTGCTAACGAAGCACGGCATGTTGAACGAAACGGGCTTGCGCTTTACTGATGAATTCGTTCGTCACAAGATTTTGGACATCATTGGCGACCTCGCGTTGCTGGGTATGACTCTGCTGGGGAAAGTGAAAGCCGAACGCAGTGGACACTTGCTTCACGCCGCCCTGATGTCGTCCCTGCTACGTAACCGCGCCGCCTGGGAAATAGTCGATCTGCCGACGCCGGTGGAAACGTCAGTGACCGTGTAAAGAAGCGGTGCTTCGCGTACCGAATTAGACTTACCGACCCGGGCAGTTCCTATCTAACTGAATTTTCAGAATCACAACCGCGAAGCGGTTTCGACCTCCAGCCCAACGTTGCCGAAGGCTACGTTGGGTAGCCAATCTCGAAATCGACCGCAACCCTGACAGGGTTGCGATTGGATGATTGGGTCGTTACCAGGGTAGCCGAAGCGGCAACCCTGGGCTCTGTGCCTCAACCGCTTCGCGGTTGCCGTGACTCCTTCTCACCAAATCGCTGATGCTGGTCCGGCTTGGTTATTATACCTGCCCCACTCTCTGCTAAAATTCAGCTCTGGTTAAACGTTTCTAAGTTCATTGGCATCCAAGACGGCGACTAACTTTTGGAGGAATTCAGGTTTTGATGAAATATCGCGTAACACTGGCCATACTTTTCGTGCTGGCACTGGGGATTTGCACCGTCAGCCGCATCCAGGCCCAGCCCCGGACCGGCACATCCGTTCAGGAGACTGACGACGAATTCAAGGTCACTACCTACAAGAGATTTGTTGATAACCGCGAGCCGAATCCCACCGCTGCCTACCAGGCCGCCAGGGATTACATGGCTCGCTATAACAAGGAAGACGACCAGTACACGCGCTATTTGAAAGCCTGGATCGCCGCTTACGAAGAAGACGAACGCGTCCGTCGCCTGGCCGCCGAGCGTGAAGATCGTGAAGCGCGCCTGCTGCAGGCAATTACCCAAAAGAAATTTGCCGAGGCTTACACTCAGGCCAAACAGGTCCTGGCCGACAATCCTGATAATGTGAAGGTGCTGATCCCTTTGGGCTATAGCGCATTCATCGCCAGCACGGAGACCCGAAACGAAAGCTTCAATGCGGAAGCAATCACCTACGCCACTAAGGCGATTCAGTTAATCGAGTCGGGCCGCGCGCCGGACACCTGGAGCCCGTTCAAGAACAAAGAGGATGTGCTGGCTTCCCTGTATTACGCGCTCGGATTCTATCAATTAAAGACTGCTCCGGAAGCCGCGATCGGCCAGCTGATCAAAGCCGCGCAACGCGACAGCGATCGTAAGACAGCCCCGGCCACTTACTACTATCTGGCGCTGGCTTATCAAAACGGACCTTACAAGCGATTGTCTGAAGACTTCAGTAAGCGCTTTGGTAGTCAGCCGGAGTCGCCGGAAAGTAAAGCTGCCCTGGAGAACGTGAACAAGGTGCTCGACAGGATCATCGACGCCTATGCGCGGGCGGTGGCCCTGGCCGGAAACGATCCGCAGCAACAGAATGCCAAGACGCAATGGATGACCAGGTTGACGGAACTCTACAAGTTTCGGCACGCGGCATCGGACATCGGCTTGAACGAGCTGATTGCCAATGTTTTGAAACAGCCCTTGCCACAGCCGTGATTGGGTAAGTCTGATTCAAACGCCCTTGTCGCCGAGGTTGACCGACCGCTTAGTCAGCAGAACGATCCACGCACCAACACGAAACGGTTTTGTTAGTGCTGTTTCGTGTGTTTTCGTGGATCGGTTCGTAAGCTAAAGGAAAAGCCACGGGCTCAGATCGAGCGCGGGCGTTTGATAAGCGGTGTTAAGAGTACCGACTTTAGTCGGGCTCGTTCCAGCGAAGAGAAAGGCCCAACTAAAGTTGGTACTCTATACGCCGTTAAATCAAGACATTGCTCCTAAGATTTGTTGCCTTGACAACCTTTCTGTAATCATTAGAATCGATTGTCGCGTGACCAAGCGGGAGTAGCTCAGTGGTAGAGCATCGCCTTGCCAAGGCGAGGGTCGCGAGTTCAAATCTCGTCTCCCGCTCCAACTTCAAAAGGCAAAAGGAAAAAGGAAAAACTCATTCGGTTTTACCTTTTCCCTTTACCTTTTGCCTTTTCCCTTAAGGCGGCGTAGCCAAGTGGTAAGGCAGAGGTCTGCAAAACCTTTATTCATCGGTTCGATTCCGATCGCCGCCTCCAAACTACTCAACAACTTACAGGCACTCATCCTCAAACCATTGAATTGAATATGATCGGTGCATGCCGAAAGAATATCTTACAGTTGGAGCCCCCCAAACTATATATGGTGCAAAGAATTCTAGTGGTTGACGATAACGAGGAGCTCCAGAATCTAGTACGCACCGCTCTGGAGCACAAGGGTTACGACGTACTCACCTCAGATGATGCCGTCCAGG
>JBBPID010000149.1:0-4354 GCA_038040505.1 Acidobacteriota bacterium | reverse complement strand
CCTCATGGGGCTAGAGGTCTTGATTCCTATGTCAGTCACCATCATCAGACCCGTGGGGAACTGGATCCTCGATTCTCTATCCTCAAAAGGTTTCCAGCGGCTGCTGCCTCACCTTGAGCAGGTTACTTTTTCTCTCGGCGAAGTCGTCTACGAATTCGGCGGCCAATTGGACTACGTCTTTTTTCCTACCAACTCAATCGTCTCTTTGCTCTACACAATGGAAAATGGCTCCAGCGCCGAAATGGGCTTGACCGGCAATGATGGGGTTGTGGGAATCGCCCTCTTCATGGGCGGCGGCACCATGCCTAACCGGGCGGTGGTACAGAGCGCCGGCCGGGCCCTCAGGATGAAAGCTAAAGTGCTGCAGGATGAGTTTGCCCAGGGTGGAAAATTCCAGCAGTTACTGTTGCGTTACACCCAGGCCCTAATTACCCAGATCTCACAGACCGCTGTCTGCAACCGTCTTCACTCAGTCGAGCAACAACTTTGCCGCTGGCTCTTGCTGAGCCACGATCGTCTGAAAGTGAATGAACTAATCATGACGCAGGAACTGATCGCCGACATGCTGGGCGTGCGCCGCGAAGGCGTGACGGTGGCCGCCGGCCGTCTGCAGGATGCCGGAGCGATTAGTTATGTGCGGGGCCACATCCAAATCCTCGACCGCAGCAAGCTGGAAGAAACCGTCTGTGAGTGTTACCGCGTGGTCAAAGACGAGTTCGATCGGCTGCTGGGATAATCATCCTTATCATCTCCGCGTATGTATGTTAGCGCACAGACCGGTTGCGCGGTTGAATGCTATAACCTCACTCAGCTCTGCTTTAGAGATTACCTTTCGACATCTGGGATCGGGTCAGCAACCTTCTTCTTGAGCCGTCTGTAATTCTGCTCGAAGAGGGCTCATAAGAGATCTGATCTCCGCGTCCATAGCTTCCCAGTCTTCTAACGAGTCCAGGATTCTCCGGTGCAATTAGCATCGTTTGCGACGTGTGTTTGGAAAACCTTGGTAGCAGCTCTTAAAGCTGAAAAGGAAAACGAAGAAATGAAGAATTCAAAACGGATCATGTCGGTCCTGGTCCTGTTTGCGCTGACAGTAATCGGCGTGAGCGCACAGACGCAGCGAAGGCCTAACCGCGTCGTCGACCGTCAGGTCAGCAGCATCCTTCAACAACTGGAACAAAGCTCAAATAGATTTCGCGCTAATCTCAATACGTCGCTAATCTCCGCGCACATCGACGAAATGCGTCCGCAAAACGATATCAACTCGTTCGAGCCGGCTTTTCAGGGCGCCATCGATCAATTCCGGGAGCGGTTCACTCGTCGCCTCGCGGTGGCCGCCGATGTTCAGAACATCCTGCAAAAGGCCTGGCTCGTGAATGGTTTCATGAATCGTAATCGCCTGAACCCTCAGGTCCAGAGCGATTGGGCATCGGTTCGAACCGATCTGAACGCGCTGGCGAATGCTTATAGCGTGAGCTGGCAGTGGAACCAACAAACTCTGCCGCTGGCCAGCTCAAGCCCATCCTGGCGATTTTCAGAAAACGAGCTCAATAAGTTGATTCAGCGGATCGAAAGTGGCCAGGACACGTTCCGTTCAAGTCTGACACTAGCTTTTGGCCGGAGTCGCTACGAGCAGAGAACCGGCGAAGGCAACATGAATGACGCGGTTCAGGGGCTCAAAAACGCGACCGATCAGTTGCGTAATCAATTCGACGCCCGGCAGCCAGTGGGCGAGTATGTGGAACGCGTGCTAGTGCGGGCCACTCCGATCGACACTTACATGCGCAACAACCGGGTTACTACGCGAGCCCAGAATGATTGGTCAACTTTGCGGCGGGACCTGGATACGCTGGCCGGCGCCTATAACCTTTCCACCAATTGGCAGACGGGACCTGCCCCGCAAGTCAACGCCACCAGCCGCTTAACCGGGACCTTCCGCCTGAATTCGGCTCGCAGCGACACTACCCGTCAGGTCGCGGAACGCGCCACGCGGACCCTTTCCGGCAGTGAACGACAACGGATCACTGATCGGATTCTGGCGCGACTCGAGTCGCCCAACATGCTGGCGATTGAGCGTCTTGGCTCGACCATCACGATCGCCTCGTCACGCGCCCGGCAAACGAGCTTTGAAGCCGATGGCGTCGAGCATCAGGAGCAACTATCCAGTGGCGGATCGAGCCGGGTAACTGCCACATTGCAGGGAGAACAGCTAAGCGTAAGATCAACCGGCGACCGAGCAAATGATTTCAACGTCACGTTCGAGCCGATCGAAAACGGCCGCCGGCTGCGCGTCAGACGCGAGATTTACTCAGAGCGCCTGAACCAACCCGTGGTCGTTAACAGCATCTATGAACGGACCGCGGATGTCGCCCAGTGGAATATCTATGACAGCTCAGCTCCGGCTTTGGGCAACATCGGTGCGAATGGCGGCGAGTTCATCGTACGCGATGGTGAAACTTTAGTGGCTATACTGAACAATGACCTGACCACAAAGCAGGCACAGCCGGGCGATCGATTCACGATGACCGTGGCCCAGGCTGGTCAATATGAAGGCGCGATTATCGAAGGTACTGTCGGCAGCGTTAGCCAGGGTGGACGGCTGACCGGACGAGCCGGAATGTCGCTCACATTCGACACGATCCGCCTGCGTGGCGGTCAGACCCATAAGTTTGCCGGCATTCTCACGAATGTCCGCGCGCCGAATGGCGACCTGGTCAAAGTCGACAACGAAGGAAGCGCGCAAGGCGACAACCAGACCGCGCAAACTGTCACCCGCGCGGGCATCGGCACCGCGGTCGGCGCAATCATCGGCGCGGTCACTGGCGGTGGCAAGGGCGCGGCAATCGGCGGCATCATTGGCGCCGCGGGTGGAGCCGGCTCGGTCTTCGTCACGGGCAAAGACCACCTCGAGCTGCCGCACGGCACGGAACTAACAATTCGGGCGAGTTCTCCAAGATAGCAGTGGCTTGGAGTCGGCCGGAAACGATAGAAGGTTTTGTGGGGCCGTTCGCATCTAAACGCGAAGGTCCCACGAACTGTAAGTGGAGAGTCAAATGAAAAAGATCATAGTTCCAATGACTCATCGCGCCGTGGCTTTGCAACCAAAAACTCTTAGTCGTGTTCGTGTTAGCTTAGTGTGATTTCGTGGATCGTATGACTGCGAATCCTAAGCGCACGATCCACGAAAAGACACGAAGTCTCACGAAGCAGCACGAACACGAAACACAGTCGAACTAAACCTTCGCACCTACAACGTGTAGAATACTTCCTCGAACCCCGCTCCGAGTTTGCACGCTTGCGGTGAAGCCGAGACCATATTCCTATCCTGACAAAAAGCTCGAGACGCTGCAGCGTCTTACCTTTGACTATTTCCTGAAAGAAACGAATCCGGAGAATGGCCTGGTGCCGGACAGCACGCGCCGGGGATCGCCGTGCAGCATCACCCCGACCGGCTTTGCCCTGGCCGCGTATCCCGTCGGCGTTGAGCGTGGATTCATCGCGCGCAAGGACGCAATCAAGCGGACCCTCACGACTCTGCGCTTCTTCTGGAATAGCCCACAAGGTCCCGAGCCGAACGCCACCGGCTACAAAGGTTTCTACTATCACTTCCTCGACCTGAAGACCGGACGCCGGACGTGGGATTCCGAGCTGTCAACCATCGATTCGACGTTCCTGATAGCCGGAGCTCTGACCGCCGCGGAATATTTCAATCGCGACACGAAAGACGAGCGCGAAATTCGCACGCTCGCCGGGGCTATCTACGCCCGGGCCGACTGGCGTTGGGCGCAGAACCGGGGCGATACGGTCACGCATGGTTGGAGACCCGAAACCGGATTCATCAAATATCGTTGGCTCGGGTACAACGAAGCTCTCCTTCTATACGTCCTCGGGCTTGCCTCGCCGACGCACCCGCTGCCTGCAAAGAGCTACCGGGCATGGACGAGGACTTACAAATGGAAGAAGCTTTATGGCCAGGAGTTCGTTTCCGCAAGCCCCCTCTTCATCCATCAGCTCTCGCACATGTGGATCGATTTTCGCGGCATACAGGACGACTACATGCGGAAACATGAGATCGACTACTTCGAGAACAGCCGCCGCGCCACCTACATTCAACAACAGTATGCGATCCGCAATCCGCGAGGCTTCAAAGGCTATGGCGAATACATTTGGGGTTTGACCGCGAGCGATGGTCCCGGACCGGCACGCAAAAAGATCGGAGGTAAGTTTCGCAAGTTCTACGACTACATTGCGCGCGGTGTTCCCAGCGGGCCGGATGACGGCACGCTTGCGCCGTGGGCCGTGGTCGCTTCCCTTCCCTTCGCGCCCGAGATTGTGCTGCCGTCGATCCAGTATTTTG